>QMVG01000006.1 GCA_003660975.1 Microcaldota archaeon
AAAGGAGGTGGTGGAGCTGGCAAAGGGGAGGGTGCCCGTTATGGCCGGCACAGGGAGCAACTCCACCGCTGAAGCCCTGAAGGGGACGAAGGGAGCGGTAGAGCTGGGGGTGGAGGCGGTGCTCCTTGTCGACTGCTACTACAACGGCCCCTCCTCGTTGGAGCTTCGCACTGAATACTACGAGGTGATCGCCAAATCCTTTCCCGACACCTTCATAACCCCTTATATCATTCCCGGGCGCACGGGAACCCAGATGGAGGTGGAGGATCTGGCCCTCCTGAGGAGGGAGTGCAGGAACGTTCAGGCCGTGAAGGAGGCGACCGGGGACCTGGAGAGGATGGCGAAGACGAGGACACTTCTGGGAGATGACTTTGATATCCTCTCGGGAGACGACGATAAGACCTTTGAGATGATGGTTCGAGAAGACATCAGGGCACAAGGGGTGGTCTCGGTGGTCTCCAACGTGGTCCCGGGGGCGGTGGCTGAGATGACTGAGGCACTGCTTAGGGGAGATATGGAGAGGGGAAAGAGGCTCAGGGAAGCCCTGGCTCCCCTCTTCGGAATCGTCACCGTGAAGACTGAGGAGGAGTACGGGGGATTTCAGGTCCCCTGCAAGTTCCGAAACCCCGTGCCCATAAAGACCCTGATGCGGGGTTTGGGACTTCCTGCCGGACCATGCCGCCGGCCCCTGGGGAGGATGACTCCCAACGGGGTGAAGAAGGTGAGGGAGGCGATAAGGGAGGTCTATGAGAGGGCCCCGGAGATACTTTCTCCGTTGGAGGAGGTTTACAAGATAAACGTGGAGGAGAGGATCTCCAGCGATGAGTACTGGGTCTAAGGTCCTTCTCAAGGAGGAGAACGAGAGGCTTCCTGTCCATGTCTTCGATCTGCCCATCCACGAGATCAGGAGGGGGTACCGCTCTGACGTCTACTTTTGGCGGGAGAAGCTGATCCTGGAACGGGACCGGCATAACCCCATCGTCCTCATGCAGGTCTTCCAGAAGAAACACGCGGTGCTCTGCGGGGTGGATGAGGCGATCGCCATCCTGAAGGTGGGCACTGGCCACTACAAGGATCTGCAGAAGGCGTATAAGCTCTTCGATCGCCTGATGGAGATCAAGATGGAGATGCGCAAGTACCGGTACGCGGACAGGGAGCGTTTTCTCGCCCTCACGAGGGAGCGGTGCGAGATCGAGGCGGCCCTGGACGAGATCTGGGTGGACGAGTTCGATCAGCTCAAGATCACCGCATTAAGGGATGGTGATGAGGTGGAGCCCTACGAACCGGTGATGCATATCGAGGGGCCAGCGGCAAGCTTCGCCCACCTGGAGACGGTCTACCTGGGGGTGCTAGCCCGCAGGACCAAGGTGGCCACGAACGTGCGCCGCTGCGTTCAGGCGGCCCAGGGGAAGCCGGTCCTGTTTTTCGCTGCCCGCTTCGACCACTTCAGCGTGCAGGGAGGGGATGGCTATGCCGCCACCATCGGAGGGGCCCATGCGGTATCTACCGACGCGGGGGCAGAGTGGTGGGGTTCCCGGGGGATAGGGACGATACCCCATGCCCTTATCGCCTGCTACCGGGGGGATACGGCCCTGGCCACCTATAAGTTTTACGAGCACATTGCCAAGGGGACTGACATCAAGGTGATCGCCTTAGTGGACTACCACAACGACTGCGTGGGCACATCCTTGGAGGTGGCGAGGAAGCTCGGAAAGATCCTCTGGGCCGTGAGGCTTGATACCTCGGACACCATGGTGGATCGCTCCCTCTGGGAGGAGATGATGCAGTTTGACCCAAGGGGAGTGAACGTCCGCTTGGTGGAGAAGGTCCGCTCTGCCCTGGACAAGGAGGGGTTCTCCTGGGTGAAGATCATCGTCTCAGGGGGCTTCAACCCTGAGAAGATCGCTCACTTCGAGGAGAAGAAGGCCCCGGTGGACATTTACGCCGTGGGAAGCGCCCTCTTTGAGGGGAAGTACGACTTCACCGCTGATATCGTCATGGTGGACGGGGAGCCAGAGGCAAAGAAGGGGAGGGAGTACCGGCCCATTCGCCTGCGCCGCTGAAGCCTGATTGACCCCTCTCGGGTCGATATCGTATAATTTCCTCGGTTGCCGGAGTGGCGGAATTGGGAGACGCAGGGGACTCAAAATCCCCCGGGAGCCACTCCCGTGTGGGTTCGAATCCCACCTCCGGCACCAGCTTTCGGACTTCACTCTTTTTCTTTACCTCTTTGTAGAAATTATTGCTTTTTACTAAACCTTAAGCGATTAATTTTAACCGAAAGGTTTATACTTAACCATTTATCTCCCCGTAAATTTCAATGGTTTTTTCAATCATTTTAACAAAATTTCCCCTACTTAATTATTGGTATAATTCTTGCTGAACATTTTTAAGACCCCCTGAAGATCCCTAAAAGGGAGGGATAAATGTTTGATAAATTCAGAGAATGGTATGAGAATCGACATGAGTATGCAAAAGATTGGAAGGAAAAAACCGGTGGTAAGGTAGTGGGTTACATATGTACCTATATCCCCGAGGAAATTCTCTATGCGGCAAACGTACTGCCAGTCAGAATTCTCGGAGGGCATGAACCAGAAAGCATTGGCTTAGCAGAACCGTATCTTTTTGGGATGTACTGTCCCTTTTGTAGGGACTGTCTCGCACAGGGGCTTCAGGGGAAATATGCCTATCTGGATGGGATAGTGATAGGCCAATCATGCATCCATATAAGGCAAACGTTTTTCTCTTGGAGGCAGAGAATCCCTCATGAGTTCGACCATTATATCCCTATGCCAATGAATGTCGTGACCCCCCGCGCCTCGATCCCTTTTCTCAGGAAAGAGCTTGAGATCTTTAAGTCAGCCTTAGAAAGGTGGCTTGAGAAGGAAATAACCGATGATGATCTGCGCAGAGGAATCGAGATAGTGAATAAAAACCGCAGACTGATGAAAAAGGTTTACAATTTAAGGAGAGAGCCGAACCCGAAGCTTACGGGCCTTGAAGCCATGTACATGGTGGTGTCAAGTCAATTGACGGATAAAAACGAGCACTCGGATGCGATTGAGGAGATGTTTAATAATGGACTGGCTACCAGGGATTTGGGAAGGGAGTCGAGCATTAGATTAATGACCGTGGGAAGTGAAAATGACGACGTTGAATTTACTAAAATGGTTGAGGAGACGCTTGGAGCTACTATTGTCATAGAAGATCATTGTACGGGGAGCCGATATTTTTGGGAAGAGGTAAAACTCGATGAAAAAGATCCGCTTACTGCTATTGCAGAGCGTTATGTAACAAGAACGCCCTGCCCTCAAAGGGATTGGGAACCTGAAAGAATTCGATTTAGGAGAATACTTGACCTCATTGAAGAGTTTGGAGTACAAGGGGTTCTGCTTATACAGCAGAAGTTCTGTGACCCACATGAGCTTGATATTCCTGCTCTTCGAGATCTTCTGAATGAAAAAGGAATTAAAAATTATTTCCTCGAGTTTGATGTAACTGTACCTGTAGGACAATTCAGAATAAGGGTAGAGGCATTCTTAGAGACGTTCGCTTCGGATGAGCTTTTTGCCGAGGACATAGTATAAAATCGCATGAGGGAAGACAAAATGGACTCCGAGAACAAGTATCCCACAGAAGGTTTTAAGTGCTGGAAGAAGGCTAAGGAACTTCGCTTACAGTATTACAAAAATTATATGCAGGCGAAGGAGAAAGGCGGGATAAGGTGGGCTGGAAATGCTCCTAGCATTGATGCTGTTCCATACGGGCTGGGAGATGATGTCTATCACCTGACAGGAGAACCTTATGGAGCTACTGTAGCTTACAATAAAGAATTTGCTAGGAGATGTCATGAAGTAGTTGAGGCAAAAGGATATGCGCGGGATCTCTGTGCTTATATGAGAAATTATTGGGGTTCTGTCTTGCTCAACGAATTCGTATTTGGAGGTCCATTCCCGAAGCCGGATTTCATGTGGGTCTTGCATAGTTGCTGCAGTCACGCAAAGTGGTATCAAGAGGCGAGCAGGATAGAGGGTGGGATTCCGTATTTCGTTATAGATTGGAGTGCTGGAATGTACTACAAGTGGGATGAAAAGAGGGAAGATTATGTGGTTGATCCTAACCAAGAGCACAGAATTCAATATCTTGTGGATCAGATGCAAGAAGGAATAGAGTGGCTTGAAGATATTACGGGAAGAGAATACGACGACGAGAAACTTATTCAAGCGGCAAAGAACTATTTCGAAAGTACCTCGCTGTGGGCAGAGATCTGCACATTGAACCAGGCTATACCCGCCCCCATGGATGAAAAGACCATGTATTCATTTTATGTTTTCGCGGCCCTTCACAAAGCCCATAGGGAAGTAGTGGAATTTTACAAGGAACTGAGAGATGAGATGAGGGACAGAGTGGCGCGGGGTATAGCGGCGATCCCCAATGAAAAAGCAAGGATAATGACTGATATCCAGCCGCCATGGGGATTTCTGGAGATATATAGGTATATGGAAAGTTATGGGGTTGTGAGCATAGGATCCTTCTATACATTTACGTTAATGGGCCACTGGGAAATTGCCGAAGACGGTACATTCCGGCCCAGGACTACGCCTATGGAGAAAGGAATAGAGATACGCACGAGGGAGGATGCCTTACGATTGCTCGCTGATTGGGCACTGGGGCTGCCTATGGCGCAGATTTTTTATGATCATCGATTTAAAAGTCATATCATGAAAAAAATATTCACTCAGTGGAAGTGTAATGGAATTATTATGCACTTTAACCGAGGATGTGAGGGACTTACTCTGGGAGTAGCGGAAAATAAACAAGCGCTCGTAGAAGCAGGTATTCCTGTCGCCTATTACGAAGGAAACATGGGTGACGAGAGGGAATTTGAACTCGCAACGGTAAAAGAACAAATAACAGCTTTCATAGAATCCCTCGGGTTAATCAAGTAGGAGGACTGAGGATGATAGCCGTGGGGATCGATATGGGGGCAAAAAATGTAAAGGCGGTGGTTGTGAGAGATGGTGAGCAGATCGGACGTAGCATATTTGAAACGGGATTTGACCGTTATGTGTCTGCCCGAAAGGCTTTTGAAGGGGCGTTACAAGATGCGGACGTAGGAGAAGAAGACGTAGGTGTAGTCGTAGCTACTGGAGCCGGGAAAAAGGTTGTAACCTTCGCTGAGAAACAGTTTACAGTGATGGCCTGTAATGCGAAAGGAATTGTGAGGCTTTTCCCTTCAGTGAGGACAGTGATAGATGTCGGGGCGGAGGAAGCACGGGCTATTAGACTCGATGAGACCGGAAAAGTGATCGAGTTTGCCATCAACGAAAAGTGTGCCGCTGGGGCTGGAGCATTCGTGGAGGCGATGGCGCGAGCCATGGAAGTAGAAGTTGGGGAATTCGCACAACTTTCCCTTGCTTCGACGAAGGCCATCCCGATCAATGCCCAATGTGTGATTTTTGCTGAGTCGGAAGTTGTCTCCTTGATTCATGCGGAGACCGACAGAGCTGATATTGCCAAAGCTGTCCATGATGCCATGGCAGCAAGGGTTGGGGCTATGTCTCAGAGGATAAAGGTTCAAAAAGATATAGCCCTGGTTGGCGGGGTAGCGCGAAATATCGGGTTTGTTCAGTCGCTGAAAACCTTTTTGAAAGAGGATCTCCTAGTTCCGCCGGATCCAGAGTTTGTAACAGCCCTTGGTGCTGCATTATTAGGGATGGAAGGAGAAGAATCGGACTAAGGAGGTTCAGGAGAATGGCAACAGAGAAAAAAGAATATTGGCGATGGCATGAATATAACTGGCACGACCCTGACATAGACTGGAGGGATGCGGAAATAATAACTGCAGGTGTAGATGTGGGCTCAGTGAGCTCCCAAGCGGTAATCCTTGTGGATGGGAAGATATATGCCTGTGCCAATATGAGAACCGGGCATAGTTCTCCGGAAAGCGCCCGGAAAGTGGCCAATTGGGCGTTAGAAGGCACAGGGATGAGGATCGAGGATATCCATTATGTAGTAGGCACCGGGTATGGTCGTGTAAAGGTTCCCTTTGCCAATAGAGCTATTACTGAAATCGCTTGCCATGCACGAGGGGCGGTGGAGATATATGGTAATTCTGTAAGAACTGTATTGGACATGGGAGGGCAGGACCTTAAAGTAATTCGTTGTGATGAAAGGGGAAAGGTGCTCAATTTCCTGATGAATGAAAAGTGTGCTGCTGGGACTGGTAGAGGTATGGAAGTGATGGCCGATTTGTTGGGAGTCCCTATCGGTGAGGTAGGCCCTCGTTCCCTCCAAGTAGATGAAGAGCCGCCTCCGGTTAGCAATACATGTGTCTTGTTTGCGAAGTCGGAAGCCTTAGGACTCCTAAGGGAAGGGTGGCCCACTGAAAAAGTACTCGCTGCCTTTTGCAGGGCAATGACGGATAGAGTATACGCCTTACTCGAGGAACTGGGTGTGCAGAGAGATCTCGCTATTACTGGCGGTATAGCGAAGAATGTCGGTATCGTTAAGAGATTGGAGAGAAAATTGGGTTTTGAGGCTTTGAAGACAGAGAAAGATCCGCAGCTTGCCGGCGCTTGGGGAGCTGCTCTTTTTGCAAAGGTCTTGTACCAGAAGGAGAGAGCACAAAAGAGGCAAGCTTGCTAAATGGGAACCCTGCGGATAAATGAGCGGGAGGTGTCCTTCCAAGATGGGCAAACTATCCTTGAAGTCGCGTTGGAGAATGGCATCTACATACCTCATCTTTGTACCCGCCGGGGTCTGTCTTCCCCGAAAGGATTGCTGTCGTCCGAGATAGTCTACAGGGGAGAAAAGGTCTACAGAGGCCAAAAGGGAAGGAAATATGAGGGCTGTGGTCTGTGTGTTGTACAAATAGAAGGTGGAAGGATAGTTGAATCGTGTGTGACAAAGGCTGAAGACGGCGCAGTCGTTTACACAAACACTCCCGAGATCGTCAAAAGAAGGCGCGAGAACCTTAGCAAGATTCTTGAAAAACATCCCCATGGATGTCTTCTTTGCCCACAACGAGAGGGATGTGACAGAAAGACTTGTTCATTTAACGTACCCGAGGAAGAGAGATGTTGCTGGAAATTTGGTGCCTGCGAACTGGAAAAATTAGCAGAATATGTGGGAATAGAAGGAGGATTACCCTCTTATAGAGCTCAGCGTGAAATAGTAAATGATAATCCATTCTTTTTTCGGGATTATACCTATTGCATTGGTTGCCTCAGGTGCGTAGTTGCCTGTAAAGAGATTGTGGGAGCGGAGGCCCTTGGGTTTGTTTGGGTTGATGGCGAGATCGTTGTCGGGTTTAAGAGCTCTACCGCTATTGAAGCGGGTTGCAGGTTTTGCGGCATATGCGTTGATGTCTGTCCAACAGGTGCGCTCCGACACAAAGAGAGTAAAGTGGCTTCAAAGCGAAAGGCGGTTCTTCCCTCGACTATATATCCGCCCGAAAGATGGTTGCCATTCACTGAAGAAAACATTATGAGCGTGCCAGAAGAGGAAGGAGTATATCAACTCTATGACGAGCAGAGGAATCTCTACAAGGTGATCGGCACAGAAAACCTTAAAAAAGCGCTTTTAGAAGAAATCGAATCAGGATGCAGGGCGAGTTATTTCACATACGAGGAAGATCTTATGTACACCTCTCGAGAAAGACAGATTATCCAGCAATATGTGAAGAAGCACGGAAGGTTGCCTCCCGGTAATGACGAAATGGAGGAGCTCTTTTGATTATGTTTCCTTGAGAACGAATGGTGGACGTAGTCCATTTTTTGTATCAAATGCACATATAAAGATGGCCTTAGATTACAAAACTTATAAAGAGGCGAAGGAGAAGTTCAGATGGAGTGAGAGGTGGGATCTGTTCGATGGCACTAAAGAGAGGTTCAATATAGCCCATGAGTGTATAGACCGTCATCCTCAGGAAGAGATAGCAATCAGGATAAAATTTGCGGATGGGAGAGTCAAGGTTTATACTTTTGGGGAGCTTGCGAAGCTAACCTGTCAGTTTGCCAACCTATTGGGGCACTTAGGTGTAGCCCCCGGTGATAGGGTAGCGATTCTGCTTTTCCCCTCTATTGAGTTTTACGTAAGCATGTTTGGCATCTTCAGGCACGGTGCAGTGGCGGTGCCTTGTTTCCCCCTTTTTGGCCCCGAAGCAATAGCGTTTAGGTTAGAGAAGGCAAGAGCGAAGGCCATAGTGACGACCCAAGATAAAGTAGAAGTGGTGAGTCCTGCTCTTGTAGAGAAACTTGGTTTAAAGTTTATCATTGCAGACGAACTCCTCGAAGAGTTAAAGAGACAAAGCGAGGTGTACAACTGGCACACCAATGCTGATTCCCTTTGTATGATCCAGTTTTCCAGTGGAACCACTGGGGCCCCTAAATCCGTCGTTTATCGACATGGGGCGGTTACGGTGGCGGCTGTGGTGATGAAGTTCGGGGTGGGGTTAACGTCCAATGATATCTATTTTTGCCCCTCTTCTCCTGCATGGGGACACGGTATATGGTACGGAACGATTTCTCCTTTGATCTTCGGCAAAGCCATCGGCACCTTTTCCGGGAAATTCGATGCGGAGAAAGTACTGGAGGCCTTAGAGGAGTGGGGAGTTACTAATATGGCGGCTATCTCCTCCCATTACCGTCTTATCATGGGATCGGGCAAAGCCAGCAAATATAACCTTAAGCTAAAGAAGATCTCCTATACTGGGGAAGCGATGAGCAAGGAGCTGATTTCTTCTATCCAACAAAACTGGGGATTGATTCCATACTGTCAATATGGGACGACAGAGATGGGACCTATAACTCTGGACTATGCAGGGTTTGAGGATTGGGTGGTTAAGCCTGGGAGTTTGGGTAAGCCGATGATCGGGGGGCTCAAGGTAGCGGTGATAGATGAAGAGGGCAACGAGTTGCCACCAGGCAAGATAGGACAAATCGCCCTATGGCGGGAAGGCAAATGGGTCAGGGTAGGAGACAGCGCTTATACTGATGAAGACGGGTACTTTTGGTACGTTTCGAGAATAGATGATGTGATCATATCCGCGGGCTACACTATAGGCCCAATAGAGGTTGAAGAGGCGCTATTGAAGCATCCCGCAGTCGAGGAATGTGCCGTGGTCGGAAGCCCTGATAGGGAGCGAGGTGAAATAGTGAAGGCATTTATTAAGCTAAAAGAAGGTTTTCAGCCGTCTGAAGCTCTATCAGCGGAGATAAAAGAGTTTGTGAAAGCGGAACTGAGTAAACACGAATATCCAAGAGAGATAGAGTTTATCGATGAATTACCTAAGACTCCCGATGGGAAGATCAAGAGAAAAGAGCTTAAGGAACGGGAGAGAGTGAAAAAACTTGGGCAATAGATGTTTTGGATGAAGAGAATCATAGATGAAGATTTAACATACCGGTTAAAAATTATCGTTTCTTGGCTTTGTAAGTCCGCAGGTTTCGCAAGTTCGCAAAAGAAATGACGTTTTATATTGTAGATCGCAGGGAAAGATAACATAACTCAAGGTTCTCGCTTTGGTATGGTTCTTGCCTTTCCTAAGGAGACCCCCTTAAGAAGGAGGTGTCTATGTCTGGGCGGACAGATAAAGTAAAATTGTTAAAGAGCATCTACGAACTCTCAGCAGAGGAGCCATACCCAGTTGCTGCAGGTTTTAAAGCGAATACCATTCCGGCTCTTTTTTTAGAAAGGTGCAATCGGACGCCTAAGGGGGTGGCCTTCAAGTACAAAGATCGGGGTCTCTACAAGGAGGTCACTTGGGAACAATATCGGGATCATGTCGAGAACTTTTGTCTCGGATTGGTAGAAATGGGATTGGAGAGGGGGGATAGGGTAGCCATAATGGGAGATCCTTGTCCTGAATGGCTATATGCTGACATTGCAGTTCAGAGCGCCGGAGCGATCAGTTACGGTATCTATTCAACGAGTTCGGTTTCGGAGACGAAGTGGATGGTTGAAAATGCAGGTGCGAAGTTCTTTGTCGCTCAGAACCAAGAATTTGTTGACAAGATCCTACCGGTAGCGGATGAGTTACCCCTTTTGCAGAAAATAATCGTTGCGGACACCAGTGCTATGTTCATGTACAACGACTCGCGGATTGTCAGTTTTACGGAGGTTGAAGAGATTGGAGCTGAAATGAAACAAAAAAGGCCCCGATTGTTTGAGGAGCTGGTGTCCAGAGTCGAACCAGACGACGTCGCAACTATGATTTACACCTCGGGGACGACTGGCGTACCTAAAGGGGTCATGATAACTCATCGAAATTTGCTCTGGGAAAGGCTGGAGTTGGCATTTCTTGTTCCGGAGTTCTTCAACGAGAAGGCAAGAAGTGTGGCTTACTTGCCCCTTGCTCATATTTTGGCGAGACTTCAAGACGAATATCTACCAATGGTGGCAAATCATGTAACGCACATTGGGGAAAGTCCGGATCTTATGGCTGAAACAATGTACGAGGTCTCTCCGACCATCTTTTTAGGGGCGCCACGTACGTTAGAGAAATTTGCGGCTCAGGCATTGGTGGGGATAGAGGCGAGTAGTTGGTTAAAGAAGCAATCGTACAGATTAGCGATGAAGATTGGTCGGAAATACATGAGCAGAAAATGGGAGTCCAAGCCATCCCCGATATTGTGGTTTCTATACAAGCTTGCGCGGCTTTTGGTTTTTCGCCCTCTTTTAGAAAAATTGGGATTTGCAAAAGTTCGGTTCTGCCTAGTGGGGGCTACTCCCGTCCCTCCTGAAATCCTTGCCTTGTGGCAAGTTTGGGGCGTACCCGCGGGCGAGATGTACGGGCAAACGGAGGGTGGAAACATAAGCGCTCAGCTAAAGCCCTTTGCCAAACCAGGCACAGCCGGTAAGATGTTTCCCAGGGTTGAATGGAAGCTCACCGACAATGGAGAGTTGCTGGTGAGAGGCCCAGGGGCTTTTTTGGGCTACTGGGGGGATGAGGAATCCACACGAAAAGTAAAAGATGAAGAAGGTTGGGTCCATACGGGCGACGTGGTTAAGTTCACGGAAAACGGAGAACTAAAGGTAGTCGATCGTCTCAAAGACATCCAAATAACCGCTGGTGGAAAGAATATATCTCCTTCTGAAATAGAGAAGACGCTTAAAACAAGTCCCTATATAAGCGAGGCCATAGTATTTGCCGACGGCCGCAAGTTTCCTGCGGCCCTTATTGAAATTGATTTTGATACCGTCTCGGAGTGGGCAAGGAATAATAACGTTCCTTATACGGGTTTTACCAGCCTTGCTCAACATCCTAAAGTTTACGAACTCATAGCAAACGAGGTCGCAAAGGCGAATGAACAGCTTGCGAGGGTCGAACGAGTAAAAAGATTTCGTATTCTGCCCAAGGAATTTGATCCTGAAGATGAGGAGGACCCAATAACTTCGACGAGGAAGATTAAGAGACAAAAAGTTTATGAAAAATTCAAAGATCTGGTCGAGTCAATGTTTGAGGAGCAAAAAGAGGAGAAAGAAATCATAGTCAGTGAATTGGGGGAGATTAAAGAAAAAATATATTAAGGAGGGAGGAAAATGAAAAGGAAAGGATTTATTTGGGCTTTTGTAGTAAGCGTAATATTATTTTTTGGCCTTGTTTTGAGTTTTCCTCTCAGCGGTGAGGCCAAATCATCTCTCGAGCCTTATAAAATAGGACTCTCGGGGACGGTGACGGGGCCACCGGCTGGGACATATGCTCCGCTGAGTGATGGATTCCGATTGTATATTAAAAAGTTAAATGGAAAAGGGGGAGTGAACGGACGCAAGATAAAACTCATTTTTGAAGATAATGCAGGTAGCGGCATAAAAGCCGGGGCGAACGTTAAAAGGTTTGCAGGGGCAAAAGTCCGCTTAATTGTGCTATCCGGACCATCAGCGATCTATGCTCCTGCTTTTGATGAGGCAAGGCGAGCGAACATACCAGTCCTTGTTCTTGCCATAGGTCCCCTTCAAACAACGCCCCCAAAATGTGAGCGCCTGGTTTACGGACAGATCTGGGGCAATGCACGAAACACCACAAAAGTCATCATCATGATTGTGAAGCAAGAGTTCGCTTCAAAGATCAAAAACCCCGTGTGGGGAATAGCGGGGATAGATATTCCTGTCTCACGCAAGGGGGCGGAGGCCCAGGGAAGGATCGGAGCAAAAATGGGGCTGAAGACAGTGGTAAAAATAGCCCCCTTGGGGACAATGGATTATACTCCCATAGCTACTTCTCTTATGGACGCTGGCTGTAATATAATATCTACCTGGGGGCCCGCTGGACTTACCCTGGGCCTTTTTAAGGCTCTGATCAAGCTCGGATATAAAGGCGTTCTCTACATTAACACCCCAGATCCACCGGAGCATTTCGCGGAGCTAATGAAAAGATGCCCCTCAATTATCTACACAAATCCCAACTTAGTGCCTCTTTGGGCTGGGTTCCCTGTTGATAAGGAAATAGAGGCAGAAGCTAAGAAGCAAGGGATAAGGCTGAATTCCGGCATCAAAGCGGGATGGTGGTACGGGATGGTGGTCGAAGAAGTATTAAAAAAGGCCGGTTGGCCTGTAACGACCGAAAAACTCTTAAGCGTATTGAATCACTTAGAGTTGGATTTTGGCCCTGCTTTTCCTCCCGTTCAGTTCACCGCCACCGATCATCAAGGGCCGGTGTATGAGAACGGTTGGTCTTGGAGTCCGAAAGAGAACAGATTCGTCGTTGTATTGCCTTGGTATGTCTCTAATGCAGCAGGAACGAAAGTCAAAGTACTTCCAAAGAGCGTGGGCGTCCCGAAGGTTAAGTTTGAGTGAAGCTAGGCGTTTCACATTTAAGAAGAGGGGACAAAGGGCAGCCGTGTAAACAAAGCGAGTGTGGCGGCTTAGGTCTGATAAATGCAGGTAACAAGTAAGTTGGACGAGAACGAGGTTCTATAACCATCAAAAAACGAGGAGGAGTCCGATGACTTATCGCAGATCGCAAGCCGGCTGTCAGAGGGATTCGCAACCTACTCGAATGGCTTACAAGGGTGCCTAATGCAATTCTTAGCCAACACATTGGTTTTGGCTTCTATATACGGCCTTCTCGCTACGGGCTATGTGATTGTTTACCGGGCAAGCCGCGTAATAAATTTTGCGCATGGCGACTTTATGGTACTTGGGGTGTACTTTTTCTTTTCCGTCCTTTCCATAATAGGATCCAAGGGCATTCTATCAAGTATTACCAGCGCAATTACTGCTTTCTTGATCGTCTTCCTGCTGAGCCTTCTAATCTACCGCATTTTGATACATCCAATGCTTGGTCAGCCTGTCTTTGTGATCATAATGGTAACCATTGGATTGAGCATTTTGTTACACGGAATTACGGTCTTCATATGGGGAGCAGAGCCAAAGTCGCTTATCAGTTATATGGGGAACAGAAGTGCTTCAATTTCTTTCAATACTGTAGCTCTTTCCACTTTTGACTTAGCTTTCATCATCACTTTCTTTGCATTACTGATAGGTCTTGGTTTGTTCTTCAAGTATTCAAGAGTAGGTATTCAATTAAGGGCGGCTTCTGAGAACCCTCTTTTTGCTTCACAGAGGGGAATAAACATTTATCTTCTGTTTGCTTTTTCGTGGGGTATAGCGACCTTACTGGGCGCCATTGCAGGGATCCTATACGGTGCCAATACCCATACTGAGCCTGCTATGGCCTTCTTAGCCTTAAAAGCGATGCCAGTAGCGATTGTGGGAGGAATGTACAGCCTGTTAGGCGTTGTACCTGGAGCAATAATCGTGGCATTGGCCGAAAATGCGGTGGCGGTCTACTTTGATCCTTTGGTGTCTGACGTGATTCCAATGGTAATCCTTCTCATCGTTCTGATTGTTAAGCCTTGGGGTATATTTGGAAAGGAGGAAGAGATAGAAAGGGTTTGATCATGTCTTTATGGAAAACGCCGATAGCCAGTAATTATAAGAAAGATATGGTATTGTTCGATTATCCTCTTTTGCGTATATGGGTAGGATCGATGATTGTATTGGGGTTAATCCTTCCCTTTCTCACGTCATCTTACTTTATCCACCTAATGAATTTATGTTTTTTAGCCACACTTGGCGCCATAGGTTTGAACATTGTTACTGGCTATACAGGCCTTGTCTCACTTGGGACTGGTGGTTTCCTATGTGCTGGTGCGTTTATCGCTGTAATACTGAACATCGAACTTCACACCCCCTTCTGGGTAAACATAATTGCCGCCTTGGTAGGGGGGAGTATTTTAGGTCTCATAGCCGGTCTTCCGGCTTTGAGACTGAAGGGCATTTACCTTTTGCTTAGCACCCTCGCTATCCATTTCATCATAGTTTATTTCTGTGGGAGATACCAAATACTAAAAGGGTATATCGGCGGCATCCCTATTTCCGATCCTAATATAGGAGCGGGTGTTGTACTGAATACAACTATTAAGTGGTACTACTTCCTGCTGGCGATTTTAATTATGGTCACTATCTTTTGCCTCAATATCGAACGCACTCATATAGGCAGGGCCTGGATTGCATTGAGGGACAGGGATATAGTAGCCAATATTTTGGGTGTCAACGTTGGGTATTATAAGCTTCTATCTTTTACCTTTAGTTCTGGGCTCATCGGTGTGGCAGGTTGTCTAACCGCCTACTATGTCCACTTCGTCGCTTACGAGGAGTTTACGATCTGGACAAGCGTCATTTATCTGGCAATGATCATTATCGGAGGGATTGGTTCGATAGCAGGTTCATACTTTGGTGCTTTTATCGTTACTTTTTTGCCCTATTTCCTCCATTGGATTGTGGAATCATTTCGGCTTCCGACCAGAATGGAGTTGTACTTTAGCAGTGTGGAACAAGCTGTTTTCGGATTCATAATGATCCTGTTCTTGTTAGTTGAACCGATGGGATTAGTTGGCTTATGGCGACTGAAAGTCCGACCTTATTTTGAGCTTTGGCCTTTTAAATATCGTAGAGCGATCGCGACGAGGCGGTAACGATGAAGGGTGAAGTCCCTTATGACGACATCCTATTGGAGGTCAGCAAGTTAGAGGTCATATATAACCGTGCCGTGATGGCAATTCAAGGGGTTTCTATTAAGGTCCCAAAAGGAAGCATCGTAGCCATTCTGGGGACAAATGGAGCGGGTAAGACGACGCTAATCCGGGCGATTTCTGGCTTTATACCATCTGAGTATGCTGAGATTACGGATGGAACTGTAATATTTGAGGGTGAAGATATAACCTCCAAGTCCCCACATGAAATAGTTCGTCGAGGCCTCGTATTGGTGCCAGAAAGGGAAAAGATATTTACTACGATGACGACACTGGAAAATATCAAATCCTCATCGTTGGCAAAGAAAGAAGCGATTTTTTCGTTAGAGACTGTTTATGAGTACTTTCCTATTCTCAAAGAAAGGAGTTCCCAGATCGCGGGTTATCTGAGCGGTGGAGAAAGGCAAATGTTAGCGATTGGCACAGCTCTGCTTTGTCAGCCACGATTGTTGCTGATCGATGAGTTATCCCTGGGATTATCTGTGCAGGTTGTATCCTCACTTATCGAAGCATTAAAAAGGATGAAGAAAGAGTTGGGTTTAACGATCCTTTTGGTAGAACAGAACGCCGAAGCAGCGCTAAAGATCGCTGATTATGCATACATAATGGAAACAGGAAGGGTAGTCTTCGATGGTCCTCCGGAGAAACTTTTGGCACATGAAGATGTGAGAGAGTTTTATCTTGGCATCAAGGGTGGGAAGGAGAAGAGTTACAAGGACGTAAAACAATATCGACGAACTCGCCGCTGGTGGGGCTAAGTAATGGAAAACAAGGTAAAGCTTTCCGTGACAGGCCTACACCTCAACTTCGGCGGAATTCAGGCCTTAGTTGACGTAAGCTTCCAGGTGAAAGATAGAGAGATAGTTGGGGTAGTAGGTCCTAATGGATCGGGGAAAACCTGCGTTCTAAATGTCATTAGCGGCTTTTATAAGCCTGCTAACGGAGAGGTGTTGTTGGACGGAATAAACATTACGGGAATGCCTCCCCACAAGATAGCAAGACTTGGGGTAGGCCGAAGCTTTCAACAGATGGAATTATTTGGGGGGATGACTGTATTGGAGAACTTACTCGTAGGATGTCATCCCTTCATGAAGGGAAACATCTTTACCGCTGGGATTTATTGGGGTCTTGCTCAAAAGACAGAGCTACGCTTTCGCGAGGTTGTGGAAGAGGTACTCGATTTCATGGAATTGGAAAGGTACCGCAAACTTCCTGCCGGTAGCCTTCCCATAGGGACCCAGAAGTTAGTAAGCGTAGCAAGAGCCCTTTGCGCTCAACCACGGATACTACTATTGGACGAGCCCTCTTGCGGATTGTCTCGTGACGAAAAAGAGGACCTGGCGAGATTCCTTCTTCGCATTAAGTATGAAAAGGGTATACCAATTGTCTGGGTTGAGCATGATCTATCTTTGGTCGGCGAACTGGCAGACAGGTTAATTGTGCTTGATCAAGGGAAAAAGGTGGCTGACGGTGTTCAGGAGGAAGTGCTAACTAACCCGAAGGTGTTGGAAATCTTCGGAGGTAAAATAGAACTTTCCGAACCAAAAAGGGATTGATTTGCTTCAATAAGCTGATCGAGCGCTGTCACTCGAAAGGTATAGCTCAGACAAAAGATCTTCACATTGAGATCTGCCTACGAGAGGATGTGGAATTCGGTACTTCTAATGCTCGGCGCTGATAGGAAACAGGGCCTACCGGAGGTATCTCAGAATTGAGGGTACGGGGCCATCTTGGAGCAGGACCGGTCAGAGAGGAGGCCAGATACGATGGAAAGTACGTCCTGAGGATCAATACCGGTCTTTCTCCCGAGGAAGTGGCCCTTGCCTACAGGGGCTGTGGCAGGTGGATGGGTGGTTCAAGGTATGTTTTGAGGACTGAGCTTTAGAGCCGTAGGGATGAGGCCGCGGGGAGGGTGTGCCTCTAATATCTTGAAATCCTTATATTTTTGTTGAAGAGGCGTCAAAGTCGGGTATAAAAGGCATTCCTCTAAAAGAGGACCTTCTAATGCTCGACTTTTTTAATTTCTACCATGAATGGCTCAGGGCGTCGTTAGGGCAAGCCTTTACACAGGGAAGCGTAGGCTTCTCTACCCCCACTGGCTTACAAGGGGCACAACTGTATTTTATCTTTTTCTTATGCTCGTCAGCCACAACCGGCACAGGTTCGTCCCGCAACGGATCCGTGGGGTCTTCCCCCATCACCAGCACCCCATAAGGACAGGCCTCTGCACACTTTCCGCATCCATTGCACTTATCCGTATTCAAAATAATGAAGTACTCCCCTGAGCCGTCCTTATATCCGTATCGAGCGATAGCCATTACCTCAAGTCCCTTTGTTTTTTGGGGGGCGACCTCGCAAAGAGGGCCACTCCGACCATTTTACTGTCTTGGAGCCACAGTCTTTCTCTGCCATTATTTATCCTCAACCTCCTTGCTCTTTCTTCAACCGGCCCCGAGGCCCTTCCAGTTTAGGGTTCTCCCTCCAGATGCTCATGGCTATAAAATTACATGCAATTATAGTTCCTTCGCAAAATAAAGTGAATAGAGCGAAAAGGAAGGAGAAAGAAGAAATAAAATAAATAAAAGGTATATTGACAGAGCTCAACAGCTTCAGTAAAAACCCTGATAAGCCTTGAATGGTTAATTTTTATCACATCGTTAGCCATTTGCGGTTGATTTTTATCACAGTGGCATCTTAACTTTTAAAGAGCTCCTTAAAAACAGAGCATTTCTTTGACGGCATAGATATTGCTGAGTCGAAATTCGAAAAACTCCCGATCGTGGAAAGGGAGACTGCCGAAAAGCTTGGGATATCCCTCGAGATGATTTTTTTAAGATGAAGTTTTCAATTCGGAATACAGAGTTTTTGAAAAACTGACAGTAAAAGCGATCATCAGTGAGAAAGGGTGAGGAGGGGGAGATGAGTGTGGGTGGAATTCGAAGGGATGTTCGACATTGCGAGGATCCCTTATATATAAAAATTGTGGAGGTAGAAGAGGAACCGGAGGTAGAGTTTGTCGTTAGCATGGAAAAAACAAGGCTCGCCCAGAGAAAAGTGGGTATGATTCGGTCCCTTCTTGAAAAGGATAAGGATAAGGAAAAAAAGAAAAAGACTGCAGAAGGAAGTAGCAGGAATACCCCTCTCAAGCCTTCCCGGAGGAATAAATGGAACGAATTGCGGTAAAAATGCCAGAGGGTGAGTTTACTCCAGAGTTGATAGAAGAAATGAGATCGAAACGTGGCCTTAAACTCCGGGTAGAGGGCCATGTCTTCAATGAAGAGGCAACCCGTGGCGCCATTAAAAGATTTGCCGATGGGATAGGTGATCCCAACCCGCTGTGGAGAGATGAAGAGTATGCCAAAAGAACTCGATATGGTTGTATCGTCGCTCCTCCCTCGTGGGTTTTTAGTGTGCTGGCTGGGATTCAATTCGGATGGAGAGGACTCGCTGGGTTCCATTCTGGCAGTGATATGGAGTTCTACTTGCCCATCTTAGTAAACGATGTGATAAAACCCGAAGAGACGTTCCTCGATTTCGAAGGACCAAAGCCAAGCGAGTTTGCCGGAAGGATGGTTGTGGACTATTTCGAAGACAAATATTTTAACCAAAGAGGGCAGCTTATCGCCAAGGTATTGAGGTGGGTTATTAGAACTGAAAGGAAAAAGGCACGGGAGAAAGGGAAGTATAAGAGAGTTGAACTTCCCCACCAATGGTCTGAGGAGGAATTAAGACAAATAGAAGAGGAAGTTTTAGAAGCAGAAATTCGGGGTTCTGAACCCCGATTTTGGGAAGATGTCGAAATTGGACAGGAGTTAAAGCCCGTAGTGAAAGGCCCTCTCGGTATAACGGATAATATCGCTTTTATCATAGGGGGTGGTGCTCCGGTGAAGCTTGAGGCTCACGAGGTTGCTCTGAGGAAATATAGGAAACATCCTGCTTGGGCATTCAGGGATCCGAACACTTATGCCTTAGAGCCCATCTTCGCCGTTCATTATAACAAAGAGGCTGCGTTGGCAATGGGCCTTCCATATCCGTACGATGTAGGTACTCAGAGACATTCGTGGCAGATCCATCTTTTGACGAACTGGATGGGAGACGAGGGGTGGTTGAAGAGAAGCAGGGCGGAATATCGGAGGTTTGTCTACCTCTCTGATGTGATTCGCCTTACTGGAAGGGTAGTCAAGAAATATTTGGATGAGAACGGTGAACACTGTGTAGATATCGAGACTCATGCCTTCAACCAGCGCGGCGAAGACACAATGCCGGGAACCGCAACCGTGATTTTACCCTCGAGAGAAGACCCTGAAGAAAAATGGCCTGTTTCGATGAGGATAAAAATCCTAGAAGGACAGGGGGGTAACCAAGACCATATAGATTGACAGGGGTGAGGAGTGAAGGAATATCTTGAATCGACAGAATTCATTGAGAGCGATCATCCTGAAATATCTGCATGCGCCAAAGAACTCACGAGGCACATAGAGGAGGAGCAAGAAAGAGTAAAGGCTCTTTTTTATTTTGTAAGGGACAGGATTTCTTTTAGGCCTCTTTTTTTTAATTATCTGCCTAAAGAGGAATTCAAAGCCAGTGCGATCCTAAAGAGAGGTTATGGCTTTTGCATCATGAAAGCTATTCTACTTATCTCACTCTTGCGGAGTATTAACATCCCAGCAAGGCTTATCTTAGCGGAGATCAGACATTATCAACTGCCTGAGACCGTAAAGCTTGGACTGAAAAGCGACGTGATTCTCCATGGCTTCGCTGAAGGTTTTCTCCAAGGGAATTGGGTAAAGCTTAATCCGACGTTTGACATTAAATATTGCGAGATAATGGATTACATCCCTACGGAATTCGATGGTGAGAAAGATGCCCTTTTCCACCCTACGGACAGGAAGGGCAGAAAACTGATCGATTATATAAACGTTTTGGGCCACTTTACGGATTTGCCTTATGAGTTCATGCTGGAGCATATCAGGAAAAGGTACGGCATCCTGGACAGGAGATTCTTCGATAACGTCAATAAGGGCGAAAGCTTTTACAAGGGATGGTCATAAACACAGGAGGTGAGCAAATGGGAACTGAAAGAAAGTTCATACCGAGGGAGCCCGATGAGTATAACTTCCAAGATATCATCTATGAGAAGAAAGACTGGGTTGCCACAATCACTATCAACCGGCCTGAAAAACTCAACACCTACCGTACTGAAACCCTCATAGAAATGGGCCAAGCCTTTCTGGACGCCTCTTGGGACGATTCTATAGCTGTAGTGGTTCTGACGGGCGCTGGCGATAAGGCCTTCTGCACTGGTGGGGATGTAGATGAGTACGCTACATGTTACACGACGACTCCTCGCGACTTCTGGAAATGGGGAAACCTCTTCTGCAGGACTATGGAACTCCTCAGACACATCGGGAAGCCTACTATAGCGAGGATAAATGGTATGGCCGTAGGCGGTGGTAATGAATGGCATATAGCATGCGATCTTTCAATAGCTGCAGAGCACGCCCAATTCTTTCAGGTTGGGGTCGGGGTTGGATCTGTGGCTGCGGCCTCATGCTGGTTCCTTCCTCTTCTCCTTGGGGATAGGAGGGCTAGGGAGATGCTCCTTCTTAATAGGCGCTTGGACGCTAAAACTGCTTTAGATTGGGGGTTGGTGAATAGGGTGGTGCCATATGAAAAGCTGGATGAAGCCGTCCAGGAAATGGCAGATCAATTGATCAACAAGTTCCCGGAGTGCCTCCGGTACACTCTTCAGCAGGTTAACTTTTTCAAGGACATCCCTGCCGCCATATTGGGAGGTCACGCTACGGAATGGCTCAGCATTCATTTCACCTCGCCGGAACCGTACGAAGGAATGTGGTCTTTTGTAGAGAAGAGGAAACCTGATTACATGAAGCTGCGAAAACTTGCTGCTGAGGGGAAGAGCTCAGAATATTTGTGGGGAGCTCCGGTAAAAGCCTGCTCCAAGTGTGGAGCTAAGGGGTTACCCGGGGAGTTTAAGTTCTGTGGGAATTGTGGGGCAGCGCTTGAATAGATGTAGAGGTGAGTCATAGAGCCGACCGAGGGTTGTTTTTGCGCGAGGAGGTATCTGTGATGGGTGTAAGGCTGGAAGATGTAGTGATAGTCGGGGTCGGCAGAACTGCAAGAGGCAAATTTGGTGGGACTCTCAAAGACATGGATGCTGACGATATGTCGGCTGCGCTCCTGCGAGGTTTGTTTCAGAAAGTAGGGCTGGAACCGGGCGTGGTTGACTTCGTCTTTTGGGGCCAGACCCGGCAGGCCGGTTATGGAGGCAATCCTGCTAGGGCCGTAGCCTTCAAAGCCGGCATCCCGATAGAAGTTCCTGCTTCTACCATAAACATGACGTGCATCTCGGCTATGCAGGCAGTGATTCAGGGGATCCGTATGATCATGTTGGGAGACGCTGAGGTGGTCGTAGCCGGCGGAATGGAGAATATGTCGGGTTGTAACTATATCCTGAAGGGAGCGAGATGGGGATTTAGAAGTGGCCATCAGACGGTAGTGGACGACTTATACATCCCCTGTAGGCTCTGTGGGCTCAATATGGTGGCCACAGCGGATAAGTTGGCTAAGGAGTATGGAATTCCAAGGGAGGAGCAGGATAGCTTCGCTTATGAGAGCCACATGAAAGCTATTAAAGCCCAAGACAGCGGCTGGTTTGACGAAGAGATTATCCCCATCGAGGTCCCCCAGAAAAAAGGACCAGCAATTCTCTTTGATAAAGACGAATGCATGCGAAGGGATACCAGCCCAGAGAAGCTTGCAGCGCTCAAGCCTGTCTATGGAGGGGGGACGGTCACGGCAGGTAACGCCTGTCCTTTGACTGATGGAGCTAACGGTGTGATTCTGATGTCGAGAAAAAGGGCTAGGGAGCTCGGCTTTGAACCCCTGGCGTCTTTTCTATCCTACCATACGGTCGGGGTCGATCCCTCAATTATGGGCGTCGGGCCGATCTACGCAGTGCCGAAGGCCCTTGAGAAAGCTGGCCTCAAAGTGGACGACCTGGATCTGGTGGAATATAACGAGGCGTTTGCTTGTGTCGTTCTCTTGGGTATAAAGGTCCTCGGGCTGAATCCTGAAAAGGTAAACATCCATGGTGGTGCAATAGCCTTGGGGCACCCTACTGGGAGCACCGGGTCTCGACTGATCGTAACGCTTTATCATGCCCTCAAAAGAACCGGTGGGGAAATTGGCCTCGCTACCCTCTGTGGCGGAGGAGGACTTGGAGGCGCAGTGATCATAAGGAGGGAGGCATAAGAGAGATGCTTCTGAAGGGGAAAATTGCTATTGTGACCGGTGGAAATCAAGGTCTTGGTTATGCTATGGCAGAGGAGTTCAGTAGAGAGGGGGCAACGGTAGTGATTGTTAATAGAAGAGGCGAAAAAGGAACGGAAGCGGCAGAGCGGATAAATAAAACGGGAGGCCGGGCGATTGCTATCCCGTGCGATATCAGCGACATTGATCAGGTTGCTGGGATGGTAAAAAAGGCCAAGGCACAGTTTGGCAGAGTAGATATTCTCGTAAATAATGCAGGGGTCATAAATCCTGCAATGATTCACAAGATGTCAAAAGAACAGTGGGAAGAGGTTTTGTATATCAATCTTACAGGCTATTTCAACTGTATAAGGTGTGTGTGTGAGGTGATGATCTCGCAGAGATATGGCAGGATACTGAACATTTCGTCAGTCGCCGGCCAACGAGGCACCATTGGTCAGGTCAACTACGCAGCTGCAAAAGCAGGGGTACATGGCCTTACAAAAGCAGCGGCTAAGGAACTCGCCCGCTACAACATTACAGTGAATGCTATCGCGGCCGGCCTTTTTAAGACCGCGATGAGCGATAGGATGCCTGAAGATCTGAAACAAAAGGCCATAGATGAAATTCCCTTGAAAAGGATGGGCGAGCCTTGGGAGCTGGCAAAGCTGGCGGCCTTTCTGGTTAGCGATAATGCAGCCTATATCACGGGCCAGGTAATCGGGATCAACGGAGGGATATATATGTAAATTTTTTAACGCCTTTTTACCCGCATAAGAAACTTTTGAAAAACGTGGAAGATTTCATGGAAGTGAGGGTTAGATATAGGGATACCGATAGCACAGGGAGGATCTTTTTCTCCCGCTACTTGGAGTTCTTCGACGATGCCGTCATCGAGTTCTTCCGTGGGAAAGGAATCATCTTCGATGGTGCGGGTCACCTCTTTCTTGATGGTCAGCAAAAGGAAGCGACCTTCGTGGTGGGGGAGTGCCAATGCCGTTTCCTGGATGAAACTTTCTTTGACGACCTTCTAGAGGTGATCACGGAGTTAAAGGAGCTGAGCGAGCGGAAGGTAATTCTGGGGTTTACTTGTTACAATAAGACCAAAGGGAGGATCTGTGTCCAAGGCTCCATGATCTTGGTGTGCTTCGATCCCGTATCGAGACGTTCTGCGAGGGTTCCGGATGAGGTGAGGGAGAGGCTGTTGAGGGGAAAGGACTGAAGAAGAGGGGGTTGGTCGTGGGTATTTCCGGGGCTACGGGCCGTTTACGGCGTAACGTTCCTGGAGGTCTTCAAGCAGATGGGGGTGAAGACCCACCTGGGATGCCAAACCCGCTGAAAGGACCATGCCCTATGAAACAGGTTATATGCCGGCATGAGGGCCCTCGCTATTTTTAGCTACGACGTAGACAACGTGGGTAGGACCATCGCCAGCAGGTCATTTTTGGTGGACGGGTGGTTTCATAGAGTTCAAGGACAAAAATTGCGGTCAAGGAGGACAAAATGAAATACGAAAATATTATATACGAAAAAAAAGATGGAGTTGCGAGCATCGTGATCAACCGGCCTCCCCTGAATATCCTTACCACTAATACTATGAGAGAGATAACCAACGCCTATAAGGACGCAGAAGCGACGGCGGATATCAGGATTGTAATAATCAGAGGAGCTGGGGAGAAAGCCTTTGCTGCCGGGGTAGATGTAAGGGATCACCTGCCAGAAGTGATGCACGACATGCTAGAAGCCTTTGAGGAGATGATGGTGACGATCGCAAACGGGAAAAGATGTTCCCTGGCCGTAGTGGACGGGATTTGTTCAGGTGGTGGTTTCGAGTTGGTCCTTTGTTGCGACATGATCATAGCCACTGAGAAGGCAACCTTCTCTCTTCCGGAAATAACACTTTCTCTTTATCCAGGTTTAGGGATAGTCGCGTTGCCGAGAAAGATTCCAATGAACATAGCCTTCGAGGTCATCACGAGCGGAACTCCTATAAGCGCCGAGGACGCACATCGCTTGGGGCTGGTTAACAGGGTAGTTCCTCGGGAAAAGGTTGATGAGGAGTTGGAAAAATTCCTTGCCGGGTATAGGGACAAAAGTGCCAAGGCTCTCGAACTGACAAGATACGCTTTGCGGAGATCATGGGACATGGAGTTTTCGAAGGCTTTAAAGACGGTTGACGATATTTATATCGGCCTGGTTATGCAAACTGAGGATGCGAACGAAGGTTTGAGATCCTTTTTTGAGAAAAGAAAGCCAGTTTGGAAGCACAAATAAGGGAAATAGGAGGTGTGCTAATGGCTAAGATGAAGGCCGCGATCTTTAAGGAAACGAATAAACCTCTTGAGGTCACCGAAATTGATAAGCCTGTGATTGAGGAAGACGAGGACGTAATAGTCAAGGTAGTTGCTTGCGGACTATGCCATACGGACTTGGGTTATATAGATTACGGCGTCCCAACTTTCAAAAAACCGCCCTTAGTGCTTGGTCACGAGCCCTCAGGTATTGTGGAAGAAATAGGGTCAAAAGTCACCAACGTGAAAGTGGGGGATAGAGTCCTCATTGGTCCCATCACCTGTGGGAACTGTTTTTATTGCCGTAATGGCAGGGAAAACATCTGCCAGTCAATGATGATGATCGGAAACAATCTTGACGGGGCATTCGCTGAATACGTGAAGGTTCCAGCCAGATGTCTCGTTAAGCTACCCGAAGAGTTACCTCTCAAAGAGAGTTGTGTCATTTCAGATGCAGTTGTTTCCCCGTATCATGCTGTGAAACGGAGAGCAAAGGTTGGTCTCGGGGACTGGGTGGCGGTTTTCGGATGTGGCGGTGTAGGGATAAACTGCGTACAGTGGGCCAACTTAGCGGGAGGCCTCGTGATCGCGGTGGACATAATGGATCACAAGCTGCAACTCGCTAAGGAACTGGGGGCCGTAGCGATAGTCAATGCAAAGAAAGTGGAAAACGTGCCCAAAGAGGTAAGGAAAATTTCTGGTGGAGGGGTAGATATCGCTATGGAATGTATAGGAAACCCCGACGTGATCACTCAGGCCTTCGATGCTACAAGGGATGGTGGGAAGGTTTGCGTAGTGGGATATTCCTTCAAATCCCCCCCTCTTAAAGCCGCGAGATTGATGTACCGGGAGATGGAAATCACAGGGTCAATTGCTGGTTTAGTCTCCGATTATGAGAGGATCTTTAATTTGATAAAGACTGGTAAATTTAGAGTGGATAGGCTCATTACTTCAAGATATCCCTTGGACAAGATCAACGAGGCCTTTGATGAACTAAGAAAAGGGGAGGCAATAAGGATTATCGTAGAGATGGAATAGGCCTAAGGGCCTCATTCAGTCAACTTGATGTGAGTTTTTCTTTGTAAAAGAAGGTTGTATAATCTTTATTAAATGGCCCAGTTCCTTGAGAATCTGTATGATAAATTAATTGTTGGCCTTAAGGAAAGGGACTTAATGGTCTTCTCACAACAATTTGCCACCCTATTAGGGGAGGTTTTATCTTATAAGGGGGCTATAAAATTAAAGCTGAACGCTCAAGGTGAGATGGTGAAAGTGGCAAGTTTCGGCCTTTCCAGCGATTATGATGTTTGGAACGCGAAGATCGGGGAAGAGCGTATAAATGAGAAGGTAGTAATAAGCGGGGGTTATGACGAAATAGCAGATCTTTATACTCATCCTTTAACCTCGCCTTTTAAAGAAATCTATCAACGGGAAGGGATAAGAGCTTTTTTAGCTTTGCCAATAACGACGCCTTGGGGGCGGATAGGGGTTTTAAACCTTTATAAAAAAGAGGCTGGATCTTTCTCAAACGACTTGATCGATTGCCTTCAAAAACTGACAGAATATTTCGGAACGATTGCATACCTTCTTTGGGAATGTCAAGAAGAGAAGGAGAGAAAGGAATTACTTAAGCAGAGGTGCGACGAATTGCAAAATTTGAGAAACTTTTATGAGCTAATAATCGATAATATTCCTATTGGGGTAGTGGCGACCAATAAGAAGGGATATGTGGTTTTGATGAACCAGGTTTTAGAGAAAATGAGCAAACAAAAAAGGCAGCATGTCCTCGGAAGAAAATGGTACGAGGTATTTGGGTTCTACGGTGAGACGAGGAAAAAGTTAGAGAAGACATATTGGACCGGAAAGACTAACTATTTTCCGGAAATTCACCTGGGCTTGGTGGATGGCGAGGTCATACCCGTGGAGATGAAGACTGCTGTCATCAAAAACGAAACTGAGGATGTGGTTGGTGTAGTTGCAATATGTTCAGACCTCTCTGAAAAGAAAAAACTTGAAAAAGAGATCGAAAGAATTGAAAAACTGTCAGTTCTGGGCCAAATTGCGACAGGGGTTGCCCATGAGATTAGGAATCCCTTGGCAGGAATTAGTGGAGCGCTTCAAAGACTAAAACGGACACTTACCGACAGTCAATCTCAATATATTCTTGAAAAGGTCTTTGATGAAATCGATCGTTTGAATGGAGTTTTAGAAAACCTTTTTTCTTTTAGTTCTTCTCAACAACTTTCCTTCAATGAGCACAAAATAGAAGACATATGTAGAGACGTGTTTCTCTTCATCCAGAAACCGCTGCTTTCCCACAAAATCACTCTTATTAAGAAATTTGACAGGGACGTTCCCGTTGTTTATGTGGACAAGGCATCCATGAAGCAAGTACTTTTGAACCTTTTTCTTAACGCTATAAAAGCAATGCCGGAAGGTGGAAAGCTGACTATTGAGACAACACTAATAGAGGACGTTAATGAGTTGCCCAAAGGCGTATTCTGGCACAAGGATCAGCCGGGGTCGTCCGAAAAGTTTGATGCGCCTTATGTATGCATTGCTGTAAAGGACGAAGGAAAGGGTATTCCGTCTTCAGAGCTGCCTAAGATTTTTGAACCTTTTTACTCGACCTCTGATGGCATAGGACTCGGCTTATATATAAGCAGCCGGATAATTGAGCAACACAGAGGGTTCATGGGAGTGGAGAGTGAATATGGGAAGGGAGCGCGATTTTACATCTTATTACCAACGGAAGTAAAATTTATTTAAGATAGCAGAAGGATGACTATAGAGACGATACTTATAGTCGATGACGAAGAGCTTATAAGGATGAGCCTCGCTGACGCCCTCGTTGACGCCGGTTATAATGTGTTACAGGCGCAGTCAGGGGAACATGCGTTGGCGGTATTGGAAGAGAAGGCGATTGATGTAATGATACTTGATCTTGTTTTACCAGGAATAGGCGGGTTTGAGCTTTTGAAAAAGTTAAAGGAAAAATTTCCTGAAGTCCAAGTTATAGTAATTACTGCTTTTAGTTCAATTGAGACTGCCGTAGAGTCCATCAAACTGGGGGCTTTCGACTATCTTCCCAAACCCTTCAACCTTGACGAGGTTGTTATCAAAGTAAAAAAAGCTCTGGAAGATAAAAGGCTCCGAAGTGAGCTGGAAGGATTTAGAACCGTACAGGAAATTAAACTGAAGAAGGACAAAATTGTATATAAAAGTAAGGCTATGGAAGAAGTAATAGATCAAATCAAGAAGGTAGCGATTTCGAATATTGATACCGTTCTTGTCACAGGGGAGACGGGCACGGGGAAAGAATTAGTGGCTAAGGCTATTCATTTGTTAAGTGATCGAGCTAACAAACCTTTTGTGATTGTGAATAGTATTGCAGTTCCTTCTACTTTATTAGAGAGCGAACTTTTCGGATATGAAAAAGGAGCGTTTACTAATGCTTGTGAGCAAAGAAAAGGTTTAATCGAACAAGCAGAAGGGGGCACCCTTTTCTTGGACGAGATCGGTGACATGGATATGGGAGTTCAGGGGAAATTATTGAGATTTGTTGAGGATAGAATAGTAAGACGAATAGGTGGCCGAAAAGAGAAGGAGGTCGATGTACGACTGATAGCAGCAACTAATAAGGACTTAGCGAAAGCAGCCGCTGAAGGAACTTTCAGATTAGATTTTCTTCATCGTCTTAATCTCGTGAATATTCATCTACCCCCTCTGCGTGAAAGACGAGACGATATTCCCGTTTTAGCTGAGTATTTTTTGAACAAATACAATAAAAAACACCGAAAAAAAATTAAAGGATTTACTGAGGATGCAATAGATTTTCTTTTAAATTACCATTGGCCCGGGAATGTTAGGGAACTAAAAAATATGATCGAACAAATTGTTGTTTTTGGGGATTCTGTTTCCGTTATAACGTCAGATGTTCTTAAAGGGGCTTTCACAAAAAGTATTGCTTCAATGAAAAAAGGAGATGTTGAGACCCTGCCTTCCTTTTCTGTAGATGAAATTTTGTTCCGAAAAGACTTTAGCTTCAAAGCAGCTATCGAAAATTTTAGCAGGCAATTGATCAGAAAGGCCCTTAAAATTTCAAAATATAATAAAGCTAAAGCCGCTAAACTCCTCAAAATGGATAGGTCTACCCTTAATTATCAAATAAAAATTCTCGGAATCAATGATGAACGATTAAATTAATCCTTTATTTAACCGCTGATACCTTTAAAGACAGAGATCAGCAACAAACTACCTCCGGCAGTAGCTTTTATGGTCACTTATCATCCCGCCAGGCTTTACGAAGTCCTTCCCAGCGGTGCTGTAAGATGTGGGCTTTGTCAACGCCGATGCCGCATCGCTCCAGGCGAAAGGGGATTCTGTGGGGTTCGGGAGAACAGGGGTGGGGAGCTCTTCACCCTTACCTACGGGAACCTCTCCGCTGCCTCCTCTCGCCCCATCGAGATAAAACCCTTCTTCCACTATCACCCCGGCTCAACGGCCTTCACCATCTCCTCCTGGTCGTGTAACTTCCACTGCGCCTGGTGCCAGAACCATCACCTCTCGGGTCGCCTTCCCCCTGAGGGAATGGCACGTTCCCTTTCCCCGCAGGAGGTGATGGAGATGGCGAGAGGGGATGACGGGATCTGCGTCTCCTTCAATGAGCCGACGCTTCTTTTCGAGTTCTCGCTCGACCTCTTTACCCTGGCAAGGAAGGAGGACAAGTACTGTTGCTTCGTCTCCAACGGTTACATGACCACCGAGGCCTTAGATGCCCTCATCGAGGCGGGTCTTGACGGCATGAACGTGGACGTGAAGGGTCGTCAGGAGGCGTACGATCGATACTGCGGTGGGCCGAAGGTGAGGGGGGTGTGGGAGCTGGCCGCCTATGCCCGCCGCCAAGGGGTTCACATCGAGGTCGTCTCCCTCCTCGTCACCGGTGTTTCCGATGACGAGACCACGGTGCGGTGGATAATCGATCAGCACCTGGAGGCCCTCGGCCCTGACGTCCCCCTCCACTTCACCCGGTACTTCCCTGCTCGCTCCTTCACCGCCCCTCTCACCCCTCTCGATCATATGGAGAGGGCATGGAGGTGGGCGAAGGACGCCGGTATCCACTACGTTTATCTGGGCAACCTTCGGGGACGGGGTGAGGATACCCATTGCCCCCGTTGCGGAAGCCTCCTGATTAGGAGACAGGGCTTCGCCACCCTTGAGGTCCACCTCACCGAAGATAACTGCTGTCCTCACTGCCGGAATCCCCTCCCCATCGTCGGGAGGGCGAGACCTTCCTCCCCTTCCCGTTTCGACTAAGCGATATCCTCCTTTGCCGATCAGCATTTAAGACGATGTTAGAGATCAGGCTCGATCCAAAGAGCCTCCGTCAGAGACTACCAAGGGTTTATGGATGTTAAAATTTTTCAAAATAATGTTTAATTTTTGGTTTATTGCCATTTTATACTTCCCCCGCTGAGACCTTCGTTAAGGAAGCAATTTTTAAAGAATTTTTTGGTTTAAAGGCCAGTTAGAAATGACAAGGGATTGACAAACAGTATTCGATTTTATATAAGACTTACAGTTTACGTAAAGTGTAAAATTTCCATAAACGAGGGGGGAAAGATGACGTTGTCTTTTGATCTTACGGAAGAGCAGAGGATCTTGCGGGAGACGGTGCGCCGCTTTGCGGAGAACGAGATAAGGCCCGTGTGTCAGGAGCTGGACGAGAAGGAGGAGTTCTCAGTGGAGCTCACCCGGAAGATGGGGGAGCTTGGGCTCTTTGGCCTGCTCTTCCCTGAGAAGTATGGGGGATCGGGGATGGGTTATATCTCCTACATGATAGCGGTGGAGGAGATAGCCCGGGTGGATGGTTCTCAAGCGGCTACCCTGGCAGCGGGAGTCTCCTTGGGGATTGCCCCGATCTACTATTTCGGCAACGAGGAGCAGAAGCGCTACTGGCTGCCGAAGCTCTGCTCAGGGGAGATGCTTGCCTCCTTTGGCCTCACCGAGCCCAACGCCGGATCGGATGCCGGGGCTTCCCGGACCACCGCCGTCCTCGATGGAAACGAGTGGGTTATAAACGGAAGTAAGATCTTCATCACCAATTCCTGTACCCCCATAAGCGGGGTGTGTGTGGTTCAGTGTGTGACGGGAAAGAGGCCCGATGGAAAGAACGAGCTCAGCTGTATTCTCGTCCCTAACGGCACCAAGGGGTTTACGGCCCGCCCCATGAAGGGTAAGATGGTCTGGCGGGCTTCCAACACCGGGGAGTTGATCTTTGAGGATTGCCGGGTCCCCAAGGAAAACCTCCTGGGAAGGAGAGGGGATGGGTTTCGTCAGATGCTGGCCACCCTCGATGGGGGGAGGTTGAGCATCGCGGCCATGGGCCTGGGAGGGGCACAGGGGGCCTACGAGGCAGCCTTAAGATACGCCAACGAGCGGGAGCAGTTCGGGAGAAACATCGGGGCCTTTCAGGCGGTGGCCTTCAAACTGGCCGAGATGGCCACCAGGATAGAGGCGGCCCGGTGGCTCCTCTATTATGCGGCCTGGCTGGCGGAACAGAAACGGCCCTTCACCAAGGAGGCGGCCATGGCCAAGCTCTACTGCTCCGAGGTGATGCACTGGGTGGCAGATCAGGCGGTCCAGATCCATGGAGGCTATGGGTTGATGAAGGAATTCTTCGTGGAGAAATACTACCGGAACTCCAAGCTCCTGGAGATCGGAGAAGGGACCTCAGAGGTCCAGAAGATAGTCATCGCCCGCCAGATAGGGGTGAAGGGAGGGGATTGGTGGACCGGGGTAACCCACCAGTGAAGGGAAGGGGACTCGCCTCCCGAATCCTCCAGGGGGACATAAAGGCTGCCTCCCGCCTCATGAGGGACATAGATGATGAGGTGGAGGGGACGGTGGAGGAGCTCAAGCTCCTTTATCCCCGAACGGGCAACGCCTATGTGATCGGCATAACCGGCCCCCCGGGGGTGGGGAAGAGCACGCTGGTGGACAGGATGATAGAGCTCCTGCGTAAGGAGGGGAAGACGGTGGGGGTGGTGGCCGTGGACCCCACCAGCCCTTTCAGCGGCGGGGCGATCCTGGGCGACAGGATCAGGATGCAGCGCCACTCCACAGACGACGGGGTCTTTATCCGGAGCCTGGCTACCAGGGGACAGCTGGGGGGGCTCTCCCGCTCCACCCACGATGTCGTCAAGGTGTTAGACGCCATGGGGAAGGACGTGATCATCATCGAGACGGTAGGGGTGGGGCAGGACGAGGTGGAGATCGCCAGGGCAGCGGATACGTCCATCGTGGTGCTGGTGCCAGGGCTCGGGGATGAGATCCAGGCGATAAAGGCCGGGATCCTGGAGATCGGGGACATCTTCGTCATCAACAAGTGCGAGCAGGAGGGGGCTGACCGCCTGGAGAACGAGCTGAGGCTGATGCTCGAGATGGGGTCAAAGAGGCCCGATGGCTGGGTACCTCCCATCTACAGAACCGAGGCGATAAAGGGGGAGGGGATAAAGGAGCTGCTTGAAGGGGTGTGGCGGCACAGGGAGACCCTCCTCGAGGGAGAGGGACACAAACGCCACCTGAGGGAGAGGGCGCGGGCGGAGCTCTTGGAGATCATCCAGGCAGAGGTGATGAGGAGGCTGCTCGAGGGGCTGGGGGAGGAGCTGGAGCGGATGGTGGAGGAGGTCGCCTCCCGAAGGAAGGATCCCTATACCCTCGCCGAGGAGGTCTTAGAGAGGTTTCTCTGTCAGGGGACAAAAAGCAAGGGATAAGGAGAGAAGGATGGTTACTTGGGATCAGAGGCGGAGGGAACTGGAGGAAAAAGAGGCGTTGGCGGAGCTTGGCGGTGGGCAGGAGAGGATAGAAAAGCAGCATCAGATGGGGAAACTCACCGCCCGGGAGAGGATAGAGCTCCTGATGGACAAGGGGACCTTTGTGGAGATAGACAAGTTCGTGACCCACCGCTGTCCCTACTTCGGGATGGAGAAGAAGAAGTATTACGGGGACGGGGTGATCACCGGCTACGGGAAGATAAACGGCAGGCTCACCTTCGTTTTCTCGCAGGACTTCACCGTCTTTGGCGGGGCCCTGGGGCTCGCCTTCGCCAACAAGGTCTGCAAGGTGATGGATCTCGCCATGGAGAACGGCGCCCCGATCGTGGGGCTCAACGATTCCGGAGGGGCCCGGATCCAGGAGGGAGTGGAGAGCCTGGCGGGATATGGCGATATATTCCTGCGGAACACCCTTGCCTCAGGGGTGATCCCCCAGATATCGGCCATCCTGGGACCCTGCGCCGGAGGGGCGGTCTACTCGCCGGCCATCACCGACTTCATCATCATGACCCGAAAGACCAGCTACATGTTCATAACTGGCCCCGAGGTGATCAAGGCAGTGACCCATGAGGAGGTGACCAAGGAGAAGCTGGGAGGGGCGATGACCCATAACACCGTGAGCGGGGTCGCCCATTTTGCCCCCGAGGACGATCGGGAGGCGATGAAGCTGATAAGGGAGCTCCTCTCCTACTTTCCCCAGAACAACCGGGAGAAGCCCCCGCGGGTGGAGACGGACGATGACCCGAACCGTAAGGAGGAGGCGCTGAAGACCCTGGTGCCCGACAACCCCAAGAAGCCCTATGATATGAGGGAGCTGATTCGGCTGGTGGTGGATGAGGGGAAGTTCCTGGAGGTCCACGAGCACTTTGCCCGCAACATCGTGGTGGGCTTCGCCCGTCTGGGGGGAATGGCGGTGGGGATCGTGGCCAATCAGCCTAACTGGCTCGCCGGATGCCTCGATATCAACGCCTCGGTAAAGGGGGCGAGGTTTGTCAGGTTCTGCGATGCCTTCAACATCCCTCTGGTCACCTTCGTGGACGTGCCCGGCTTCCTTCCGGGGACGGCCCAGGAGTATGGGGGGATCATAAGGCACGGTGCCAAGCTCCTTTACGCCTACGCCGAGGCCACGGTACCCAAGGTGACGGTCATAACCAGGAAGGCCTACGGGGGGGCCTATGACGTGATGTCGAGCAAGCATCTTCGGGGCGACATCAACTACGCCTATCCGATAGCGGAGATAGCGGTGATGGGTCCTGAAGGGGCGGTCAACATCATCTTCCGCAAGGAGATAGCTTCCTCCCCCAATCCGGAGGAGACCAGGAGGCGCCTCATCGAGGAGTACCAGAACAACTTCGCCACCCCATATCAGGCGGCAGAGCTGGGGTACATAGACGAGATCATAAGGCCTGAGGAGACCCGCCTCAAGCTGATCCAGGCCCTGGAGATGCTCCAGGACAAGGAGGACAGGAACCCCTCGAAGAAGCACGGGAACATCCCCCTGTGAGATGCCCCTTGAAGGGATAAAGGTCCTCGATCTGAGCAGGCTGCTACCTGGGGCCTACTGCACCCAGCTCCTCTGTGCCTTCGGGGCCGAGGTCTGGAAGCTGGAGCCGCCCGAAGGGGACCCTGCCAGGAGATGGGGGCCGAGGGTGGGAGGGTTTCCTGCCTACTTCTATGGCCTCAACCGGGGAAAGAAGAGCCGGGTCCTCGATCTGAAGAGGGAGGGGGCGAGGGAGGTGATGGGAAGACTCCTCAGGAGGGTGGACGTGTTGCTCGAGGGGTTCCGGCCGGGGGTGGCGGAGCGGCTGGGGGTGGGATATGAGGAGGCTTCGAGGATAAACTCCCGCCTCATTTACTGTTCCCTCTCGGGGTATGGCCAGGATGGCCCCCTGCGGGAGAGGCCAGGGCATGACATCAACTACATCGCTCTCGGGGGACTGCTGGACCTCACAGGAGAGGAGGGGGGGAGGCCTGTGATCCCTGGCGGACAGATAGCCGATATCACGGGAGGGCTTCTGGCACTGGTGGGGATCCTTCTCGCCCTGAGGAGGAGGGAGAGGACGGGTGAAGGGGAGTACATAGATGTGGCGATGCTCGATGGGGTCCTCTCCTGGCTCCCCCTTTACCTCGGGGATTACGAGGCAGGGGTCCTCCCCGAGAGGGGCAAGATGATCCTCAACGGGGGATATGCCTGCTATAACGTCTACGAAACAGAGGACGGGGGATACGTGGCCCTCGGGGCCTTAGAGCCCCATTTCTGGGAGAGGTTCTGCCGGGCTACAGGGAAGGAGGAGATGATCCCCTTCCAGTACGATCCCAGCAAGCAGGGAGAACTCATTGAGGAACTGAGGAGGGTCTTCATGGAGAGGGGAAGGGATGAATGGGCGGAGTTTCTCACCTCCAGGGACGTGCCCTGTGAGCCCGTCCTCTCCTTCGAGGAGGTCCTCTCCCATCCCCAGGTCCTGGCCCGGAGGATGATCCGGGAAGGGGAGATGGAAGGGGCGAGGAAGGTGAGGTGGATAAAGGCCCCGATAAGGTTCTCCTCAATAGAGGAAAGGGATTATCCTTCCCCTCCCTCCCTGGGGGAGCACACCGAGGAGATCCTTCGGGAGGTCGGCTTTGACCCCGGGGAGATCCGCAGGCTCAGGGAGGAGGGGGTCTTGGGAGGGAGGAGATGAAGGAGGATAGACTGAGGGAGGAGTACAGGAGGTGGGAGTCCACCACCCTGAAGAAGGCCTTGGAGCGGGCCAGGGAACGACAGGAGGTCTTTGAGACCACCTCGGGGATAGAGCTGAAGCGGCTTTATATGCCCTACGATTTGGGAGAGTTCGATTACCTCGAGGAGCTCGGCTTCCCGGGAGAGTACCCCTTCACCCGGGGGGTCCAGGCCACCATGTACCGGGGGAGGCTCTGGACGATGCGCCAGTACTCCGGCTTCGCCACCGCCGAGGAGACGAATAAGCGCTATCATTACCTGCTCAAGCAAGGGCAGACCGGTCTGAGCGTGGCCTTCGATTTGCCCACCCAGATAGGCTATGACTCGGATAACCCCCTCAGTGCCGGTGAGGTGGGGAAGGTGGGGGTGGCGATAGACTCGCTGGCGGATATGGAGATCCTCTTTGACGGGATCCCCCTTGATAAGGTGAGCACCTCCATGACGATAAACGCCACGGCGGCGATCATCCTGGCGATGTACATCGCTGTGGCAGAAAAGCAGGGAGTCCCCTCGGAGGTCCTTCGGGGGACCATCCAGAACGACATCCTGAAGGAGTACGTGGCCCGCGGCACCTACATCTATCCCCCGGGACCCTCGATGAGGATCATCACCGATATCTTCGCCTACTGCAAGGAGCGGCTTCCCCTCTGGAACACCATCAGTATCAGCGGCTACCATATCAGGGAGGCCGGCTCCACCGCCGTGCAGGAGGTGGCCTTCACCCTGGCCAACGGGATCGCCTACGTGGAAGCGGCGATAGGGGCGGGGCTTGATGTCGACTCCTTTGCCCGCAGGCTCTCCTTCTTCTTCGGCGCCCACAACAACTTCCTCGAGGAGATAGCCAAGTTCCGGGCCGCCAGGAGGATGTGGGCCCGGATCATGCGGGAGCGGTTCGGGGCGAAAAAGCCCGCCTCCTGGATGCTCCGTTTCCACACCCAGACCGCGGGCTGTACCCTCACGGCCCAGCAGCCCCGAAACAACATCATAAGGGTGACCCTTCAGGCCCTGGCGGCCGTGCTCGGGGGTACCCAGTCCCTTCATACCAACTCCTGGGACGAGGCCCTGGCCCTGCCCACCGAGGAGGCGGTGACCATCGCCCTGAGGACCCAGCAGATCATCGCCTACGAGAGCGGGGTGGCCGAGGTGGTGGACCCCTTAGGGGGATCTTACTGTGTGGAGGCCCTCACCACCGAGATAGAGAGGAGGGCCGAGGAGTACATCCGGCGGATAGACGAGATGGGAGGGGCCCCTAAGGCGATCGAGGCGGGATTCATCCAGCGGGAGATCGCCGATGCCGCCTACCAGTACCAGAAGGAGATCGAGGAAAAGAGGAGGATCATCGTGGGGCTCAACGAGTTCACGGTGGAGGAGTCCCCCTTTACCGAGATCCTGAGGATAAGCCCTGAGGTAGAGAGGTACCAGAAGGAGAAGCTCGAGCGGGTGAAGAAGGAGAGGAATACTGCCCGGGTGAAGGAGACCCTCAAGAGGCTGAGGGAGGCGGCCGAGGGGACGGAGAACCTGATGCCCCATATCCTCGAGGCGGTCAAGGCCTACGCCACCCTCGGGGAGATCGCCGATACCCTCAGGGAGGTCTTCGGAGAGCACACCCAACTCACCACCATCATCTGAGGAGGTGAGGATGGAGAGGAAGATAAGGGTCCTGATCGCCAAGCCCGGCCTGGACGGCCATGACCGGGGGGCGAAGGTGATCGCCCGGGCGCTGAGGGATGCGGGCTTTGAGGTGATATACACAGGGATCCGCCAGACCCCTGAGCAGATCGCCAACGCCGCCCTCCAGGAGGGGGTGGACGTGGTGGGGCTAAGCTGTCTGTCAGGGGCCCACAACCAGCTCTTCCCCCGGGTGGTGGAGCTCTTGAGGGAGAAGGGGGCCGGGGATGTGCTGGTGATCGGTGGGGGGATCATCCCTTATGACGATATCCCCCGCCTGAAGGAGGCGGGGATAGAGGAGGTCTTTCAGCCCGGAACCCCCATCGAGGAGATCGTAAACTACATCCGAAAAAGGATGGAAGAGAGGAGGAAGGAAGGATGATAAAGAGGGTGGATCACATCGCCGTGGCCGTCCCCAACGTGGAGGAGGCGGCCCGATTCTACGAGGAGGCCCTGGGGCTTAAGCTCGGGGGGGTCGAGGTGGTGGAGGGGATGGACACCAAGGTGGGATTCTTCCAGATAGGGGAGACCAGGATAGAACTGGTGGAGCCGACCAAGGAGGATACCGCACTCGACAAGTTCCTCGCCAGCAGGGGGCCCGGAATCCACCACATCTGCTTCGAGGTGGAGGACATCGAGGCGGCCTTAAGGACCCTGAAGGAGAGGGGGGTAAGGCTTGTGGACGAGGAGCCACGGCCAGGGGCCCACGGCACCCGCGTGGGGTTCATCCACCCCAAGTCCACGGGCGGTGTCCTCATCGAACTGAGCCAGCACCCCCGGGGTTCACATTAGCAAGGCGTTTGAAAAAGTTAAAAATGACAGTGAGAAGGACCCGATCAGAGGGGCAAAACGAGGTCTCAGGAAAGCCATTTTAGAACATAGTTTGTTTTGCAAAATTTTTCTCAAAGTTCAAGAAAAAGGCTTAGTTTTAGCTGCTTTTTTACAGTTTACGTAAACTGAAAAATATATGCCTTGACAAAAAGTGTCTCTTTTGTTATTGAGGAAAAAAGTTTTTCGCTGATACTTGGAGGGGGGAAATCCCGAAAAAAGTGAAGAGAGGGTAAGAGATGGTGGAGAAGGGGGATGAGGTCATCCTGAAAGTGGAGAACCTCTATAAGACCTTCGGAGGGGTGGCGGCCTTAACGGGGGTGAGCTTTGAGGTGAAGAGGGGGGAGATCTTCTCCATCATAGGGCCCAACGGGGCGGGAAAGACGGTGACCCTGAACTGCATCAATGGCCTCTATAAGCCCGACAGGGGCAAGATCTATTTGAACGGAAAGGACATCACTCGTCTGAGTCCTCACCGGCGGGCGGCCCTGGGGTTGGCCAGGACCTTCCAGAAGATAGAGCTCTTCAGCGGGATGACAGTCCTCGATAACATCCGCCTGGGGATGCACATCCACCTGAAGAGCGGGATCTTCAGCGGTTCCGTCTATGTGGGGAAGACCGCCCGGGAGGAGATAGAGGCCCGGAGGTTCATCGAGGAGGAGATCATTGACCTGCTGGAGATCGAGCATATCCGGAACAAGATCACGGGTATGCTCCCCTATGGGCTCCAGAAGCGGGTTGAGTTGGCCAGGGCCCTGGCCCTGAAGCCGGAGGTCATCCTGCTCGATGAGCCGATGGCGGGGTTGAACCTGGAGGAGGTGGAGGACATGGTCCGCTTCATCCTCGACGTGAACGAGGAGAAGCGGTGGCAGGTCACCTGCATCTTGGTGGAGCACGATATGGGGGTGGTGATGGACATCTCGGATCGGGTGATGGTGCTCAACTTCGGCGAGAAGATAGCCGAGGGCCCTCCTTCCGAGATCCAGAACCATCCCGAGGTGATCAAGGCGTATCTGGGGGAGGTGGAGGAACTCTATGTCACGAGGAGATAAGAAGGGGCATTATGAGGAGATAGAGATCACCGAGGACCTGACCCTGCCGAAGCTCCTCCTGCGCATGGCCAAAAAGTACGGGGACAGGAAGGTGGCCCTGCGGGAGAAGGAGTTCGGCATCTGGCGGCCCGTGACCTGGGCGGAGTACCTGAAGAACGTGAAGGAGTTCGCCCTGGGGCTGGTCTCCCTCGGCATAGAGCGGGGGGACAAGGTGGTGATGATCGGGGACAACCGCCCCGAGGGGCTCTATGCCGAGATGGCCGCCATGAGCGTCGGAGGGGCAGGGGTCTGGATCTTCCAGGACTGTCTGATAGACGAGGTCCAGTACATCGTGGATCACTCCGACGCCAAGTTCTATGTGGCCGAGGGACAGGAGGAGGTGGACAAAGGACTGGCCATAAGGGATCAGTGTCCGAAGCTGAAGAAGATCATCTGGGATGACCCCAAAGGGATGCGCCATTACGACGACCCAATGCTCATCAGCTTCAAGGAAGTCCAGAGGTTGGGAAGGGAGCTCGATGAGAAGGAGCCAGGCCTCTTTGAGGAGCTGGTGAATCAGGGGAAGGGGGATGACATCTGTCTCCTCTTTTACACCTCCGGGACCACTGGCCAGCCCAAGGGGGCCCTCCTCACCCACTACAACATGCTCAAGATGGGTCAGAACCTGATGAGGGTGGATCCCTGCTATGATACCGATGACTTCGTCTCCTATCTCCCCTTCGCCTGGATAGGGGAGCAGATGATGTCCATCTCCTGTGGGCTTCAGGCGGGCTTCACCATCAACTTCCCCGAGGAGCCCGAGACGGCGATGGAGAACATCAGGGAGATAGGCCCCCACGTGATGTTCGCCAACCCGAGGATGTACGAGCAGATGGTCCGGAACATCCAGGTGAAGCACCTCGATGCCACCTGGCTCAAGAGGGTGGCCTTCAACCTGGCCATGAAGATCGGCTACCACGTGGCTGACCTGAAGTTCGCCAAAAAGCCCATTCCCTGGTACTGGAAGGCACTGCAGTACTTCGCCTATCTGATCTGCCACAAGAAGCTGAAGGATCACTTAGGGCTCTCCCGCATAAGGCATGCCTACACCGGAGGGGCGGCCATGGGACCTGATCACTTCCGGTTCTTCCACGCCATCGGGGTGAACCTGAAGCAGATCTACGGGCAGACGGAGATAGCGGGGATATCGGTCCTTCACCGGGATGACGACATAAAGTTCGACACGGTGGGGAAGCCCATTCCTGAGACCGAGGTGAGGATTACGGAGGAGGGGGAGATCATCTCCCGGAGCCCCTCGGTCTTCAAGGGTTATTACAAGAATCCGGAGGCGACGGCGAAGACCCTCAGGGACGGGTGGCTTCACTCGGGAGATACGGGCTTCATCGATGCCGATGGGCACTTAGTGGTCTTTGACAGGACGAAGGATATCATGGTCCTTTCTGACGGCAGCAAGTCCTCGCCCCAGTTCCTGGAGGCGAGGCTCAAGTTCAGCCCCTATATCAAGGATGCCTGGGTGATAGGGGACAAGATGCCCTATGTGACCGCGGTGATCTGCATAGACTACAACACGGTGGGGAAGTGGGCGGAGGACAGGGGGATCGCCTACACCAGTTATCCCGAGCTTTCCCAGAAGCCCGAGGTATATGAGCTGGTGAAGAAGGCGATCGTCGAGGTGAACAAGACCCTCCCGCCTGCCGCCAAGATCAAGAGGTTCGTCAACCTCTACAAGGAGTTCGACCCCGATGATGACGAGCTGACCCGCACCCGGAAGCTCCGCCGGGCCTTTGTGGCCCAGAGGTACAAGGAGATCGTGGACGGCCTCTACTCAGGAGTGGAGATGATCCATATCGATACGACCATCACCTATGAGGACGGTCGTATCTCCCACATAAAGACCGATCTTCGGGTGCAAGACGTGCCAGAATCCTGACTGGAGGGGGGATAGGATATGGAGCTCTTTATCACCACGCTGGTCACGGGGGTGATGGTGGGGAGCATTTATGCCCTGGTCGCCCTGGGCTGGTGCCTCATTTACAAGTGCTCAGGGGTGCTCAACCTGGCGATGGGGGAGCTCACCCTGATAGGGGCCTATGTCTGTTTGAGCTTTTACAACTGGGGGGTCCCCTTTATCCTCGCCCTCATCTTCACCATGATCATCGGGATCATCTTGGGCTTTCTCACCGAGAGGATCTTCCTGAGGAAGTTGATCGGGGAGCCGATCCTAACGGTGATCATGGTGACGGTGGGGCTTTCCTTCTTCTTCCGGGGGATAGTGGAGTTCATCTGGGGGACGGACACCCGGGTCTTCAGCCCCCCGGTCTTTCCCTTGAAGCCCATCGTGGTGGGACCGGTGGTGATCGGCCAGGTCTATCTATGGAGCTTCGTGGCGGCGATCATCCTCCTTGTGGCCTTCGTCTCCTTCTTCAAGTACACCCGCTGGGGGCTCTCGATGCAGGCCTGTGCCGATGACGAGATGGCGGCCCTCTCGCTGGGGGTGAGCGCCAAGTTCGTCTATGCCATGGCCTGGGCCATCGCCTTTATGGCCGCAGGGGTAGGGGGAACGCTCCTCGGGAACATCAACGGCTTGAACATCTCCGTGGGTTACCTGGGACTTCTGGTACTTCCGGCGGTGGTCCTTGGGGGGCTTAACTCGGTCCCCGGGGCGATCGTCGGGGGGATCATCATCGGGGTCCTCCAGAACCTCTCCGGGGCCTATCTCGATCAGTACTTCCCCGGCGGGGTGAAGGAGATCGCGCCTTTCGCTTTCATGGTGATCATCCTCCTCTTCCTCCCTTACGGGCTCTGGGGCTGGGAGAGGATAGAGCGGGTGTAAGGGAGGGGTGAGATGAGCTGGTTGCCTTGCGGGGTATATCACGAGAACTACAAGCAGGATCATCGCTGGTGGCAGACCAAGTTCGTCTGGGGGAAGATGATCTTCCTCTTTCTCTTCGTCTACGTCCTCTTTCCCCGATTTGCTGGACTTTACTGGATCGGTGTGGCCAACATCATTGGTTATACCGTCCTTAGCGCCTTGGGGGTTCAACTCCTCATCGGCTATTGCGGGCAGATCACCCTGGGGCACGCTGCCTTCATCGCCGTGGGGGCTTATGTCTGCGCCCTGAGTATACTGATGTTCCACCTCCCCTATGTGGTGAGTATGATCATCGCTGCCTTCATTGCGGGGCTGTGGAGCGTGCTCTTCGGCCTGCCCTCGGCCAAGGTGAAGGGGTTCTATCTGATCATGACCACCATGGCGGCCCAGTTCATCACCGTGGACTTCATCCTTACTCAGTATGTGAGCAGGATAGGGGGCAGGGGGGTGGCTTTCTCGTTGCCTCCTGGGACGATCAAGATCGGCCCCTGGGTGATAGATAACGACGTGGAGATCTACTACCTGATGGTCATCTTAGTCACCCTCTGCACCCTGGCGCTTGCGAACCTGCTCCGTTCCCGGGTGGGAAGGGCCTGGATCGCCATAAGGGACAACGATATCGCTGCCGAGGCCTTAGGGGTGAACATCGTGAAGTACAAGCTCCTCGCCTTCTTCGTCGCCGGGGTCTTCGGGGGGGTAGCAGGGGCCTTCTGGGTGTGTAATTTGGCCGCCCTGAGCCCCGAGCACTTCATGTGGTCCTGGTCGTTATGGCTCGTAGGGGTGATCCTGATAGGGGGAGTGGGGAGCATCCACGGGGTCTTCTTCGGCTCCATGTTCATGGTACTGGTCTTGGAGGCCCTGAAGTTCGCCATCGCTCCATTGGCGCCCACCTTCCCTCAGCTCCAGATGAAGTTCCTCTTCCTGAAGGAGGCGGCTTTCGGGCTGGCCATCTGTCTCTTCCTGTTGTACGAGCCCAACGGGATGGCGTACCGTTGGTGGCAGATAAAGAACTATTTTAACCTTTGGCCCTTCTCCTACTGAGGAGGGCTGAGGAAGGGGGGTGAGAGGTAAGGAGGTGTGATGATGAGATGAGGGGGGGACGAAAAAATCTTTGGGAGGTGTCAAGATGAAGCGAATTTTGTTGGCAATAGGGGTAATTGCTGTAGCTTTCCTCTTTGCAGGCACCCTTTGGGGTGCAGAGGTGATCAAGGTCGGTGCCATCAACGACATGACCGGCGGTACCTGTGACGTGGGTAAGGACTATGCCTTGGGGATTGCGGAGGCCATCGCCTATGTAAACGATATGGGGGGTGTTAACGGGAAGAAGATAAAGCTGCTTCAGTTCGATTACGGGTATCGAATCCCGGAGGCGGTAACGATCTACAAGAGGTTGAGGGACTATGACAAGGTAATCGCCGTTCTCGGATGGGGGACAGGGGACACTGAGGCCCTCTCCCCCACGATCACCAAGGACAAGATGCCCTATGTATCGGCCTCATACTCGGCCCATCTGACCGATCCGAAGAAGACCCCTTACAACTTCTTCTTCTCCGCCGACTATTCCACCAATGCCCGGGGCTGTATCACGGCCTGGTACGAAGAGATATGGTTGAAGGATCCGAAGTTCAAGGCGAGGAGGGAGCGGGGAGAGAAGCCGCGCTTTGTCTGCTTCTACTCCTGGCCTACCCCTTACTCCAGCGCTCCCATCAAGGCCATAAAGGACCAGGCCAAGCTGCTGGGCTTCGAGATAGGGCCCGATCAGGACGTCTCGCTGACCGCCCTCGATACCAAGAGCCAGGTACTGGCGGCCAAGAAGTTCAAGCCCGACCTGGTGTGGCACGGGAATACCACCATGTCGGTGGCCACTGCCCTGAAGGATTCCTATGCCCTGGGCTTGGGCGCCTGGCACATAATCAACAACTGGGGTTTTGACAAGAACCTCGTTAAGCTGGCGGGCCCTGCCGCCGAGAACGCCATCGGTGCTGTCCCCTGCGCCTTCTTCGGGGAAAAGGGGCCCAGGCTCATGCCCAAGATCGTGGAGTATGCTAAGAAGTTGAATCCTGGTATCCCTGAGGAGAATCGTTTAATCAGGACGGTTCAGGCTTGGGGCGCTGTGCTTCTGCTCTGGGAGGGGATGAAGAGGGCCGATAAGGCCGGAAAACTCACCGGTGAAGGGATCAGGGAGGCCATCGAGACCCTGAGGGATTTTGATCTCGGGATTGGAGCGCCACCGATCACCTTCACCCCAACCGACCACAGGCCCACGAGCATAGCTCAGGCCTACATCATCAAGGGCGGGAAGTTCAAGTTCCTCAAGAGGATAGACTTCAAGAAGCGGTGGCCTGACAGATGGCCCAAGTGGTTAGGTTGGTAAACTTTTGGACCTGAAGATCAGGGGGCCATCTCTTTCTGGAGGTGAGGCGGTGGAGAGCATTCTGCGGATCAACAACATCGAGGTGAGATATCATGAGGTGATCCTGGTGCTGAAGGGGGTCTCCATCGAGGTCCCTGAGAGGGGAATAGTGGCCCTTCTGGGGGCCAACGGGGCGGGGAAGAGCACCACCCTCAAGGCGGTATCCGGGCTGCTGAAGCACGAGGACGGGAAGGTGACCGACGGGAGCATCGAGTTCATGGGCGAGCGGATAGACAAGCTCGACGCGGAGGAGATCTCCAAGCGGGGGATAATTCAGATCATTGAGGGGAGGCGGGTCTTCGAGCACCTCACTGTGGAGGAGAACCTCCTGGTGGGCGCCCACCTCCGCTCCAAGGGGCGGAAGGAGAGGCTCGAGATGGTTTATCACTACTTCCCCCGGCTGAAGCAGATCAGGAAGGTGCTGGCCGGTTTCATCAGCGGGGGAGAGCAACAGATGCTGGTGATCGGAAGGGCCCTGATGGCCCAGCCCAAGCTGATGCTGCTCGATGAGCCCTCCATGGGACTTGCTCCCCTCCTGATAAAAGAGATCTTCGATATCATCATGAGGCTGAACAAGGAGGAGAAGATACCGATCCTCTTAGTGGAACAGAACGTAAAGCTTGCCTTGACGGTGGCCCCTTACGCCTATGTGCTGGAGAACGGCAGGATCGTGATGGACGATACCGCCGAGAAGCTTAAGCAGAACCCCGACATCAGGGACTTCTACCTGGGCCTCACCGACCTGGGAGAGCGGAAGAGCTTCCGCCAGGTGAAGCATTACAAGAGGCGAAAGAGATGGCTGACCTAAGAGGGAAGGAGGTTAGCTATGCGTAGGGTTTTGACGATATGGCTTATTTTGGCCTTTGCGGTAACGGCGATCGTCGGGTGTCAGGCGTTCATGGCCAAACCGAAGACCCCGGTGATTAAACTGAACCGGGTCGAGGTGGCCCACTACTGGAAGTTCTTCCTGGAACCCAAAAAGAAGAGGGGGAGCACCCTCGATCTCGCCTTCATCTTCGATATTACCAACCCGAACACTTATAAGGTGATGCTCGACGAGTTCAGGTTCACCGTGGCCTTCGAGGGGATAGAACTGAGCACCCCCATCGTCTATGAGGACGTTTACATCCCCGGGAAGACCACCAGCCAGTTGCGGGTCCACGTGGCCCTGGACGCCTACACCGCGCTCTTGGCCCTGCTCGTGCCCGCGGGGAACGTGCAGGCTTGGAAGAAAATGGGGACGAAACCCCCAGCGCTCCTGAAGAAGTGGTGGGAGGGAATCCAGGACTTCTCCTTTCCCATCGAGGTGAGGAACGGGGTGGCCAAGTTCTCCACACCTAAAGGGGAGATAATCGCCCCCTTCAAGGGGGTCTTTCCGAAGAAAAAGAAGTAATCCTATTTTGGGGGGGCCATGCGCCCCCCCAATGAGAGGTCACGATGGAGAAGGTGAACAGGAAGAGGGGGTATTTTCGGGAGGAACTGGAGACGATGTCCCCTGAGGAGCGGGAGGAGTACCGGGCCAGGAAGCTGCGGGAGATCGTGGACCATGCCTGGAGGAATTCCCCTGCCTTTCGGCAAAGGATGGAGGAAGGGGGGCTCAAGCCCGAGGACATAAAGACCACCGCGGATTTGGAGAAGCTCCCCATCCTGAAGAAGGCAGATCTGGTCGAACTCCAGAAGAGGGACCTTCCCTTCGGGGGCCTTACGGCCACCCCCCCCGAGAGGGTGCGGCGGATATGCATCTCCCCTGGTCCCATCTACGAGCCATGGGATTACGAGTATGAGGACATCCGCTGGACACAGGCCTTCTATGCCCTGGGGATAAGGCCTGGGGATATAATCCAGAACACCTTTAGCTATCACATGGTCATTTTTGCCCACTGGCTTGATGAGGCGGCAAGGCAGCTCGGCTGCACCATCATCCCCATGGGCGGGGGAAATACCGAGACCCAGGTGAAGGTGATGAAGGAACTGAAGAGCACCGCCTTCCTGGGCACCCCGAGTTTTCTGCTGAGCATAGGGGAGAGGGCGAGGGAAATGGGGGTAGACCCGAAGGAGGACTTCTCCTTAGAGGTTGCCTTCGTGGCCGCGGAGATGCTCCCAGAGTCACTGCGTCAGAGGCT
>QMVG01000007.1 GCA_003660975.1 Microcaldota archaeon
TCAATATTCTTCTCCAAACTAAACCAGCCATTGAAGAACATAAAAATAAAATTAAAAAATTATTTAAAAAAAATGAAAGTAAACTAAAAGTTATATCATCCGATCAAATAATAAAGGAATTTAAGCAATTTTTAAAAGGAAAATCTTCATACGAGGAAACTTTATTTAAATTATACTATTCAAAGTCTGCTTAATTCCTTATTTTCCTTTAATTTTTCCCTTAACTTTCTTTTCCCTTGATTGAACTCCCTAATTCTCTACAATTACTTGTGTTTGAACAAGGGCCATCCAAGGGCTTGATTCTGGAGCTCCCTCATAAGTCGCTGACACGCCTATCCCGTAAACGCCGTTTTCTACCTTTGTCGTGTCCAACAAAATTTCCTGGCCGTTAGATGGATTGTCCACCCATTGAATTATAACATTGGGGTTGCTGTAAGGATCGCCGTTAAATCCCTGTGGAGCCAGGGAAACCAGTATTTTCGTGGCCTCACTTGGAATGCTCTCTAAAGTCACTGTCACTATACCACTTATCTTTTTGCCTTCTGTTGGTGATATCTTTACTTTAAGGCCATTGTCCTCTAGATTGATTTCTGTTTTTGTCTGCTGCATCTCCTGATTCTGTGTTGTCTCTCCACCTTGCTGAACGCAACCGCTTATGAAAACTATCCCAACTATCGTTAACAACAGAACTGCAATGCTGCTATATTTGGACGCCATGAATTAGGTTAAAAACTAATTCTTTAAAAATATTTCGTTTTAATCGAGAGCAGCGTATGCCATATAAAATGTGCTGTTAAATTAATAAATCAAAAACTACAAAAACATAAGCATGGCAACATCCTTATTCTATGACGCTGAAAGAAAAAAGAGAAGAATCGCTAGAGGATACAATAAGCATAGGTCTGGCTTTTCATGGACCCATTTCAGCAGTAAGGAAGAGGACTCATTGGATAAGCTTATGGAAGAGCTGGGCAGAGACGCTGAATTTAAAGCAGACCTGATAGAGGAGCAGAGGCCTAGGTTCAACATATTTAAAGACTTCTACGTGCTTATTCTTGGCATCCCAAGCAGTAAAACAATAACATCCGAAAAGGATGACTATGACATGGAGCAGTTAGCCATTGTAATTAAAAGAGACAGGATTGTGAGCATCTCAAGGAAAAAAATGCCTTTGATAAGAAAAGTAATGTTTAAACTGAGCAAGAAAAAGAGAAGATTAAGCAGTAGTTATGTTCTTTCAATGCTTTTGGAAGAGATTACTGAAAACATAATAAAGACCATTGAATCCTATGAGGACATAATTGAGAGCGTTGAAAACAGCATAATGAAAGGGAAGGTTGAGAGGGATGTGCTTCTGAAAGTAAACAGCATGAAGGAGAATGCATTCCATATCTCAAAGGTGCTAAAAGCAAATTACCAGTCAATTGTCAGGCTAGAAAATGCTCTGAAGAAGTGGGGCGGATATGAATTTAACGTAAACATAAAAGACAGGGTTCTTTATGCCCTTGACAATGTAGAAACAATAAGAGAGTCTCTTAGGGGAATAACAAATCTTTACATTGGAATCATGTCGCACAGGATGAATGAGAACGTGTATAAGCTGACAATAATAGGTACTGCTTTTCTTATCCCTATGCTGATAGCAGCTTTTTATGGCATGAATGTTCCACTGCCTAAATTAACTTTTTGGCAGCTGGTCTTTATAAGTTTCACAACAGCATCGCTAATACTGGCCATAATGAAGGCCAAGAAATGGATTTAGGACCAATTTACTTTAAGCTTTCATCAATACTCCCATCAGGCAACATATTGTCTGGATGGTACTCTCCCTTTTCCTCCATTTGGTATCTCTTGCATTTTCTAAAGTCTCCAAAGCAGTAGTCCTCTATCCAATGCTTGTCTATTTTTCCTTCTTCATAGAACCTTTTCATTGGACATACTGAATACCACTTGCACAGCATCACAAACGCCTGAACAACAGATAAGAGTAAATCACAAGATAAAAGGCAACAAGAAAAACAGATGCAATTATGAAATAGAAGGCATAATTAACGAAGATTATGCTGATTACTGTGACAAAGGCCATGGCTTTGAAAAGCTTCCCTCCCCTCTTATGTGTTTCTTTCCAAACCTTGTCATTGGACAGTGTCCATGGTGTCCTTATGCCGACAAACCAATTTCTTTTTGAGTGTTGTAGTACCTCTCCCATGAAATAGAAAAGCAAAGACAGGGCTGGAAGAACAATGTAAGTTATTCTAACATCAACAAAATTGGCGAATACAATTATAATCTGCATGTAAAGCAAAAACAAAATAATCAATTTTACAAGCATCTTGTAATAGCTCTCGAATTTCTTATAGTTCTTCGCAAGAGGGTCTATTGCTGGCAAGATGTAAAAAAGCAAAAGCAGGAACAATGAAAGAGAGGGTATCAAAAAAAGGCTGGGAAATTTAGGCATGTATGAGTCCACATTTCCGTAAGCGTCCCAATGCATTGGAATTTTTTCAGGCAGAATGGGAAGGAAAACAAGAGATAACAAAAACATAAGTGCAACTGCCACCAGGCCTGTTTTTGACAAATATTTCATACAGAAGATATTAAGCAAAACTTATTAAAATAACCTGCCTTTAAGAGAGCATGGCAAAGCTAAAGCGGAGCTTAAATTTTACAGAAGTAACCTTAACAGGTGTCGGCATCATACTCGGGGCTGGCATATATGCTCTGATAGGCCAAGGAGTTGCCTTAACTGGCAATTCTGTTTGGCTGGCTCTGCTTTTTGGCGGTATAATTGCAATGTTCACAGGCATGAGCTATGCTGAGCTTTCTTCTATGTTTCCAGAAGCAGGGGCTGAATACGAATACGCTTCAGAAGCGTTTGGGAAGAGGTTGGCGCTGGCCTTGGCTTTGTTGATTGTCATTGGTGCAGGCATATCTGGCTCGGTTGTTGCATTGGGCTTTGGGGGATACCTCAGCCATTTTGTGAATATTCCTATGCAACTCTCTGCTTTGTTGCTGATAGTTGCAAGTACTGGAGTCCTATTATATGGAGTAAAAGAATCTGCATGGCTTGGCATAATATTTACCATCATAGAGGCTTTAGGCCTATTTATCATAATCGCAATAGGCATTCCTCACCTTGGTGGAGTTGATTATTTTGAGATGCCGCATGGACTTACAGGCTTATTGAGCGCTACTGCCCTGATGTTCTTTGCTTTTGTGGGCTTTGGGGACATATGCAAGCTCAGTGAAGAAACAAAAAAGGCCAAAAAGATAATTCCCATAGCAACCATCTCTGCTATTGCTATAAGCACTCTGTTGTATGTGCTAGTGGGCCTTGCCGTTATCTCAATACTGCCATGGCAGGAGCTTGCTTCATCTGACGCACCAGTGGCAGTTGTGGCTCAGCATGTCTTAGGAAGCAAAGGAGGGACCACGCTTGCTATGATTGCTCTGTTCTCTACATCAAACACATTGCTGCTGTTTCTCTTAGCAACCTCAAGACTAATGTATGGAGTTGCTGAAAAAATAAAGAAAATATCCAAACTGGCATGGGTACACCCAAGGTTCAGAACGCCGTGGTATGCTATTCTCTTTGTAAGCACTGTCTCGGCTGTCTTTATATTTGCTGGCAGTATACGGGAAGTGGCTTTTATAGGGAATTTTAGCATATTTGTAACTTATATTGTTGTGAACGCTGCGAACATATACATAAGAGTGAAGATGCCAAAAATCAAAAGAGGTTTCAGAGCGGGCCCATCTTTCCACAGGCTCCCAGTAATATCTGTGCTTGGCCTGCTTTCCAGCGTATTCTTGCTGCTAAACTTGTCAAAGGATGCAATAATATACGGCTCTGCAATCACTTTGCTATCCCTTGCGCTGTCTTACTTGCTGGTCAAGCCTTCAGCCAAAAAATGAAAAGAGCATTCTCTTAAACACGTCAACGAAAGCAAGCACAGGATTACTGAACTTTTTCGCGACGTTTAAGACCAATCTTTTCTGCGGCTCTACTGTTATCAGGCCAGCCTCTTTGGCACTGAGCACCGCTGTGATTGGGTCCTCGCCGTTCTTTATGTCTTTTAGTATCTGCTTGACACTATTGACATTTGTTTTTATCAGCAGCGAAGGGTAACGGAAAGCATCAGACCTTATGTCAGTTACTCTGCCTCCCTTGAACTCTATTGCCCCTGCTACCTGGTCATCAACAAGAACATTAATTTCATGGTCTCCCATTAGGGGGCCTAAAAAATAAGGCACATATGAGCCTATGCGCTTGTTTATCTCGCTTAGCTGATTCTTGGCCAGGGGAATTATTTCTCTTGCTTTCTGGACTATCTCAGCAGTTGTCATAGAATCTATATCCTGCGGGAAACTTATTGCCACGCAGACTGGCAATAACGCAAGCAGGAGAACAAATGGCAAAACCCTCTTCATATCAATACCTCCTATAACCTCCACATCAAGTTTTTGTAAACAAGCTTTAAGTTTTTAGCATCAGCAGGAAGCTCAAAAAGCAAAATTCCCTTTGCTGTCTCGCCTGTTAACAGGTGGCTGCTTTTTAATTCATCTGCTCCTTTCCTGTATGGTATGCGGTGGTAGTCAAAATTATTCTCGTCTTTCAGTATAAAGTCATTAACATCAAAGTCATATGCCTCCCTTGATGGATTCCAGACACTTATGAGCACAAAAACAAACACAGAGTTTTCCTGTGCGCTGTGATTTAGATAACCTTCTGAAGGGCTGAAATACATATACGACTTGGCCTGATTGGCATTCATCAGGGTTATGAATGCTCCATCGTCCTTATAGCCTATCCCAATGTCATTGCTCACATTGACTGTTTTATATTCTGTTGCAGCTGTGCCGATGATTTCGCTGGCTCTTTGCTGGAAAGCAATTGTAAAAACAAGCATGAAGACTACAAATACTATAAAGCCCAGTAAGAGTATATCAGAATAATCAAGGTCTCTTTTGAATACAACTTTTACTGGCTCTCCTTTGCTTCTTTTTCTCTTTTTACTTTTAGCTTTAGGCATATGTTGTTTAATACAAAGAGCATGAATATAAAGCTAACCTCAAAATGCCCACTTTGTTTGCATAGCCTTATTCCGATTAGAATTCAGGTAAAGAATAAAATTCTATACAGAATTCCTTTTGCTCTTGAGCTCTCTGAGTTTTCTTCTGTGGGAAGCCCACTCCTCGGCCATAAAGAAAAGGAAGATTAGGAAAATAAAGAGCGGAAGAAGGAATAGCAGGTACATAAAAGGGGAGGAAAGCTTTACAAAGAGAATAAGCACAACAGCAAAGAAAAATGCGGCAAAGGAGAAAATTAATGTCTGTTCTGAACTTTCTAACATACTCTCTACTTTCTTGATTTCCCTCTCAATTTCCTCCTCTATCCCTGCCATAATATTATTCTATTTTTGGATAATAAAGCTTTTTGCTTGGACAAATATCGCTAAGGGGGCATTTGAGACAGAGAGGTTTTCTGGCCTTGCATATGCTCTTGCCATGATTTATCAATAGGGTGTGGAAGATGGCCTGTTTACGCTGTGCAACTGTAGCTTCAAGAAGCTTCTGAACCTTTTCCCTGCTTGTTCCTTCCGGAACTATCCCTAACCTTGTTATCACTCTCTGAACATGAGTATCCACAGGAAATGATGGCTTCCCCAAAGAAAAAGCAAGAACTACACCAGCTGTTTTTGGGCCAATGCCTTTTATGGAAAGCAGCCAGGACCTGGCCTCTTCGTCTCTCATTTTCTTAAGAGGAGAAAGAGTAAAGTCAGCAAAATCCTCCTTCATTTTTCTCAAAGCGTTTTTTATGTACTTAGTTTTGCTTCTGTAAAGCCCACTTTCTTTCAGCAGCTCTTCAAGCTCTTTGTCTCTAGCAGCAAGTAATTCATCCCATGACTTAAAGCGCTTTTTCAACTTAGCAAATGTTTTCAACGTGTTCACGTCTGTGTTGTTCTGTGAGATTATTGTCTGCACAAGCATATCCACAGGGCTCAAAGCAGGCAAGCCCATGTTTAAGCCAGCGTAAAAAGATTTCAGCCTTTTAAACACTTCATCAAGCTTCTCTGCATTTTTCAAGAAAACACCCCATAAAGCTTTTTAAATAAAAGCTATTTATAGTTTTGGTGTTTTTCATGAAAAAAACAAGGAACGCAAAAAGGACAAGACCTGTGCAAAAGAAGTCAAAAAGCAAGTCAAGAGCAGTGTACTTCGCGAGCGCTTTAATAGTTGGCATAATACTAGCCACTGCAAGTGTGAGCCCACGCGCAGTAGGCATTATGAAAAGACCAAGCTGTTCAATGATTGAGGACAGGCCTTGTTACCAGACCGTCTACACATTTAGGAGCGGAAGGAGCATAACACGTGTGTGGAGGAACACAAGGCATGCAGAGTGGTTTTGGCAGAGGTTCTGCGAGAACAAGAGGCTTGCAAAAATAAGTGAAAATGAAGAGGAAACAGTAATATGTCCTGAAAGCAAGGAGAAGGTTTACGACTGCCAGATAGGAAGGTCAAAAAGGCTACACATCCTTAAATATGCTGGAGAATGTAAAGCAGTGGAGATAAATCCGCTAAAACCGCCTAAAGGAAGCTTATACAATCCAGGCGAGATAAGCATTGAGGGAAACGACAGCTCATCATTAGAAACTAACTGCAAGCCCAAGGCAAAGGAGCAACTTACTGCAATAGAGAGTTTAGCAAAAGCCCTTGATGAAGACAAAAAAGCAGATGTGTATACAGACCACGGCATAGATGAGGTAACCCATTGGTATTACACAGGAGAGCTTGGAGATTACTATATAGATATCCACTTTTACGGGTATATGGACAACGGGGAAGAGCATCAATTCCAGGGAAAGTACACGCTTAGATACAAAGAGGGCACTAAGCAAATAGAGAGGCATTACGAAGCTTACTACTGGGAGGACTTACCAAAAGGGGCTTTTTTCAAGGATTATGGCTATAAATTGTACAGCAGTTACAGCGATGGGGAGAAAAACGAATCATGCGAGTGCAAGGACTACACATTGGGGGACACACCAGCGCGTGTCGGCTGTGAGGGCATCTGCTGTCACTAATCACCACGGACTAGGTTCGTAGCTGAGCGAAATGTTAATTGATTTGTCTATTTGATATGAGGAAACACCAACATTTGCCAACTTGCCGTCCACGTAAAAAAGCCAGAACAAACCTTTTTCCTTATTTTCTTCAACCCCTCCTATTGATGTGATATAAGCACCCATGCCGGGATATGTTTTGTAGCGTAACTCGTCTACATTATCTCTTATGACATCAAAGACTGTAGAACCCCTTTCAACAGAAATATTCTTAAAAATATCTTCTCCAGCCCCGTTAAATAAGATTTTTAGGTATACAGTTACATTTCCGCTTTCATTATGGGTATTTACTCCTGTGTTTATTGGAAATATATAGAAAAAAAGAAGGGACAATATAACTATGCTAATGAGTAATATTTTGCCTTCCCAATGTTTCAATAAAATCCCCTTCTATTTTTCATGAAAAACAGATATAAAAGAATAACAAGTACAACAGAAATTAAAATAAGAAGCAACTCAAATACGTGGAAATCAATACGTGCTGTTGCCATGGCTGTGATTGGCTTATTTTCAGCTTCCCTTGTCTTGCTTGCTTTACTTGTATTGTCTTTAGCTGTACGGCCTTTGCTACTTAGCCCTTCCCTGCCCTCATAAACAGAGTATGGGCTTTGGCCGCCTGCTGTTGCTTTTTCTCCTGTTCTTTCATTGAGTGTGGTATTGCTCGTGCTGTAACTTTCATTCTCAGAACTTGCGTTCAAAGAAGAGACATTAACAGCTGCATTTTCAGTTTTGTTCACACTCTCGTTTCCTTTGCTCTTGTTTTTGAATAGAGTTGGAGGTATATATGTATATCCGCCACCGCCGTACGAAGAACCTCCACTTCTCTTTTTTTCCAAGACAGTTGTGCTAGCTGAAGCCCTTGCAATGTTCCCAGCAAGGTCTTTGCACTCTCCGTAGACTCTCTTTTCGCCAGTGCCTGGGCTGAGAGTCCATGAGACATTAGTGGGGCTCTGCCATGAAGACCATGTGGAATTATCATTACTATACCTACACTTGTAAGCCAGTTTTGCATCTGGCACTATGACAACAGAGTGTGAATATGCATCATCGTGTTTTAGGGAAAATGAAAAGTATGGTGCTCTGTTGTCAAAATGTCTATTTGTCAATGTCATCAATGCCAGAGCAGTATCCATGGCATTTGACTTGTTCTCTCTCTGATAGTTCCTGTTAAAGCCAAAGTCAGACATCTGGAGCTTTTTTAAACAAATTAATGCTTTGCTAACATTGCTTGAATTTCCATAGCCGTAACTTCTTAGAGCCATAACAGCAAATGCTGTTACTCTCGGATCATCCGGGCTGCTCTGGTTTTCATCATAAGACCAACAACCATTGCTTCTCTGGACGGACAGGATATATGACAAAGCCCTTGAACTGTTGCTGTCGTTCACATTCTGCATAGCAAAAGCGAGAAGAGATTCTGCAGTAAATTCAATGGGCTTAGGCTTGCACAAAGAACAGCCAGGAACTATATATGGTGTGCTTCCGTTGGGCATCTGAGAATTCCTTATGAACTGCGTTGCGTTTGTTTGGATATTTTTCATAGATAGCGCCATAACAACCCAGTCTGTTGAATCTATGTCTGTAGAGCCAAAGAAACCAAAGCCGGTGTTGTTAGCTTGTTGGGAGAGAATGTAATCTATAGGAGTATCTCCACTGCTGTTCTGGATATGTGAAACATTAAAGCCCACATGCTCAAGAGCCAAGACATATGCAGATGTTGTCAAAATATCAACGCCCCAGCCAGATGACCAACCTGGTCCTGGATTGCTAAGCACGCATGAATTATTAGCATATCTTATTGACTCATTTGCTAAAATGCCTGCATCATACATGCCCATCATTCCAAAAGGGTGATTCCAAGCAGCAAATCCACCAATCTTGCCACTACTTGCATTAAGATTGTATAAAAGCCAAGACATAAGCTCTTTTGTCATGTTTTGTTTGTCAAGCACGCGTACTGTGCTTATCAAATTCCAATTTGAGTCATAAGTTGCATTTACTGTGAAATTAACGTAATGCCTTGCCTTTAATGTGTATCTGCCAGAAGCCAAGTGTAAAGAGACATTGAGCTCTCCATTAGAATCTGTGTTTCCTATGCTAACGTTGCTTCTGCAATCCGTAAAATTACACAGTATTATGCTAACATTTGCGATGCCTGAATTGTTCTCATAGCTAACATTAACGTAAAGTCCTGTTGAGTCTGGCATATATCTTAGCTCTATCGTGTCATTGCCTTGTAAAATATATGAGCTTACACCTACCATTGATAGACTCCCATTAACGTAAAAAGCCCAATAGTCATTGCCCCTTGGAGCAACCCCGTTAACAGCTGTTATGTTATATCCAGCTCCAGAGGAATAATAAGAAAGGCTCAAGGTTGAATTAAAAGCGTCAAATGCTGTCTGATTTGAAGACGCATTGAAACTAGTGTTCACATCTGACCCCAAGAAAGTGGGAAAGTCAGCCACAACACTTACATTAAAAGCAAATGCAACGTGCATAGCTAAAGCTAAGAGTATCACAAATCTCCTCATGAATTACACCTCCTATTCCTCAGGTTAGATACACTGCCTTGCTAATCTCCTCTACCTTGTCTTTCACAACATCAATGAAAAGGGCAGCGTGCGGTAAGCACAAGGGAACTATAACAGTATTGCCAATTATCTGTATTGCAGCAAATGGGATTGCCATTATTGTTGCCAACAAAAGGGATTGACCTGTAATCAAAGGCCAAGCTGAATTCACTATTACCTGATAAAGCAAGGTGAGAAATGCTGCTGAGGTAGCCAGCTTTTTCCTATCCTTTATATATGATTTCGGCAGGAACCCTGAAATAAAACCCACCAAGCCAAAAGCGGAAAATGTGAAGAACGTCCACGGGCCTGGAAGGCCTATGTAGAGGTCGCTAAGCAAAAGCGCCAAAGAGCCTGTTAGAAAACCCTGGATTGGACCATATCTCAAACCAGCCAACATGGCAAAGGCTGTTATTGGTTCTAGGTTTGGAATGCCTGCCATAATAGCTCTGGCCACGGCGGCGGATGATACTAATGCGGGTAAGGTAAATTTTCCCTTCACATAAACACCTCAGTACTCTATTCCTCTTCTTGCTCTCATTCCTTTTTGATAGGAGTGTTTTATTTCTCTCATCTCTGTTACGAGGTCAGCAGCATTTATCAATTCCTCTTTTGCTTTTCGCCCTGTTATCACCAACTCAACCTGTTTAGGCTTCTCCTTTATCAAAGACAGCACATCATCAATGGAGATATATCCCATATGCACCGCCACGTTCAGCTCGTCAAGTATCACCAAGTCATATTGCCCACTCATAATGGTTTTTCTTGCTTCCTTAAGACCTTCCAAGGCCCAATGCTTGTCCTTGTCAGGGACTGGAGCAAGGCAAGACGGATCTGGTTCACCACTGGGGAGTGCTGGGCATGGCCTGCCGTATTGTTTTACATAAACGCCTAATTTCTTAAGCGATTTAAGTTCCCCTGAAGGATATGACTTGAGGAACTGAAGCAAGGCAACGTTCAGTGAAGAGCCCCTGGCTCTCACAGCAAGCCCAATTGCGGATGTCGTTTTTCCCTTGCCATTTCCTGTATAGACCTGGACGATTCCTTTGCTCAAATGTGGCATGTTGGGCAGCCCCCTGCATAATCTGCTTCAACTGTTACCTTGCCATTTTCGTAGCTTATAGGCCCTTGCTTCTCTTTTTCGGATTTGCTCACGCCTATGTTTAGCACCTGCTCTGCCCTTGAGCCATCTCTGTATATCGTTATGCCCTTACATCCCATCTCATAAGCCATTAGGTATGCTTTTCTAACATCATCAACAGTTGCTGAGTTTGGCATATTGATGGTTTTGCTTACAGCGCTGTCAACATATTTCTGGAAAACTGCCTGCATCTTGATGTGGTCCTCTGGCTTGATATCAAGAGCAGTGACAAATATTCTTTTAACATCATCAGGTACCTCTTCCATATCCTGAACAGAACCTTTTGCAGCAATCCTCTCCATTAAGGCCTCTGAATAGAAACCTCTTTCCCTTGCTACCTTTTCAAAGTAAGGATTAACTTCCAGCATAGGCTCTCCATCAAGTATATTTTTCCTAACAAAGCAGATTGCAAACAATGGCTCTATGCTGCTGCTGCATCCTGCAATAATGCTAGTTGTACCTGTTGGAGCTATGGTGGTAACAGCTGCATTTCTCATAGGAATTCCCTGCTTTCCATATATGCTCCTGTCCCACGCAGGGAAGTTTCCTCTCTTTTTTGCAAGCTCCTGCGAGGCCTTGTGGCTCTCTTCTTTTATAAACTTCATCAGCTTTTCAGCTAACTGCAAAGCTTCTTCTGAATCATATGGTATGCCCAATTGAATTAACATGTCTGCAAAGCCCATAACACCTAGCCCTATTTTCCTTGTCGTTTTAGACATCTCCTCTATCTGTTTCAGAGGAAACTTGTTCATATCAATAACATTGTCCAAAAAGTGAACGCCTTTGTGGACGAGCTCTCTTAACTTATCCCAATTAACATCTCCATCTTTGACGAGCTTGGCCAGGTTTATGTGCCCCAAATTGCAAGACTCATATGGAAGTAATGGCTGTTCCCCGCAGGGGTTTGTTGCCTCTATTTCTCCTAAGTCTGGTGTTGGGTTGTGCTTGTTTATTGTATCAAGAAATATCATGCCAGGGTCTCCGTTCTTCCAGGCCATATTCACTATCAAATCAAAAACCTGCTTGGCGTTCAATTTGCCTACTGGTTTTTTTGTTCTGGGATTTATGAGCTCGTAATCTTCTCCTTTCTTCACGGCCTCCATGAACTCATCTGTAGCTCCAACAGAGATATTGAAGTTCGTGAGACTCTTGCCATCCATCTTGGCAGTTATGAACTCAACTATGTCTGGATGGTCCACGCGCAGCACGCCCATGTTCGCTCCTCTTCTCTTCCCTCCCTGCTTGATCACATCAGTAGTCACATCAAAGACTCTCATAAATGAAACAGGTCCTGAGGCCACGCCTCTTGTGGTCTTCACAACATCTCCTTTTGGCCTTAACCTGGAAAATGAGAAGCCAGTGCCTCCTCCACTCTGGTGTATCTTGGCAGTGTATTTAACAGCATCAAAGATGCCATCCAAAGAATCCTCAACGGGAAGCACAAAGCAAGCAGAAAGCTGCTGAATCACTGTGCCTGCGTTCATCAAACAAGGGCTATTGGGTATGAACTCAAAATTAGACATCATATCAAAGAATTCTTCCTCAGTTTTCTTTACATTTGCGTTTGGGTCATAAAGAAGGTCGGCCTGGGCTATGTTCTTGGCCACTCTCCTAAACATCTCGGCAGGGGTTTCTATAACCTTGCCTGTTAGGTCTTTTTGAAGATACCTCTTCTTCAAAACGGTCATTGCATTTTCCATTTTCTGAATTTTCTCATTGAGAGCTCTTATCTTTCTCAATCTCGCTCTCTCTTCCCTGTAAAGTATATATGCTTTCGCAACCTCTGCCTGACCTGCCATTATAAGGACTGTTTCAACTATGTCCTGAATGTCTTCAACACCTGGTATCGTATGCCCATCAAACCTGTCCTCCAGCTCTTGAACGACCTTGTCAGTTAATGCTTTTGCAAGCGTTTCATTCTTTTTGCCCACAGCTTCCATTGCCTTCAAAATAGCAATAGTAATTTTCGTTGGGTCAAAATCAACGATGTTGCCCTCTCTTTTCCTAATCTGCCTCAAACTGTAATCTACTACCATCCCAATCCCTGCCTACGATTAAACTTTCTTATCAATCTGCCTGCTTCAATAAGCAAAAGGATAAGGAAATAGTTATATTAAAATGCTTCGCTTCAGAAATCAAACAAAATTAGGAGAACAACTTAGAAAAATTAACAATTGCGTTGTCTTTCACTGTTTTTGCGCTTCCTGTAGTCTCCTATGGCCTTACGCAGTGCCTCAACAGCTAACACAGAACAGTGAAGTTTCACTGGAGCTAAGCCGTCCAACTTTTTCAAAACATCATCCTTTGTGAGCTTTTCAGCTTCTTCTATTGTCATTCCCTTTATCATATCTGTGAGAATACTCGAACTGGAAATCGCAGCCACACAGCCAAATGTTTGAAATTTCACATCTGTTATTACATTGTCCTTTACTTTTATGTAAAGGTACATCACGTCTCCGCAAACTGGATTTCCCACTCTACCGATGCCGTCAGCGTCTTTTATCTCACCCATATTGTGTGGATTTCTAAAATGCTCCAAAACCTTTTTTGAATATCTGAATGCATCCATCTTCATCAACCTTTTACATCGTAGTTGTCAAAGCTGTGCTTGAACGGGCTTATCTGCCTCAATTCATCAACGCAAAGCTTAATTTTCTCTACAGCATATTTTGTTTCCTCCATGCTGTTAAATCTCCCAAAAGTCATTCTAACAGTACCATGTATGATTTTGTGGTCAAGACCTATGGCAGATAAGACATGTGATGGTTTTAATGACCTTGAAGAACAAGCACTGCCTGTTGAAACAGCTATCCCATAGTCATCTAATTTGTAAAGTAAGCTCTCTCCCTCAATATACTTAAAAGTTATATTGGCATTATTGACAAGTCGCCTGTTTGGATTGTCAATACCAGGACCGTTAAGCAAACTGTCTTCTACCTCCAACAGCTCTCTAACAAGATAATCTCTCATGCTTTTTATCTTTGAGATCTCATTTGCTGTCATAAGCTCAGCAGCTTTTGCAAAAGCAACTGCTCCAGCCACGTTTTCTGTTCCAGGCCTTTTGCCAAACTCGTGAGGCCCTCCGTAAAACAGTGGCTCTATTTCAATGCCTTCTCTCACGAACAATGCCCCAACTCCTTTTGGGCCGTGAATCTTATGCGAAGCCATGCTTATCATATCCACGCCTGTCTTTTTCACATCTATAGGAACTTTTGTAAAGCTCTGCACACAGTCCATATGGAGAATACTCCCTTTATCATGCACGATCTCTGATATGGCTTTCATATCTTGAACTGTGCCTATCTCATTGTTGCCGTGAATTATGCTAACCAGGATGACATCGCCACTCAACTCGTCTTGCAATGCATCTAGATTCAAGAATCCTTCTGAATCCACTGCTAGCTTTACAACACCAAAACCTCTTTCTTTCACAGCCAACATCGTGTTGTTAACAGCAGGGTGTTCAATTGTGGATGTTAACAATTTTCCTTTTTTCTTGGCTAAGCATATTCCCTGTATTGCCAAGTTATCGCTCTCAGTTCCCCCAGAAGTGAAAACAATCTCATTGGCATTTGCATTTATTTTCTTGGCAATGCTTTCCCTTGCTCTCTCAAGCGCCTCTCTTGCCTCTCTGCCAAAAGCATGTAGTGAAGAAGCATTGCCATAGATGTCCGTGAGATACTTTTTCATCTCTTCAGCAACTGCAGGGTCCACTCTTGTGGTAGCTGCATTGTCTAAATAAACCCTCATAGCTAAGCCTCCAAAAAGTGCTTTCTTTTTGGATTTAGGTATTGCAATATGCCAGCTTTCCAAAGCTTTTGGCATGTGCTACAGAAAAGCTGTTGGTTATCTGCCTCAGCGATTTGCTCAACAGCTTCTCTTATTATTTTCATCATGCTCTTGTTCTTGTAAAGTTTTTTAGCTCTCGCTCCCCTGGACATATTAAGATAGTAGGACACTGCTGCCTGGCTAACACCGAGGTACGAGGCCACTTCTTGCTGTTTAAGGCCCTTCTTTTTCAATTCGGCTGCAAAGACGGCCCTCACAGCAGGCAATATTTCCTTTGAAACTATCTCACAACGAGTTATCATATAACACTGTTATAAAAAAGCAGATATAAAAAGATAACGCTGTTATTATTCTATTAACCTGTTGTTGGTATAATGTCTCATTAACCGAAGTTTTTAGGCAAAGCGAGAAAATTTAGGTGTGGCTCTGCAAGAGCCGAACTGGTTAATGTATGTTATGTGCCCTGAACGGAATGAAGTGGAGTGAGAGTGCAACGTGATTGAGCGAATGATAGTGAGCGAAGAGGTTAGGCTTACGCTAATTTAATTAATTCCGAAACAGTGATTAATATTGCTCCTTTGGCTGGCAAACCTTTATTTTCTGGCATTTTTTCAACAAATTTTTTCCATTTACCGCCTGTAAAGTATTCGGCGGTGCCTACTAATTTATAACCATTCCAATCTTTATCCCAGACAGCAAGGCAAACATTGTTATTTTTTTCAAGATTTTCTTTTGTTTGTTTCATATAGTTATCGGTGATAAGAATTTGATTTTTAGAAACAACTTTAACATAGGCAACGCCGATTACATTAGGTTTGCCAGCTTCATCAACAGTAGCAAAAGCTAAAGGATTTTCTTCAATTAGTTTTTTTAATTCTTCATTTATTTCTATCATTTTTACCACCAGAATGTGATTTTAAAAGATTTTCAACAGGTGGAAGATAAACCCATGATTGTGGTGGCGTAAATTTAGGATAAATCAGTTTTGGGTCAATAGGCTCTGAAAATTTCTTAACACCTATAATCTCAATTGCAACCCCTTTCCCCATACCAGAAAAGTATGTAAAAAATTCTTTTTTAGTTAAACCTGAGAGATTTCCGTAATTTTTCCACAGCTTTTCAGGTTTATCTTTTATAATCTTTCCGACATGAAATTTACAAACAATTTTGCTAATGGGCTTTGTGGCATAGACCAACACTTCATCAACATCTTTCTTAAAGGGTGCTTTTCTAAACTCATACCTCTTATCCTGTCTCAAAATCGCATCAACATATTTTACTTTAATCGATAGTATAGCGATCATTTATTTCCGCCACCTCCTTTATTTTTAGATATTTATTATGAGGAATTTTAATTATCGTTTGTGGGGGACCTTTTAAAATTCCATTATCTAAAAGAAAATGATATTTAATTGGCTTCTTAAAGTGCATAATCCACCAAAACAATATAATCTTTGTTGGTTTTTTTGAAATTTCTTTGATCTCTGATAATGAGTAAACACTTCTTTTCCCCACATAAGAGACAATTTCAGTTACATTTGTGAGATTGTCATACACTTTTTCTACAATGCCCAGGGATGTTATTCCCCTTATATCCCCAGACCTATAAAACAATAGGACATCACCGCACTCCATACCTCTAATTCTTGAATGGCATAGATATGCCTTCTTTATCGTGTTCCCTTCAACTACGAATTCTCCAGCAGATTCCAATAAGGTGGTTTGTCTTGGCGCATATTCTGTAAATAACCTATTATGCCATTTATCTCTTATTGGAATGATGAATTTATTAACTCGATCACCATCATAAAAAGAGGGATAAAATTCTTTATACACTTCTTGTGGTGTATATTTCTTAGATTTGCAGGGAACTAATTGTTTTATGAAAATATATTCACCGTTCTCTTTTTGTGCTTTAGGCTTAAAACCATATTCTTCTATTAAAGATACAAGAAAATCATTACGTTCTCTGAAATGAGTCAAATAGACCTCTTCGATATCCTTTTGAATGGCTGTCTGAATGGATATTTTTATGAATAACTCGCCAATCTTTGATCCTCTATCTATGGGGTCTACCTTTAGAGTGCATATCTTTAACCTTTTTTTCTTTGGTAATGGTCGTCGAATGGAGTTTATAGGTTCATTTTCATCTTTGAGTATAAGAATAGCTCCTATTCTACCATTTACAAAATGAACCCGTGCTTTTCTCCCTTCCCTTGAAATCTTTTCCCACCATATCTCAAAATCCTTATAGTCTCTTTTAAGTGAGTCAAATATTGGGTCATCCAAATTTAAGTTATATGCTGGGAGATATTTTAATGGTGGCAGAGGCAATATTCTCCTGCCTATCTCTTTTCTAAAGTATTCCAAGGCCTCACGTATATGGAAAATACGGTCTGCTATTCCAATTTTGATTGCTTTTCTGTGGATTTTCTCATCTTCAGTAATCAAAAAATCTACAGCATTTTTATAAACGCAATAGAGCAGATGATTATCGACTCTGTCATGAGCGTTATTAGTTTGTCCTATCAATGATATGAATTTGTCATCCTTTTTAGGACATGGTGGCAGATCTATAATAGGGTATGTTTTCAATTTTGAAAGAACTATTTTTCTTCTATCGGCATTTTTATCTTTTTTAATTTCTTCTAATGATGATGGATGAATTACAACTTTATGCTCTGTTTCATTTAAAATCCGTAAAAGTTCTTGAACATCATTCGGTACCTCCTTCAGATCTTCCCGATATATTATGATATTAGTATCTATGAGGATTCTGGTCATTTTTACCACCGTATCAATGGCTTAATAAGATTGATAGCCTTATCTAATTCTTTCACAAAGTTGTTACTATGAAGAACTTTATTAATTTAGATGTTAAAAAACTTGCGTCGCAAGAGAGACATATCTCATAGGCAAGCGTACATTTCAGTTGTGAGAAGGAAGGTCCAATAAAACATCAAGAGAATTTTTACCATCCCGTTTGGATAAAAAGCAAAGGGTTTGTTCCTGATGAAGCGAAGATAGAAACCCAATGATTTTTTATTTTTAATGTCTCAACATATGCTCATGAGCAGTTTTGCAAAACCTTGTCTGGCTCCTCTTTGAGGTGGGAGAATATCTCTTCCTCCAATTTTACGTATTTTTTATACAGCTTCTCATAGAAAGTGCTATCTCTGTTATATTTTTTGGCATACCTCTTTTCAATGGCGTTAAAGCGCTCTCTCAGTGAAACTATCTCACTTCCCAAAACCCTGGCATCAGCATAACTTACTAATTTCTCCTCAATGCTTTTGAGCTCGTCCACTTTGTCTATGCGGTGCAGATAGACAATGCGGCCTAATTCTGGATACCCCATATCTGAAAGCAGTTTCATCGCATATTCTCCGTGAGTAAAGCCCTTTTCTATTTCATACACCTTATCCAAATCATGAAGAAGTGAGGCGATGTCAACGATATTTACATCTACATCTACCCCAGCCTCCTTTAAGCGCCTTGCAAGGTAAACCGCAACACAATTTACCTTTTTCGAATGCTCAATGATATGAGCATATGATGAGGTTATGTGTTTTTTTAACAGCTTTTCTGCCTCTGCCCTGCTTGGAAGCTTCATAACTCTCTTTATGGGGGACAGCAATAAAAACTTTTAGAAACAAAAAATAGAACATGTCCATTCTAGTAAAAGACGTAATAATAGATGGAAGAAAAAAAGACATCTACATTGAAGATAAGCTTATCTCAGAAATATCTAATGACATAAATGTTGAAGCAGACTTCATAATAAAGGGTGAGGGCAAGTTATTAGTAATGCCTGCTTTTGTAAACACGCACACGCATGCTGCTATGTCTTTGTTTAGGGGATATGCAGATGACCTGGCTCTAGATACCTGGCTCAAAGAACATATTTGGCCTGCGGAGGCCAAGTATGTAAACAAAGACTTCGTTTATTATGGCACATTACTATCCTGCATTGAGATGGCAAAATCAGGTGTGGGCACATTTGTGGACATGTACTTCCACGAGATGGAAGCTGCTAAAGCAGTGGAAAAATGTGGCATGAGAGCTTACTTAGGTCATGGTATTATAGACATCAACAAGAGCGCTGAAGAGGATTTGAGAGAGGCAGAGAATATAGTAAGAAAATTGAGAGGAGAAAAGATTAAGGGAATAATAACACCCCATGCCCCATATAGCTGTTCTGATGAGACGTTAGTAAAAGCTTGGGAGATTGCGGAAAAATACGATACGATATACCATATCCATGTATCTGAAACAAAAAAGGAAGTGGATGACATAGTAAAAAGAAGAAAAAAAAGACCTGTTGAGCTACTTGATTCTTTAGGCGTATTATCAAAGAGAAGCCTGCTTGCTCACGCGGTTTGGGTAAATGAGGGCGAAATAAGAACTATAAGTAAGAGAGGGGCCACTGTATCCCACAACCCAATAAGCAATATGAAGCTGGCCTCTGGCGTTGCTCCTGTGCAGAGCATGCTTGAGAAAGGGGTTAACGTAACAATAGGCACTGACGGCTGTGCATCCAACAACAACCTTGACATCCTCGAAGAATTAAGAACTGCGAGCTTGCTTCAGAAATTAAGCAATATGGATGCCTCTGCACTGCCAATAAGTGAAGCTATTAAAATGCTAACAGAAAATGCTTACAAGTTTTTGGGATTGAATGTGGGAATCAAGGAGGAAAAGACAGCAGATATAGTGCTTGTAGACATGAGGGACATAAATATGATTCCTGGCCATAATGCTTATTCCAACCTTGTTTACTCTGCCAAAAGCTGTAATGTCCACTCTTTAATAGTGGATGGCGAGCTCGTAATGAAAAACAGGAAAATGCAACTAATAGATGAAGAAAAAGCGATGGAAGAAATTGAGGCTTTTATTTCCAAAACCTTTCAGAATGGATGATCCCATGAACAGTAGAAAATAAATTCCTGGGCATAAGCAGGATAGGGTGAAAAATATTCTCTTGCGAAACTGCGTATTTTATCATCGCTCTGTTTTGACTTAAAATAATGCTTTAACATAAACCTTCTAACCCACCTATCCACTGGAAAAGCTTCCATTTTTTCAAGGGAAAAGGCCAAAATGCAGTCAGCAACTTTATGGCCTATGCCGTTAAAAGACATAAGAATCTCTTTTGCCTCGTCGTAAGGCAAGTTTTTCAAAGAGTAAATGTCAAAGCCACCCTGAACTGATTTAATAAACTCATATATCCATTTCGCCCTAAAACCAAAACCCAAGCTTCTGTAATCAGAAACAGAAAGAGAGTAGAGTTTTTCAGGTTCTGGAAAGCTGTAATACTCTCTACCATCAAAATATAGGGGATCGCCGTAGCGTTCTGATAACCTCTCAACAAGCATAGAGATGTTTTTGAAGGAATTGTTAACTGAAAGTATGTAGGAAAGAGAGCACTCAAATGCATCCTGCCTCAACAAGCGCATTCCCTTGTAAAAAGAGACGCACTTGTTAATTATGCTGTCTTTGCCTATTGAGAACAGCACCTTATCATAATCAATATCCAAGGAGAGATAGTGTTTGATGAGATTTAGTTCAGCATTCCCCTCATAAAAAAGCTTATTTCCCTCCTGCCGCAATCTTATAAACTTCCCCTTAACAACGCCTTCCCAGAACTCTCCTTTCTTTTTCCACCTAAAAGCCTGGCCGCACCCAAGCGTTTTGTCAAGAGAAAAAGTCCTAACCTTGATGAACATAGGGATATTATGTGAGCAGTATTTATAATATTTTTATCATAAATTCTTTGTGGTGAAATGGTTGCAAAGAGAAGGAGAGTAAAGGTTGCTATTTTAAGGCCTTTTGAAGACATTAATGGCAAAATAAAAAGCAAGGTTATTCCAATAAGTGACAAAAGAGTTTTCAACGCAGAAATGCCAACAAAGAAAAGCATGAGAGGGGTCTGGCCCCCGCCAGAAAATGTCGGTAAGCAGGAATACTTGAAAACAAAGGAAAAACTGCGTGAGGCACTGTTCAAGGATATTGAAAGCTACTTTGTAAAAAGCAAAATAAAAAACAGAGAAATCCCTGAGGGCAGAGAGTTACGGAAACTGCTTGCTGAGAGCAAGTTAATTGAGAAGTTAGGCAAGAAGGAGGCTGGAGCGCTGGTAAAAAAGTTCAAAGACCCTGAAGAAGCGCTGGCAGCTTTCAGGCTGTCCAGCTATAAGAAAGAGAGAGAAAAAATTGACAGCTACCTAAAAAAGCATAGAGGAAACGCAGTAAAGGCATTGCAGGAGCTTGAGCTGTTCAAAAAGGTTGGAAGCGAGAAAGAAAAGCAAGAGCTAATAAAACGCTTCGGAAGCCTTGAAAGAGCATGGCTATTAACAAAGACAATAAACCCTGAAAAAAGTCTAAAGAGGTTGAAAGACCTGGAAAAGCAGTACGGAAAGGAAGTGGAAAAGTTGCTTTTGTCTGCTGTATTAAGCGGTGCGAGCCTTGAGGAGAGCTTGAAGAGCCTTGAAAAGCAAAAGATTAGAAAAGTGACTGCAAAGAAAATAAGAAAGGAGCTGGAAAAAAGCTACAAAGAAGATATGTTGAGAAGGATAAAAAAAGAGCTTGATGCAGTAGAGAGGGAAATTGCAAAACTGGAGAAAAAACTGAAAAGGGCTGAAAAGGAGGGAGATAAAGACAGGGCAGTTGAGCTAACGATAGATATAGCAGATAAGGAAATAGAACTGTTAAAGCTAAGCAACAGGATGATGGAAATCGTAAATGAGCAATTGGGAGGACCTAAGCTGTCAGAGGAGATAAAAGAAAAATTAAAGCAAGCAGAGAGAAAGTTAAAGGAAATGGGCATAGACACTGGCAGCATGCCCCCTGACAAAAGAGCATTCTTCCTAAGAAAAATGCGTGAAGAATTAGAAAAGAAAAAGTAATTACTTCTTTTCTTCTATCAAAACTGCGTTTACTGTGCCGTGCTGCCCTGGGCGTGACGTAACCTTTGCCAATCCAATTTCTGTTTCTATTATTGCCCCTTTTGTTATTATGTTTCTTCTCGCATAGTTCCTGTTTGCTGGGTTTTCTTTTTCAGTGATTATCTTAACCTTCTTGTATTTTTTTGCCTTTGGGTCAAAAACATTAACAGTAGCTGCTATTCTTATTTTGTTCTTGGTATTGCCGCCCCTAACTCTCTGGGGTTTTATGACGTCCTTGTCCCCAATTGTGGTTAGAGTTGGCAACCTGCCCATCTCGTGCTTTCTCTTTTTTCTGTTTTTCTTCAACCTTCCGCCACTTGCCTTCCTCAGAGACCTACCGTGCGAAACTCCCATAACATCCCTTCCATATCTTTTTAACTTGCTTTTAATATAAGATTATTATGATTGTTAAAAAGGTGCTCCTGAGAAGCTCTGCCGAGGATGAAGTTTTGGGCTTTTTGAAAGAGCACCCTAAAACACAGCTTATAAGAGCTGAATTTATCCACGGCCAGAAGCACGCTATACATTGTGTCCAACAGCTTTTAAAAGCTTTTGCCCAAAAAAGAAACATAAGCAGTAAAGAGGAGATAGAGCTGATACTCATCGCTTTGGCTGAAAGGCAGATAAAGAAGGCTATTGAAAAAAACAGCTTAGAGGGAGAGGTAGTTTTTATCTCTTGGGCGGATGAGGCTGAGAGCTTTTACGAGGAATTTAGAAATCGCTTCGTTGCAAGAGAATTAAAACTAGAAGAGGAGGACAGTGAGACGCTGCAGGCAATAGAAAAGAGTGCTACTTTTTGGATTCATTCCTAAGCTCTTCTTCCAATTTTCTAAGGCGCTCTAGCAATCTTTCTTTTGCAAAGCCAGGTGGTATAAGATTTAACCTCTGCTTTATGAGGAATATCTCTGCTTTCTTATCTTCCACGAAGCTCCTCTCCTTCAAAAATGAGTTTGCATGGTAAGGTTAAACAGTCCACAGTAATAAAAACATCGCTGTCCCTCCAGGCGTGGGCAGCATTGAACGAACAAGTAATATCGCTGGTGTTCAAACAGTGTATCTCAAGCTGTTCTACTGGAATGGTCGTGTTAGCCACAACCTCCTCTGCTGTTAATGTCTGATTCTCCTTAAAGTGAACGCTGTCTTCAGAGGCTCTTGTCATGCCTGAGTAATAGGAATCAAGAAGCAATCTTCTGCTGGTTGCCAAAGGGTCGTGAACATCCATAGGTGTTATGATTTTCTGAATAACTAGAGTAATAAATATTGAGCTGTACGAAAAGCAGATGAGGAATGCTATTATCAAAAATAATGTTCTTCTTTTTACTGTTTCTGCAATAGTTAGCGCGGACACCAGAAGAAGTAAAACTAAATCTGAAAACAGAATGGCCAGAACTGAAAGATAAAGAAAGCCGCTATTGAATAGGAGAAATGCGAGTAAAAGTGAAACGAGTAAGGAGGAAATGTAAATATATTTTCCCTGTTTCTTCATATGCTATATTTTAACAGAGATAGGATAAAAAGCATTCAGGTTCGCTTTCTTTTCTCCCTCCACTCTTTTATCAGCTTTTGCATCTCTTTTTCGTAGCAGGCAGGACAGTAGTCATAGTCCTTCCACAAAATATATAAAAAACGTTTCCTCAATTTCCTAACGCATTTTTCACAAAGTGGCTTTCCACACTTCACGCAACGCGTGACAGCTTCCCTGTCCGGGTGGTAATAGCACTTCATGCCCTATCCCTCTAAAATAAAAGAAGTAGAATAAATATAAAAAAGGTGGTTTAGTAAACAGACTCTCCTGCTAACTCTCCCAAGGCATCGCTCTCATTCATTGATAAGTTTGGGTTCAGGTCCTCTATAACTGCTTCCTGCTCTTCAACGCCTAGCACACCCGTCTCTTCCCCTGGTGCCGTGCTTCCCTCTCCTGGGCTCACTGTCTCTCCACCTGCTGGTGCTTGGGTCGCCTGCCTCCCAATGCAACCTGCGAGAAAGGCCAGCACGAAGATGGTCAAAATAGCTAATACTGTGTACCTCATACTATCACGCTCCTGCATTCCTTCTGTTTCTTATGGCGCTTGTTATTCTCTGTCTTATCAGCGCTGGGTTTAATACATCTTCCTTTTTTATCGTGGCATTTCTAAGTCTCTCGTCAAGTATGCCCAATCTTCCCTGCCCATACTTCTGCAGTACTTTGCTAATGCCTTTTCTGCTAATTTTTGTTTTTACTGCTGAGCGCCATGCCTTTGTTATCCTTTGCCTCAAGGTTGCCTCAACCTGCTTTGCGCCTGTATACTCTGCCTTTGCAGCGCTTAGGTTCTTATTCAAAAGAGCCTTCTGTGCTTTTATTATCCTATCTCTGTATTCATAGAACTTCCTTCTGATAGCACTTACATCTCCGCCTTTTGCTTTTATTGCTGCCACTAACCTCTCCGCATTCCTCTCTGCCCTGCGCAGTCTGTTTCTGAGCAATACTCTTTGTTTTTTCAAAAACTCGCTTCTTGACAAGGCGAAGTGCCTCTGTATCTCATTCCTTACTCTCTTTGCTTCAGTTATATTCCCGCTTTCTATAGCTGAAATATATTTCTGCTTTTCCTCTTCCATTTGCTGTAGCCTGCTTTCCATCAGGCTGACATTCAGACCCCTGTTGTAGAGCCTGTTAATCTTTTCCTTCAGCAGACAGATGTGCAGCTCTATTATCTTTCTCTCAACATCTTTCAACTGCTGGACAATGTTTTGCCACTGCTCTCTCCTTTCCTGCTTGTAGCTCTCTCTTATCTGCTTTATCCTAGACCTTATCTCATTAGCGTACTGGTCCAAGCCCTCAATTTCATGCGCCTTGGTCCTGAACTCCCTTATCTTTTCCTTCATCTCTCTAACCAAAGGCTTTAATTCGCCCGCATCGGCATCCTTCATTTCACTTGCAATTGAAGATGCATCATGCCTTATGCTTTTCAGCTCAGTGGAGTCTATGCCATATTCATCTGCCACAGCAATGACTGCGTCCATCTCCTCTATGATCTGCTCTGCGTAGAACTTGTCAAGAGCCGCACCAGCGTTGCTCCTTAACCTAAGGAATGCTCGCCTGCCCTGTCTCATAATCCTCCTCAATTCCTCTGAGCAGACAGATTCCTTTCTCCTAATCTTAGGAGCTTTTACGACAGACGCAAACAACTCTTCTCCTGATGCCTCACTGCTGTCACACTCTCCAACGTAGTCAACCTCCACTCCTGCTGCCTCTGCCATACACTCGTTTGAATAGGTTTTTCCGTCAATGCCACAGACAGGGTCATACTCCATGGTGCATGCAACTATTGGAGTTGTGATTACATTAGTTCCTCCGCCTACTGACGCTGCTGCCCCTGTCTCGCTCTCTGCTGCACCCTGCGATTCCTCTTCAGCGCAGTGATACTCTACTTCAGCAGTAGCAGTCAAAGTATTCTGGGCTACAAAAGTAGGAGTCACGCTCTTAAGGGTCACAGTAAGCCTTCCTACTTTTACAGAGCTGCCTGTATTTACTGTCTTCTCAACTGTCTGGCCGTCAGATGTAATCCTAAACTTTGCCTGAGAGGTAGAGGCCAAAAGCAGTTCAACTGAGCCGCAGTCTGTTTTCATTACCTCTCCTACCTTTATGAAAGGGCCTGATACGCTCAGACACTCATACTCGCAGGAAACAATAACTGTCTGGATGTTTTGCTCTGTGAAGCCTGCCTCTGCTGAGTGGACAGTTATCTTTAAGTTGCCAATAGTAACTGAGCTTCCTACGTTTACTGTCTTTGTAGTTGTATATCCTCCTGAGCTTATTGAGAAAGTAGCTGACTTTCCAGGTGAAGCTATGTTCAATGTAAACGAACCGCAGTTTGTATGAACTGTGTCTCCTGCTGTCATTATTGGGTGAGTAGTGCTTGATGCACTTAGACACTCATACTCGTAGGAAACTATGCCTGTCTGGATGTTTTGCCCTGTGAAGCCTATCTCTGCTGAGTGGACAGTTATCTTTAAGTTGCCTACGGTAACTGAGCTTCCTACGTTTACTGTCTCTGTAGCTGTCTGTGCCCCTGAGCTTATTGAGAAAGTGGCTGACTTTCCGGGTGAAACCATATTCAATTTAAATGAACCACAGTTCGTCTGAACTGTGTCTCCTGATGTCATTATTGGGTGTGCTGCGACTGCTGTCCCTACAAAGGCAAGCAAGACAAGCGCTGTGAAGACCAAAACAGGTCCTCTTAAAGCCAAATAAACACCTCCTGCTTTATTTGCATTGCTGAATCAATTTTGATGTACTCTTACTATGAAGGAGTGTTATTATATAAATCTTTTCTATTATTCTCTGAATTCTGTGAGCAACAGCTGTCTTATTCTCTTCGCTTTCTTTTCCCCCAAACCGCGCACTCTCCTCAGCTCCCTCTCAGTGGCATTAAAGACAGCTGAGACAGAGCCAAATCTTTTGAGTAATTCCTCTGCTGCTTTTGGACCTACATTAGGCAGAGAGGAAACAATGTATTTCTGCCACTCAGAAATGGATGCCTTTGGTTTCTCTCCGCGAAGGTGGGGTGATGAACCTTCTTCCTTTTCCTGTTTTGCCAACAGTGCGATAAACTTGGCTGTTTCAACTATGCTCCTGCTGAAGAGCAAAGCAACGCCGTGCTTAACTATGAGAGAGACTAGAGCACCTCTTAGAGCATTGTCATTGACCTTTCTCTCATGCTCGTAGATATCTCCCTCAACAATAATAACAGGCAGTTCAAACTGCTCCCTCATTAACCTAACTTGCTTGAACAGCCTTCCATCAATGATGCTCTGAACAAAATCAGACGCGCTTTTTCTCTCAATCACAATTCTGTCGCTTATTATATAATCTCCAACTTTCAAAGCGTGCTGCTTTACTCTTATTCCCTCATCAACTAAGGCCCTTATGATTCCTGATGGTGCTTCCCTGTAATCCACAAAAACAGACAGCTCTTCAGGGCTTCCCTCAACGTAATTGTCTAGTGTAGTTTGGCTGTCTTTCTTTATCTCAATCCTATTGCTCATCTTTTGAAGGATTTTATACATCCTTTCCTCCTTATTTCTGCTTGCCCAGTAATATGCCTCGTCTGCTGTCTTCTCAGTCATTAAAACAGTAACCTTGCCCTCATGCTTTCTGCCAGTCCTGCCTTTTCTTTGAATTAACCTTATCTCTGAAGGGACTGGCTCATAGAATATAACATGGTCAACGCTTGGTATGTCAAGACCTTCCTCTCCTATGCTGGTCATTATAATAACTGGAAACTCCCCTTCCCTGAATCGCTTTATCAGGGCCTTTTGTTCCTTCTGCGAAAGGCCTTTGTCCTTATTTCTTGTTGCCTGCCCTATAAACTTCTCTGCTCTTATCCCCCTGCTGTTAATCAACTCTTTAAGGTACTGCGCTGTCTCCCTGTAGTGTGCAAAAACAATAACGCTCTCATTGTTCCTGACGCTTTTCTCCACTTCCCCTAAGAGCATCAAGACCTTTGGGTGCTCTACTCCTCTCTTCTTTAAATCGCTCAGCTCAACGATTGCCTGCTGTATGGCAGGGTGTGAAAGTATACTGCGGCTGGCTCTGCTTTTTTCATAACGCAGCTTGCTGAGAAAATTTAAGGTCTGGCTTACGCCCTGCGTCTGACACAGTTCCAAGGCATGCTGCACCTTAATCAACGAGGCCAGCACTGAAATAAAATGATACGCGGAAGGGTTTTCAGATGTTTTCCTCGCAAGCTCATTCTGCAGAGATATCAATTGTTTTTTTAAAGGGAGGCCTCTCAATGTTCTTATCTTCAATCCAGCGTCCTTGAGGGCCTTGCTTTTTTCTCTCAAAAACTCCTCAAGCAGTCTGGCAACACTAAGCAGTTCTGGATTTAACTCACTTTTTCTCCAAAACAGCTTTTTCTTGTGAATATACGGCTCAACGTCTGGGTCACTTTCTGTTCTTATTTCTATGTGCTTGATGCCCAAATTCTTCTTGACTTCATTTATTTTATTTCTATTGGCTCCTGGTGAAGCTGTAAGTGCCAGAATTAGAGGGTGCCTTGCCTCTTTAAGATACCTTTCTCCAATATATGTATATGCATAATCACCTACTGCCCTGTGGGCCTCGTCAAAAACGACAATGGATACGTCTTTTAGAGATATTCTATTTTCCTCCAGGTCATTGGCTATTGTCTGGGGAGTAGCAGAGACAACCCTTGCCTTTTCCCATATCTTCTTCCTCTCTTCTGCTCTTACCTCTCCTGTTAACAGCACGATTTCTGCCTCATCTATGTCAAGTATCTCTTTAAGGCTGTGCTGATGCTGTTGGGCCAGCGGTTTTGTTGGGGCCAAAAATAGGGCCTTTCCCCTCCTCAACCTGCTTGCAATAACTATGGAAGCAATAACGGTTTTGCCAAGAGCAGTAGGTGCAACAACGAGAGTGTTTCCTTTTTCAAGCACTGCCTTTGCTATGTTCACCTGATACTCTCTTCTCTCTATCGTGTTTTTCTTTATGTTGGGAAAGTCCAAATATGCCATGTCAATCCTCTATTGCCTTTTTTACTTCCTGTCTTACTTTTGGAAGGTACTTATCCAATGTATAAACAGCAAATGCAGGTGCAACCATGCGCTTGTTTAACAAGGACTTGATGAGCTCTGACATCTCTGACAAGTTAACTATCTCTCCATTTTTTCTTAGCACCTTAACCTTTGTTTCTTCCTGCGTTTTCTTTTTTATTGACTGAAAGTGGGAGTCAAGCATCACGTAATCGCTCTTAATCCCTGATTTTTTGGCTATCTCCTCTTCAAAAGCTCTTGGATCAGATGCAATGTTCTTTATTTTCTCTCTTTTTTCATCGTTTAAATCAATCTCTGAAAGTAAATACGCTGTTTTGAACAGTCTTCTCAGAACAATTCTGTCATAAATCTCCTTTGCGAAACTGTCCCCCTCTTTCAGTGCAAGCATCAGTTCCATATCATTGTACTCCTCCCAGTTTGGATGCCTGTCCTTCACTCTAGTAAAAGCCCTCTGTAGCATTTCGGCAGCAATCCTCACCGTGTGGTGTGCGTAAACATTGGTGTACATGTGGTTTCTCGCAATGAGCATGCTCTCAACACTGTCAACCGCCTTTTCCATTATGCAGAATTGCCCGTCTGCTATAACAAATGTAGTCATAAGCCTCTCCACGTCCACTGCGCCAAAATGCACCCCTGTAAAGTATGCATCTCTCGGCAAGTAGTCAAGCCTGTCTGCGTCAATATCTGCTGCTATTATGTGCTGGAGGTTCTGGTTTGGGTGCTTCTTTCTCACGAGCTCTGCTACCTCTTTTGCTTCTATGCCGTGCCTCTCCAGCATTGAAGGAATCTCGCCCGAGCCATCTATCGTGAAGCTGATCTTTCCTGTTATCAGATCTGCCCCTCTTTCTTCATGCTCCTTTTCCTGAAAGCGGGTTAAAGCATGGGAAAAAGGGGGGTGGCCTATGTCGTGAAGCATAGCAGCTGCCTTCAAAATATTCCTCTCATCTTCTGAAAATCCCATATATGAGGCAATTGTTGAGGCAAGGTAGGACACGCCCACAGCGTGAAGAATCCTGCTGTGCGTAGCCCCTGGGTAAACGAGGTATGTCAGGTCCAATTGCTTTATATGAGAAAGCCTTTGCAGCTCAGGGCTATTTAAAAGTTCCAACTGCAGCTTATCAAGCATAATGCTCCCATGAATTGGGTCTCTTATAAATTTCACGTCCCTGCCCATGATTAAATTATATACTAATCTATTTTTATCAGTGATGTTGCAAAAAGTTTTTAATAAGAAGGGCATTAATTTCTACGATGAAAAGAAATGACTTAAAGAAAAAGCTCGGCAGAAGGGTTAGATATCTTGACGTGTTATCAAAAAAAGTAAGGGGAGAAAAACATTACGTTGGCTTCAGGAGCTTCAACGCAGAGGTGGAAAAGGGCAGAGTAAAGTGCGGCAACCCTGACGTAAGATTGGCTCTTGTGGAACCTCTTAAGAAATTATTGGAGAAAAATGATGCAGAGCGCATATTCGACCTGGCGTTGGAGTTCTCTGCTAAGCAGAGATATGACCCAGACGACGTCATAAAATTTGTGATTGAGTACTCAAAAGCTTGGAAGAGGGGAGAGTTTAAAAAGCCAGAGATTAAGAGAACAAAGAAGCCCCCTATTGAAAAAGTAATTGAAAGAAACCTAAGCAAAGGCGTGCGGATAGACCAGCTGGAAAGGGCCTTACGCGTTATGTATCCAAACCTGCCTGAAAATGAAATAAGGAAGAGGATAGAAAAGTATATACGCAAGCTCAGGGAAAGGGAAGATAAAAGGAGGAGAGGCCTTACTCCAAAGTGAAAATGAGCCTTGTGGTATCAGCGCCTTTATTTTCTGTTTTTATTATGTTGATGTGCCCTATCTCCTTCGTGTTTCTGACATGGGTGCCTGCACAGGGGTCTATGTCATAGCCATCTATTACAACAAGACGCACGTCCTTTATGAAGGAAGGCAGCCTTTCAAACATCCTGCGCCTTCTTTCATCAACTCTCCTTATCATGTCTTCTCTTGTTGTCATCTCTATCCTTATCTCTCTCGCTTCGTCAACTGCTCTGTTGAACCTGTTAACGATATCTTCAAGCATATGCCTATCTGGCTTGAATGGTTTGAAGTCCACCCTTGATCGCTCAGTACCTATCTGATTGCCAGCAACCTCTGCACCGTAGTTGTCAAGCACTATGGCAGAGAGCAAGTGTTCTGCTGAATGCATGCGCATATGTTTATATCTTCTGTCCCAGTCCAAGTGGCAATGGACAAGGCTTCCAACAGGGATAACCTCAGAAACATAGTGTTTAACTATTCCCTTTTCTTTCGCGACTCTGCTTACTTCTATTTTCCTTCCTTCCCAAATTAAAAAGCCCTTGTCAGAGGGCTGTCCTCCTCCCTCTGGATAAAAGCAACTTCTGTCAAGAACAATGTAATTTTCAGCTGATACAAGCACTTCTGCATCACATTCTTTTATGTAATTGTCCTTCATATGCAAAAGCTCTGTCATAAAAATACCTCACAAGCTCTCAACAACACCATCAATTGTTTTTATAGCTATTTCCTTGGTGTACGGCTTGCACTTCTTGGCAATCTCCTTCAATTTTTCTTCAGAGCTGACCTCCTCAAGCACAGAGGGGTCAACAACAGCTCTTGAAGCATCCAATTGCTGGAGAAGGTACCTATCACAGTTCCTTCCAATGTCTTGAGCTATCTTGACAATGTCATGCTCGTGAAGTAAAGCAGGAACAAAGGTCGTCTTGCACTCAAAGAAAAATTTCAAAGCAGGTCTTACCTCAAATATTTGCCTTATGCCTGTTAATACTTTTTCAGGGTCAATGCCTCCTAAAAGCTTTTTGTAATGGTTTTTTCTATGCAAAGGGGCTTTAATGTCAAGAGACAGGTAATCCAGAGCGTTTTGAGTGGCCATTTTTATAACAGCCCCTGCATTTTCCCCGTTTGTGTTAAGCTTTATCTTCAGACCTTCCTCTTTAAATGACTTTGCAAGAAAAATTAAAGCCTCTTCCTGCTCTGTTGCTTCGCCTCCATCAAACGTGACTGCCTCTATAAGCTGCCTCTGTTCCATGACTTGGTTAAAAACATCTTCAACAGAGTAATCCTTACATGTCAGAGGGTCTAGAATGTCTTTTTCATAGCAAAAAGGACACCTGTATCTGCAACCTCCAAAGTAAATCACAGCTGACGACAAGCCAGGCCACTCCAGCGTAGAGACATTAACTATCCTGCCTATTTTAACGTCCATAATTATCTTATGCAAAAAGAGGTTTATATCTCAACCGTATGTCCTATGTCTCTGAGGCTTTTAACCCTTTTTTCATAAGGTCTTTTCTCATACTTTTGCATGTATGCTATAATGAGGATCATAAGCACAAAAAGCAGGAATGCAGAGACGATGCTGAATTTAAAATTTGTTTCAAGTAATCTTGATATAATCTCTCTCTCCAAGTTAATTGAGAGTTTGCTTAGCAGGGGACCTTCAAAGAGCAATTTTACGAGAGACGCATAACAGAAAAGAATCAAAGAGCTGATGGCCGAACTTATCTTCACAATTTGCAGTATGGCCTTTGCCTTTCTCTCTGAGAGGTATGTCAGCACGAAGATTATGAACGAGAGGGCAAGAGAAATGAGGAAAAGGTCAATGCTGAGGTTGTAAATCTCAAACATAGAGTTTTCGAATACCAAAAGAAAAGCAAGCGGCCCCAAAAATGCATATGCCTGCTCAACTATTCTGCTTTCAACAAGCTGCGAGCTGTCATATTCTCCCAATATATTTAAGCTTTCAGTAGCAATTGCAAAGCTAAGGAATGCCAAAATGGCAATAATCAGGAAAACTGTTGAAAGCAGATGTGCAAACCTCATAAGCTGATTACTGCATATTCATTTAAATCTATTTCTCCAAAAAGATAACTATGAACTGGGAGAATGAATTGAAAAAGCTCAGGGTGAAAAGACAGAAGGATTCAGAGCACTTCAAAATTTTCCAGAGAGTATTTGATGAGTATACAATAAAAAATATCAGAACTTTGATCGATAGGGGGATATTCAGGGCTTTAGACTTTCCAGTGAGCACTGGCAAGGAAGCAGATGTTTACAGAGGAAGCACGAGAGCAGGAGGTTATGTGGCTGTTAAAATCTACAGAATAGAGACAGGAGATTTCAAGAACATGTGGGAATATATTCTGGGAGACCCAAGGTTTAAGAAGGTTGGCAAGGGAAAAAGGGCCCTTATAAGAGAGTGGTGCAAAAAGGAGTTCAGGAATCTAAGCGAAGCTTACAACATTGGCATAAGGGTTCCGCAGCCATTCGCGTTTAAAGAAAATGTTCTTGTTATGGAGTTCATAGGGGAAAACGGTGAAGCTTCGCCACTGTTAAAAGATGTCAAGGTAAAGCAGCCAAAAGCATTAATAGATGAAGTCATCACATTCATACAAAGGATGTACTCAGAAATACGCCTGGTGCATGCAGACATTTCTGAGTTTAATATAATGATGAAAGGAGAAAAACCTTACCTTATTGACATGGGCCAAGCTGTTAATCTAAAACACCCCAGAGCCCTTGAATTTTTAAAGAGAGATTTATATAACGTTGAGAGGATGGCAAAAAAGATGAGTGTAGAAGTGGACCACGAAAAAATGTATAGGCAGATTGTAGGTGTTTAGGTGGGAGAAGCTTTTGAAGATATTGTCAATGTGCCCCTGGATAGGATAGGAGTAGTGATAGGAAAGAAAGGTGAGACTAAAAAACTGATTGAGGAAAAAACAGCTGTTGAGCTTAAGATAAACTCCAAGACAGGAGAGGTAAAAATATACAGAAAAAATGGCGAAAAATCCGTGCTTGCGAGACAGGTAATTGAGGCGATTGCTGTTGGTTTTTCACCCGAAAAGGCTTTAAAGCTGCTTGACAATAATATATACATAGATAAAATTGACATCCGCCGATTTAGCAGGAACCAAAAAGACCTTGAGAGAATAAAATCCAGGCTTATCGGAAGAAAAGGAAAAGCCAAGCGTTTCATTTCAGAAGAAAGCAAAACAGATATAGTTATATATGATGCTTACGTAGCAATTATTGGCCGTCCTGAAAATATTTACTTGGCCAGGCAGGCTATTTTAAAACTAATACACGGAGCGCCACACAGCGCTGTTTTTCACTTTATTGAAAAGCGTTCAGAGGAGTAGTGCAGATGCCTGAAAAACATGCGAAAGAAATTTTTAAAGAGTTTAGGGAACACAGCATAGCCGAGTTCTTTAAAAAGAACAGGCAGATGTTGGGCTATTCAGGACCTGTAAAGAGCCTTACTACAGTAATCCATGAATACCTAACAAACTCACTAGATGCTTGTGAAGAGGCAGGCATATTGCCTGATATATTTGTTCAGATAAAGCGCTTGGGACCGAATTATTATTTGGTCATAAATGAGGACAACGGTCCTGGCATTCCCAAGAACTATGTTGGAAAGGCCTTTGGCACCATGTTGGCAGGGACAAAGTTTCACAGATTCCAGCAAGCAAGAGGGCAGCAGGGAATAGGTGGTGCTGGCTGTGTTATGTTCTCTCAAATAACAACAGGAAAGCCAACGAAGATTATAACAAGCACTGGCAAAGGTGTTATATTTGAAGCCGATATTTCAATTGACGTGAAGACAAACAGCCCAAAAGTATCAAATGCAAGGGAATATCCAGGAACAATGAGGGGCACGAGAATTGAAACGCATTTAAAGCATGTGAAATACCAGAAAGGGGAGCAGAGTCCAGACGAATACATAAGGAGGACTGCTTTGGCCAATCCACACGCCAGAATAACATATATAGACCCTGATGGCATCCAAGTAGTTTATGACCGCGTTGTTGACAAGATTCCAAAAATCCCAAAGAAAACAAAACCGCACCCAAAAGGTGTGGAGGTTGATGACCTAATGACATACGCAAGCGTGACAAAGGCAAGGTCAATAAAGGGCTTTTTGGTGAACGACTTCACGAGGTTTAGCACGAAAAAAGTAAAAGAATTACAGGAAATGCTTGACTTTGACCTAAATAAGACGCCTCAGAGCCTGACTTGGGAAGAAGCTGAGAAGATAGTAAAGGCAATAAAGAAAATGAATTTCATTGCCCCACCAACAGATGTGCTGATTCCCATAGGAGAAGAACACCTAAGAAAAGCATTGCAAAACATATTAGAACCAGAGTTTGAGAGGGTGTTAACAAGACCTCCTGCCATATACAGGGGAGGTGTGCCATTCATAGTTGAAGTGGCCATCGCATATGGTGGCAAGGCAGGTAGAAAAAGCAACAACAAAGAGAGCGTTGAGCACCAGATGGAAATAATGAGGTTTGCAAACAGGGTGCCTCTGCTTTTTGATGCTGGCTCATGTGCAATAACAAAGGCAGTACAAAGCGTAAATTGGAAAAAGTATGGGATACAGCCAGAAGGACCAATAACAGTTCTGGTAAACTTTACATCAATTCACGTTCCTTATACGAGTGCAGGAAAGCAAGCAGTTGCTGATGAGGAAGAGATTGTAAAAGAGATAAGATTAACCTTGATGGACGCAGCAAGGCGTATAGGCATATTCATATCAGGAAAAAGGAAAAAGTATGAAAAAGAGAAAAGATTACAAGAGTTTATGAGGTATATTCCTGAAACAGCTGCGAGTATAGCAAAAATAACAGGGGAAAGTGAAGAAGTTATAAGAAAAAGGCTTGAGCAGATTGTGAAAGAAAAGTATGACGTTGAGGAAGGAGGTAAGGAAAATGGTGAGCAAGAGCGACAAAATGGCTCTTGAGCGGATAAGAGAATTTGGAAAGCAACTGCTGGAACAGATTAAGAGAGGGGAATCTCCATATTTCCAGATGCCTACGAGAACAAAAGGAAATGTTATGTTTGAGGAAGGAGACAAGACACTAAGCCTCGGTGGAAGAATGAGCACCAGGAGATTCCTGAACTATGCCCACACAAGGAAGTTCATGCAAAGCGTTATGATAGCTGCTGCTACAATGGAATATATAAAAAGCGATAGGACTGTTGGAAAGCGTGAGCTTTACTACAACCTAAAACACTCGCTGCCCAACAGCAAACAAAACACATTTGAGGATGACACTGAATCTGGCTCTGTTCTGGATGACTTAGAAGCATCTCTGAACATATTGAGGGAACAGTTCCACGTGATAGCAAAGGGCAGGGGGAGCATCTACGGTGACTTAGACTTGAGGCAGGCAGGTGATGAGTTCTCGTGCAAAGGCCTCGGAAGGGGTGGCTGGCTTATTCCAGGCTACACAGAGGACGTTGAATTTCTCAATTACAACGCAGATTTCATACTTGCAATAGAAAACGATGCCATGATGTCAAGGCTCATTGAGGAAAAAGCGTGGAAAAAATTAAACTGCCTGTTGGTGACAGGAGAAGGCATGTTTCCAAGAGGTGTTAGGAGGTTCGTAAAGAGAATGCATGAGGAGTTGAAGCTCCCAGTCATTGCCTTTGTTGACGGCGATCCTTGGGGCTTTTATATTTACTCTGTGCTGAAATACGGTTCAATTCAGCTCGCTCACCTAAGCGATAGGTATGCTGTGCCTGATGCAAAGTACTTGGGCATGACCATGGATGACATAGAAACCTACGGCCTTGAGCACGTTACTGAAAAATTGAAGGACATTGACAGAAAAAAGATAAAAGAGGAGATGCAATACCCTTGGTTTAAACACTCTCCAGAGTGGATGAGGCAGTTAAAGCTAATGGCAGAAAAAGGGGTCAGGATAGAGCAACAGGCCTTAGCAAACAAAAGCTTGGCATTCGTGGCTGAGAAATACCTGCCTGAAAAGGTAGAAGAGGGCAAATTCCTGCCTTAACTAAGAAAACTTTATTAAAGAGTAAATGTGTAAAAATATTACTTCTTATGGTGATTGCGATGAAAGTGATAAGGGCGAGGAACAAGATAGAGCTCATAGAACAGATAAAGAGTATGGAGGGTGAGCACGGAGAGGTCTATATCAATATGAGGCCAACGCTAGACATAGTTGAAAAAATAATTGAACGTTTCCCAAACGTAGAAAAGATTATGTGTCCGCCAAGCCTTCATGTGCAGACAAGCAGAAAAGTTTTCAAAAAGCTTGCAGACAAGGGAATCAAGCTGGAGCCAGGCGAGTTTAGGGTTGGCAGACCAAAGAAATATGATGATGAAACCATAGCAGAGATAACTAATTTGAGAAACCAGGGAATGCCTGCAAAGCAGATTTCAGAGAGGCTCAATATTCCGCTGAGGACAGTGTACTTCTACCTTCAATGAGGGGACAGAGCAATGGGGGACATCGCTACAAAGAGCAGGATAGTAGCATCCTGGATTATAGGCCTTCTCCTGATAGGTGCAGCTATATTTAATTACTTTCACTTAAGCGCGTTTGAACGCTTGATTCTTTTCCTGATAGGTATTATGATAGTGCTTATATTCTAATGCCTCGGTAGCTTAGCCCGGTTAAAGCGCGCGGCTGTTAACCGCGAGACCGCCGGTTCAAATCCGGCCCGAGGCGCTTAAAGATTTATATAAAAAATTTCTTATTCTCACGATGCCAGAGAAAAAGCTGAGCGAGGAAGAAATGAAAAGGCTGCTCTTGGAAATAGATGCAATCATTGCAAGAGGTCACGCTACAAGGGAAGTACTTGAAAAAAGGCAGGAATTGCAAAAGGAGCTAAAGAAAAACATTAGGAAAAAGTTGAGAAGGAGAAGGTAACTATTTACTGATAATCTCAACGTAAACAGTTCTTCTTCTGGGACCATCAAAATCTGCTAACATTATGTCCTGCCATCTGCCCAGAAGCAGCCTGCCTTCTCTTATGATGATAGTTTCAGAAGGACCCACAAGAGCTGCCTTTATGTGGGCGTCTCCATTGCCATCCACCTTGTCGTGTCTCCACACGCCTCTCGGAATTATCTTTTCAAGCATATCAAGGATGTCAAGCATAACGTTTGGGTCCCAGTTTTCGTTTATCAATATGCCTGCTGTGGCGTGAGGCACATAGACCACGCAAATGCCTTCCTTGACTTTGGACTGCTTTACGATTTCATTCACTTTCTTTGTTATGTCTATTATTTGGTTTCTCTTTTCTGATTCCACTGTGAAGCTGAAGAGCATAATCTGCTTATGAACTTACTCATAAAAAAATTTTTATATGAGTTTTCAATAAAAATTACAAGGTGTTTTTTATGACGCTGTTGAGTAGCTGCTGTACCAGAAGAATTTATTTTAGCTACTCAGCAGTATGGCCATCAGCAGCTGATAAAAAGTACATAAGCTGCTGAGGCTGCCTGCAACATCCTAAACTATTTCTGTGCTTAGAGCAGGTATGCCTTGTAGCTTTAATGGACAGTGTTGAGAATGAGGTATGAAACAAGGCTTTGCGCGTTGAAATTCGCCCTCTCCTTCGGGATTTCCGGAGCGTTAGCAGTGCCTCTTCTCACGCTGTGGGGAGGTCTGAGCCTCACAGAGGTATTCCTTTTGCAGACCTGGTACAGCGTGCTTGCTGTGGCATTTGAGATTCCAACAGGCAGCATTGCTGACAAAATAGGGAGAAAGAAATCGCTGCTGCTAGGCTCTGTGCTTTCTGCACTAGCATGCGTTGTTTACGTGAGCTACCCTGCATTTGCTGTCTTTGCCCTTGGAGAACTGCTCTTCGCAGTTGGAGCAGCTCTCAACTCAGGAGCAGCAGAGGCATTTGCATACGACTACCTAAAAAGGACAGGCAGAGATATGCACTCCTTGGGGCTTTTCTCCAAGATGAGAGCTGCCTCAGTAATAGCGCATATACTGGCCCTGCCTCTTGGCACTGGCATAGCTTCCCTGCTGCCTTTCCCTATGAGCCTGAGAATGCCAATGTTTTTGACAGCACTGCCTTTCAGCATAGCAGCAATTGTGGCACTATCAATGAAAGAACCTGAATTAAGCGGCAGGGGAAAAGCATACCTGACCCTGGTAAGGAAAGGTCTGACATATCTAGTGAGGCACGAGAAATTAAGAGCGCTAGCAATAGACAAAGCAAGCATCTCTGCTGTGGCTTTTATGATGTTCTGGCTATACCAGGCCATACTAATGAAATACAACCTGCACATATTCTGGTTTGGTGTGCTGGCTGCAGTGTTCAACATAGCTGGCGTAATAGCTATAGGCATCTTGGTGAAAGCAGAGGACAAATTAGGGCTCAAGAATACCCTAAGTGCTACATCTCTGATAATAGGCTTGTCTTACATAGCTACCAGCTTAGGCATAGTGCCCATTGCTGTGTTGGGAATTACAGTGGTGATATCTCTAAAACTTGGAAGAGAGCCAATATTTGACCACTACATGAACAGGCATATAGCTTCTGAAACAAGGGCAACTGTGCTCTCTGCAGTATCAATGCTCCAGAGGCTGTTGATATCACTGCTCTACGTGGTTGTTGGAGTACTGGCAGACATGTCTCTGGAAGGGACATTAGTGGTCCTAGGCGTAGCTGCCATGACACTTGGTTTAGCATCAAGAGTGAGAGAAGAAAAGCTGGGCGTAGAAAACAGCAGATGAGAAGGCCACCCTAGGGGGCATTCGCCCCCTATTTTATCTTCATTAAATTCTTCCTAAGGCACGATAGCGCAAGTGGCTTTATTATTGGATTCTTTTCATCCTTGATTCTCTTCCAGACATCATAATCAAGCAAATTCTCACAAGAGATGCCTAATTCATCACAGGCTTGCTTCACGGCCTCATAGCTCTCTGTATACTTCATGTAGGCATATACTCTTTTGTAATGCTTCCTGTGGGCTTCCAAATATTTCCTAACCCTGTCTTTTGTTACAGCAATGTACTCTTTCATCAGCTCCTCTGTCTCCTCCCACTCAGGCCAGTCATAGGCATTAAAAGGATGATTGTCTGAAAACTCTATTGGAACCACGCCAGGTGTGCTTACAACTACCCGGTGTATTCTTGGAAATATTTTAAGTTTGGATATTGTTTTGTATATGGCTTTGTGCGTTGATGATGATGTGTACGGCTTCTTAAAGGAACATGGAAGGAAAAGGAGGATGTCCTTGCCTTTTGGGGCTTTGTAAAACCTCTGGAAGTAATCCTGCCATACATTGAAGTAAGGGTGCTTCAGGTTCTCCACAGAAGCTCCCTCTATCAGCAGCTGCTTCTCAGCTGGAAACTTTGGTCTGAATGCGTAGTTTTGGGCATCTGTTTCTATTTTTGGATTGTCTTTGTAAGGCGCTACGATTTCTTCAAACTCCTCAGGAGAGAGAGGCCTCCACTTCCCATTTACCCAATCATCAAAGAGGGGGGCCTTGGAATGTGGGAATGTATTTATCAAAACTATTGAGTCACTGTATTTCAGAGCAAAGTTAACGCTCTTCTCCAAATCTTTTTTGATGTCCTTAGAAAAGGGCATATTTACCATGAGATATGTTCTCACCTTGCAATTGTTCCTGTGCAATGTCTCAACTGCTTCAAGATAGTGTTTTATCCTAAATGGTTTTTGGTATTTCTCAAGAATCTCATCATCCGCGACTTCAAGACCTATGGCCACTGTTAGGTTCAAACCCTTGAAGGTGCTTAAGTTTTCATCTGTTATGTATTGAGGTATCGACTCTATTATAAGGTTTTTGACGCCTTTGCTTTTGAGCTGTTTAGCAAACCAGTCCCTGAACTCCAATGGAAATTGCTTGTCATCAAGAAAAGAACCGCTTGAAAAGACTTTTACGGTGCTGTCCAAATTTAAAGACTCCACTTGCTTCTTCATTTTGTCTATGTCAACAGGGAACTCTAGCCTTCCCCAGCCACAAGCGTAGCACTTTCCCCATGAGCACTTTCCAGAAGACAGTATGATAACAGTTGTCACTGCCTCACCTGCTTGTATAGCGATCTTAGATCATTGATATCAAGAGAGCGCACTTTTCTCGTGTCATTTATCTCCTTGGAAAAGGCAATCTTAACTGCGTTTTTCACGTCTTTATTCTTGTATCTAAAAAGCTCCCTGACAAAGTCATCAAATGCCTTATCCTTCTCAACACCTTTTTTCCTCAATCTGATAACAGCACTGTCAACCTTTGGCATTGGGTAAAAAGAGGATTTATTGACTACTTCCATCATTTTGGCATCATAATAGTAATTGACCATTACGCTCAATCTCCCGTAATCTGGGTCTCCTGCTCCTGCAAGCATCCTTTCAGCAAACTCTTTTTGGTATGTAATGACTGCCAAGTCAAAGTCATAATCTAAAAGCTTGAATGTTATTGGAGCGCTTGCACTGTATGGAATGTTCGAAACTACCTTCGTGAATGAAGGCAGCTCCACTTTCAAGAAATCATCAAAAATAAAGTCAATGTTTTCATAAGCTGAAAGCTCGCTTTTTAACACTGGCTCCAATCTCCTGTCCTTTTCAACAGCGATTACTTTAGCTGCTTTCTCAGCTATCTTCCCGGTCAAGAAACCAAGACCTGGCCCTATTTCAAGAACAACATCGTCTTCTTTCAGCTCTGCATATCGTATCATCCTGTCAATAAAGCCCTCGTTTATTGCAAAGTACTGGTCCAAAACAGGAGATGCTCTAAAATTATATTTAGCCTCTATCGTTCCAATTCTGGACTTCAGGTCCATCCCAATCACGGCCTCTTTATCTTTGGGTTTTTAACAAACAAATAGTACTTGCAGTTTCCTTGCAGTTCTTCCAGTATCCTGTCAACTATTACCCTCTTTGGGTCAGGCATCAGGTTTATCCTCTCGGATATCTCTTTAAAGGATTCAAAATTTTTCTTCTCCCTCTCGTCAAGTATGTCAAACATGTGCTTCTTGCCAACGCCTGGCAACAGCTCCAAGGAGTGCTGCCTTATTGTTATTGGACCTGCCTTATTGAAGAAATCGACAAATTCCTTTTCTCTTTGCTCGACCATCTCGTTAACCACATCTCTCAATTCATTTCTTGCTGTGGCTGTTAACCTAGAAAAGTCAAGCTTCCCTTTTATGTACTGAATCTTGTCTCTTTTTTCCTTTCCTATATATACTCTGTCGCGAAGAGAAAGCTTCACGCCTGGCTTAACGCTCAACTCAAGAAGGGTGAAGTATTTTTCTCCCAGAGCTTGCGCTATGGCTTCCTTCTTATAAGAGGAAGCATATCCCATTGGGAGAAAGTCCAATACAATTGCGTACTCTTCTCTAAACAATTCATCCACCCTTCTGTTGTCATAGCTTTTGCACTATCTCAAGTATTTTTTTTATCTGAGGCTCTTTTAAATCGAACCTGATCTTTTCAAATATCAGTTTTACCTGCTCTTTATTTGTTGGTTTAACATCCACTATCTTCACTGCGGTTTTTTCATCTATTCCCATGGCTGTCAGCTCGTTTATAGCTTCCTTTACCTTCTTCGATGAGCTTTTTCCAAACTCCTTGGCATAATCAAGCGTAACCTTTTGCTCGTAGGTCAGCTCTCCAAATTCCTTTTCCTGCTTTTCAAGTATTTTTTTTACCTCTGTGAGAGGTATGTATTTTTGTCCTATAATCTCCTTTCCTATCATATACATCACTTCTGCGCTGTTAGATGAACAGGGTGCACAAGCACTTTCTTCTTTGCTTCTATATCAGATACCTCCACATAATAACAATCTCCCTGCTTCCCTTTTATCACTCCTGTTTTTCCCCAAAACCTTCTGTGGGGCCTCCCATTGTGAACAGAGCTGTCGACTGTTATGTGCACCCTTTGGCCTGTCTTAAACTCTTGTATGAATTTATTAACATTAGGTATGCCTTTTTCTCTAACCCTTTTTCTAGCCTTGCTTCTAGTTTTTGCCATCGGTCCCTTATGTCTATGCTTAACCATAAGCAATCCTCCTACACTCCTTTATTTTTGTGTTAAGTTAGTATTTAAAACAAACACCTTTATATATCTGTTACCACTAAAAAGTAGTGTATGGGAGAGATGACAGGCGAAGACAGGATATTTAAGTTTTGCATGGCTGTATTCGTATTGCTATTGTCTTATTATGCCATATATGGCGTGACAAATTTATTCAAGTTGCTCATATTCCTCGTAGCCCTTACAGCTGTAATACTAATGCTAAAAGGTGTTGTGGAAATAATACTTTACGGAGAGCACCAGTCGTTTTCATCTGGAGGGGCCATAGCAGTGCTGCTTGTGCTCTTGTTCCAAGGAATGCCTGTCTTAATAAATGCTTTTCTCTTCATAGCTAGCATTCCGTTAACCTTGCTCTCAATGTTAAAGGGCTTCTAAAAGCTTGGCTTTTTAAAGCATAAGCTTTAAATACCTTTTTAAATACTATATTAATCCCTTTATAAGCAAATTTATTGCACTGGTTTTAAACAGTAAGGAGCTGGTATTATGGATATTAATTTTAAAATAGAGAACATAGTGGCATCTGCTTCTCTTGGTGTGGAGCTAGACCTCTATGCGATAGCAAGAGAGGTTGAGAATGTAGAATACGAACCAGAGCAGTTCCCAGGAGCTATACTGAAGCTGAAGAATCCAAAAACAAGCTTGCTTCTTTTCAAGAA
>QMVG01000008.1 GCA_003660975.1 Microcaldota archaeon
GAAAAAGATAACAAGGAAGAAGAAAGTTAAGACAAGGGTCAGAAAAGAGAAGAGAGGTGTAAGAAAAATAAAGAAAAAGGGTAGCAAAAAGAAGGAGATTATACCCTTGTCAGAAGACAGCAGCAAAAAACTGGAAAAGACAGAGAAAATCATAAAGGAAAGAAAAAAGAAGCTTAAGAATTTAATAGATGTTATTGAGGACATATAGGTGAAATATGTGAAAAAAAGCAAAAGATTTATAAATACATCCTACCAAATAGGCATGAAAGAAGGTAATATATTACAAGGCAACATTTATAAATCAGTTTTGAGTGTGTTAAACGTAACGCCTATGGATGGGGGCAAAAAGATGTCAAGGAAGGGTATATCTGGTATTGGTGTGCTTATTATATTCATTGCTATGATTCTCGTAGCTGCTGTGGCAGCCATGGTTTTGCTCCAAACAGTTAGCAGTTTAGAGGGTCAAGCATTGGCAACTGGAAAACAGGCAAAAGGAGAGGTTTCATCTAAGTTCCAGGTGCAAAGTGTCGTGGGAGAAGCAAATGTCAGCAATAACAGCATTGTTTATTTGAGAATATCGCTTAAAGTGGCTCCTGGAAGCCCTGATTTCATTCTAAACAGAACGCTTTTAAGCTATCAAACAGAACATGTTATAAGGACAGGAATAAAATACGTTAAGACACCAGAGGGAAACAATACAGCAGAGGGAGCAAGAAACACTGTTAAAGGAAGGACGGATGTTTATACGGTTGTTTGGCTGAACAAAGATGCTAATATGAGTCAGGCGCAGAAATCCGCTGTAATGCCTGAAGAGATTGTTGAAGCTTGGTATTACGCAAAGGACTTAGGACCTTATGACAGGGTAAGCTTGGCGATAACACCCAATGTTGGGACTGTTAGCAGGGTTTACTTTACAGTGCCTTCAGTAATAACAAAAGACGTTGTTCCTCTATTCCCGTGAGAACATGTCGGTCTTCTCAGCATTTGAGGAGAGCAGAGCCATTTTTTTGAAACTTTTGCGTATATTTCTGCTTTTCTTTTTGCTTTCCTTTGCTGTTTCATCTCTCTTTCCAGAAGCAAGCCAAATAGCTGTTAATTCATACACAGTTATGCTACCAAGCTTTAACCTAATAAGCGAATACGCACCCATAATAAAATATGATGCATACAAGGTTTTTGGATTCATTGTTGCAAACAACCTTATTGTCATAGCTGTAATATGTTTCATAGGCTATTTTGGTTTGTCTTTTATACACCCAGCTGCTTTTGCTATGTTATCAGGGGCCTTGGCGGGCATTTATTTAAATAACAACCTTACCCAATTCATCTATTTGTTGATATATACTAGTATGGAGGCATTTAACTATTTGATGGCAGCCACTGTTTCTATGAAGGACGCAGAGTTGAGAATGTCTTTCACATCTTTCAAAGGGCATCTAATTTACTTGCTCCAAAAAGGCATACCAAAAAGAAAAAAGAGCCGATTCACGCAAAAAATGAAGGATTTCATTCTCTTTGTTAATGTGCCTTTAACAGTATTCATAGCTTTGATTGAGACAGCCCTCATCGTAAACAGTCTCGGTGCATAGTGTTATAAATAAGGTCATAGAAAAAATAAGTGTTCTAATTATGGGCCCGTAGCTCAGCCTGGTAGAGCACTTGGCTTTTAACCAAGGAGTCGCGGGTTCAAATCCCGTCGGGCCCGTTATGAAAAGCAAAAGCAGAATTTTATTGTTTAGACTTGTCTTTGCAATTTCTCTTCTCATCATATTCATTCTACTATTACAGGAATTCCGCCATTTTGGCAATCCAATTAAAAGAGAAGCATACTTTGATGAGAAATTGAACGAAAGGATAAGGGATTGTTATGCTCTTAGGATGGACTCACCCCAAGTTTCTGTACACTATAAAGCCCATACATATATGAATATAGAAACACTGCTCAGGCACACAAAGATACCTGTGTCAGAGGTTAGGTTCAGGAGCTGTCCTGACAGCTTTTCATTGTGTAACCCAGATGAAGTTTACGTGGAATATGAGAGCTATGCGACAGCCATTGTCCGCTTTGAAAATGGCATTTGTTATATTGATTTCCGTTAAGCTGAAAGCCTTAAATACATCAAATATTTAATCACATTATGAAGTATTTTGCTCTAATTTGCTTTTTACTTGTTGTATTGCCAAGTGCATATCCCATATACGCAGGTAATATAGGCTATGCCAAGATGCTGTATTCTGTTGAAGGAGATATGAAAGACGCCACTATGTACCTACATGTGCCTTTTGACAGCGAGTATCAAAAGGTGGAACAGATAACAGCACTTTCCACATATGAAGACGAGATAGGCAGATATGCAAAGCTGACAGGAAACTTTAAGTTTGAAGCTATCATTGATGTAAATACCTCTGCTGCTGAGATAAACAGCAATCCTCTTATGCCTTTGAATCTTCCTTCTATGAAAGAATATCTTAAAAGCAGTGGGAAAATTACCCCAAATAACACACAAATACGCGCGTTAGCTAAAGAGATAAGTCACGGACTGCCAAGAGAGCTTGATGTCATAAAAGCAGTCGTTGATTGGGTTCGCCAGAATATAGAATATTATTATGATGAAAATAGAACCATTACTGTGCTAACAGCACAACAATTGCTTCAAACAAAGAAAGGCGTTTGCGGAGATTTTTCAGTTCTCACAGCTTCTTTGCTTCGTTCTTTGGGTATTCCTACCAAGTATATAGAAGGTTGGCAGTATACTGGCGAGAGCTTCCAATTGCATGCATGGCTTGAGGCTTATGTTCCTGGCACTGGCTGGGTATCTGTTGACCCAACGAACGGTGAAATAGGGCTGTTAGACGCAGGCCATATAAAGGTTATGGAAGGCGTGGACCCAAGCGAGATGGCCAACAAAATAAGGTATGTTGGTACTTTGCCAGATTATAAAATTAAGCGAAATGTCACTTTGTTAACATACAAGCCATTTTACTCTCTCTTTGACACGCAGCTTTCTATTTCGCCACGCATAGCAGGACCCTCTGAGCTTGTAAGAGCAAATCTTGAGATAAAAAATCTTAAGGATACATATATGATAGCCTCCTTAAACATTGTAACAACAAAAGGACTCAGACTACTTGACGATTTTAAAACAGTCATTTTGCCTCCTAGGTCCAAGAAGAATGTTAGTTTTGCATTTTACGTGCCTGATGACTTAGAGGAAGGTTATTCTTACACCTATTTTGTAAAAATTTACGGTCCAAATGTGAGCGTTACAGAAGCGATGCAAGCAGAGGCATCAAAAGAGTCAAAACCAATAAGCAACATAGAGGTCAACACGCTTTACAAATACCTCAGAAATAATTCCATATCTATTGCCTTTTTGCTGCACAATGTGGGAACTGTGGCTATAGAAAACATAGAAGCAAGCTTGTCATGTGGTGCTTTTAAACAAAAAAAATCTATTGCATTGCTCCCAGGAGAAAAGAAGAGCATTGACTTTAGCATTCCTGTTGTCGCTAATAAAAGTTCCTATATATTTACATTGGAGCTGACTTATGAAGGGAAGAGGCAGATGCAGAGCATATATTTTGAGATTCCAAGCAACGAAGGAGAGCAGGAGAACAGTGAGGGAATCCCTGTATTCAAGGTGATTATAACTGTTCTAATTGCTGTTCTCATTTTTGTTTTCATACTTCTCATTGTTCCTTATATTAGCAAAGGCAAAAAACCATTTGCATCGCGCATATCTCTACATAAAATAATAAAGAAAAAGAAATGATTTTATATCTGATAATCAAAAATACTTTAATCAAGCGCCAGTAGTCTAGTTTGGTTAGGACATAGGCTTGCCAAGCCTATAGCCCGGGTTCAAATCCCGGCTGGCGCACTGCTTTTTATTTGTGATTGTCCATTATCAAGGTATGAGCAAAAGAAAGGCAAAGCCAAAGTGGATAAAAGAGATTGCTAAAAAAAGAATTCTCAGCCTACTTGAGCAGGCAAAAGAGACAGTTTTTTCTAATTCAGACAGAACTAAGCGTTACGTGGAGCTGGCATTGGCCTTAAGCAAAAAGTATAATGTGAGCATTGGCCCTGATTGGAAAAAACACGTATGTAAAAACTGCCACACTGTTCTCATAGAGGGCTTTAACCTGCAGGTTAGGACATCAAAGAAGACAGGCACAGTAATTTACAAATGCAAGGAATGTGGAGCTGTTAAGAGATATCCTTACAAAGGCAAAGTATTTATAAAAGAAAAAACACTAAACACTACACATTGAGATGCTCTTCTCAATTTCTTACACGCTTCTAAGGTGAATGAATGGTATCAATAAAGGAAATAAAGGCAGAAGACTTTATAGAAAAAGCAAGCTCTGAACTTAAAAGATTCCCTGAGCTGAAAGCACCTGCTTGGGCGTCCTTTGTTAAAACAGGGGCACACAGAGAAAGAAAACCAGAGAGACCTGATTGGTGGTATCTGCGTTGCGCTTCAATTTTGAGGAGATTATACATTGAAGGAAATGTTGGTGTAGGCAGGTTGAGGACCTGGTATGGAGGAAGGAAAAACAGAGGTAGCAAACCAGAAAAACATGTGGATGCCTCAGCACATATCATAAGAAGCTCACTACAACAACTTGAAAATGCTGGTTTGGTAAAGAAAGAGAAATTTGGAAGAAGCCTTTCACCAAAAGGACGTTCATTCGTTGATAAAATTGTATTGTCCTTAAGGCCCAAAATTGAGAGGAAGGAGGAAGTGAAGAGGGATGAATCAAGAGGAAGAAGCACAAAAAGAACTACAAAAAAGGCTACAGCAAGAACTGGAAAGAAGGCAACTAGAACTACAAAAGCAAGCACTACTAAGAAGCCTTCTAGAACCAAAAGCAAAGGAAAGGCTGACAAGGATAAAAATAGCAAACCCAGAACTAGGTCAAAAAGTTGAGTCACTTATACTTTCCCTTTATCAGATGGGAAGCATAAAAAGGAAGATAAATGAGGAGGAGTTTATAACCTTATTACGCAAGGTTTCAGAAAGAAAGAGGAGGACTAGAATAATAAGAAAGTGATCTAAATGGCAAGACACAAGAGCGAGGAAAAGAAGAAGCACTTGAGTCATGAGTTAAAAAAGAACAGAAGGGCACCTGTGTGGGTAGCTCTTAAGATGCAGACAAGAGAGGTTTTGAGAGAGAGGCTAAGACATTGGAGAAGAAGTAAGCTTGGAAAGAAGATAAGAAAATACGGACGTGAGGCCTAATGCCAAAAGTTGAGGAAAAGAACAAAGAGCAAAAAGTAGAAAATAAAGTAGAGAAAAAGAAGAAGGGAAAAGAAGAAGAAAAGACAGAGCCAGCTAAGACACCAAAGAAAAAGGAAACTGAGGAGAAAAAAGAAAGCAAGGCTGAAGCAAAGAAAAAAGAAGTAGGGAAAAAAGAAAAAGAGAAGAAAGAAGAAAAGCTCGTTTCTATTTCTTTGAAAGAGGCATGGAAGGCACCGCGAACCAAGAGGGCTAGGGCTGCCGTTAAAATTTTGAAAAAAGAGCTCAAAAAACATATTAAGAAAGATGTCGCAATAAGCACAGAGCTAAACATGAAGATATGGGAACATGGAATACAAAAGCCTCCCAGAAGACTTAGGATAAGAGTTGAGATAACAAAGGATAAGGCAATCGCTTATCCGATGGAGTAGAGCTAAAATGATATACAAGGCCGCAAACTACGGCTCTCCTTATATAGGTATCTACTGCCTGCTTAACGATAACTATGCATTTGTGGCCCCGAACGTGGACCCAAACTTTGAAGCAGTGATAAGGCGCTTGGACGTTGATGTAGTGAAAATAAGTATTGCAGATACATACTTGCCTGCTCTCTTCGCCTCTGTTAATAACAAAAGAATAATCTTGAGCCAATTGGCCACAAGAGATGAGATAAAGGTGTTCAAGGATTACTTTTCTGACGTGATAATCTTAAGCACCAGTTATACTGCTGTTGGGAATCTGCTTTCAATGAATGACTATGGCATCGTTGCAGCGAAAGAGATAGCAGAAGAGTTGAAAGAGGCAAAAGCCATGACTGTTGCAGGTTCTGACCTGCTTGGTGCTTCTCTTTACGCAAATAACCTCGCATTTCTCTCGCACCCAGACACATCTGATGAGGAAATGGAGCAGATAAGGAAAGTGCTTAAAGTTGATGGTGGGAAGGGCACAGTAAACTTTGGTGACCCCATGGTAGCAACAGGTATCATAGGAAATAAGAAGGGCATCATTGTAGGGGAACGTAGTACAGGCCCTGAAATGAATAGAATAGATGACATATTTATTTTTGAAAAATCTGAATGATAAAAGGAGGTTTTGCTATGGCAGACGCAAAGAAGGTGAAGGCCGACCAGAAGGACATAGTTACTGCTAAATATCTTGAACAGCAGATGACAGCTTTTCAAAACGAGATAAACAGGCTTCGGAACATGGCAAATGAGACAAGAAGAACCATATCCGCTTTAGAGGACCTAAAGCAATTTAAGGGAAAGCAGAATTCAATAGTGCCACTAGGTGCAGGGGTTTTTTTACACAGCACTGTTGACTTAACAAAGCCCACACTTGTGGATATGGGAGCAGGTGTTGTCGTGGAAAAAGAGATAGATGAGGCAATAAGTATCTTGAGGGAGCGTTTGAAGAATATAGATGAAAATGTGAAGGTTCTGACTGCTAATTTATCAAAAATGTCAAAACAGTACAACAGCATTCTTATGAAACTTTATCAGCAGCAGGCGTGAGCATATGTTTGATAGCCTAAAGAAAAAGCTCAAGAAGTTTAGCCAGGTATTTTCTAAAAAAGTTGAAGAAAAAGAAAAAAGCAGGGTGAAAGAGGGCACAGCGAAAAAGGAGAAGGCAAAAGCAAAGGTTAGCACAAAAGTAAAAAAGGCAGTTATAGGCAGGATACAACTTTCTGACAAGGACATTGACAGCTTTTTACAGGATTTCGAATTGGAGCTCTTAGAAGCAGATGTCGCTCTTGAAAGCGCTGAAAGAATAATACAGAAGATAGGCAAGAAGCTAAAAGAAACAGAGTTCAGAAGGGGCGAAAACATAGAAGCGAAAGTATATACTATTTTTAAAGAAGCGATAGCAGAGATATTAGATGACAACAAGCCTTTTGATATTCCTGATGCCATCTCTGAAAGACCTTATAAAATACTTGTGATGGGGCCTAATGGTGTTGGGAAGACGACCACAATCGCCAAGCTGGTTTTTTACTTAAAACAAAGAGGTTTCAGCTCAGTTATCGCTGCTTCGGATACTTTTAGAGCAGCGAGCATAGAACAATTATCATATCATGCTGAAAAGCTCGGCGTGAAACTGATAAAGCACAGCTATGGGGCAGATCCAACAGCTGTTGCTTATGACGCTATCAATTACGCAAAGGCCCACAACATAGATATCGTGTTCATAGACACAGCTGGTAGGCAGGAGACAAACCAGAACCTTATAAGAGAAATTGAAAAAATGAAAAGAGTGATAAAGCCAAACCTAAAACTTTTCATCGCAGAAGCAGTTGTTGGCAACGCCATTCTGGAGCAAATAAGAAACTATAAGGAGAAGATAGGCATAGATGCAGTGGTGCTTACTAAAATAGATTTAGACACAAAAGGAGGTTCAATCCTTTCCATAATAGACAACAAGATTCCTGTTATATACTTTGGAACAGGGCAGTCCTATGAAGACTTGATGCCTTTTGACAAGTCTTTTGTGCTTAAAAAAATCTTTGAGTCCTAAACTGCTTTTATATAATCCCGTTCTCAATATTATGGGGGTTCTTGATGCTAAACAAAATGAAAAATGTTCTTGCCAAGATAACAGGCGCCTCAATAGTTGATGAAAAGCTGGTAATGGATATAATAAAGGACATACAAAGAATACTGATTCAGTCAGATGTTAACGTTGCCTTAGTAAAGCAATTGAGTGAGGAAATAAAAAAGAAGGCAATAGAGGAAAAACCCGCACCAGGCATATCTTTAAAGGAACACCTAATCAGAATAATCTATGATGAATTGCTTGAGATTCTGGGCGGTGAAGCATACAAGCCCAGGATGGACAAGCATAAGATACTTCTCGTAGGGCTTTACGGTTCTGGAAAGACAACAACTGCTGCTAAGTTGGCCAAGTTTTACTCCAAGAGGGGTTTTAAAACAGCTATGATAAGTACAGATACATGGAGACCAGCTGCTTTCGAACAGTTGAAGCAATTGGGGAAGCAAGCAAAAATTCCTGTTTTAGGCGATATGGCACCTGACCCTATAGAGATATTGAAATCAGCTGAAAAGGCATTAAAAGAATACGACATAGTCATTGTAGACAGCGCTGGCAGGGACAATCTCAATAAATCCCTTATAGAGGAAATAAAAAGGATTAAAGAGTGGTTGAAGCCAGAGGAAACATATCTGGTTATCTCTGCTGACATAGGTCAGAGCGCTTCTAAGCAAGCCATGGAATTAAATGAGGCATTAGGACTTACTGGCGTGATCGTCACTAAGGCAGATTCGTCAGGCAAGGCAGGCGGAGCACTAAGTGCCTGCGCTGTGGCAAAAGTGCCTGTTACTTTCATAGGCACAGGAGAGAAACTGGATGACCTTGAGCTGTTTAACGCAGAGCGCTTTATATCCTCGTTATTGGGCTTTCCAGACATAGGTTCTCTTGTGAAGAAGGTCAGAGAAGCTGTTGAGGAATCAGAGTTTTCGGCAGAGGATATCCTAAAAGGAGATTATAACCTAAAAACATTTTACAAGCAATTGGAAGCTACAAGGAAGATGGGTCCTTTAAAGAAGGTTTTCGAAATGATGGGCTTGTCCCAGATGCCTGAGGAATTGGTTGAGACAGGCGAAAAAAAGCTAGAGGTTTATAAAATTATAATGGACTCTATGACAAGGGAGGAATTGGAACACCCAGAAATAATAAAAGCATCAAGGATAAAGCGCATTGCAAAAGGCAGTGGTAGGAAAGAGGAAGAAGTAAGAGAATTGCTTAGGCAGTTTGAAAATGGAAGGAAAATGATAAAGAGGTTCAAGAAAGGAAAGGTGAGAGGACTACAAAATATGATGAAACACTTTAAGCTCCCTATGTGATATTTATGCGTGTTTTCATAATAAAGCTGAACAGGGCATTTGAGAATTTTGAGCTGAACAACTTAAGTGAGAATAGAATGGACTTGGTTGCCAGGTGCGTAAGTTCAGCTTTCTTTCTTGACCATGACATAAGGAGAGATGTAAAATTACTCTTATGTTTTGATAACAACAAGGTGGTTGAGATTTCCGGAGAGATAAGGCAGATGAGGCCTGATGAGAGAAGCATAGCTGGTTTTTTTAAAGGCCTTCTCCAAGGTAAGAGATACAACGGCATTCGTTTTTATGAAGCTTCCTTTAATGATATCATCAAAAGATACAAAGTATTTTACGTGCTTGACAGGAAAGGGAGAGACATAAAAGAGATAAGGATAGATAAGCCCGTTTTCATCATAGGGGATGACTTGGGGCTTCCAGACATTGAGGGAAGGAAAATAAGTTTAGGTCCTCTCTCATACATGGCAAGCCATTGTATAGTAATTTTGAACAACCACTTAGATGGTGTAATCTATGAAAGTGCTTGAAATAAGAGATATAATATTGAGCAAGGGGGAGATATGCGACCACTGTTTGGGCAGGCAGTTCACACAGCTGTATCAAGGCGTTGAAAACAGCAAAATAGGGGCAGCCATACGCATTGCCAAGACCGAGGAAGATATTGCAAAGCTTATATCAAAGGATTTGAAAGTAAAGCTCAGCAAAAACTGTTTCATATGTAAGGGCATTTTTACTGAGATGGAAGATATGCTTGAGAAAATGCTTGAGAAGGCATCTGGGCTAGAGTGGAAGAGCTTTCTTGTTGGCAACAAGCTTCCTCCAGAGCTTATTGAAAGCGAGGAAATTCTGTGGACGGATATAGGAATGCAATACTGCGAGCCGATAAAAAGGGAGATAAACAGGCTGCTGGGAAAGAGGATTTCTGAAAAGACCGGAAAGCTTGCTGACTTTGAAAATCCAGATATCATTTTAATTGCTAACTTTAAGACAAAGAGGGCTGAGATAAACATTAGGCCTCTTTTCATAAAAGGCAAATATAGAAAGCTTGTCAGAGGCATCCCTCAGACAAAGTGGCCTTGCAGATATTGCAAGGGAATTGGCTGTGAAAAATGCAATTACACTGGAAAGATGTACAAAGAGAGTGTTGAGGAATTGATAGCGCATGAAATACTGAAAGCCACTGGCGGTAAAGAAAGCAAGTTTCACGGCAAGGGCAGGGAGGACATTGATGCCTTAATGCTCGGCAGTGGGAGGGACTTTATTATAGAAATTATAGAGCCAAAAAAGAGGTACATAAATCTTGACGAAATGTTGAGAAAAATAAATGATTATGCTAAAGGAAAAGTTGAGGTCTCAGATCTATCGTTCTCCAACAAAAAAGAGGTTATTGAGCTGAAAGCAGCCACAGCAGATAAGGTTTATGAAGCTTTTGTAAGCTCTGAAGAAAGCCTGTCTGATGAGGAAGTTCACAAGCTTGAGCTTTTCTTTAAAAACAGGAAAATAAAACAGCGAACGCCGAAGAGGGTTGCCCATAGAAGGGCTGATAAAATCAGAGAAAAGGAGATAAGGTATGTGAAATGCCAAATGATTAATGAAAAACAGTTCAAAGCAGAGATAAGGGCAGAGTCAGGCACATATATCAAAGAGCTTATCTCAGGAGATGAAGGCAGGACAGAGCCATCTTTTTCAAGCACAATTAATAAAAAGCTCAGCTGTGAAAAGCTAAATGTCTTAGAGCTTGTTGATGTGGAGGATTGAGAGATGATAAATATAATAGCAGCTTTTTTGGGTCTTCTTTACTCAACTTACACAGACATAAAAACAGGCTATGTGGATGATTGGCTTTCACATACTCTTATCGTGCTTGGCGTGATATTTGTTCCTATATTTTACCCACATAGGATAATAGAAGCGTATCTTATAGCTGCCTTAGTCTTTGCATTGGGCTTCGTACTCTATATATTCGGCAACATAGGCGGAGGAGATGTTAAGTTATTCACAGCCATAAGCCTACTGCTTCCGTATTACAATGAGGACATTGCAGGTCTTTTTTCCTTTCTGGGCATAAGGCCAGTCATTCCCCCATATCCCTTTATATTCAGCGTTTTTCTGCTCTCAGGCATAATCTTCATGCTTGTTATGTCGTCTTTCTATTTCTACAAGATATTGAAATACAGGAAAAAAATAGAGGAATTTCATAGAAAAGCTTTAATTGGCTTTGCATATGCAGTGGTGCTGCTTCCTTTTTTCTACTATTGGTCCTATTTTTCATGGTTCTTTACTTTGCTTTACATACCAATAAGCATCACCTGTTTTATAATTCCATTCAAGGCAGATTTTGTCAAGCTTTTCTTTGCTAGGAAGAAATCGGTAAGCAAGTTAGATGATGATGACATACTGGCTTTGGAGATAATGGACAAGGACATTATAAAAAAGCTCGGCGTAAAGAGAAAAACACACACAAATTGGGAGCTTAAGAAAATAAAAGAAAATGCCAAAAAATATGGAATAAAAACAGTGCCTGTCTGCGAAAACCTGCCTAAGTATGTGCCTTACATCCTGATTTCATTTATATTGAATCTTCTGACAGGAGATTTTTTTCTATACATGCTGAAGCTCAGCAATACCGTGATTTTCTAATGTATCATCAGACCTACTGCCATAAACAGGCTTAGAAGGCTTATCACAACAGTTAAAAACATTTGCTTAGCGGAATACTTTATTATCTCTACAGTGCCATTGAGATAACAGAGCAACCATGCAAAGCATATGCTTCCCGCATTTGCCAAAAACAGCGCAAAGGTAGCTGTTAAAGCGTCTATATTGCCAGAGCTGAGAAGACCCGCTATTGAGATGGAGGTTGAAGTGCTGCTTATCACACCGCCCACAAAGGCAGTTATAAGGAAGACCCCAAAGTTTACTTTTCCAGCAAGGTCTAAGAGCACAAAGAGGAAGAATATCCCTAATCCCAGCTTCGCGGCAACCTTGACATTAAAAGGAGATTCAACAGTTATCGGTTTTATCTCCTTTTTTCTTTGCATTACCTTTCTCAGCGTGTAATATGCAAAGAATATGAACATTGAAATCATCAAGAGAAACGGTAGAAAAGCATAATCGAGCACCTGTGGCGCAGGCATTGCTACTATAATGAGATTTCTAAGGGATAGCCCTGCATTTATGGTAAAGAATGCAGCCAGTATGCTTGCTAGCCTCTTTTTATTCTCTTTGTAAAAATTGCTTACAGCCATTGTAGCTGCTATTGAACTCATCATACCTCCAAGAAAGCTTATTATCTCTATTTGATAACTGCCTCTAAGGAAGCGGGCAGAGAGAAAAGCTATAAAATTTATTAAAGAAACCAGCACAATAAGGGCCCAGATCAATAAGAGAGGCAGTTTTATACCGTAAAGAACAAGTTCTCTTGGGATTATTGGATATACAATGCCAAGCAGTATGAGAAATTCAAGTAGGTCCCCTACCTCTTTTTGCGTCAAGTGCTTTACTATTTGGTGTAACCTTTCCCGCGAGAAGAGAATAACAGCCACCGCTATTGACAAAAAGATGGCTTCAAAAAACATGTCATAGCCAACCATAACTCCAAGGATGTATGTAATAATAACAGATATACATGTAGTGAAGCCAGGTCCTTTTTTTCGTATCAAACTGTTTACATAGATTACAATAGCAAATATAGAGATAAAAGCCAAACCAATAGCAGTAAATAATGTGGAAGCATAACTGACAACCTCCTCAGGTATGACAACAGTCATGGTTCCCAAAAGTGAAATAAGGGCAAAGGTCCTAAGCCCCATAATCTCCTGCTTTTTGTGATACTCTCTTTCCATGCCGAGTAATGCCCCTATGAATATTGAGAGCAATATCTCCTGAAGAAAAGAGTACGTTATCATCTTTCTCCTCCTGCTTTATGAATTGCAGACGCGATGCGCTTTATTAGCTCAGCGTTCTTTTCAGCATTTTCAACAATGTTGCCAGTTACAATGATGTCTGCCCCAGCTTTTACTTTTTGATAAGCTGTTTTTTCGTCTCTTATGCCTCCACCAACTATTAAGGGTATCTCAAGAACCTCTTTTGTTGCTTTTATAACATTATCAGGTACTGGTGTAGGGGCACCAGAACCTGCTTCTAAGTAAACCACCTTCATACCTAAATATTGGGCTGCTAAGGCATATGAAGCAGCAATTTTTGGTTTGTTTGGCGGTATGCCGTTCACATCACCGTAGAAAGCAACGCTTGATTTCACAGGCGACTCCATGACAATATATCCCATTGGAATTGCCTCTATGTTCGCTTTATAAACGCTAAATGAGGCCAATGCCTGAGCCAAAGAAAGCCAATAGCGAGACCTTGAGTTCATCAAGGTCATGAAATATATAGCATCTGCATAAGGCGAGATTTGTGAAACACCTCCAGGAAAGATAATCACAGGCAAATTGCTGCCCTTCTTTATTGCCTTTATGCACATATCAATCTGCTCTCTGTCAACACTGGAGCCCCCTACCATTATAGCGTCAACGCCAGAGTCCTCAATTATCTTGGCAGTCCTCATCACATCATGGCTATTGTTGAAATTGTCCTGGTCTATAAGGGCCATGTGCAATGCTCCTTTTTCTTTAATCCCTTTAATTATGTAGTCGTATACGTCGTGTTTCATTTACACCCCCGCCTACAATCTGTTTTAACCCTATTTCAAATATAAAAGCATATGTCATTTTTATATGGGCGCTTCGCTGATTGTTTAAGCGACAGGTACACAGGAGATTTTTAAAAGGCAAAAAACAGAATCTTAGCATGGTGGCTTCTATCTTAGACAATCCTGAAAAGATAATAAAGCTCATTGAGGAGAAATCTGGGTTATCCAAAGAGGAGATAGAGGAGAGAATCAGGAAGAAACAGGAGGATTTTGGAGGGCTCCTCACTAGAGCAGGGGCTGCATATGCCCTTGCAAAGGACCTGGACCTTAACTTTGAGGAGGAATTTAGAAAGCAACGCATCACAGACATCAAAGAGGGCAGCTTCAATATAAATCTAGAAGCAGAGGTTTTGAAAGTGTTTCCTACCCACTTCTTTAAGAGAAATGGGGAAGACAGGTCTGTAAGGAATCTGATAATTTCTGATGACTCAGGAACCTCTAAGCTGGTTCTGTGGAACAAGGACATAGACATCTCTGAAGGAGACAAGATAAGGATATCAAATGCATATAGCAAGAACAATGAAATACATCTAGGGGACAGGGGATATATACACATAGTGAACAAGGCAGAAAGAAAGAGGGAAGAGCTGTCTAAAATATCTGAACTCAAGATAGGAGAGCACGTAAAGGTAAGGGCATTTGTTACGAGGCTTTACAGGCCGAGCGTCATAAGGATATGTGCAAGCTGTGGAGCAATGATGAAGGAAGACATCTGTCAGAATTGCGGGGCTAAGGAATCCAAGCACACACTGATTTTGAATATGGAGTTAGATGACGGCTCATCAACAATCAGAGCCACTATGTATAGATATGTAGCAGAGGCATTTCTAGGCATAAGCGGGGATGAAATGAGCAAAAACCAAAAGCTTTTTGATTATAAACTGCCCCAATTAATTGGAGTTGAGAAAATCTTCACAGGCGATGTCAGGAAAAACAATTATATGGACAGCAGTGAACTGATAGTTCGCAGCTTTGAAGATGTTAATGTTGATAAGGAGATTGAAAGGTTGATCTTATGCCAGGAAAAAGAATAGAAAAGATAGAGGACTTGCCAGGCGTTGGCGAGACAACTGCAAAGAAACTTAGAGAAGGTGGCTTCACCAGCTTGGAAGCAATAGCCGTGGCTTCTCCTGGAGAATTGATGGACGCAGCTGGTCTGGGTGAGAGCACTGCCTCAAAGATTATAAATGCAGCTAGGAAGGCCACAGAGGTTGGCATTGAAACAGCAAAGGATATTTTAGAGAGAAGAAAGAATGTTATAAAGCTGACCACTGGGTCAAAGCAGCTCGATGCCCTGCTGGGCGGTGGCATAGAATCTCAAGCCATAACAGAGGCATACGGCAAATTCGCCAGCGGAAAGACACAGTTAGCATTACAATTGGCCGTTAACGTGCAATTGCCACCAGAAAAACAAGGCCTAGGAGGAGCTTGCTTTTTCATAGATACTGAAAATACATTTAGGCCAGAGAGGATAGTGCAGATGGCAGAGGCAAAGGGACTAGAACCTGAAAATGTTTTGGAAAACATCTTTGTTGCCAAGGCACACAATGCCGACCACCAGATGCTTTTAGCTGAAAAAGCAAACGAAGTAATAGAGGAACACAATGTTAAGCTAATTGTTGTTGATTCTTTAACTTCGCGGTTCAGGAGTGAGTTTTTGGGGAGAGGGACACTTGCAGATAGGCAGCAAAGGTTAAATAAGCACCTACATGTCCTGCAGAAATGGGCAGATCTCTACAATATACCTGTTTTTGTAACCAACCAGGTGATGGCCAATCCAGGCGTTTTATTTGGGGACCCGACAACACCAATAGGCGGGCATATTGTTGGACACCACTCAACATTTAGGATATATCTAAGAAAAGCAAAGAACGACATGAGGATTGCAAAACTTGTTGACGCCCCTTACCTGCCTGAAGGAGAGTGTTTGTTTAGGGTAACAGCAGAAGGTATAATTGACGTTTAGGAAAAGAATCTAAGCAGCAGAACTATCACTATTGTTATGAAAAGTATAATACTGCTCAATAAGAGCATCCAATTGCTGCTTCCAAAAACCACTGGAAAAGGACCTATCATCACAGCCCCACCTGTCTCTATGTTTACGGTTTTGCTTTCAAAGGCAGACATAAACATAACCAGAAATCCCATGAATACAAGCAGCATTCCTATAAAGAACATATTCATTTCTTTCCCTCTGTTTCAATGTTCTTTATCATCCTCCTTATTACTGCTCTTTTTTTCTTTATGAGTTTCTTTTCTTCATCACTCGCATCTTCATAATCCTGCTTGTACTGCTCTAATACCCTTTTTAGCAAGTTAATATGTTCTGATTTTTTATCTTTCATAGTCCCAACAGCTTTCTTATTTTATCAACATCAAAACCTATTATGATGTTGCCGTCTATATCTATAACAGGCACCCCCATTTGCCCGCTTTTCATAATCATCTCAGTGGCCCTTTCAACGTCTTGTGAGACATCAACATCCTCAAATTCTATATTATGTTCTTTCAGAAACTGCTTAGTTCTTTCACACCACGGGCATGTTGGTGTCGAATAGACAATTACCTTGTGCATTTAATCCCTCCAAAAATCGGTTTTTTACTCTTTTAGTTTTAGCAGCTTTAAATATATATCTGATTGGTAATGCTTTTAAATTAGTATTCCCTATTTAAAGCGATGAAGAGGGTTAAGACAGGCATATATGGTCTTGATGAGCTGATAGAAGGCGGATTTCCAGCAGGCAGGACAGTGCTTGTCTCTGGCGGCTGCGGGACAGGCAAAACAATATTCTCTATGCAATTCGCATACAGGGGAGCAGTTGAATTTGATGAGCCTGCTGTTTTTGTTACTTTGGATGAAAGACCAAAAATGATAAGAGAGGATATGCTTAGGTTTGGCTGGGATTTAAAGAAAGCAGAGCAGCAGGGAAAGTTTGCAATTTTGGATGCAAGTGCTGCCAAGGTTGGCTTTCCATCTGATGAGAAATATACTCTACCGCAAAGCGGGATAGATATTGATAAGCTTTTAATGAAGATTATGGACATAAGTCAGCAAATGGGGGCAAAGAGGGTTGTGATTGACTCCATAGCTGGCCTGGGCTTGCAGGCAGAAAATGTAAATGAGATAAGAAAAACAATTTTAAAGCTGAATTACCTTCTTTTAAAAACCAATTACACAACTGTTATAACAAGCGAAATTGCAGAGCAGTCTTTTGAGAGTGGCCCAATGATGTTCTCTAAATACGGTGTTGAAGAATATGTAGCAGACGGCCTTATAGTATTGCACTATTTGGGCATAGGCACACAGTCCAATAGGCAACTGTATATAAGGAAGATGAGGGGAACTAAGCACTTTGAGGATTTAATACCTATGGAAATTACTCCAAAAGGCATTGTAGTGAAAAAGCCAGAAGACGAGTATAAAATTTAAAACGTTCTCTTGTATGTGGAAGATGACAGCATATCGTAAATCTCGTAGATTTCAGGGAATTCCTCGTAAAGGCTGTTTATAAAGTCGCTCTGCTCTTCCATGTTTTTTGTCTTAACGTTGATTAGAAACCTCCACTCTCCTGTTAATGAGTATATCTCCTTTATTTCATTTTTTCTTTCAAGCTTCTTTATTAAATCCCTGATTTTGCTTCCAGCCTTTACCTTTAGCAATATATAACTGTTTACGTAAGGGCCTGCTTTTTCATAGTCTATCACAGGCATGAAAGCTTTTATTATGCCTTCCTCTTTCATTCTCTTTATTCTCGAGTGCACTGTTGCAGTTGGTTTGCCTATAAGCTTGGCTATTAACGTGGCATTTGCTGATATTGCGTCTTTATTTCTCATAGCTTCAAGTATCTCCTGATCCAAGGCATCTAGGTCTGTCATGTATTTCATTTTGCCTAGAATAATATATAAAGCTTACCAAGAGTTGGGTATTTTTATGTAAATTTTACAGACAAATTTAGATGTATGTCTAAATAAACAGCGAATTTGTGTTATTTTAAGCATTGTGCAATTATTTTTTAATATAAATGTTCAATAAATATCGTTTCTATGTGCTGTTTTTTCAAGGGTGCTATTTGTTGAATAATTACCAAAACATTTATATATAAGAATAAATAATAACTATACATCCGTATTTTGAGACTGGGTGAGCCTTCTCCTCCTCGCAGCGAATTCGGCGAGGAGGAGCCGAATTTTCTCTCATCGTTCCACCATATCACCTCCCCCAATGAGAAGGCTCACCTTTCTTTACCTTTTATAGTTATTATTTTAAACCATCTATTCCTTATTTTCTACAATGGCAATTGAAAGGGAACCTACAGGCATACCTGGCTTTGATGAGTTAATAGAAGGTGGTTTTCCGAGATACTCAATAGTGCTCGTCAGCGGGAGCCCTGGCACTGGGAAATCCCTTTTTTCGCAGCATTTTGTATATACGGGAGCGACAAAATTTGAGCAAAAAGCCTTGTATGTCTCTTTTGAGCAAAGGATACCTGAAATATATGAACAGGCAAAAAGGTTTGGCATGGACTTTGACCTTTTAGAAAAGCAGGGCAAGGTAAGGTTCGTCTTTTATGACATAAGCAACAGGGTGCTGGGAGAAGGAGAAACATACGTTGAGCTAATAAAGAGGGAGGCAAGAGAGTTCAATGCTAAAAGGATAGTGATAGATTCTTTAGTTCCTTTAGCCAACTTCCCCGTTTCTGTTGATGAGCTCGCTTCATACGGATTTATAAACGAAATAGACAAGTTAATGCCCATAGGCATAAGCGAGGAACTGCTTGTGAGAATGCAGGTACATAAACTGATGAGCACATTAAAGGACCTAAGAGCCACCTCAATAGTTGTATCTGAAATACCAAAAGAGTCAAACTGGCTTTCAAGGGACAGGGTTAGTGAGTTTATGGCAGACGGAGTTATAGTATTGCACTATTTGGGCATAGGCACCACCTCCAACAGGTCTTTAGTCATAGAGAAAATGAGAGGCACGAAACACGCTGAAGACGTCATCCCAATGGAAATAGGAAAGAATGGCATTGAAGTTAAAAACCCCAGGGACGAATTCAAAGTGCCCAAATAAGTTTACTTAAAAAGGTGTGGCAATTGTCTTTTAGTTATGTTAGAATTTAGATCAAAACCTGTTGCTGGTTTGGTTATGAATTTACAAATTTTGTCTCCAGCAGACACACAATTCGTCTCAACCACTTCAAGATTATTTATCCCAAAGGATACCCTTAGCTCACCAGCAATGAATCCTCTAATGATGTGACATGAAGGCTCATTCGATTTTTTAGCTTTAGCATACTGTGAATTTTCACATATATTTATAAAATAATTATTTTCTAAATCAGCTTTATATACCTCCCATTTTCCCCAACCCCCCATGGATGAAATGTCCATCAATAGCTTGGCAAGCTTAAAACCAGACAGCCTGGTTTCTTCTTTATAAAGCAGAGCTATCTTTTTACCTGTTTCTATTCCTAGATTATACATAAATGAAATTCCTTCTTTTCCTAACCGTTTTACTATCTCTTCTTCCATACTTGCAAAGGGTCTCGCAGGAAAGATTACATGGGGCGCACCCAAAATACTAAACATACCATCTTCAATAGTAAACTGTCTCGCAAACATAAGCTTCTTAGCCAAACTACTTACAGACACCATATTCACCTTGAATCAAACTTTCTTTTTTTTATTAAGAACAATATGAAGACAGAAACTAAAATGATGAAAACAGATTTTACATTAGTCGCTGTTAATATTAATGTTAACATCAAAAAAGCATTAGCATACAAAAAACCTTCAGTATGTGTTTTTTCTAAAAGATCGAATGATTTATACTTCATTATGTTATTAATAACCAGCAACAGAGGAAGCAACATAACGAGCAAAATTGCAAATTTTACCTCGATTAATCCAGAGCTTATTAGCATTACGAAGAGGGGATAAGGACTGAGTAGAATTATAGATGTTGCCATCTTGGCTCTGTCTAATGTTTTGAACACTGTGGCAGTCGTTTTCAGACCAGCCAACAGATCTCCTTCAAAATCGGGCAGGTTTTTTACAGTCCCGTACGTTAAAAACCAATAACCAATTGCCATTCCTATTACAGGAAATTCAAATATGTTCTTATTTATACTCCATGCAGCTAATAGAGGTAAAAAAACAGCTCCCGAAAAGGATATAAGGCTCATTAGGGGTTTAGTTTTGAACCTTAATGGAGGTAAAGAATAAAAAGCAGAGTCAAATACTGCTAATAAGTAAATGAGCAAAAATTGCAGCGGAAGGGGTACAGCTAATATGAATCCGCAGATATAAAGAATTAGAGCAGCTTTTAAAACATTTTTTCTACCAATTTTCATCACTGTTTTGAACCTATTTGGTAAGTTTATCTTATCTTCTTCAATGTCAGTATATGCATTAATGATGTTCGTACTTGCTACGACACATATAAATGCAGACAAACCAAATAATTCATAGAATATATTATTACCAGAACTTAAAAACCATCCAATATAGTAGGATAAAATAATGAATATCCATGTTCTGGGTCTTCCAAGCTTTATAAGTTCCACCAACACATTTAAGCGGTTTTTCATTTCAACATCTCATGAATGAACCTTATCTTTTCAATTTCATGAGGCCAAATCACCACGGCCCTATCTATTTTTTTGGTATGTACCTTCTCCTCCTGTTTAAGTTTGTTAACATGGTATGAGATTCTTGCCACAACCCTTTTCTGATGTTCTCCATCTGGATTAAGGCCCAATTCTCTTGCTATGCCACTTATATTGATGGGCCAATGTTTTTCTATTACCCGATATATCTCTATTCTACCTATTTTTGATATATCCAAACTATTTCTCTTTTTTTCCATATAAAATTAGATAACAGAACAATATTTATAAACTTTTGCATGGATTTGTCTAGATATATCCAAAATTTTTTAATCTATGCTAATTGATGGCCATAGGCTTTCTTCGGAGTAAACAGCTCGGTGCTTGCTTCCTCGGCCTTGTTCCAAAGCCTTATGAAGTAGTCCTCAAAGTTTCTAACAATGTCTGGATCTCTCACTACATTGACGCTGTATATCTGATTGCCTTCTGAAAGAGCAAAGCCAACTGCCTTGTTATCTATTACAGCAAACGTTGTTCCACTATTCGGCAGCATCTTAACCAACGTGTTTGGCCATGAAAGCAGGGGAAGAAATTTATTTAATTCTTCATCACTTAGTTCCAAGTTCTTTGGTATAATCAAACGAACTTCTATACCTCCTCTGAGTTTTTCATTTAATGTTCTGACTAACTCAATACTTCTAATGCCTTTTTTGTATGTCGCAGTTCCTCCTATTATGTATACATGACTTTCTGCATCAACTATATGTCTTGCCAACTCTCTGAAAACAGGATTTTCGCCGATGATATAATAGTTCTTCTTTGTAACTCCATTTACTGATGTCTCTTTCAACAGTTTTTTCACTAAACCGATCGTCTCTTGCTTCCTATTTTCCAAGTCTCTTATCATTTCTCTGTGTTTTGATATCATCTTGTTTATGATTTCTACGATATCCATTGCTTTGTATCTTTTCGGCCTTCCAAGTGTCTGCTTCACGAAACCCATGTCATCAAGGGAGTCAAGTACAGCATAGACCTTCGTTTCTGGTATGCCCCCATATTTGGAGATGTCTTTGGCTGTTGACTCAGACCTCTCAAACAACACAGACAAGGCCTTTGCCTGGTACTCTGTAAAGCCAAAACTCTTTAGCTTTTCAACTAAATCTATATTCAACACTCACCACCCCCACCAGTGATTTTAAGTAAATCAGGCGACTGAAAAAAGAAGAAAGCGGTAGCATACCTGGGAAGATTTCTTGTTGTGGCCCAGGACCATTACTTGAGGTTTTCTGAAAAAACCTCACATAGCGCATAAGTCCTTCAGCCCTTGTTAATATGTGCTAAAATTATTTATAAATCTTTCTAACTGGTTTTAACCAATAATCGATAATTTTAACCATTGTCTAAAAAGATTTGATAAAAAAACTTTTTAAATTAATTGAGACAAAAGAGAAAATAGCAGATCTGCTGGGTGAGCCTTCTCCTCCTCGCAGCGAATTCGGCGAGGAGGAGCCGAATTTTCTCTTATCGTTCCCATTCAAACAGTTCTTTTGCTTTCTCTATAGGCATTGTTAAAAGAGGTTTGCGCATCTTATAATCCGCCCTTTCCCTGCTTTTTTCTGTTCCTCTTTACTACCGAAATACCCCTTATGTTTGATAAGTCTCCTCCTAATGTCCTCCTCCTTCTTTTTCATAGGACCCCACAGCGCATGTCTCATTTCACTTGGATTCTCTTCTATATATCGCTTTACTTTTCTTAAGTCAATAATCACCTCCTCCCCTGCTGCTTTAACAATTAGGAGAGGCACCACTTCTTTTCCCTCAAGGTTTTTTATGCGTGTGTTTATGATTTTGTCTAACTGTTTCTGGGTTAATCTAAGTCTGCCATCTGTACTGTGCTTAACCTCAACAGCAACAGGAACGCCTCCAATCTCCCCGAAAAAGTCAGGACTAGAAAAAGCCACTCGCTTTAAATTATATTTCTCAACAATTTCTCTCTCTGCCTCGTTTCCAAAGATGACAGCCTTCTTTGATCTGCTTGCTTTTGGGTCAGGCGATCTATGTCTCAAGGAGCCCTTCATCTCCAACGGCAGTGTTTCTTGAATTTTTAGAGGCAGTTTCTTATCTGCTCCCCTCTTTCTACGCCTCATAACATTATTACAATATAAACAAATAAAAACTTTCCTCAAAGCTTATTATTGAGATAATATATAACAAAACTCATGCCGAGATTAGAACCCATAAAACAGATTAAGTTGTCAAAGATGTCTGTTGATGAGCTTATCAGGGCTTTTGGCAAGGCCTCGTCTATGGGAGCAGGAAGATTGGCTGAAGCCGTTGACATCTACGAAAAGATGATAAGAGATAGGGATTGCAAGATATTCTTTGGCATCGCTGGTGCAATGGTCCCAGCAGGTCTTAGGTATGTCATACACGATGTCCTTATAAATAACTGGGCAGATGTTTTTGTCTGCACTGGCGCTACTCTCACACATGACTTGATAGAGGCATTGGGCCATAAACACTATAAAGGAAGTCCTGATTTGGATGATGCTTGGCTGAACAAACTTGGCCTTGACAGGATATATGACTCTCTCATGAGCAACAATGTTTATCCAGACCTTGAGAAGCATGTTAAAAGAACAGTAAAGAAGATTCCAGAGCAAGAGATGGGCATCTCAGAGTTTTTGAGATATTACGGAAAGTATTCTCCAAAACACAGCATACTGAGAATTGCATATGAAAAAGAGATTCCCCTCTTCTGCCCAGCTCTGCAGGATTGCGGTTTTGGCATAATGGTTCACTACGCTATAAAGCAGTTTGGTGGGCCGACGATAAACGTTTTCAAAGATTTGGATGATATATTTGACATCTCATGGGAAGCAAAGAAAAAAGGAAGTGTTGTGGTGGGAGGTGGCGTTCCGAAGAATTTTATAATGCAGTCCTTTCAATTCTCACCAAAGCCCGCTGATTACGGCATACAGTTGACAATGGACAGGCCTGAGCCAGGAGGAAGCTCTGGGGCCCCTCCCAGAGAGGCAGTTAGTTGGGGAAAGTTTAAGCCAAAGGCAAGCTTTGTAAATGTTGTCAGCGATGCCACCATAACCTTCCCCATTATAATAGCTGCACTTAAAGAGAGGCTACTTTAAGATGTATCCTCTCTTAACCAATTCGTCAAAAATCATTCTGAACCATGGCGTATATTTTTCGGGATATTTTTTCATGTCCTCTGCCACGAACTTTACACTTTCCCAAGAATAGCCGTCAGCTTCATTGGGGTCAGGGCATATCCTTCCATTATACTCTCCCATGAACACATGGTCCATTTCGTGTTCTGTCAAGCCATGGTCCAGCTCTGCTCTGTACTTGAACGTGAAAAGCTCTTCCAGTTCAGCGTCAAATCCCATTTCCTCTTTTAGCCTCCTATGAGCTGCTTCTATTGTTCTCTCTCCAGGTCTCGGGTGGGTGCAGCAAGCATTGGACCAAAGGCCACCTGCATGGTATTTTGACTTTGCCCTTTTCTGCAGTAGCATATCTCCATCTTTATTAAGAATTATTATTGAAATGGCTCTATGCAAGAGAGCTTTTCTGTGCACCTCTATTTTCTCTCCAGTACCTATTTGATTGTCGTTTTCATCAACCAATATCACTATTTCAGTCATAATCCCTCCTCCATAAAATTAACGTAATCTTATCACAGTTCCTCTTTTAATTTCTCCCCTCAGTGCGTCTTTTATATTTCCCTCTTTTTCAGCATTTATTACAACAGCCTCAACATTCACTCCTTTTTTGAGAAGTTCAATTATCTCCATTACCTTCCCGAACATGCCCCCTGTAACATCAACAGCAGATGAGCCGCCAAGCATTCTTTTTATTTCATCAAAATTTTCACTGTTTATTTCAGGTATCAATCTTGCATTTGGCTCTTCTTTTGGATTAGCAGTAAAGATGCCATCAACATTTGTTCCATGTATTATCTTTCTCGCGTTTAATTTCTCAGCTAAGAAAGGCGCTATTTGGTCTCCAGACAGTATAGAGCATTTCTGCTTCCTGTCATAAGCAGGCACCCCGTATAGCACAGGGATAAGGCCAATACTGAGAAAACCTTTTATTGTTTCAACATCCATCTTAACAAGCCTGCCTGCTTCCATCACAGCGTGAGAGGATGCAAGAACAGGGATAGCAGGCAAACCTTTTTCAATTAAAACCTTCGTCACTATGGAATTCAATTCATTTTGCAGCCTTTGTGTTTCAGCAAAAGCCAGCAATTGCTCATAGTTATTTATGCCTTTATGTATCCCTGTTTTCTTGACTATCTGGTGGCCATAACTACCAGCACCGTGAATTAGGATAAGAGACATGCTATCTTTGTCATACGCCTCCGCTATTTCCGAGGCGATCCTATGCAGGACTTCAAGATTTACCTTGGGCGTCTCGCTGTGCTTGTCTGTTATTACGCTACCCCCTATTTTGAGTATCGCTAAATTATTCATTAACCCTCACTTCATCTCCTTTTATTTCAATATCATCATCAGTTTTTATTTTAGATATGTCTATTTTATCTAGCATTGTTATATTGGATATTATCGCGCCAACTGCTATTATGGCCTCGCTCTCTTCACATAGAATTGCAAGAGGTGCCTTTCCATTTTTCTTCAACCTGTACATCGTATAGCTGCCAACAGTAGAGCCCTTACCTGTTGGAAAGACCAGTATTTTATTTGCCACGCTTTTTCCCTCTAATGGATGCCCTTTTTCAATAACAACGCCTGTTTCAGGGTCAATGTTCCCATAAAAACCTATCGGCTCCTTTGACACAAGCGCTTTTCCCCTTACATGACCTTCCTTTATTACCCTAGCTTTTAGTATCATACCAAGCACCTCTAATGGCAGCATTAATGCATTCGTCGGTGCTACCAAACTTTATCTCAAAGCCCTGATTTCTGAGATACCATAAGTACTTTCCTGAATTTACTGCTATGTGTTTAAATCCAAAGCTTTTCATTGGAGCAACAACAGCACACATATCTGACAGTATCTTGCCTCCTGCCTTCTCTATAAGCTTATCATATCCTGCTCTCTTTGCAACCTCTTTGACAGGCTTTGAGCTTGTTATCCATATAGGAACTTTTAGCTTGCTGCCTTTTACTTTAGATGCAATGTACTTAATTTCCTCAATGCTGGCATGAGGACAACCAAAAACCACAAGGTCCAATTCATTTCCACCACTGTTTAATTCAGCGTAAATCTCTTTTAAGTCATCTGCTGTAAATGTAAGCTCGTCATAATCTTCTGAGAGCATCTCAGCAGCCCTTGCCTCAGCTGTTATGCCTTCAATATGATACAACGCAATGCCTCCACTGGCAGCAGCAGCTGCTCCCAGCTGTTTTAGCAAGTCATTGTCTGCCTTCTTTATGCCTGTAAAAAAAGGCACAGCGTTTTTTAGTTTGATCCCAGTCCAATATCCCAGAGCACCGAAATCAGAAAAGCTCTCTACTTCTACCTCTACATTTACTTTGTATTTGGCCTTTCTGTTCTCATCTAAGTGGTAACCATAAGCAGCTGTTTTTCCGCAGATTGCAGAGGCTAGAGCACTAGGCCCTCCCTCTCTATTTGTTCTGGCTCCTATGACTGAATTGGCAAAGCTAACAGCAGAGGACTCTCCCCATGCAATGTGGTCTCCAAACTTTGGCACATTCCCTGCTAAATACGGCGTGCAGGTGCAGGTAGGCGTTATGCCCAAACTTTTGAATACTTCTATCACTTTGAGCTGTTTTTCAGAAAAGCCCTTATCAAAGCCAACCTCTGCCCAGTCATCAAGGTCTATGCCTGCTGGGTTGAGCGTTGTCGGAACAGTGACAGTGGCACCTGATGAAGCCCAGTCTTCAAGGAATTCAAGCCCTGCTTCACCAAGGTTTTTGTAGCTGACTCCAGAAACCTGAACGCTTGTAATCGGAAGCAGTCTCTCTGCTTCATATATCTTTGCAAGGGCAACAATAATCTCCAAAGCCCTTTGCCTTGCCTCGCCCATTTCTCCGTTTAGCATGGCTTCCTCTTCTCTCGTTAAATACAAAGTCAAATGTAATCCTCCTTCTTTACTGTTTCATAATCCGTTCTTATAAAATCCTTCTTACTCTTGTCAAACGGAATTGTGGCATCTACACCTACTTTTGTTGTGTAATGAATGTCATCTACTTCATACCTTGAGGGGTCAAGAGAAGAACCCTTTTGCTTTTCCATTATCACTAAATCTCTATGGGCCTGAAATCTTGTAGCTATGGCCCATTCAACGTCATATGGGTTGTAAATGTCAATATCCTCATCAACGACTACGCAATGCTTCATGCTTGTATGTCCTCTAAAAGCAGCCTCTATTGCCCTTTTTCCGTCATCTTCTCTTTGCTTCGCAATCTGCACTATACCATGCAGCCAGGAACAGCCTCCAGGAGATATAAGCACATTTTTGCATTTGCATACTTTTGAAACCTCCTTGTATATTGTCGGCTCTCTTGGCATGCCCATTAATATCTTGTGCTCGTTTTTGCCAGGAAGCAATGCTTGCATGTATGGCTTTTTTCTATGCGTTATCTTTTTAATCTCTATCACTGGCTGTTTCCTTACAATATCATAGGTCCCTGTCAAATCAAGGAAAGGACCCTCGTCTGCTTCCTCATCTATTATACGACCTTCAAAGATAAACTCAGCATCAGCAGGAACTTCAACGTCAACTGTTTTGCACTTAACTAAAGGCGTTTCCTCAATAGCATTTGCCATTGAAAGCTCGTCCTCGTCTTTTGCTATGCTAGTGGCAGCTGCTATCATCACGTTTGTTGCGTTGCCCACAGCTATCGCCACATCCAGCTCTCCGCCTGCATTTTTCAGGGCAGTGTCTGTGCCTCTTCTGGGAATTATCCTCGCAACAAAGCTGTTTTTCGATATCTGCATTAACCTGTGATAGCACATATTCCTTCCGTTTTCAGGGTCATTTACTATAACAAGAGCGCAGGTAAGATACCTGCCGCCATCATTTGGCAAGTATTTCGGTATTGGCAGTGCATCCAAATCAACGTGCTTCTCAACAACTTCCTGACATGCTCCTTTTTTAAGAATTTCAGCTTCCTTTGGCTTTTCCATAGCTGATAGAATTGTCTTTAATATCTGCTCCTTTTTCACTTCTAAAGCTTCTGCTACGAGTTCACGTGATGAGTTTACATTTATAACAACAGGGATATCATAGCCTTTTACTTTTTCAAATAAAATCGCCTGCCCATCAAAGGCACTGGCAACCTTTGCCAGCTCAATGTTGCAGTCAACCTCTCTCTTTACCTTAATCAGATCGCCCTTTGAGTCCAAATATTCCAAAAACTCCCTAAGCTTCACTTTTCCACCTCTTATATAAATTATTCTCAATGCCCAAGATGTCCAAGACCTTTCCGACAAAGAAATCAGTTATATCCTCAATGCTTTTTGGCTTGGTGTAGTATGCAACATTTAGCGGGAGAACATATGCGCCTGATAATAACACTTTACGTAAATTTTCAACATACGGCAAACTGTACGGCGTTTCTCTTGGACACAGGATAAGTTTTCCCTTTGTCCTCAACACGATGTCTGCCACCCGGCCTATCAGATTGTCTGAGTAATTATTAGCTATAGAGGAAAGCGTTTTTGAACTGCAAGGACATACTACAAGGGCATCAGGAGCATTTGAGGAAGAGGCGATGTCTGCATCTATTTCTGAGGCATTGTAGTCAAAGTCAATAATATGTCCTAATTCGTGTTTCATTACCCTCTTTGATGCTTCTGACACTATAATAGAAAGCTCTACATTTTTTCTCAATTGTTCACTCAATCTAAGGGCCACAGGAGCGCCACTTGCGCCTGTGATTCCCAAGATTACACGCATCCTATCCTATACCTCCCTATTTATTAGGTATTCTGCTATGCCTATGAGATATTGCTTTGCTTCCTCAGCAAGCTCCACATTTTCTATTGCCTCCAAGGCCTCAGAAGCCAGCTCTCTTGCTTTATTTCTAGTGTAATCCAAAGCTCCTGTGTCCCTCATAATCTGCTTTGCTTCCTCAATCTCTTGCTCAGTTATATGCAGTTTTCCCAATAGGGACAGCAATTTCTTTTTCTGCTCAGGTGAGCCTTTCTCCAGAGCCTTTATAACCAGAATTGTTTTTTTACCATCTCTCAAATCACTGCCCACAGGTTTACCAAGCTTTTTCACATCTCCAAACATGCCTAAAATGTCATCCTGCAGTTGAAATGCCTGGCCAAGAGGAATAGCATAGTTGCTGAATGCCTCTCTCTGCTCTTCACTTCCTCCTCCCAATGCCCAGCCCATAAGCAATGGGGCTTCTATAGTGTATATGCTTGTTTTTGTTTTGTGTATATTCATCGTATGTTCCTCTGTGACCTCCTCTGCTTTCATCTCTTCTGATAACATGTCAAGAAACTGGCCGAAGTTTGTTGACTGGTTGGCATACTCATACACTTTGAGCGCTTCAACAATCCTTGCCTGGTCAAAACCAGAATTTAAAAGTGCTTCAACAGCTAGGCTCTGCACATAATCACCAGCTATGATGGCCATTCCTTCTGAAAAACGCTTTGCCCTCATTTCGCTGCCTTGAAAGTGTTTTTTGTAATAATCCAGGTAAGCAACGTGCAAAGTGGGCCCTCCTCTCCTCAAATCATCCTGGTCCATAATATCATCATGGATCAGGAAATATCCCTCCATGAGTTCTATTGACGCAGAGGCTTTGTATATCTTATCCATCTCCTTTCCACCAACCCCCTCATAAGCAGCCACCATAAAAGCAGGTCTCAATCTCTTGCCTCCTCTCATGTTGTAGTCTCTAATCCATTCCAGATAATCGGCTGCTCCTGGGTACTCTTTTTTTGCATTTTCTATTTTCTCATCGAGCAATCGCTCTAACTCATCATTTATTTTCTCCCTGTATTCAGAAAGCTTTTTCAAAACATCCATAATATCCACCTTAGAAGTCTCTCTCAACTATAAATCTGGTGAAAGCCTCAAGAGCCTCTTTTGCTCTGCCTTCCTTTAACAGGCCATTTACGTTTTCCCATGTCTCATTTACAAGCTCTCTTGCAAACTGCTTTGCATATTCTATAGAGCCGTATTTCTTCATGAGCTCTATTGCCTTTTTTATTTTTTCTCTGTCCTTTGTGTGCTCATTTAGTGTTTTTAGAAGCCATTCTTTTTCCTCATCTGTGCAATGCTTTAAGGTGTGCACTACCATTAATGTTCTCTTTCCCTCTGTTATGTCGCTTCCTATATATTCTTTCGTGTATTGGGCTTTGCCACTGGTAGCTGTTAAGTTTAAGATATCATCTTGTATCTGAAATGCTATTCCTATGGTCTCTGCATACTCTCCTATTTTTCTTTCATTTTCCTCGTCCAGGCCTGCCAGGACAGCAGCCATCCTTGCAGCCATTCTTGCCAATGTGCCTGTCTTGTATGCACACATCTGCAGATACTGCTCTTCAGTTATGTTGTCTGCATCGCCATGGCCATTGTGCCAATATATGTCTGTTCCCTGGCCAATGGAAATGTTTATCATTTCCTGTGCATAGATGTCATACAATCTCTTCAACGTTTTTTCATCAACGCCAGGTCTGTTTTTAAGTATAGACACAAGAGGAAAATAATACATGCTATTGCCAAAGTTGATTGCGATGTCCTCCCCATACTTTATGTGCGCAGCTGGAAGCCCTCTTCTTGTCTCTGATTTGTCCTCTATGTCATCTATAACCAGTGTTCCGTTATGGACTAATTCTGGAATGATGGCAAAGTCAATATATCTGTTTGCATCTCCCCCTAAAGCTTCTATTAGGAGCATGAAGAGGACAGGTCTCCATCTCTTGCCCCCTGTTTCTAAAAAATCCCACATAGGTTCTATTATCGCTTTATTTACTGCTTCAACATCATATTCATACCTTGCCTTTCCAGCTATCTTTTCAATGTCTTCTTTTGTCATTGGCTTTGGAAAATAACTTCGGATCATTCCATCTATCAGGGGTTTTTTCTGCTTCAAAATATCCGTAATTTTTATTTTGTCTGACATTTCTATATCACCTAAAACTCGTAATACTCTTTTTTGTGAGCGACTATATATAAAATTAACCACGTCAATTGTAGAATCAACCCTTTAAGAGCAACCTGTTTACAACGAAATCCCTGTCCATGCTTGCAAGAAAAGGCCCTAATCTAGGTCCTCTGCTCTTCCCTATGAAAAGAAGATATATGGTTGAAAAGAGCTGCTTTACGTCTGTTTTCTTTCCCTCTTCATATATAACTGCTTGCAAGCTTTCACCATCTATGCCTTCCTTAACTTTTTCAGCTATTTTCTTTAAGGACTGCTTTGTTTTGTCATCTATTTCAAGCTCTGGCAAGGACTCTTTTACAGTGAATTTCACTTGCTCAGGCGCGTATTTCTTTACCCAGTTCCAGGCCAAAGCCAACCTCCTTCTTGTTCTTCCTTTCCCTTCAATCTCTGGGTACAGTTTTCTTAAAACCTCAATCGCTTTCTCAATATCTCCCAAGGCAATCTGGATTGCATTTACACATGAGGAGAATGGGGGCTGTTCTGGCATTTCGTCTCTTTTCTCAATCACAGACAACCTGTACCTATCAACCTCATTCTCGTCAATCTCTTTTTCCTTGCCGTAATACATTCTCTCGGCCTTATCAAAATAGTTATATGTGTTCAACAAGTCCATGTCAAAGCTTATTTCAAATGACCTATTTATCCTCGTATTGTACATATACCTTATAACTTCTGCTTCGTAAACCTCAAGCAGCTGGGAAACAGTTACAACATTCCCCGCGCTGCTGCTCATTTTCTCCTTCTGCCCTTTAAAGTAAACGAACTCATACATAGGGCCTATAAAACCTCTGCCACCGAAAACCTTTTTGTATATCGGTATTGTAGTTGTCATGCTCCCTCCTGCTGCCTGGTGTTCTTTTCCAGAGCTTTCGAAGTCAACATCATAATACGCCAGTCTCATAGGCCAGTCAACGCGCCATGGGAGCTTTATGATGCCTTTCCTTCTAAAATCAAATTCCCCCTCATTGCCACAGTCACAGACATATTTTATTTTGTAATCGCCAAGCCATTCAAATCTTGTTGTGTCCTTTCCACATTTTTCACAGTAAACACGGGCTGGCATCCAGTCATCTGGAAGAGGCTCTTTTCTGTACTTGTCAAGCACCGACTTTATGAAATCTCTGTTTTCCAATGCCTTCTTTATTTCATCAGAGAAAACACCTTTTTCGTATTCTTCTCTCATGCTGATATATTTTGCTTCAACGCCACACTGCTCTGCTTCCTTCATGAATGCATCTTTGAAGTGGGAGGCATAGGAATCATGACAGCCCCAAGGGTCTGGGGTTTTCGTTACAGGTAAGCCTATATACTCTTCCCATTCCTTTGGCACGCCTTTGGGCACTTTCCTGAATCTGTCGTAGTCATCCCAGACATACTGGTAAACAGCATTAACACCTATGTCCAACAGCGCCCTGTAAACGAAATCCTGGGTTAGCACTTCTCTGAAATTTCCCGCGTGTATTACTCCTGATGGAGTTATTCCTGACTCTACAATGTAGGTGTCCTTTTCCTTTGCTTTGATTATCTGCTCTGCATACTTGTAAGCCCAGTGGCTTTTCTCCATAACGGGCCCGACGGGATTTGAACCCGCGACAACTCGGTTAAGAGCCGAGTGCTCTACCAGGCTGAGCTACGGGCCCTTACTTCTTTTCCAAGCGTTTAAAGTCTAGGTATTTCCATAGTACTTTCGGTATGTCAACAGAACCATCTTCATTTTGGTTGTTCTCTATAATTGCTATCATGGTTCTGGAAGTTGCCAGAGCAGTGTTGTTTAACGTGTGAACATATCCCTTTTCTCCACCTTCCTTTCCAAATCTTATGTTCAACCTCCTTGCTTGGTAATCAGTGCAATTGGAATTAGAGCCAATTTCCTTATACTCTCCAGCACTCGGAAACCAGCCTTCAATATCATATTTCTTGGCAGCCACTGTTCCTATGTCACCAGTGCAAACATTAACCACCCTGTAAGGTATCCCCAAACTTTCATATAACTCTTCTGCATTCCTCTGCAATTCTTCAAGAAAATCCCACGAATCTTCTGGAAGGCAGAATATAAACTGTTCAACTTTGTTGAATTGGTGCATCCTGAACAGTCCCTTTGAATACTTCCCATGCGAGCCGACCTCTCTCCTGAAGCAGGGGCTTATCCCAGTCAGCTTTATCGGAAGCTCTGCTGGGTCTATTATCTCATCCATAAACATGGCTGCCATTGGGTGTTCTGATGTTGCTATTAGATACAGGTCATCATTTTCTATTTTATACATAACGGTTTCAAAGTCAGCAAGGTCAGTAACGCCTTCATATGCTCTCCTGTTCATCATATAGGGCGGTTCTACTGCCACATAGCCTTTCTTTCTCATGTGGTCCAGTGCAAAGTTTATGAGAGCATAGTCAAGCTTTACAAGGTCATCCTTTATGTAGTAGAATCTGGCCCCTGCCACTTTGGCTCCTCTCTCAATGTCTATGAGGCCCAGCGCCTCAAGAATTTCTATGTGGTTTTTTACAGGGAAGTCAAAATCTTTTGGCTCGCCCCAACGCTTTATCTCAACATTGTCCTTTTCATCTTCCCCGTATGGAACTGAATCATGGAGCAAATTAGGCAATTGCATCCACAAGTGTTTTCTTTTCTTTCCGAGTTCTTCATATTCCTTTTCTTTACGCTTTATCTCAACATTTATTTTCTTGACTGCTTTTTGCAACTCTTTACTGTCTTTCCCTTTCTTTCTCATCTCTGCTATCTGGGTGCTCTTTTCGTTTCTCTCTTTTCTCAATCTGTCTATTTCTTTCTTCAATTCTCTCCATTTTTTATCCAGAGATATCAAGTCATCTAATGGAAAATCGCTTTTTCTCTTTTCCAGGTTTTTTCTAACAACTTCTGGTTTTTCCCTTATCAGCTTTATGTCGATCATAGTTATCTCCAAGCATTTCTCATTTAAATTAACGCTGGGAGTGGGACTCGAACCCACGAACCCTTGCGGGAACCAGCTCTCCAGGCTGGCGCGTTGCCACTCCGCCATCCCAGCATAGTTCTAACTCTAAGCCCTTTTTACAGCAGCCTGAGAAATGGAGGCTGCGTCTAGCATGAGGACTTAGAATCAGACAAAGATACTGCTATTGAAATCTTAAAATCTCCTGTGACAACAATAGCAGCCATCATTACTTTTTTAAATAATCTTATTTTTATTGTTTTCGGAGAAAACAGTAGTTGGCAAAGTTGATAAACCTGTTGGCTCTTGAGCTATAAATTCTTTCTGAAATTTTAAGAAAACATACTCTGAACAGAGTAAAATTTAATGGATTTCTTACAAAACTAATCAAATTTCAATAAAAATACTATAATTAGAGATAATTACAGCTAACAAAATCAATTCAGAATCCTATAAAGCAATTGTTATCCACCGCCTGGATCTAAGAAAGAACAAATAGTATAGAGCATTACTCCGAACATCTTGGCCGTAATAAAAGGTTCTTTCGGAATAAACTTCAGAACAACCAAACCAACCAAAATATTAGCCAATATCCACAGATTGTATAAGCAAGCCGAAAACATAAAGTAGAAGAACCTAACAACATACCTCTTAGATGTCGTTCTTGCCTTGAAATCTTGCTTAACTCTATAGGAAGTTTCTATTTCCCATCTTTTTCCGTACAACTCAAATGGGTATTGAGCATTTTCTTCTTTTACATTAAGATTTGTAGCAAACACCCTTTTAACTTCGTTTTCGTCATTGACTATAACCAACTTAAACTTAACCTGATCGAAATTCTTTCTTCCCATCACATAATCTAAGATTTTAGGAGCTTCGTATTCCTTCATCAATTTCTTAATTGCTGTATTCTGAACGGCTGGCATTAACTACTTTACCTTATGCTCCTGCAAAACCTGAATACATTTAACATTAAAGAAACCTCTATCAACATAAACATTATTGATGTTGATTTTCTTTTTAGCATAAGCTAATAACTCATTAAGAACTTTATGTTTTTGGGAAAACACACCCATGAGAGTAGCCAATAAAGTAAACCTTCTCCCACTTTCAACAATGTTAATTGTAGCGAATCTAAAACAATGCGTAGTTCCCTTTTGAGGTTTTGTTTCGCAAACCATTAAATCGTTCTTATCTCCGTAGTAAAGCCAATCATGTAGATCAGCGGCAACATCTAACTTTTTCTTCTTGAAAACATTGTTTTTCTTAGCTATTCTGAAAATTTCTTCAAACGCTTTCATGAAAGATTTTTAATTCCTCTGTGTCAAATTTCCTTATATGATAAAGCAAAGTATTGGAAGCGGGTGTATTTTCCTTCATAACAAATCTGAATGTTCTAGAACCATTGTGTGTAAAATCATGATTCATAGCGATATGCGTTAGCAGATCGAGAAATTTGCTCGTGTCGTATTTTGCAGTATAGTGAAGTTTAAAATCAAGATAAGGATAAACTGTTTCTTTGATTAATTTGCACAGCTTTCTTAGTTCCTTAGTTTTAGATTGTTCTATATCCTTGTGATTCAAATTAAACTTGATCGGTTTAACAAGTTTACTTGTAGGAGTGAACTTGGCATTACAATCCTTACACTTGTATCTTTGTTTCTTACCATCTTTTGTTATGTTATATCCGAACTTAACGACATTAGATGAACCACAAAATCTGCAAACAACATTATCCTTATCGGTTTTTCTAAACCTTCCAGATTTGTTTCTAGAAATATTTTTATATTCTCTCTTCCTACTGTCTTTTGTGAGGTTTGGTTTTCGCATGGGAACCGCCTCACCCAGAGGGTTGGACCCCGCAAAGCCGCCTCTGGTTATCTTAGTTATGTTTTTTACATATTATATATGTTAATAGCACAACTAATATTTAAATATTTCTATAGTTAAGTATATGGGTTATCCGATAAATTTATAAACTTTAAACAAATTAATTATGTTATAGGCATAGGTGTTAAAATGAGATATAGAGATTTGGCTTCATTTGGAAAACGTCAAGAATTCATAGCAATAGCAGAGCTCTTAAGAAGAGGTTTCGATGTAAATATTCCATTGGTTGATGATCAACAAGTAGATTGCATAATAAGGAAAATTGTGAATGGAAAACCAGTTTATGTGGATATTCAAATAAAGGCCAGATCAAAAGACTGTAAGCCTTATAACGCAGCGAGATTTGCCGCAATGACAATAAATCCAAGAGATAATTATTTTTTCATCTTCTACTCTGAGCAGTTAGATACTTATTGGGTTATACCTTCAAAAGAACTTGTAAAAATAGCCAGCCAAAACAAAAAAGGAAAAAATAAAGGGAAATACCATATAAATCTTGCTGGCTATAGTAAAACCAAAAAGCTCGTTTATCCTCTTCAAAAATTCAAGAAATATGAAAATAATTTTAAATTATTGGAAGAGTTTAGAGGTTGATGTAGAATGACAGAGCCATTACCTAAATGGGAAAACAAAATGAGGATAGAAAAATTAAAACCTGGAATGATTGTAACATGTAAAAGATGGAAAGAACCTATTGAAATTAAAAAAATTGATAGAGTGGGCAAATATATACATA
>QMVG01000009.1 GCA_003660975.1 Microcaldota archaeon
ACTGCACCCATTCTGTAGAGGACGTGAAGGATCTCCCCGTCCACCGTTCCCCTCTCCCTTCTGAATCTCTGGGAGCCTTCAAAGAGAGAACCGTCGTAGGCATACTTCAAAGCGTAGCGCATGGAGAAAGGAAGGGATGAAAGTTTAATTTATTTTTGCAGGAGGAGCAACCCCCCGGGGGTCTGGGGTCCCCGGGAACGGGACGGAGAGGGACCCCGGGGTTATGTATGGTTTCCGGTCCAACTCATTTTCACCCCCCCGGGGGAAATGTTTTTATGGTAACAAAACAATTACATATACCGATGAACCCTATGGTACGCAATGGGAAAGGAATTGATAAAGTATGAGGGTGGAGGTGTATGATAATGACACAACAGGGCAAAAAGATAAGCCTAATCGGATTGGATGGTCCTATTGGAGTTGTTCCCACGAAGTTTATACCCTCCCCCGAGACCAGAAGAAACAGTTCTTCTACAATATATGCAAATATGGGCTTAACTTTATCCAGAACTTTTAAGCATAAATCATCTTGGCAACATCTTGAGGTGTTAATAGATGAGTGAAAGTAAAGAATTAAGAGCCATTATTGGAAGGTTGATTGATCTTGATAATGTTAACGTAGGGTTTAGAGTAGAATACAAGAATAAGATAGATAAAAAGACATATGTACTCACAGAAGACGAAAATGGTTATTTGATAGAAATAAAGAAGGGAGGTAGAATTGTTAGGGTGTATCTAAACTCATCAGACGATTTAAATGAACATGAAAGTTTATCAGATGTAGATAAAAAAGTTTTCTCTAAGCTATTTGAATATCTAAACAGCGGGAAGCAAGTTTCTAAAGTATCTATCAGTGGCCTTCGATTAAAGAATCCTATTTTGACAGCATCCATTGGCCAGTCAGTATTGGCAAATGTTTCAAAACAGATATTACCGGAGGACAGAATAAGGTTATACAATCTTTGGAAAGAAAAGAAAGAGAAATTTGAAGAGGAGGTTCAAGATATTTTTATAGATATAATAACTTCACAGCTAAAAGATAAATTAGAGTCCACTGACCTGCCGACTCCTATATCCCCAACAAGTGTTGCTTTGAGTGAAATACCAAATTACTACATCTACGATCCTAAAGAAACATACACATTAGATATAAAAATAAAGCTTTTCAATAAATTGGCCGAATCAATTTGCGGTAGATGCGGACAACGTCTTTATGGATTGTATGTACCCGAGGAAGGAATTGAAATAAAAGAGATTCTCAAAGGTTATGTTCCAGATTTCTATAATGTAAATATAAGCAGCATCGCCGGAGTGGGAAGAATAAATTTACGCGAAATTGGACCATTCGAATACATGTTTTATCTTCTGGATAAGATTTCCCAGGAAATATTTAGAGGAAATAAAACACCTGTCTATCATGTAGAGCTTTTTATGATAGAAGGAGTCGGGGGTGGGAAGAAATTCTTTTCCCACTACGTAATACCAAATCTTAATGAAGTATTCTCCAAGCTGTATCATGGAAGTGACAGATACACATCCTATGGGATTTCTAAAGTTAAAGCCTTGATTTCGTCATTCCTTGTGGAAAACTGGAACGTAGATAACAATTTAAAGAAAAATCATTCCGAAATTGCCCATGCGCATATTAATAGATTCCTATATTTTGTTTTCTGTCATAAAAGGTTAGATATGGATTCAATTCTATTCTTGGTGGATTTGAAGATTAGATTAGGCGATACAACACCTATTAGATATTTAGAGGAGGTGATATCATGGATGTAGAAAGAATTAGAGGCTGGGCTTGGAGTGTTGCCAACAGACTAATAGAAGCTGATGGGGGAGAAACGAGAACACTAGATAGATTTATAATGGATCTAAGAGGAGCAAATTTGCCACATGAATTTACTAATGCAATTGCAAACAACATGACCATATTTGATAGAAGCGGTGTTGAAGTGGGCGAAATTCCATTTGATCTTCAATACTTTGAGAATGTTACCGAGTTCAAACAGGCAAAAGCTATTGTTATAGCTACTCTTTACAATGCGAAGATTCAAAGCGAAAGAAGATCTCAAAAAGAAGGAGGTGAAAAAGAATGAAAAGAGTATTAATATCTATCTTGGCAAGGATAAAAGGAAATGTAAACGCAAACGGAACAGTTGCAGCACTTACAGAAATAAAAAAGTTCTTTACAACCGATGGTGAAACAAGAGTGTACGTCTCTGGGAGATGTGTTAAATACTGCATAAAACAAAGACTAAGCGAGAAAGGATTTGAGCTTTCCCCTTTAGAAAGACCAAGAAGGGTTGTTATATCGAAGGGCAACCCAGTTCTATACATTGATGATGATTTGTTTGGATTTATGATGGCAGAAGTGCCCGGAGAGGCTGCAAGAAGAAGATTTGCCCCAATAAAAACTGATGGAATAGTTGCATTGAAACACTGCGAAATCACAAGAGATTTCGGTGGGAGATTTGATCCCGCAGAAAAAGAAATGCCTTCGCCATTTGAAGTCGAAGTTGCAGATTTCATTGGGCAAAATAATTGGATTATAACAGAGAATATTGGTAGGTTTGAGGATAAGGAAATAACCGAGGATATAATTAGAGATTCTTCGGTAAAACTGGAGGAAAGAGATGAGAACGGAAAGAAATTCTATTATTTGCCCACAGAGGTTGATGACGCCGATAGAAAATATGGAAGAAAGGACAGGCTAAGAGCTTTTCTAGAAGTGTTACTAAAAGAAAGATATACGTTTCCAAGGTCTGCAACTGGTTTGCATCAGCCACAGTACTACTATGCTGTCATTCTACCAACAGAGCGACTATTGCCGCTTTTTGCACACATAGACTATGAGGTTAAAAATGGGAAAGTTATACTAAACCTTGACAAAATCGAAGATCTGGGAAGCCTGTTGATGGATGGAGAAAAGATAACAATAGTAGATTTCGAAGATGTGTTAGATGAGGAAATAAAATTGAGAATAGAAGATTACAGAAAAAGAATTGAAGAACTTGAAAACAAGTTAAAGAGTGCAAATAGTGAGGAACTGAAGAAGAAGTTAGAGGAAGAAAAGCAAGAATTAAAGATTAGGATTAAAACACTAGAAACCATCGAGATTGTTAATCCATACAAGATAGATAATGTGATAGATGAAATAACAGACTATCTCATAGGTGCTTAGACATGAGGATCGAAATTAAAACTCCAGTATGGACGGGAGACATTGACCAGAAAAGTGAATTACTTAAGTCTACGGGTATTATGGGTTCCCTCAGATGGTGGACTGAAGCAATATTAAGGAGTGATAATAATAATAGATATGCCTGTGATCCAACAAGTGATGAGAGGTGCCCAAAAGAGGAAAGAAATGAAGAATACTATTGCTCTGCATGCCTGATATTTGGGGCTACAGGAATTAGAAGAACGTTTAGGTTAAATGTGAGCGGGGGAAGAAGGGTTTTTACAGGAAGCGCCTTAAACATCAAGCCATCAGGAAGAAACAAAGGATGGTATTTGGGAAGTGGAGTAGTGGGAGAAATAAATTTGGAAATAACACCTTTAGATAAGGATTTTGATAAAAGTCTCGTCTTACTACCTCTTATCATTGCATCAAAATGGGGAGGAATTGGAGCAAAAACCCAGCATGGATACGGTGTTGTAAAAATAGAGGATTATCCAGAAATTAATTTCAACAGATTTAAAGATGCAATTAAGAAAATCACAGCCCAGGAAAGGCTTTCTAAGCTTTCAGAGCTTTCAAAGTTAAGGATAAAATTAAGACATGGAAGTAACAACGGGCTTCCAGATCTTAGAGAAATGTTTTTTACCAAGGTTCAGTTTGAAGTGAGAGATGAAAATTGGTGGAAACAGATTGATGGGATTAAATCTGATAATAAGTCTGATGAACAAAGAAGGCACAGGGAATACGAGAATGATCAAAGGATGATTAACTGGGTAAGTTCAGGCTCAGTTCCTATTGCTCCAGCAATTAAGAACTGGCTTAGGTTTGGCAAAAAAATCACTACAAAAGAAGGAAAGAAAATACAAGTCTCGCCTTTCAGCGAAGTTTTTAACAAAAGAGTTTCTAATTGGCTATTTGGCAATTCGGAAGAAAACAACAAAACAGCCTCAAAAATCAATATCTCCTGTGCCTATCCAGTTAATGACAATCTTTGGGAATTCAGAATTTGGGGATGGATTCCAAAAGATGGAATACCTCAAGGATTTGATAGAGGTGGTTTTTTGAATAGTTTGAAACAAACACTGAGAGGTGGATCAGTAAAAATTCCTTGGAACGAACTCTTAGGCAACCAAACAAAAAACCACAAACTCAAAGTCTGGCGAGAATTTGACTCACCGAGAGACACCGTAAAGCCAAATGCAAGAGACACCATAAAGCCAAATGAAAGCAATATTGACGATTACATTCAAAGTCTTTTGAATACTGAGGTGGAGTAAAATGATTTATGATTTTTATGCAAGTTTCCAGATTGAAACGGAAAATCTGGCAAAAAGTAAGAAGGAAATTGACGAACTCACAACAGGTTCAGGAAAGTATTCTGAAATAAGCGTTGTGTTAACCAGAATAATGTTGTTGACTACTGTTTTTGCAATTGAGGGTAAGCTTCCAGACAGAAAGGATAGACCCAATAGAATTGATCCAGATGTATACGCTAAAGTTGGAGAAGGAGAATACCCTACGGGATTAAAAGCTCTCATTCATTCAAATGAGAACTATAACGATTATTTGCGATGCAAATTGTCCGAATTGAGTTTTCTGGGTATAAACTCCCCAATAGATTTATCTTCTCTTCCTAAAGGAAGCTGGGTTCTTGAATTCCCCATAACTCTGGCAAAGCCGTTTATGTCGAAAGATGACATTCCATTTTCCATCATTGAGAATCCTGTTAGAAAAGACAGGGTTTTTGGCGTGCCCTTCATATCAGCAATGGCGTGGAAAGGAAATCTCAGATGGGTAATGATGAAAATTCTTCTTGAACCCAATGCTGATGAACCAGATGAATTTGCTCAGATTCGATTCCTGCATACTCTTTTATTTGGAACTGAGAAAGGCTGGGGAGAAACGAAAAGCTGGACTGATTACTTAGACAATCTCTGTCCAGGTGCAAAAGAACAATATAGAAACCTTATAAAAGAGAAGTTTGGCAAAGAGAACGCGAAAGATGTGCATACGCATGGGATGCTGCACTTCTACCCAACATTCTGGAATAAAATCGATATGATTGTCATCAATCCCCACGATAGAAAAACCAAGACGGGAAAGAATCCTATCTATTTTGAAGTTGTTCCAGCCGGCGTTAAAGGTGTTTTTAGACTTGTTTACGTTCCGTTTTACTGGTTTGGCTTGCCGGAAGGAGAACTCAAAAAGAAAGTCATTAAAGATTTAAAAGATATTATAAGCGGACTTAAAGAAATGATGTTGACTTACGGATTCTCAGCAAAAAAGTCTTCAGGATTTGGGGTGATTGAAGATGGATGGGATAAGGAGAAAAGCAGATTAGAAATAAGAGGATTTTACGATGTTCAAAGGTTTGGTAATTTTGATGAGCTTAAGGGAATAGTGGAAGCATGGGGGGTTAAAAGTGACCGACATGCTTGATAAGCTTGAAGAGAATAGACTTTCAATTCTTCTTGCCGAGATTGGAGCATATTTGCATGACTTAGGTAAAGCAAGAAGAGAATTCATTGAGCATTATTCAAAAGATAGAAATTCTGGATGGGATACAGATAAGCATAATTTTTCCTCGGTCTTTCCAGAAGAACTTAGATCGGTTTTAAATGAAATTAAAGTATCTATTTGTGGGGAAGAGGTCAGCTTGATGGATTTCATAGAAAAACATCATCCTGAAAAAGAAACAAATGATAGAAGAAAAGATTGCGAAATTCCTCCTCCAGTTCGTCTACTCTATGCAGGATGGAATGGATATGATGGTATGGATTCTGGTTTAGATAAGGGTAAAGTGCTAAGTAAAGATAAAGTTGGACAAAGGAGAGATTACACTTTTATTGCAACGGCTTTTGGATACGAATTTAAAAGGATTGAGTTGAGTAAAATAGAAGATCTTACAAAAGATTTGCAAGAAATTGTGATAAATGCTTTAAAGCAATTTAAAAGCGATAGCGACATTATTAAGCTCCGGGAAGTCGTAGAGAAATCCAAGGGATATTACCTTGATTTTCTGGGAGAGACTCGCCGTCCAGCAAACGATGTAACACTTTGGGATCATTCATATTCTGTAGCAACTTTAGTTAAATGTGCCGTAGCCAAAAATATTATTGATTGTTCCAATGCCTCTTTTGATCCTCTTGACTTTAATTGGAAGGTTTTTTCCGTCAATTTCGATATATTAGGGTTGCTGGCTAAAGGTGTAAAATTAGGTGATATATTGGGCTATTGGGAATACATCAAGAGAGTTTTCAAAAGAATTAAAGAAATTGTTGAAGTTGAATATCCTATAGGAAATGAAATTTATCGTGACACAATAGGTATTTTCTTTCTGGTCCCAGATATAGAGTTAGAAGAACTGAAGAGTCTAATATTAAAAGAATTAGAGAACATAGAACCAGAATTCATGCCTCAAATTACGATAGAAGAAATTATATATTCAGATTCTAATTACGAGTTTACTTGTGACAACCCAGAAGATTACATTCCTCGTGATATCAAACAAAACCGAAGAGATATCGAAAATCGCAAAAAAGAAGAACTAAAAAATTCTCTACCTACAGCAAGAAAGAGAGCTTGGCAAGAAATCATCTATCCCACTTCTTTTGCAAGATTTTCTTACAACAAATTTGCCAACCATAATTGGGAAAATAAAGAAATTTGCTCAATATGCCGTTTACGACCAATGAATGAAAATTCTGACGGATGTGAGCATTGTCTTGATAGAAGAAAAAGCCGTGTGCAGATGTGGAAGAAAGATCCAAAAAATACCATATGGCTTGATGAAGTCTCAGATCATAATGATAGGGTTGCCCTTATTATTGGGTGTTTTATTTTGGATAAATGGCTTGATGGCTCTCTCATAAAGACCTTAGCAATTAGAGCCAGTAATAATGTTTCTCCTGAATCAAAAAACCCATCTCCAGCTCGAATAAGAAGGTGTTGGGAAACAACTGAAAAGTTCATTCAATCTACGATTTTTGAAGAAATTTTAGAAAGTTGGCAGTGGAAGCCTGATATAAGAAGACGTCGCATTCAGTTCAAAATAGAACCAAATCCAGATGTTCCAAAAGGTGCAACATGCGATATAGATGTTGATGGTGTAAGATTTAGCCCGGTTTGCATTGACAGACAAAACGGCATTTTTTTAAGCACAATAAACCTCCAAATCTTGGAAAAGTTTGGAAAAACTGTAAAAGAAGTTGCAGATTCTCTCAATGGAAAGGGCATAAAGATAAAATGTGAAGGCAAAATCTGGGAAAATGCTAAAATAGTTGAATCACAACCTGCTGAGAATAAATTTCAGGATTATTTGCCATATGTAAAAATTTACGACTTTCCTGACCAATTTATGGTGCTTGTCCCCGCTCATGAAGCTCTTGATATTGCTGAAAGGATTCTGGATGAGTATGAAATACAGTTTTCAAAGGTGAGAGACAGATTACCTTTCCACCTCGGCATAATAGCTTTTCATAGAAAAACTCCACTCTATGTAGTAATGAATGCTGGAAAGAGATTATTAGAGGCGTTTAAGAGGAAAACAAAAACTGAATTAGCAGAAGTTAGTTCAGTTAGAGAGGTTGAGGATGAAAATCTTGGAAAAGGCAGAGAATTGACCATAAAAGCGGAGTCGTATTCTTCTATCCCACTAAAATGGAGAATTTCTTACTCTACTGGGGATCCAGATCAGGAAGATTTCTGGCATTCCTATATCAGATTTGATGGTGATGTCTCTAATAGGAATTTATGCTTTGACTATACTGGAAATGGAGATTATGTAGTTCATCTAAAAGAAATAAATGAGAATGACAAGATAAAGATTGAACCCTCTTATTTCAGACTATCCTATTTAGAAAATGCCGTCGATAGGTTTAGAGTTGATGAGGATTTAAAATCACTTGATTATATTTACTACCTTAAAAAGCTCTGGAAGGAAATAGAAGATAAGTTAAAGTCAAAGACTTGGTCAATTTCCCAGATTTATGCATATTGGGAGGAAGTAAGAAAAAGAAGAAAGGAATATAATGAAGACACCTTTAAAAAGTTCGTGAAAGCAGCCTTGATAAATATTTTAGAAATCAAACCACAAAATAAAGAATTTAATTTGTTTTTCCAGGCAACAATGGATAGCAGTCTCGATTTATGCTTATACTGGAACTTTCAGGTTAGAAAGGTAAAATTAAAGGAGGGAGAAAGATGAGTGATTATGAACTAAAAACATACTATGCAATAGCCCTTGACCCCATACATGTTGGGGCTGGAGGAGCAAGGCTCGAGAGAGTAGATCTACCAATAATTAGAGAACCTGGAACGAATCTTCCAAAGATACCAGGTACAAGCCTCAGCGGTCCTGCAAGGGCATATACTGCCATGCACCCAAAAATTAACAGGTACAGATGGATAGATGATGAAGGAAAAGAATCCTCCTGTGCAGGAAGGGGCGGAGAAGGAGGAGAAAACCATTGTGGAAAAGTAAATCCTGCCTGTCCTGTCTGCGTTCCTTACGGATTCTCAAAAGGCTCTGGACATAGCATGCAGGGATTGGCTCAATTCTTTGATGCACAGATTCTTCTCTTTCCAGTTGCATCGCTGGCAGGCACAGTATGGATAACTTCACCAATGGTATTGGAAGGTTTGGGCTTGAATTCAGAATTTCAGGCTCCAGATGATGGCTTTTATCCCTTAGGAGAGCATCTCAAAAACAAAGAAAAGCTCAACTTTGGCTGGCTTATGTTACCAAAAGGTGAGGGAGAAGGAGATTTAACGAATTTTCCGGTGCCAGAAAAAATTAAACAAAGAACTGTGCTCGTATCTGACAAGCTCTTTCCTAAAATCGTTAATAGCAATCTTGAAGTTAGAACTTCCGTAAGTATAGATCCGGCTACAGGAACAGCTGAGGAAGGCGCTCTCTTTACCTATGAAGCGATACCAAGAGGAACGATTTTGAGATTTGATGTCATTTATAACTCTGGCAAGTATTTCAGGGTAGGGGAACAAGAGCTAAAAACAGAAGACGGAGGAGATGTCGGAACCCAATGGGTGAAGGCTCAGGTAGAGAAGGGACTAAAACTCTTTGAAATCCTTGGAATCGGTGGAATGGGAACGAGAGGAATGGGGAGATTAAAGGTACTAAATCTTGAAAAGGGGGATTGCTGATGGAAGATAAAATGAATCTTGATCAACTTTGTGCAGAGTATGGGTATAGATTTGCGGAGAACGTTAGCGTAGCCGATGGTTTTAATGCCAAAAAAGCGGAAGTTCTAATTACCAAAGCTCTGGGTGTTTTGCAAGAACAGGGGTTGTATGCTTTTGCACTCTTTTGTAAATCAAGATCAAGTGGGGAGAGAGCAGGAGCTGAGGAAATAGAAGTTTTAGCAAAGGAACTGTTGAAAAAATTAAATCTTATTAACGATGGTGATTTGCTTGAGGAGCTGCGAAAAGATGATGGTCTTTTAACAAAGCTTGATTATTTAATGCTTGCAATTCAAGTGCTTGAAAAATCGCTAATCTACGCTAGATTTCATGCAAAATCTATGAAAGAATCTCAGGGTAAGGGGTAAAATGAGCTGGTATCTTTATTCACTAACATTTAGAGTTAAATCACCTCTGCATGTAGGTTTTCATAAAGTAATGCGTCTTTTTCAGACAAGAGTATACGTTCCAGCCAGGCCTTTCTGGGGTGCTTTAACTGCCAAACTGACCCGAAGCCTCAAATCAAGTAACTACAGAGAAGTTGGAGAGTTTTTGAAGAAGGTTATGAGGTTCGGTTATCTTTACCTTTCTGATGGAAATAATCTCTTTATACTAAAATATACAGATGATGTGTTGAAGTTCGGCAATTTACCGCAAATTGAGTTTGAAAAGAGGTTTATAAGTTCACTGACCTCTACATCTATTGAACCGTATTCATTTACCGCTGAAGAGGGTATGTTACACGATGTTGAATTCATCAGTCCTTACGAGATACACAAAGAAAATGAGGAATCAAAACCTGTTTTTCTCAAAGGTTTGCTGTGGATTTCCGAGAGATCGGAAGAGAAGCTGGCAGTACAAACTAATGAAAATAATTTTTCAATTACTGATGGCAAAAACGATGTAAAGTTTTCTGATTTAGCAGACACATTGCAGATAGGTGGGGAAAGAAAATATGGATTCGGACAACTGAGGCTGGATAAGAAGAATGGAATCAGAAAAGTAGATACTCAGGATTTAGGGGCTCTGGGATTTAATGGAATATGGAAAGATGATAAAGGCGAAATTATATTGGAACTTAAAAAGAATGAGTTTATCTGGTCCCATGTCAAATATGATTCTGACCTGAAAATTAAGGGGAGCATAGAGCCTGTTGTGGGCAGAGACTGGAGTGACAAAGGTGCTGGTAGAGAATTGAGATTCCATGGCTTGTGCTGGGTTCCAGGTTCAATCCTCATGGAGAACAAAACTTTCAAAATAACAGAAGAATTTGGTATTTGGGAGGTAATATAAAATGCAGCCGCATGTCTTCTCAGTCTCTTTTTTCACAGCGCATTTTAAGCGGCATGAGACAAAGAAATTTAGATCAAGTTACCTTTTACCCCCACCAACAGTTATCTGGGGCATTATCGGGGCAATTTTTGGTGTTGAAAGAGAAAAATTAGGAAGATTTGCAAAAGAAAATAATCTTATAGTAGGAGCTGAGCTATGTAATTTTAAGGGACTAGCAATCGAAAAAGCAACACTAATGCCCTGGGACAAAAAGGATAGAATGTTCATAAGAACCGTTGAAGATTTTGAGTTTCTGATAGAACCGCATTATAGAATTGGGGTTTATGCAAAAGAAGGTTTTATTGAGGAATTAAAAAAAAGAATCGAAAAGAGAGACTTTGAATTTGATATTTATGGAGGAATTTCTGACTGTTTTTTGAAGGACATAGAAAACGAAAACAAAGCTGAGTTTATGGAAAGAAGAGAAGCCAGAGGCATGATTCCAGTAGACATAGTTGCTGGTTTTTCTCAGATTGCAGAGGGATGCAAAATAATAAGAGTTCTTTACTTAAACACATTCTTTTATCAAGGCTTTAAAGTGGAATTCAAGGTAAAAGAGACGACAAAAACAGTAAATGGAATAGCAGTGTGGAGTGTCGATGATGTTGAAAGATTTAGAAAAGGAGATGTGGAGTAAAGAATCGCACGAAGGAAAAAAATTGGGCAAACATATTGAAGAGTGCAGGAGATTAACTGATGAATTTCTCAGATTTTATAATTTGATGAAATATAAGGAATTCGCTGAGATTCTTTGCTATTACCACGACTTAGGAAAACTTAAAGCCGAATGGCGCGTAAAGAATAGAAATAATCCTCCCCATTCGCCTCTCTCATTTCTTACACTATATAGTAAGGATAGGGAAAAATTGGAGAAATATCCTCTTTTAGGATTGTTTATACTAAAGCATCACGGAACTTTAACGAGAATGGAAGACGGGGATATCCTACGGATAAAAAATGAAGCACCTGAAAGCGAAAAGGAGCGGATTGACTATGATTTAGGCACATGGAGAAGAAATCTATATAGATATGTATCCAAACTTAACACAGCCCTTAAGGTGGATCTAGCTGACGCTTATGGACTTTTTAAATTTGCAGACATACTTTCAGCAAATAATTTGGCAAGTTACAGAATAAGTGTACCGAACAAAGATGTTGAAGATTTGAAAGTATGGATATTAGAAAGAATTCAGAAAAGAGGACTTGAAACCAGAAACAAAGACCTTCAAACACAGTTAAGCTTGAGTAAAATAAAAGAACATTTGCTTATAAGAGCACCCACAGGATGGGGGAAAACCGCCGCATCGCTTGCGTATGCTGTAGGAAAAGGTTCAAGAATAATCTATGTTCTACCAACAATTACTTCAATAAAGAGTTTTTATGATGATCTTTGCACTTTCTTCGGAGAGGAGAATGTTGGTGAATTTTTCTATTATGCTGACGTTGAGGCGATAAAAAGAGAAGAAAGCGACTTCAGGGAATTAATGTTCTCTTCATATTTTGCTCAACCTGTTATTATTACGACGCTTGACCAGTTGTTATTAACTTTCCTTCAAGTTGGAAAATACTTTTTAAAACGCCCACATCTAAGAAACTCCGTAATTATTCTTGATGAAGTCCACACTTTTTCTCAGAATATGCTATATATTCTTTCTTATTTTCTTGAAAAGCTTTCCGAGATTTACAACCTGAGACTGTGTATAATGTCTGCAACTTTTCCCTCCGTACTTAAAGACCACTTTGAAAACCTCTTAGAGAAAGTTGAGAAAATATGGCTTAATGAAGAATTTAGAAACAGAAGAAGGGTTATGTTTAAGCTTATGGAAAATGACATCTTTGATGTTGTTGAGGAAGTTGTTGAAATCTACAAAGCGAGCAGAAAACCATTTAGAATGGTCATAGTATGCAATACGGTTGAAAAGTCTCAAAAAGTATTCGAAAAGTTGCGAGATTTAATATCAGAGTCTGATTTGAAATCAAATGTAGAATTGCTACATTCTCGTTTTATTTACAAACACCGTTGTGAAAAGGAAGACAGACTTAACAGATGGATAAGAGAAAATAAAAGTTTTATTTTGACTGCTACACAAGTCATAGAAGTCTCTCTTGATATGTCCTTTGATTTTATGATCACCGAATGCGCACCTTTAGAGGCCCTTGTTCAAAGATTCGGAAGAGTAAATAGATATAAGAATACAACAGAAAAGATAAACGTTTGGATTACTTTCCCATCTGAGATAAAGGTTAAAATGAGGTATCCATACGAAAAAGACGATATCACAAATACATGGAGATTATTGAAAGATTTAGAAGGAGGCGGTTTGGAGAATGAATTTCAATTGATAGAAGAATATGACAAAGTAGCTAATCTTTCACGAGTAAAACGGAAAGGGGTAAACAACTTATTAGAAACCTGGAATGAAAATGCGAATTTCTTATATTCTTGGCGTATAGATGATGAATTCGCTCAGAGACTCCTTAAATTCAGAGAAGATTTCACAAGACTTGTTGTACCAGGCACCTATAGGGATTATGTACAGAAACTATATAAAAAGGTGAGAAAGGAGGTTTCATACACTCAAAAAAGAGAAATATTTGCTGAAATAAAAGAATATACTGCTCCTGTTCCTATTTGGATGATTAAAATGCCGATAGAGGAGGGTTTCCCTATTGTAGATACACTTTATGATGAAACATATGGTATAAGAAAGGAGGTGAATAATATAATATGACGTTGCCGAGCCGATCTCTCCGCTTCACCTCGATGCTAACGCACTCAGACAACAGGGAGGTGACTAGCATCGGCGCGTTGTGCCTTCAATCAACTCCGGCCTATGACCAGCCTTCTGATACTTGCCGGGCATTAATATGGAAGAGGTTTAGCTACCCGATTTAAATAGTATACACTATATGTAATAATATGTATTTGGGAGGGTGTGGCAAAATATGAAAACAATGGAATCCATTGGTGCCGAATTGGAATACACTCTTGGGCAATTTAGATTAAGGTTTACAACAGATGCTGAGCTTTATGAGTGGATGGGTCCCACATTTAGAGGTGCACTTGGGAGGTCGATAAGAGACATTGTGTGTCTAAATTCCAACATGAAGAATTGTGAAGATTGTAAAAGGAGAGATGACTGTTTGTATTATTGCCTCTATGAACAGAAGAGATCCTTGAGAGGACATACATCCCCTCCCAAGCCAGTTATATTAATACCCCCATATCTAGGAAAAAAAGAAGATAGAATATTTAAAAAAGGTTCTGAGCTATGTCTAGATTTTCTCACATTAGGTAAGTTCAATAAATACATTCCTCATCTAATCTTATCACTCCAGAAGGCAGGAGAGTATGGTGTTGGTAATGCGAGACATCTAGGGAAAAATAAGTTTGAGATCGTTGAGGGAAAGGTTTTGTGGGAAGACAAACCATTTTATGAAAATGGGAGGATTAATCTCTCCTATTACACCGCAAAAAACCTCAAGGATATTAAACCAATTGAAGGAAAGAAAATTAAGGTAAAATTTAAGACACCCTTTGGTGGCTTACAAATACCCTTAACAATGGAAAGGTATCTTTTCTATACAAAGAATAGAATCATAAGATATGTTAATGAGTATGGGAACAGAGGTTTTGTTCCGGGTGATGTAAAAAAAGGTGAAAAAATAATGGGCTCTCCCGTATATGTTAAAAAGCGGGTATTAAAGCGCCGTTCTGCGAGGTCTAACAAAGACAGATTTATCGGTTATCTTGGTGAGGTGGAGTACCGAATTGGGGACTTAGGAGATGCAGAGAGATGGCTAATAGGCGTAAGTGAATTCTTCGGATTAGGGCCTAACTCTTCATTTGGGATGGGATTTGTTGAACTTATGAAATATTGAGAAGATATTTTACTTGGATTGGTTACCTGTGCTCTGTTGTATGAAAAGAATTTCTGCCTTTTACGCATCTGGCTACTTAAACGCAGCGAATCTCGGCGTCCCGGTGGAGACAACCTCGGCTTTCAATCTGCCTTTTACGCATCTGGCTACTTAAACCTATACTTATGGATATTCGGAAGCGGAGCCTACGGTACTTTCAATCTGCCTTTTACGCATCTGGCTACTTAAACTTATAAATATGAGTAGCTCTATAATGGATATGGGGGCTTTCAATCTGCCTTTTACGCATCTGGCTACTTAAACCAAAAAAGGGGCTCTCCCTAATCCCCCCTGAGCTGACTTTCAATCTGCCTTTTACGCATCTGGCTACTTAAACAGTGGAGGGCAGAGGGTAAGACGAAACATGCTATAAACTTTCAATCTGCCTTTTACGCATCTGGCTACTTAAACTGTGGTAGTTCCATAGGCCCTTAATTGAGCCTTTAGGCTTTCAATCTGCCTTTTACGCATCTGGCTACTTAAACTGCTGATAATCATAGGGGTCTTTATAGGCATGTGGGCTCTTTCAATCTGCCTTTTACGCATCTGGCTACTTAAACTGTGGAGAAGGGTTCAGAAATAGACCTCTCAGGGGCTTTCAATCTGCCTTTTACGCATCTGGCTACTTAAACTGTAGAGCTCCATGTAGTCCTCCCACCGCGGCATCCACTTTCAATCTGCCTTTTACGCATCTGGCTACTTAAACTGTGTATCTGGGGAGTAATAAGTGGGCAGTGGTATACTTTCAATCTGCCTTTTACGCATCTGGCTACTTAAACGGCATTAAAGAAATTTGGAGAGATTACTTCATTTCGGGCTTTCAATCTGCCTTTTACGCATCTGGCTACTTAAACTGAGCGCAGAGGCCTCCTTCACCTGGCCGTTGGCGGCCTTTCAATCTGCCTTTTACGCATCTGGCTACTTAAACATCCCCGATGACGTGGAATGGGAGATAGAGGAGTATGACTTTCAATCTGCCTTTTACGCATCTGGCTACTTAAACTTTTTCACGTTCGCGTTGTGATGCGGGAAATGCCGCCTTTCAATCTGCCTTTTACGCATCTGGCTACTTAAACCCACCTCCTCCACTATCTTCAGCTCGGACGGTCTGCTTTCAATCTGCCTTTTACGCATCTGGCTACTTAAACGAAGAGGCTGACGCTGGAACACTCAGCGATCGCAGCTTTCAATCTGCCTTTTACGCATCTGGCTACTTAAACTGCGGAGGCAGTGAGAGTGTTATTTCAACGTGGATAACTTTCAATCTGCCTTTTACGCATCTGGCTACTTAAACATTATGCTCCTTACGTGGAGGTGAGGGGGCGTTCAAACTTTCAATCTGCCTTTTACGCATCTGGCTACTTAAACGAGTGTTATCCTGTCTATCCCGTTTAGGTAATAATTCTTTCAATCTGCCTTTTACGCATCTGGCTACTTAAACAGATGGGTTAAACCAAATCCACCGCTCAAGAATGCTTTCAATCTGCCTTTTACGCATCTGGCTACTTAAACGGGATTGAGCCTGGGGGCTTTGGGGGGTGCCTCAATACTTTCAATCTGCCTTTTACGCATCTGGCTACTTAAACTCATGGAGTGATAAACTTTATAAAAACTAGTCTGAACCTTTCAATCTGCCTTTTACGCATCTGGCTACTTAAACGAGGAGCAATCCGCCGTGGTTATTGACGCAGAGCATACTTTCAATCTGCCTTTTACGCATCTGGCTACTTAAACGGAGCTAACGCTTCTTTTCAATGACGCCCCGCTGCCCTTTCAATCTGCCTTTTACGCATCTGGCTACTTAAACATCAAGGGCTCTTTCGTCGCAGATCCAAAGCTCGTCTTTCAATCTGCCTTTTACGCATCTGGCTACTTAAACAGGGAAATGCCAACTCGCCCAGGAATTACCTTTCCCTTTCAATCTGCCTTTTACGCATCTGGCTACTTAAACTTCCGGTAAACCTCAATATCGTAATCACTTAACCGGCTTTCAATCTGCCTTTTACGCATCTGGCTACTTAAACGTAACGGTGTCAATTCCGCTCCCCGGTACCGCCCCCCTTTCAATCTGCCTTTTACGCATCTGGCTACTTAAACTGATTTTGAAATCATCTCCGTTTCCCCACCGGAGAGCTTTCAATCTGCCTTTTACGCATCTGGCTACTTAAACTCATGCCTCCGCCTTCCCCCCAGCAAGCACCACCATACTTTCAATCTGCCTTTTACGCATCTGGCTACTTAAACCCAAGGTGTCCCCGTTGTGGAGCGATAAATGATTGAGTTCTTTCAATCTGCCTTTTACGCATCTGGCTACTTAAACTCTGATCATTGTGTATCTGATTATTAAGTTCGGCACTTTCAATCTGCCTTTTACGCATCTGGCTACTTAAACCCACCTTTGGATGAGGCTTTTGCTGTTGATTTTGATAATCTTTCAATCTGCCTTTTACGCATCTGGCTACTTAAACTTAGTGGAGAGAGGGTATGAGAATGAGAACAGTAAGCTTTCAATCTGCCTTTTACGCATCTGGCTACTTAAACTTGTCCATTTCGCCATTTAGATCACCGCTTATCAATCTTTCAATCTGCCTTTTACGCATCTGGCTACTTAAACCTTCTCGGGAGAGCGCCTGAAGAAGGCCATCTCCCCTTTCAATCTGCCTTTTACGCATCTGGCTACTTAAACCTCGTACAACAGGATGGAGATATGTGGAGAACAAAGACTTTCAATCTGCCTTTTACGCATCTGGCTACTTAAACTGCCAGCCTGCCTTTTTCAAGATCGTATCCTGGGAACTCTTTCAATCTGCCTTTTACGCATCTGGCTACTTAAACGTTTACCAATCTGTACATCCGGGGAAACTTTATGTCTTTCAATCTGCCTTTTACGCATCTGGCTACTTAAACTAGGTAGGTTTATCCGGTAATTGTGAGGTGGTTCAACTTTCAATCTGCCTTTTACGCATCTGGCTACTTAAACTCGATTTCAGCAGATGGGGAGGGAGACCCCTTCCCCCTTTCAATCTGCCTTTTACGCATCTGGCTACTTAAACGAGGGTGTAAAGGGCGAGCTGTATGTCTGTAGGGATGCTTTCAATCTGCCTTTTACGCATCTGGCTACTTAAACTAGGCTCACGATATGGAATGGTTCTGGAAGTTATGCTTTCAATCTGCCTTTTACGCATCTGGCTACTTAAACTGATGATGCGAGGTGGTAGGAAGTGAAAGAAATACTACTTTCAATCTGCCTTTTACGCATCTGGCTACTTAAACGTGTTTTACTCCAAAGCACCGGGGTGAAGGATAAGAACTTTCAATCTGCCTTTTACGCATCTGGCTACTTAAACCTCAATCTCTCTATAACCTCTTCTGGAACGGGGCGACTTTCAATCTGCCTTTTACGCATCTGGCTACTTAAACCTGCCGCATCTGCGTAGTCTCTAATTTCATGTATCTTACTTTCAATCTGCCTTTTACGCATCTGGCTACTTAAACAGAGAAGCGGGACGGACCTCTTCCGGGGGAAGATACTTTCAATCTGCCTTTTACGCATCTGGCTACTTAAACGGGTAGGTGAAAAAATGGCCCTCGGTGCACAAGTTGCTTTCAATCTGCCTTTTACGCATCTGGCTACTTAAACTCATCGTCCTCTCCTCCTTCTTCACCTCCTCCTTCTTTCAATCTGCCTTTTACGCATCTGGCTACTTAAACTGGGAAGTCCTGGACTTCCTGTAATCCTTTTTTTTACTTTCAATCTGCCTTTTACGCATCTGGCTACTTAAACGAAGGCAGCCGGCACGGTCACAGGGATACTGTCTACCACCTTTCAATCTGCCTTTTACGCATCTGGCTACTTAAACGGAACGAGCTGAAACTGCTCGGATACTCGGATCAGCTTTCAATCTGCCTTTTACGCATCTGGCTACTTAAACTCGCCGACCTCTACACCAAGCCCCTGGGCATAGGCGCTTTCAATCTGCCTTTTACGCATCTGGCTACTTAAACAATCCCCATCATCCCACTTAACCACATTAACATGCCTTTCAATCTGCCTTTTACGCATCTGGCTACTTAAACGGACAGGGGCGTCATGGGCGCCGCTGGGATCAGACTTTCAATCTGCCTTTTACGCATCTGGCTACTTAAACTAACGATAGAGGTGGCATGGGGCGATAAGGATGATTCTTTCAATCTGCCTTTTACGCATCTGGCTACTTAAACTGTTAATGTACCTGCTGTTACCTATGGTTACCAGCTTCTTTCAATCTGCCTTTTACGCATCTGGCTACTTAAACGGCGAATACATATTTAGCAAGTTCAAAGAGCTGATGATCTTTCAATCTGCCTTTTACGCATCTGGCTACTTAAACGGATGCTCCCATATCTCCGTGTCCGCATCCGCCCCAAGACTTTCAATCTGCCTTTTACGCATCTGGCTACTTAAACCCTTTCCGCTCAGATAATACGCATAAAGATACCAAACTTTCAATCTGCCTTTTACGCATCTGGCTACTTAAACACGGTAATAGAACTTCATTAAAGTAGAACTATTACCTTTCAATCTGCCTTTTACGCATCTGGCTACTTAAACTCAGGGATATGACCAGAGAGGCAATTCTTACCCTTCTCTTTCAATCTGCCTTTTACGCATCTGGCTACTTAAACAGTGGAAAGGCCGATAAGAGAAATAGATTTGTCTCCCCTTTCAATCTGCCTTTTACGCATCTGGCTACTTAAACGGTGAAAGGATGGAGATGGAATATAAGGGAATGTGCCTTTCAATCTGCCTTTTACGCATCTGGCTACTTAAACTAGAGAGAGAACAAACAGAGACTATGGAGCTATACAACTTTCAATCTGCCTTTTACGCATCTGGCTACTTAAACGTCTATTGAGCGATCTAACCCCGGATAATCTTGGATATCTTTCAATCTGCCTTTTACGCATCTGGCTACTTAAACCTTTAATTTAATTAATACTTAATATTATAGAGAAGGTCTTTCAATCTGCCTTTTACGCATCTGGCTACTTAAACCTGCTTCGCGCGGAGGGACGCATATTTAGCTGGGACTTTCAATCTGCCTTTTACGCATCTGGCTACTTAAACCGCCGGGCATCAGTACGACGTCACGTACAAGAGCACTTTCAATCTGCCTTTTACGCATCTGGCTACTTAAACGGGGGGAACTGTTC
>QMVG01000010.1 GCA_003660975.1 Microcaldota archaeon
AACCAAAGAACATCTTGCGATATTTGAAGCAACTCAGGAATTACCAGTTCACCCAAGAGGCTGGTGGTCCTACGAAATAATTAAGGATTGGCTTTCTGGTTACAAGAAGATTCTTTTGAAAGCCCCGTCTGGAACTGGTAAGAGCGTTCTTGAGGACATTATGGCATATTTGAATTTGACACTCTTTGATAATTCCTTCACTCTCATAGGTTCAATTTCAATGCCAATAGCCGTGCAGCATATAGACAGAATTCGTGGATGGGTAGCTATGTCTCCCTTTAGAAACTTCATAGTGTATGACAGTAAAGAACAAATAAAACTCAAGAATGGTTCAAGAGTCTTAGCGATAGCGCAAAATGAAAAGACTCGAGGTGGTTATCATCCAGACCTTATACTCTTAGACGAGTTAGCACGAATTCGTCCTTCTTCATATTATGGTTTGTTTTATCAGATGGGTAAAACGAAGGGAGCAACTGAAATAGGAGTTTCGACCCCATTTTTATCTTCAGGACCCTTTCTCAAGCTTTGGTATTCTGGGACAGCACGAAATTACGCGGTAAAACTTGAAGACTGTTGGTTTATCACCCCGGAAATGATAAGGGATGCTCAAAAAGACATGTCCCCCTCCTTTTTTGATCAAGTATTTAAAGCTGAATTTGTAGCAACCTCTAATAGAGTGATTCCGGATGAGCAACTTCTCAATGCTATTACGGATACAAGATCGAAATATACAGGAGAAACAATAATGGGTCTTGACTTTGGACGTAAGCGAGATCACACAGCATTGGTAGTGCTTAATGATAAGGGTCATGTCGTATATACCGAAATTTTGCCTCTTAAGACAACTTGGCGAGAACAGTATGCTATAATACGTGATCGAGCAAAAAAATTTAATCCTACCACGATATATGCGGATCAGACATCGATTGGTGATCCCATACTGGAGGAACTTTCGGACCTTCCGATTGAGCCTGTTCTAATGTCTAACGATAAATTAAAAAAGAAGATTATTGACAATTTGGTTTTGTGTTTTGCTTATAATTCGATTCACATACCTAAAGATGAACAAAAGTTGATTGATCAGCTTTCAGCTTTTGTATATTTAGACGACAACTTAAGTAAGTGTGGTCCCGAAGGAGGAGCACATGACGACCTTGTGGATGCGTTGGCTCTCGCCTCCTTGGGACTCGAACGACATATTGATGAGGAAGAAAATACGGACAGTTGGGGAGCGATTGGTGGAGAACAGTCGCTTGATGTGGAGGAAAGTCCTTGGACAATTGTATGGTGATCGGGATACAGATCCTTGGAAAGTAGGTGCTCCGAGTGGTGAAGACGAAAGTGATGAGTCTTCCAGAACTTTTAAGACTACACACGCGTTAGAGGTGGGTGGACCATCTCAAGAAGACTGGGAATTATATTTGACAAGTCCTCCCGCATTTGCAGCAGTTGAAGCCGTTACCTTTGCTGTTCTCTCTGCTGGTTTTGAAATTCACGGTGAGAGTGAGCAAATTAGGGAAAGATATACACGGCGCTTTGATAAAGTATTTCCAAAGCTTTATTCTGTTATGCGAGACGCTTTAGTGTTTGGCGACAGTTATTCGAGAATCCTCTTCGGGAGGGATAACCATTTTACTGATATTGAAGTTTTATTTCCACTCAATGTAGTAACTCAGAATGGTAATTACTTTGTGCGAGAAGGCGGAAAGCTTGTTCGTGTAAAGAACATTTGGCACTTTCAAGCTATGGCTCGTACAGACTCATCTTTTGGCATATCTATGATAGGTGTAGCAAGACAACCTCTTAAATGGAAGAAGGAAATTGACGAGAGTGTCCACGAGGGTATTATCAGACACGGTTTTGCGAAATATCATATTCAGTGTCTCCCAGACAGACGAGGGTTATATCCCGATGAGAATAAGCTCAAGGAATTAGAAAGACAGTTTAGAAAGATTCATGTAGGACATGAATTTGTTTCAACGGACAAGGTTAAAATTGATCCAATTGACACATCTGGATTTCCAGCTCTCTTAGACTATCTGCAATATTACACAAGTCTCGCTGCAACCGGCTTAATGGTTCCGGCTGAGACACTCGGGCAAGGTATAGCGACTTCACAGTACGCAACTGCTAAGGTAAGGATGGAATTCTTTCTCAAAAATACTATTCCTTATTTCCAGAGAGTACTTGAATGCTCCATTAATGATAACCTCATGGGAGAACGAGCTGAGGGGGCTATATTTAAATTAAATGAACCAAAAGAGATCTCATATAAGACAGGATGATTCACGATACATTTACACCTTTAGGACGAGAGAAAAAGGATATATTTCACGATAGGATTTTAGTAGAGAGTGGGGACATGTTATATGACTCCACATCCCAAGGTGTTCCTATCTTCATTCCCCCTAATGTTTTGAAAAATGCTCGTATTCCTAAAAAGTTACCCTTTCAAATTTTTCACAATGGAAAGGAAGTTGGGGAAGTTAAAAATATTCGATGGGATGGTAGAGCACTTCGGGGAGATATTCATGTCTATCCCCAACATAATGAGGAGGTAGTTAGAGAGCTCTTGAGAGGAAATCATGGTTTATCTGTGCGTTTCTCTTCTATTGATGAGGATTATAAAACTTATACACTGATTAAGGACTTGACGTTGGAGCATTTAGCTCTTGTCCCAGCTCCAGCGTCACCATCTGCAAGAATAGTGTAAAATTCTACGAAAGAGATAAGGAGAAAAGAAATGGGTGAATTAGCTGATAGGTTAAAAGAATACGTCGCTAAGGTGCAGTCACACGAACTCAGTGCGTCTGAGGACTTACGACGACTGACGCAGAAAGCCTATTACAACGCTGTCGTGGCTGGAGCTAAACGGAGGGAGTTCATGAGAAAGATACTGCCTGTTGTTAAAACAGGTTCGCATAGAGTGAGGGTATTTACATCCAACGCAAATGGATACGCTTCAAAGGGAGCGTATAAAGGAGAACCTCCTATTTTTCATCCTAAATACACAAGCATTGATGTTGTTACCGAAAAAGCTTGGACCCTACCGCTTGCTCCCAAAGAGTTAGTTGAAGATGCGGAGTTTGATTTAATAGAGAACGAAGTTTCTTTGGCTGGTATGCGATTAGAGAACACTCTCAATCAAGATGCTATTTCCACATTAATTGACGCCGCTCCAAATTCAGTGACATGCGATGGAACATCAGAGATAGCAGCAATAGAAGACGCTTGTGTATATGTTTCAGATTCTCAATTTACACCAACATATTTAATTGCTACACCTAAATTTTATTTTGATCTTGTGTCATGGCAGCCGTCACCTATAATTTACAATAAAGAGCAGGGTGGAACACTCAAATGGGAAATGCTTGCCGTCACTTCAAATGGCGATAATAATTGGGGGTGGAAGAATACAGGAGATGTTGGAGGAGTAGTGCTGGACGCTGAGATGGCAGCATTGATCCTCATGAAAGAGGATATAACCGTGAAAAAATATTCTGATCCTCTTAATGATTTACGTGGTGCAATAGTAGAAATGAAATACAAAGTTGTAGTAAGAAAACCTAAAGCTATTTGTATAATAAAACATGATTAGGGGAGGAAAATGCGAACGATTACTCTGTTAGTAACTCTTTTGGTGTTATGTTTCGTTCCGCTTTCTCAAGCAGCCCTTTCCAGTGTGGTCACGCTTAACGCCACGAATGCGTCAGGGATTAATCACGAGTTGTATTACATTGATTTCCGAGAAGATTTGGATGAAGGGATAATTTATAACTCACGGAGTACTGCTGATCGTGGAACCGTTTTATTCAAACAAGAGGCTATGAGTGCTGGAAATACCATGATGGTAGCCACAAATTATACCTATTTTGAAGGACGTGCTTTAATATCAGGTGCATCTTTAGTAGAGAATATGGGCGGAGTCAATGTTCACAATGCCAATTACACATTAGGTGTGGTAGGTCTAAAGGGAACTTCCAGTTCTAAATTAGCTGTGGTTTCTGCTTCGAGTGTCTCTCCCTACGATGTGCAGTATCAGTACAGCGTTTCGGGAGCAAATGGAGGCGCAGGGATTGGTGCTGCTGAAGTAAGTAACACAGGTAAGACCTATGCAAAAACAACAATAAGAGATGCAAAACAATTTGCATTGTCTGGTGAGTTGAGTTGGTCAGTGCCAAAACCTGCTGGAGGAATGGAAGTGCCAAGTACGGACATATCACATTTGTGTGTATGGGCTCAGGAGAGTCCTGCATATCCTATCTTTCCAGGAATGGGAGCGTGAAATGAAAACTCCTCTTTCCTCTATTTTTAATTTTGGAGCGATCCCCTCTCCTTGGGATAAAAGAGACGTTATATATGCGGCTCTTACTTCAAAGGAAAAGCCAGAGGTATTTAGTCTTAAGGAATACCAAGGACCGGTAGTAGACCAAGGTCCTCGACAGATATGCGTTCCTTGTGCGTTGTGTGCAATTGTAGAGTCAAAGCAATTTTACAATACTAATTTGTCCGAATGTTACATTTACAAGCGTCGTTCCCATAAGGGAGACGGTATGGTACTAAGAAACGCTCTCAAGATTATGCAAAAGGAAGGCACTTGTCAAGAAATGTGCTTTCCGTTGTCTACGTGTCAAGAACGATGCAGTGAAAGCTCAATTAAAAAGAATGCTCTGTCTTATAGGATAGGAGAATACCATAGAGTATTCAATGACATTACGGGTACGATGTATACTCATAAGCTACCAGTATTTGCAGCCGTTCCTGTGTATGATAATTGGTCCTATGATGCTCGTATACCAATGCCCTCTGGTGAATTCTTAGGTTTTCACGCTATTACGATTGTAGGATATAACCTCACAGAGAAATATTATGAATTCAAAAATTCCTGGGGAACAGAATGGGGGAATGGGGGATACGGGGTGTTGCCTTTAAACTATCCGATAGCTGAAGCATGGATAGTTGAGCCGAGACTTGGGAATGATTACGATGATTTGCTTCCTGATGACATAACAATTAAAAATACAATATGTGGCATGTCCATATTTGGGCTTGGTATCGAACTCGAGATTACTGTTCCTTGGGACTGTATTGTAAGACCCAACTTTGGAATATTTCGATTTCCACGTACGCTTCATAAAGGCACGAATTCAGTGATGTTTAGAGTTCCATTTAAGAAAGGTTCACAACCACTAAGTTTAACCTTTAAGCATAAGAATTCTTATGTTAGAATGTCTGCTACTCTTTCTAATACCATTCAATTGAGTGAGTGGGAAAGAATTTAAATTAGAATGAGCTTGCGAGTAACATTTCTCGGAGTAAATGCAGAAGCAAAGGGACATTCCTGTATATTGATTGAGTCTCCTAAAGCGAAAGTTCTTTTAGAGCCCACCCAGCGAGTTAAGGATGTCGATGCTGTTATAATCGCGGATATAGACAAAGATGAATATAGCGAATGGAAATATTATGCAGACCAAGGTGTTCCGATATATTCGGTAGCAGCAATAAAGAGATGGGCAGAAGATAACAAGCTTCGTGAGCACATTCAAGTGATAAGCAACAAGTTCTCAATTAAGGGTCTTCACATGAATTGGCTAAAGGCTAATGTTGCTCCTCATGAACCAGCAGGTGGAGTTAGAATCCCAAGTTACGATGTAGATATTGTTCACGAGTTGCCTGCCTACATTCCACAAGCGATGATAAAAGCATTCGGATTGCCACCGTCTCATATCATTGTTGGTATTGGCTCTTATAAGAAGTCTGATCACAAAATATCATTTGAAGACTTTCTTCTTCAGCTTGAGAAGACTCGAAGCGGTAAGGAAAGAGGTCTTTTGTCCATTACTCTTACAAACTTTAGGAAAGATTTGAAAGAACATAAAAGTGAAGTTCTCAAAAGACTCAAAGAACGATGGGACATTCCAATTTTTTGGGCAGAGAAGGGAATGACTCTTGAGTTCTCACGAAGTGGTCAGGTGGAGAGAATTGACTCTTCAAATGAAATTGAAAAGCTTCATCTCAAAGAATTTCTGTCCAAAGGAGTCGATTATGATATAAAGCACGTTAAGACAAGGTGGAAAGAGTGCATAGCGGATTTGCGATATATAAGTAATGCTGGGATACCTCGTCTGAAAGCGGGAAAGAAGTGGGGTGAGTGGACTCTCGACGCGTGCTATAAATATTTTGCCGCTTTAGTAGATGCTCTTCGTAGTGTGTATTTTGCACTCGTTCCCCCTACTCAACCTGAGCTATACAAAATAGAACATCCCAATAAAGATCCTAAGGAAGCACTTAAGACTACTTTCTGGCAGACATATTTAAAAGCTAAGAAATACATGAAATCCAACCCTCCCAAAGATGAGGAAGAATTAAAAGAATGGAATAAGAAGCGAGCAAAACTAATAAGTACATCTGAAGAAACGAAGAGCCTTAAAGTTGGATACCTTTCCAAGGCTAAACCTTATTTACGATTCTTCCTCCCTACTATTCACGAAGATATTGCGAGTGCTGGATGGGATGAAAAGAAGCTCCTTATCGATGTTAAAGCTGATGGTCTTAGAATTACTCTTTGGAAGTCAGGCGGTAAAGGGTACGTGTTTGTAGATCCAGAAGAATTGAAACATAAGTCTCCATTAATAAACAAATATGTTCCTCAGATAGTGAAAGAAATTGAGGAGCACTTCCCCGATAACACAGCTCTCGATGGGGAACTTTATGCGGCAAAAGGTAATAAAGCTCTACACAGAACTGTCATAAATGGAATTATAAACACCAAGCTTCCTCCTGAAAGATTTACACCTTACACTTACGCCTTTGCTTTTGACGTCCTTATATACAAAGGCAAGGATGTACGTGATAATTCTCTTGAGGAGAGATTAAAGTTGCTTCGTGCCTTTAAATCCACGGCTCATATCAAAATAGAAAAGGCATCTAATGTGGTTGTTCCCGGCTACTCTGGATATGTGGTTAGAGGAAACAATAAAAGTGCGATAGACAAAGCCATTCACTTGATAGAAACATCAAAGCATAATTTACATGAAGGTGTGCAAGAGGGTATAATGGTCAAAACTTTAGATCGTCCATATCAAACACCTACGAACCACGGATGGGCAAAATGTAAGCTATGGCATGAAGTTGATACTGTGGTATTAGATAAAAAGTTGGTAAAAGGGCAAACTGATGTGTGGAATTATTATTTAGGTATCGAAATACCAGCCGGATATGCTAAGATGATGCTTGACGACACTCAGGCGTATAAACGTGTTCGATGTTTGTATAATGGTCATCTTTATAAGAAGAAAGAGTGTCAAGATTATTTAGACAGACGAGGTGCTCGATTCTTTATGGAATACGGAAAGTCGGATAACACAAAAATTAAGTGTGATGTTGGAGACGTTCTCAGAGTGTCATCCGAAGAAGTCCTTTATAATGCAAATAAAACTCACCCAGAATATTCGTATTATACAGGATACATAAATAGGGCGATGGAACCAGTACCAGAAAGAAAGACTTCTGATAATTTAGTCGTGTTGCACCGTCTTGCTTTACTTGAACCTCAACGGATACCCTTGGAGGTCTTAGCGAAATGGAAAGAAAATATGCCTCCAGAGATAAAGAAGTATTGTGAATATATTAGGTCTTTATCCACCCCGAAACTAATTCAATTTTATAATGCACTGAAGAAGGTTCAAAATGAAGAGTGAACTCGTAAACGCTCAGAATGTGAATACTCTACTCGAATTGGTAGAGTCGGAACTCAATTATAGACATGCGAAAGGATTGCATATTCCAAATAGAGGAATGTATCTACCATCGCCACATGCTAAGCTTATTCATGATGGTCATAAGACAGTAATCCTCAAGGATAGGAAATTTAAGATAGCAGGCGTCCCATTCCTTTACTGTGACAATAAATATGCTTATGGTGTATTAGAACTTAAAGAACCAAAAGAAATTAAGACAGAAGGGCAATTTAAGGCTCTCCAGAAATATCATAGAGTAACCAAGAAAGAGTTTGAAAATTGGAATTGGTCATTTCCCCTTTACGCTTATTATATTAAAGAGGTTCACAATTTTAAGAAACCTGTAAAGATTAACCTTCCTCAAGGCGTGCAAAACTTTATTAAGAATCCAGTTCAATATTTAGAAGATAGTGAATATCCATTTACTGGTAAGCATGAATTATCTCTTCCTCTACAAATAAACTGTCCCAACTGTGGAAGGTGGATATACGTTCCACATTCTCCAATTCCGTCTATTGTCCTTATTGTGGTTATCAATTGAAAGAAGTGGAAGAAGAAAAATCACGGATGGTTCCTCTTCCGAAAGAAGAATACTCTCGAATAGTTAAGGATTATCCTCTTAAACCTTTGCCTAAGAAATATTATAAAGATCAGAGAGGAGGAGTAGCTTGGTGCTTTGCTTCTCCTCGAACTAAAGTCCTCACGGAAGGTGGATGGAAGCCTTGGAACAAAATTTATCCGGGTGAGAGAGTCTTAACACATAAGGGCAGGTTCATGCGAGTCACTCGAAAGGACGCGTTTGAAGGCATTTATGACTGGATTAAGGTTCACCTTCAGTTTGATAACATAAAGGACCTCAAATATGATATTCGAGTAACCGAAAATCATCCCTTCCTCACGACCGAGGGTTGGAAGGAGGCAAAAGACTTAAAGGTTGGCGACAAGATTGCCTCAAAAACACCCAAGCGTTGTCTTAATTGTCGGGCTCCGATTCCACTCTCATGGAATGCAAAAACAGACTTTATGTTCTGTAGTGATGAATGTGCACGAAACTATGAGTGGACAGAAGAGAGTTTACACACTGAGTACATTGATAAACAAATTTATGATAATCCTCTTGCTGATGTTACGGTTACAGTTGTAAAAATAGAAAGGATTAAGATTCCAAAGAACTCTACCGTATGGACACAAACTCATGCTTGTTCTTTAGAGGTAGAGGAAGACCATTCTTATATGACTCCTTTGGGATTCTCTCACAATTCACAATGGCACATAAGAGGCATAAAACCAGAAGATAAGGAAGCGTTTGATAAAGGTGAAATATCCTTCGAGGAAATGATTTTACGTCACAGTCTTCATCAAGACTTGAGATGGAAATTAAACGGCGTTTCAGTCCTTCCTCAGTGCACAATTACCGAAAGTGATATGAAGTCCTATGTGAGAGGAATGCTTGGGCAACTTAATCCAGAACAGAAAGGTCCTGCTAATGTTCAAAAAGTTAAGGTTATTCCCAAAGTAGAGGTCGCTAAACCTACAATGCCTAAGTCTAAAATAAAAGAATTCTTAATAGACAAGGAAGGGGCTAAGCTCATTAATAAGATAATAATTCACGAAACTTCTTATTGGATTAGTCCTGGAGAAATAGGATCGCTTCCGTACACTTGGGCTTACATGGGAACTGTATGGACGGGGAAGGTGGCAACGGGGGATGAGAGAGGAGATTTTCATGAGCTCTTCTTTTATCCCGATAAAGATCTTCCGGAACCAAATAGAAAATTCTTCGATGGACGATTCATACTAAGAGCCTTTAGAGGTGAAGCAGCACGAGGGGGCAAAACGTGGTGGTTGTGGAAGTCCACGAAAAATCCTTATCCGCAAAACCCCTGGTGCTATTGTGATCAGGGTGAACATGAAGTCCTTCCTCTTGACAAGATAAAACACTGGGGTCACGAGGATTATCCTGAATGGAAAACAAGAAAGGATGATTGTGAATAATTTTAGAATTTGACTTTCTGTTTCGTAGATATGGGTTGGCTTTCTGGTTATGCTTATCGGAAAAAAGTAACTATTTCCGGCTCGAGTGGAGCCGGAAACAACTATCAAGTTAAGTTAAAGATAGGTTCGTCGTCGGGTGGAGATTTTCATTTAGAGGGGCACTGTAACAATTTCCCTAATGACATTCGGTTTACTGATGATGATGGTGAGACTCTACTCGATTACTGGATAGAAGATCCAGTACAGGATCCCATTACGGTTTGGGTAGAAGTCAAGGATAACTTAGACAGCGATAGGGATATTTTCGTCTACTATGGTAATCCTTCAGCAAGTTCTGCGAGCAATGGTGATGCAACTTTTGAGTTCTTTGATGACATCAGTGATGTGCCTCAAGATATTGAATACATCTCGGATGGTAGCGACAGGGCGACGGCTTATGAGATGTCTAACAAAATAGTCCGATATGAAAATAAAACACATATTGCTTATTTAAAATACGAAGGAGGCAGCCACAAAGCTTATGTGAGAACCTATCACCATGATACTGGCGAGTGGGACGATGAGGTTTATTTAGGCAGTATATACGACAACCACGGTGGACCAGCTCTTGCAATTGATTCAAATGGCTATCTCTATGTTTTTTATGATGGTCATCACGCAAGCTTAAAATGGCGCAAAAGTACTAATCCTAATGACGCATCTTCTTGGACTGATGCAGAGGCTGTACCGAATCAAGCCACTGATCCCACTTATCCCTCGGTTGTGATAGATACTTCTGACAATGTGCATTTGATATACAGAGGTGATCAGACTACCAATTGCAAACTTTATTATCAAAAATATAATGGTTCATCGTGGAGTACTGCTACAATATTAGCAGAAGATAATTCCTCCCTTATACCTTCATACTCCTGTTCGGTAGCAATTGATAGCAACGATGTTCTTCATGTCGGCGTACACTTTTTCGACCTTGATAACACTAAAGGCAAAAAAGTGGGGTACATGAAGTCAGATGACGGAGGTGGTACTTGGAAGAAGTCAGATGGAACGACTTATACTCTTCCTGTTACTTCTTCGACCATAGAAACTATTGAGGAGGGTGATAACCTACGGTTAGGTAATATAGCAGTTGATTCTGATGGACATCCTTTTTTCGTTGTGCATCGTCTTCACAACTCACCTCAAAATGCTCAATTTTGGCGACATAATGGTACATCATGGGTTGGCACGACTTTATCAATTCAAGGTAAAAATATACAGAGTTACGCTTCCTCCAGTTTTTTGAATGGAATAATTTATGTTTTCCTTCATGTAGGAAGTTCGTGGAAAGCTGATGACTGTGAGGTCTATTTATTTTATTCTTCTGATAATGGTTCAAGTTTTACGTCTAAACAGATTTCCACTACTGACTCTTCAAATGCAAACTGGTTATCAAATGCAGAACGAAAAAATAGTGCAAACACATTGTCGGAAATGCGGCTGATGTGGACGCATGGCAGTTCTAATCCTACTGAAATATACTTTGCGAAAATAAATGAAGATTATGATGCTGAGTTATATTCGTTTGACTTAGATTATGTTCCAAGATACACTTGGGATACAGTCTATTGGAGCGATTATACCACTGACTATAAAAGTGCTCCTAAGTCCAAACGAGGATATACGAGTTCTGATGAGAATAACCTTTCCTCTGTAACTGGTGTGAATTTATCAGAGAAGCAAAACATGCCCCCTTCAGGAGTAATTGAATTGAATATGAAAAGTTTGGGTGGATCTGTGGAATGGATTAACTTCCTGAGTTCTAACGATAAATATATTTGTCGTGGTAACCACTATACAAATCGAGGGTTTTATCGGGGGGATTGGGCAAATTGGGCTGGCTATGATGATATTTGTGTTCTTTTTGATGGAGATTGGCATAAGTTTATTGTTAGATATACATCAACATCAACACAAATCCAAGTAGATGATAGAGATCCCGTTGATTTGCCAACAACAACAGAAGTTGGATATCCAACAATGTTTGGTTTAACAGATACTTCGGTGAACGTTGAAAATAATTACTTAGTAGATAATTTGTTTATTCGCAAATACGTCTCCCCAGAACCTTCATTTAGTAGTGCCCAAGCTGAAGAAGGACCGGTATTCACTTGTGGAGACGTGCTTTCAAATTCTTCATTATCTGCTGTCCAAAGAGAAGTCTTTCCAGTATGCTCCGAAGTATTGAGCTCTTCGGATTTCTCCGATTCTCTTCTTTTAATGGTCTCGTGTTCTCAAGACTCATTAGGATTGACAGACTCGAATGTCACTTTAGCTACTCTTTTACTCAATGCAATTGACTCAATAGATGTCAGTGATGGTTGTACTCTTTCTCTCTCGTTTACATCATCTTGTTTGGACGTATTGCATGCCATTGATAGTACTTCGTATTTATTATCAAGTGTGGTTAATTGTTTAGATAGTTTGGGAGCCCAAGATTCTATTTCATCATTCCTCTCGATGTTATGTCAAAGTAAGGATAATATTGGAGGAGCGGACGGCGAAACTTCTCAGCTTTCGGTTGAGCAAGTGTTGCTCGATATTCTCGCTTTCCAAGATACGTCCTCCTACCTTGCGGGTATTATTGCCTCCGCTTCTGACATTCTTAACATGCAAGATTTAAATAGTATTCGCTTAACGTTTTCTTGTTCAAGTATAGACATTATTAAGAGTGTAGATAGTGGAGGAGTTAATGTTACATTCCACTTAGATGGAAATGACATACTCAAAGGAGCAGATTTTGTTTCAGGTAATCTTCAGGTTCTTCTTGACTCTTTAGCAGTCTTTAAGAGTACAGACCAAAGCGCTTCTTCCCTTTTAGGCTTCATTCTAAGATCAGCCACTGATGTACTTGATATGTACGATTTGAACACAGCCACGCTTCAGATATCCTCTTCTTCGATAGACCTCTTCAGGACAGAAGATAATTCCTCTATTAACATCACGTTCCATTTAAACAGTGCAGACGTCTTTAAAAATTCTGATTCAGCAATTCTCAGTTTACAAGCTCTTCTTAGTGCATCAGAAATACTCAAGGCTAGTGATGGTCGTACAGCATCAGTATTTGCCGAGATATTAGCTTCGGCGTCTGATTTGCTTGCTACTTCAGATTATAATACAGTTCGTTTAGAGTTCCTCGGATCTGCAATTGATATAGTTGAGTCAGTAGATAATGCTTCTTCCAATGTTACACTACATTTGAATAGCTCAGACTTGCTTGGCGGAATGGACAGAGTCGCAGCTAAGCTTGAAGCTCTTCTTAGTGCTATATCAAAATTCAAAAGTTCAGATGAATCTCGAACCTATGAGGTTATATACGGAGTTCCCGTCAAAATATTTAAAGCTCAACACAAAGTCTTAGTATTTAGAGCAGAATAATTCTAATCTCAAAGATAAGGTGGAAGGATATGAGTGGGAAGATAGGTATTGGTGGCGTATTAGAGATCGAATGCTATGACAAGGATGGTGAATTGAAGTGGAAAGACGATGCTCACAACATGTGGGATCAGGAGGGCAGAGATTACATACTGAATGTGATATTCAAGAATGGTACTCGAAATGATCCTCTCTACGTTGGTCTTTTCGAGCAGGATACTCCTTCAGATGACTGGACAATGTCTAACAATGGAACGACGTGGCATGAGAATGAGAGTTACTCTGAGTCGACTCGACAAGAATTCATAGATGGTAGCATAAGTGGTACTACAACTCGACAGCTTGATAACGATGACAACAAAGCTACATTTAGCATAACTGCAAGTGCAACTCTCAAGGGTGCGTTCTTGACGACAGATAACACAAAGGGTGGAACATCTGGTACATTGCTATGTGCAGCTACTTTCGATGAAGGTGACAGAAGCGTAACAAATGGTGACACGGTGAAGGTTAAGTATACGGTTGGCTGTCAGGACGCATAAGCGAGATGGTCTTAATACCAGATCGCTGTTATAAACAACCAAGCGAGAAGGAATATCTCCAGATAGATTTCTCTTCTCGACTTGGAGATAGTGAAAGAATCACAGCTATTAAAGAGTGCAAATGTTATGATGAAGAAGGCAACGATGTTACAAACGATATAATAGAAGATCCAGTTAGGGACGACACGTCAGTAAAGTTTTGGTTTAAAGGTGGAGAGTCAGGCAAACGTTACGATTTAACTGTGAAGGTTCAAACCTCCGAAGCTGCTACTCTCGAAGAAGACTTAATATTGATAGTAGAAGAGATAGGACATTAAAATGGCTATAAAGATTGGAGAATTCCTATCGACCTATACAGAAATTCACTCGTTTATCATGGGAATATATGCAGGACTCACAGAATGGCGTGGTATAGATTCAAATATCCTAAATAATCCTGATGTTAAGAAAGAACCTCATTACTGCTACGGTGGTTACGTCTTAGGTACTTTACTTAGATGGGCTATAATTCTTACTATGGGCTATAAGTTCTTCTTAGGCTGATATTTCTATTGTTCCTTCTTTTAGGTGGTGCAATATGCAATTTTCAATAATAGTTGCGACAAACCGTGGACCTGAACTCCTAAAATATTTATTTGTCTCTACACACCCTGAGAGTGAACTCATAGTAGTTGACTCTCACTATAAGGAAAAAACAAGAGACTTTCTCTCTCGCCAAGAGGGATATAGACAGATAGTCTACGCTCCACCTGAGCGTTCACCCTTTAGGTGGCATAGAGACTTTTCTCAGTCTCTTAATACAGCACTATGTCTTGCTGAGCACGAATATATTGTACGTGCAGACGACTACATAGAATTCAAGGAGGACTTCTTTGACGTTGCTGAGACGGACGTTAAGAGTTACCCGGAGAAGACTCTTATAATAGGACAGAAAGCACAAGAATATAACAAGGAAGAGAAGTTCATTGATTACATGTCCCAAAAAGGGATAGGTGGAGAATTCAGATACGTGAACATCGAAAATCCAGCATTCACGTTCTCCTTTGGAGTAGCACCTCTTCGGTTGTATCTTGATATCAATGGTTACGATGAAAGATACGATTCTGGTTGGGGATTCGAGGATAGAGACTTTCTTCACAGAGCGCTAAAAGCTGGTTATGTTGCAATGCTTGATAAGCTTCTTATGGGGTATGGTCATGCTCACAAACCAGCTTGGGAAACAATTTCAATGCCTCATATAATTTATGAGGTAACAAAGACAGAAATAGAGGGTGGCAAAGTTTGGGCTTATAATCCATATAAACTCAAGGATAGACGGGAGCAGAAATTGCAGGAGAAAGAGAAATGGATAGTAAGATAAGCATGATTCAGATACAGACCACGAGTGTTTGTCCTGGAAGGTGTATCGTTTGTCCTTATAACGACAGTTGGTTACGAAAGGCTCATGGTTATATGAGCGATGAGGATTATATCCATGTCTTAGAGGAGGTTAAGTCCTATCTTGGTGATTACAAAGAAAAGCTTCCGCTCTACTTGATGAATGATCCATTTGCAGACAAGAAAATAATTGAGCGAATGGAGTTAGCTTATCAGTATTTCCCTAAATGCAAATTAGAGTTGTCCACCAATGGTCTACTCCTTACTGAGAAGTTATCAAAGCGAATCGTGGAGACTGTGACTCATTATAATGGTGAAGATACTTTTGAACTTTGGATTTCTTTACATGGAGTAAGTAAGAAAACGTGGGAGTTCCTCAACAATTTACAGGGTAAATTTGAAAGAGTCCTCAAGAACATTGTTATATATCTTAAGATAAATAATGGTCAGCTTAGAACAGTCATTAACTCAGCGGGAGGAGCGTCTCGTGATGGTTCTATGTTCTTTTATTCCCAGAGTGCTTGGAAACAATTCCTAAACTCTATATTTCAAACTTATAACCTTCCATTAGACAACGTTCATTTGCGATACTATACTTTTCATAACAGAGCTGGAAACGTAAGGCTATGTAATTGGGATGGAACAGAGTACTATCGAGAAATAGGTCCCGAGTATCCTTTTGAGTGCTGGCGTTTTAGAAGTGGTATTCACATTCTTTACAATTTAGACGTGATAGCCTGTTGCATGGATTGGAACAGAG
>QMVG01000011.1 GCA_003660975.1 Microcaldota archaeon
CTCCCTCCTCCATATATGATATATGACATATGCTACATGTCAAGTGTTGGTACTCAGGCTTAATACCTCTCGGAAATTTGACTGCCTGAGGTGAACGGTTAGCGATTTTCCCCTTTAAAGACCCTCAAGGTGATCCGGTCTTCCCCTTATTTAGTATACTTTAAAGTACAATACTCCAAAGTATACATTCTAATCCTTGAAGGAGAAGAGTAAGATATCCTCCCTTTTCAGAGCCAGATCCTTTAGTTCCTCACTAAATCCTGATTTTACCTCATCTTTATTTGCATTGAGTGGCTCAAAGGCTTCCAAGTCGAGCTATCTTAATTAAAAGGGATTGAGGGATTATAAGGATATATTCTCCCCTCCCAAGGGCCGAGCAGTTCCTGCAAAGGATTTGACCGCGGGGCAAAAGATCAAAAATTAAGACCTGGTCCTTTTTCCCTTCTCCTACTCCTATAGTCCTATAGTAGCTTCTTCCTCCCTCTTGAGTAACCTCGCCAAATTGGCGAGCGCTACCTGGTTCCTTTGTACCCCCGGACATTTAAAGCCTTCCATCGCAACATCGGATGGCGACGAATTCGTTCGACCAAGGCTTTGTCTCGTGTCAGCAACCAAGGTTCAATCTCACCGTGATCTAACAACCGGTCCAGGAATTCCATTTCCGCACCGGTGAAAGGCAGCACACACGCGAGCTTCTCCTGGCACTCCTCCACGATGCGGCTTGCCCAGGATCGGATATCTCCTACGGAGTCTACGAAGTTCCGCCGTAGAAGGGGCAGAAGCTGGTCCTTGAGGTCTTTCTCCTGAAAATCCACATCTTGGATCCTCACCTCGCGCCAATTGCGGCGGCTCATAGCGCCGTAGACGACGAAGGCCAGCCGAAGGCGTTCTCTGTTGAGCTCCAATGAGGTTAGCAGGAGATGTACATCGAACAGATCCCGGCTGGCCTTGCGCGATAGAAGAGCGACCAGTTTTCCCGCCGCTAACTCGTGTAAGTCGAGTACGGGAATCCCAAGGGACTGGACCGTGCCAAGGGTTTGGGAATCCCTCGTTCCCGGAGGCCATAAAGGGACGCGGTACATGTAGTTGAGGTCGACCGCGAGATTGCCGCCCGTGCCCAGCGCACTCTCGTAGCGAAGCGACCATTTGCCGCCCGCGTGCTCTTCCTCTGATGGGAGACGCCGGATTGTGAAACCTTCGCGCTCACATACTGCTCGGATCGCTTCTTCCACCTTTGGCCGTTCCGCTCGCATGACCTCGCGCTTGGGGCTTCCTACGTAGTTGAGGTCGAGGTCGATGGAAAGCCTTGGGAGGTCAGCTAAGAAGAGATTCAAGGCGGTTCCACCTTTCAAAACCAAGCGATTTTTTAGAAAAGGATGACGAAAGAGGGCTTCCAGAAGACGGAGCAGAAGCATGGCCTTTTCCAGCATCTCGGGGCGGAAACCGGTGGCTTCCGCCGCAGAAAGAAGGCCCTCCTTGGATATCCTCACAAAACCTCCTCCCAACGGCGCTCCAATATTTCTACCGGGACAACCAGGTTCCACTCCGGGACAAACTTCCCTGATTCCCTAAAAGCACGAACCATGTAGTGGGGGCTCCGGGGGCGGTGGGCCTGCAGGGCTGAGAGGTGTCGTTCCTCAACCATAAGCCTTTCGCGATGTTGCTCTAGGAAGAACCCAACCTTGGCCGCGGTAGTCGCATTTTCTAAAAGCAGGGTATACTCCACGACCACATCCAGATCGAAGAACTCCACCATTTCCAAAGAGCGCCAGATTTCCTCCCACCCGCCTCCGAGGTCCGGACGATCCAACACATCCACCAACGTTCGTTCCAGGTTGGTGACTCGAACGGGAAGCCCGGATCGCTCGTGTGTTTCCACGCCGAAGAGCTCTTTTCCCTTGGCGCGAAGTGGCTTGGGGAACGGAACGCTTTGGAATACGTAAGAGCGGAACCTCAGGGGAGAGGAGCGCCGCAGGGTGAGATAGAGGATGAGATTGCTAACAGAATAGGCTTTCCCGTGGAACTCGAGCGCGGTGTGGTAACCAAGCACCGCGTCCTCGGTCATTTTGGCCCCCAGGAGGTATGGGTCTACCGGGCATGAGGCTGGCTCCGTACTAGGGGGAACCACGACATACAGACCGCGACGGACCCGCAGTATTCGCCCCTTCTTTTGGTGATAAGCGAGGAGGGCTTTGCGGGTCCAGTTGCTAACGGGGCCGCGTTGCGCGAGAAAGGTTGTAAACTCGTCTACGGTGAACACCGGGTGCTTAGCGAAGAACTTTTCCAGCATCTTCTTTCACTCTCCACTTGACAAACATGCAAGATGAGGCTAACGAAATTAGCCCTTTATCGCGCAAATGTCAAGTCCTGGCACCAATAGATCCTTAGGTCTAATCACGGGCCAAAGCGAGAAGTTGACTCCTTCCTATAGCTGCGAAATGAGCCAATTTTCCGAGTTCACTTTTCCCTCTACGAGCATCGCCTTCGCTTTGAACAATGGCGTGAAACAAAACCGTGAAACCTTCAAAGAAGCGAGATCGCTCGAGATCTTTTGAGAGCAACTCCCAGTAATGACATTACTATCGGGAAGAACATAGCCACAGTAATAACGGAGAGTGATACCCAAGTCAGGAATCAGTTCCCTGCAAGAGACTAATGACTCCCTGATGGGCCCTTAAGGGCCGGGCAGTTCATGCAAAGTACTTAGCTGCGGGGCAAAAGGTCAAAAATCAAGACCTGGCTCTTTCCTCCTTTCCTTCTGAGCAGGGGGGCGGCTACAGACAGCAAAAGATCGTCTGCCTTGCTGAATCGTCCGGGTTATACCCAGGCCGTGGACCAGCAAACTGCTCAGCCATGATCACGGGCCCTTGCCGTTGAAAAGACCTTAATTGCGATATTTGTCTCGACTAATCCCTGAACGACCCGCATTGCAAGCTGAGCTTCTTTGCACCCTAAAACTACACCGGCTTCTAGGTTCGAAGTCAATCCCGGACCAGTCAGGTTGGCGGAGCCTAGGACCATGCGTTTTCCATCAGCGATTACCAATTTGGCGTGGAGGAGTCCTCCTTCCATTACGGGAGCCGAGTAAACGATCAGCTGGCCCCTGATCCGCTCCGCTTCTCGCCGTATAGCCTCTAACGCAACGCTCTGGTTGGAGGCCAAATTATCTGCCGCATGGGTGAGCACGATCAGTCGGACACCGCGCTTTAGAGCTCGAATGACTGCGCTTAGTATTTCCATAATTCCTTTCTCTTGGAGGAAAGGTGAGGTCATTACCAGCTCCCGTCGAGCGGTCTTCACTGTCTCCAAAATGGCCTTGAGGTAGGTGGAGCCGAGCTCCGAAGCTGCCGGATGCGTCTCGGGTAGCGTCCAAACTAATTGTGGCGTTCTTTCTTCTCCCTTCTCCTCTTCTACGAGGCTGTCCAGCCACCGCGCTAAGGGGCGAGGACGGAGCCGATTCTCCCTATCCAGAACCTCTGCTGCCCGAAGTTCTTCCCATAGAAGGCGGTCCCCGCCCTCTCCCAAAAGCGCGACCGCCCAATCCAGATCCTGTAAGCGCAGCACAGTGCCCAAGCGAAACCATAAGGCCGCCCCTAACCGACGGAGCCGATCCTCATTAAGGCGCCGACAGATCTCCTCCCGTGTCATAATCCTCCCAGTATCCGTGTTGAATTTCAGTGGGTGCCATGTTTTCCCATTCCACATCGCCTCCGTAAAGAACAGACCGGGAGAGGTAATGGTTGAAATATGGGCAGTTGTACTCCCGATGCAAACAGCCAGCACAACTCGCTCCGTTTTCAGCACATAGGGGATCATACAGGCAATAGCGCCCACCCTGGATGCTATCCTGGAGCCACTTTTTGAAGCGCAGGCTAAATAGCGTGGCCAGTCCACCGATTCGGGCTCCGTCGAAGCGGTTCACGAACAGCACAAAAGAGAGGGTCTCCGGCATAAAATACTCGCCTAGGCTCTGAGGGGAAAATCCGCTCCATTCAATGCGCTGAAGCAAAATGTGGCTGATGGTGTGCAGCAGATACAGGATCCCCTGGGCTGGGAGAGTCAGGTCGCGGTCGCCACGGAACCCCTCGGCGAGGATTTCTTGATAAAGACGGGCCCAGGCTTCCTCCGGGCTCTGTGGAGGGGAGCCGGAAAGCAAATTGTTCCGGATCAGCCAGTTCAGCACCCGCTGAGGGTCCAGCTGGAACCACAGGGCTTCGGTCTCCGCGGGTAAGACGAATAAGGGGATGTGGCCCTCCTCATCCGCTGGGAAGGGATTGAGAAGGGCACGCTGAGGATCTCGGGCCACCCGGCTATAGCCGAAGGCCAGAAGGGCCACCGGGAAATCATCGATGTGCACTGCCTCTCGAAGCCCTAGCCTTTCTACCTCTGCCTGTGCATCATCCTTCAACTGCTTAGTGGTCGTCAGTTGATGCCTGCCTGAATCCATCAGGATTATGTGCTCCACCAGACGGCGGGGAGGGGGCAGAATGAGCTGATCCGAAGAAACAAGGTTTTTGATACGCTTGATTTCTGCTTGACCTGGAGGACGGGAGAGCTTTTCTTCATACTCTTGAGCCTTTTCAGGCTCGTGCTTTCTCAGTGCTTCGAGCAATTCACGGACTTCACTGTTGATTTCTAAGGAATTCCTTGCACGTTGTCCCATGATCTCCGCCACGGGTTTCTCCAGCAGACCCCAGCACCGGGCCAGAAGCAAGGCATACTCATCAGGACCCAAGTTTGAAAACCGGCTTTCCTCAGATTGGTCGAAATTCACAAAGGCCGTAACGTGCGGAATGTAAAGGCCTGGCTCTCCAGTGGGATACACACGGAGAAAGCGTTCATACCTTCGCTGGCCCGCCTCAGCGTTTTGGACTCTCTCGCTATAGCGACACCTGCAAGGGGTCATACGGGGCTTTTGAATTTCGAACCCGCATACACCGCAGACCCATCGCGCCCTTTGTACTCGGCCGGGGTCGTAAAAACGTAGATAACTCCTGCCGTGCTGCGGACACCCTCGGTCCGGCAGGTGAATCTCCTCCAGACGTCCGCAGTTATGGGCCTCTACATAAGGTAACTGGAGGAGTTTCCCTCTGCAGCTCTCACGCGGGCACCGCCCATCGAAGTGATCCTCCTCCCGTGGACGGAAGACATGTCCACATTTCTGACATTGGAACGTGGTAGGAAAAAGACGGAAGCGCACCTCCCGTGGCCGGCCAATCCGATACTGCCTGCGCTGGCGCTCGTCCCGCGGATCCGGGAAATCAGGGGGGTTCCCAAGGCGGTGCCAGACCTGCAAGGCTTCGTTCAGCGCTTCAAATAGCGCTAGCTCGTTGATTCGATCGGGCGAATCCATATCTACGCTGTCGACGATGCAGAGGCCGTAGCGGTCGTGCGGGAAAATGGCCCCCGGAAGGTACCGGTAGAGAACTTGGGTTTGCCCGCGCTCAAACCTCGCCATATTCCTACCTTACTATTCCTGGCTCAAACGCCTTAGTAAGTGGTCGTCCGCCTCAGGCGAAGTCCGAAAGGGAACGCCGGATTCGATATCCCGAAGGCTCCGCATCGGCTGCGGTCGAACGCCCATGAATAAATACTTCTTATGAGTAGTCCTGAGGCTAAACCCTTGACATTCTATGGCTTGTTCTAGAGCTTGAGCCATCATTCGCTTTAGATCCACATCGTAGGCGCTGCGGTCTAAGCCATAGGCCTTCCGCAATTTGGCGAGTATTTGTCTCCGCTTCTCGGGATCTCTCAGGATTTCCAAGACTTGGTCACGACGCAATAGCCCTTCGCTAACCATCATCAGCCCGCAGAAGATACCTGGAAAGGTACGGTCGATGGCGCGACGAGCAAAGCGGTTGACCGGCACAGGCTGAACCATCCGATCTAAGTTGTCGTGGAACTCCCGAAACCGGTTATAGATACTGGAAGTCCGTGCGGAATAAGCGGGGAGCAAAGTGACCACCAATCCTAGGTGCTTTCGACCGCAGCGGCTGGTAGCCTGAATGTATTCCGCAACCTCGCCGGGAAAATGGTCGAGGACCATTAGATTGATGCGTTCAAAGTCCACCCCATGACTGATCATTTTCGTGGCTACTACTGCATCCAAATGGTCTTCGTCCTCCCAAGATGGAGGATTATCCGCGAGTTGGACAACGTCCGTAATCTCTGCTGGCTTGGACCGGCTGGACAAATACTTGACATTGGGTTCGCGGGACTCAAATGCTGGCAGATCAAGGCGGACTAGGTAATCCTTGGCCCGGGTCCCCCCGGCCAGGTTGCCAACGTAGACCAAGGCGATGTTGTAAAACTCCAAGAGCTGGCGAAGCGCGGATTCATCCTTCAACCCTGCACAGATAGCCAGACCCTGATAGGGGTTCTGAATCATTTCCGCTACGGTGTCTAGGAGAACCCCCGCACACCATGCAGCAAGATCCGTGGGATGCCCGCCGGGCGGTCGGAAGCCTACAAAGATTCGATGGAATCGCGTCGAATCGCCATCCCGTTCCGGTTCCATATAGAAGCTCCGGTGGCGCTCGTAGCCCCGAGCGGGGGACTTTCGGGCCCACCGTACCCCATAGAGGTGCTGGACTTGATGTTCGAAGCCTTCGATTGTGGCTGTGGCGGCGATCACCTTAGGTGGGAAGTGAGAGACCTCCTCGGCCAGGTAGCGAATCAATGTCTCGTAGTGGCCCGCAAAGGCTCCGAGTTCCTCTTGTAGCAAATGTAGCTCATCCTGAATCTGCAGAGCTGGTGCTGGATCGTGCACAGGCACATATCTTAGTTGTTTCCCTTTGCAACCAAAGTCACAATGTTTGCCCCGTCCATATCCATGGACACATTGCCATTCAGGACCGCGGAGGAGGATCCCGAAGCGGTGCTGGAGTCCAATGGTGGCAATTTTATCTACAGTTCCCACGATCAAGGCAGGCAAATAGCGATAAATTTCTGAATCAGACACTAGCAAGGGCAGCTCCTCCCCACAGGACGTGCAACGGTGCCGGAGCCGCACATTCTTACGGTCTGGTTCCACCTTAACAGAATCTTTTCCCCCGCAAGCAGGACAGTTTGGAACCACACGGTATCGCTCGAGATCTTCTGGGCTCAGCTTATCTATATCTCCAGGCTTCAAGATGTTAGGAGTTTGGGCTGAGCCCACAAAGTAGCCTAAGCGCACCGGATCGGATTGATCAAGTTTATCCTTGAGGAGTTTTTGGCGTTCCTTTTCCGTTTCCCAAATCACCCGGAGGGCCCGTTGGAGCTGTTGAATGCTTAACATCCGTAGGGGGAGCCTTAGCCAGGCTGTCACCCCGCGCTCCTTCCCTCGTAGCCGGTCGTAAAGGATAGCGCAGCTGATGAGTCCCAAGTAGGCCTCGGTCTTGCCCCCACCCGTCGGGATCCACAGGACCTCACCGATCTCCAGGTGGTCATCCCAGCGGCGCGGCGTCCCGGGTGGCCACTCCCCTTGGCAGTAACCTTCTCGGAGAGCCAGAGCAGGGAGCTGGCTCACGATGAAAACCACCTGAAATAGTCGCCAACGGTCGAAGCGGCCTTGGGCTACGCGTATCATGACCCGGTTCATAGCCTGGAAGGCCTCTTGAAGGCGAGAATCGACTGCCATCGCCGCAATTCCTGCAGCGAACCGGTCGATCTCTTCCTGGAACGCCTCGAGATCTTTCCGGCACACCTTCAGCGAGTCCGAATCCAGACTCAGATCATTGGCCGCTATTTTCCGTTCCCACTCTTGGGCAAATTCTTCCATTTCCCGACGGATACGCTCCAGAGCTTCCAGAGGCTCTTGACTCAGGATGCTGAACCGGGTTTCCTCGGATGCTCGCAGGATCACCCGAGGTTGGGCATAGTGGGCCAGTGCTTGGGTTTGGAATGTTCTGCGGTCTTCGCTAACCTCGATGGAGGTATTGTGACCTACAGCCCACACCCTGCGGTCGTACATATAGTCTTCAGGGATCGGCAAGAGCTCCACAGGAGAGACTTCTCCTTGAAGCACTCGGACGGTGAGATGGACATCGCCTAAAATGTGGTAATAATCCTCAGAGCGCTTCTCAAAGTTGGACGGCGTGAGGTTCCGTACGTAGATGCGGAGCCGGACGGTCCCGTTAGGCTGGGGGTCGGCGTAAAGCGTTAGGGCCGCCCGGAGGGGAGGACGGTTTCGGGGATAGCCTTGGACGATCCGGTCCAACCATCGCTGGAAGCTTTCCTCATTAGCCAGCGCGTCCACGGGCACTTCGGGCACACGCTCAAAAGTCGGCATGGCGTCTGGGGCAGCGCAGGCTTGATCGAGAACCCGGTCCACCTCTGCCTGGATGACTCCCTGATCTGAAAGGCGCATACGTCGGCCACCTGGGATGACCAGCGAGATAGGGCCCACACGGACGAGCCAACGCCGGCATACCTCCGCCAGGGTCATACTGCCTGAAGGTTCACCTGGATCTATGTCAGCGCCTAGGGAACTGCGTTGCTCCTCAAAAGTTGGCAGGTGGCGGGTGTAGATCGCGAACGCTACCTTCACCTCCAGCCGGATCTCTCCCTGTTCGGGTCGGATTCGGAGCTCCATCCCCAGCGCGGAAGGGGAGCGACGGGAGACGCTTGGCGTCTCGCGCTCCTCGACGCTTTCAAACTCTCTTTCCGGCGCTTCAGAAATTTTGGCGAGCTTAGCGCTCTTTTTTACTTTCACAGTCTGGATCTCCTCTGGCTCCTCCACCGGCTCCCCTTCGGCAAACTCTGGCTCGTCCACTTGGCGATCTGAGGGGACCAAGACCCCCAAGCGACAGTGGTCGATGGGCAAGCGGTTTACAATCCGATCTTCATCCCGACCTGCTAGCTGGCGTTCTAGCCGGTCGATCAAGAATTGAACTAGCTCCAATTCATTGTGATAAGAAAGTTTGCCTTTCATAGAGGTCTGTCCTCCTGACTAACTCAATTTAAGCTGTTCTCCGTGATCATCCTCACTTGTGCACCTCACATATTGTGACGACTTCCACGGCGGCAAAGACGTCGTATACTTCCTCACCGATTTCGCGGGCGAACTGCAAGGCCTCCTTATACCCATACCCTGTGCCAGATACGATGCTTCGCAGGATCTGATGCAAGGCTCGACCTGCTTGACGGCGCAGCTTCCTCTCCACACGAATCCTGCGAAAGGTTTCGTGAATCATTTGTTCGTTCGGAAAAAGGCCGCTACGCCTCGCCATAATGGCCATATCCTTTTCATAGAGGGGTGCAAGCGTGGCTTCGTCTAAGTCAGGGCCTCGAAAGTAGGTGACAAACGCTGGATATTGTATACTCAGACCTTCTCGAGCCAATTGAGCATGAAGATCCCTTAGGCTAACACAGTTCTTCCGCAGTTGATCCTTTGCAGCTTGCCATAGATCCAGATATAGACGATCTACGTGTCCCATACGAGCTCGTAAAGCGTCGAGCAGACGCTCATAGAGTCCTTCATAAACGGCATCGACAAGCAGCACCAACCGCATACCAGGACGCAGCTCCGCTGCCTGCATACGCCGTACCTGGTCCTGTGCTTCATAGAATACATACACAAACTGACTGGGAAAATATGTCAAACACCGCCCGTCCTCCAAGGCAACCTGGATTACCTCATCAACACCGGAAGGAATGACCGAGCGCCCAGACGTATCAACCTCTCTGTCAGCACTCCACTCAAATTCCTGATCCCATGATTCAAGCAGACGTTCAATAACGAATCCCGGTGTAGGATAAACAATCCGTGCTCTGCGTGTTTGTAGGACTTCTCTCTCCATAACCAGCGCTGGACGTGGCGTTGGAGACGGCATTTTGGGGAAATGCTCAAAACCTAGCCGTGTAAGAGCTGCCCGACGGGACTCCAGTTGTTGCCACTTCTCCAAGTCGGCGTAGAACCGGCTCCAGAACTCTTGCTCAAGCGCTGCCTCGTAAGGATAGGCGAAAACCTCTATAACTTCTGGAAAATAAAGATCGAGGAACCGATAGCTTGCCGGCCGGTATCCAGGAAGGAGGGTTTGGCGGATGTCCCCAGCGGCGACACGGCGTGCTTCCTGCATCGGGGTAATCACCTCGATTCTCTCAAGGACCCGCTCTCCGAAGAGAGAAAGAAGACAAAGCATCAGGATCCTTTGATGAGCCCAGGTAGGCACGGCCACGCGCAAGAAGTTCGACTCTGTAGAGCGAAGTAATTCATCTAAACGAAAAGCCAATGCCCAGAATTTGGGTGGTTCTTGAAGGGCGATCAAGTACTGGTAGGCGCGGTCCAAAGCCGAAAGAAGGGAATACCAGCGAACTTCCATATCGGCCTGGGGTGGCTCCTGTGCCCGCAGACGCTCCAGACGATTACGGAGCGATGGCCGGACAGTTTCCTCTAAATCAGACAAAGGAACAACCAGCTGGCGCAGCTGATGGTAAATCCCCCAGGCCTCTTTCAAGGACAGGAATGAGCTTTGAGCCACATCCAGGCAACTCCATAAACACATCTCGGCTTCCTCTAAAGCTTCCCCCAGCTCTCCTGCTTCACAGATCCATATACGCCGTTGGGCATCCATAGGCTCTTGCTTCGCTGCTGGATCCCAGAGCCAGGTTGTTAGCTCCTCGTGATTATTAATAATGGGTCGTTTGTTCTCAGGGAGAGGTGGTGTAATGAGTATGCAGAGTGGCACATTTTGGAATGTATTTAGTAAATCGGGTAACTGCCTTAACACATAGGGCAGGAACGAATCTATGACAACCGATGAAAGATGATGGATTGTACGCCTTTGAATCCAGCCCGGGTTAGCAAAATATACTCGAGGTTTGTCTGATGAGCTTTCTTCAGTATAGCGGCTAAGGGTTTCCACTTCCCAAACTTCAGTAATTGAGATTCCATTCAGCTTGACATTCTGTAGCAGTGTCATTGACCGACGCGGCACAGGGGTAAGTACTATAATGTCGCCATTCAGCAACGGTCGCCCTGTCTGGTGTCGATGGACTAGATCCTGGACCAGAAGACCTATCGTCACAGCTGGGATTAAGTTATCTGCGGGTGGAGCGGCCATAAGGAGCAGACGCAGAGGACGCTGAGCCCTCTGGGCGGCAATGACTGCCATGGCTGTGCTGATCCGCTCGAACAGTCGGAACGTCTCCGGGAGCATCCTCAACATCGCCCCGGCCGGGGTATTAGGATCAAGACCCCAGAACCTATCGGATCCAATCCCTTCCTTTGAGTTCAAGCTGTTCCCCCCATTTCCAATAAAGCTGAAGAAGTTGATTTACTTTGCCCTCCCGAAGCGCTTCCGCCAGAGCCAGGCCCATCGCTATCAGGGCTTTTTCCTCATCGGTAGACCCAACCCAGTAAAATGGACAAGAAGGTGCAGGTACTTCACAGCGCATACACTCTAGGACCAGATCGCACCGCATGGACCTGGAACCTTTTCGAGTGGGATCCCAGGTTTCGTCGGTCTGCACCGTGGCTAAAGCATGAATATGAAAGCCAGCCCGATCTAGGGCAACGCACAGCGCCTGCCACGCTGCTAGCTTTCGGTTACGAAAAGTGAACACTAGACGGCCTTCTGGTTGGAGAACCCGATGGCATTCCTGGAAGCAGCGTGTTAGGAGTTCCATATAACTTTCCGTGTCACGCCCTTGGAAGCGGTTAGAAGATGCCTCCTGCTTTTCCCTAATGGAAAGCGGCTTCTGGTAAAAGCTCATCCAGAAGTGAAACAGACGGGCAAGCTCGCCGTACTGAATATCATCATGATAAGGAGGGTCGGTAAGAACAAGGTCTACAGTCCTGTCCCGCAAGGCCATTTGAACGCTGCTCCCAAGAACTAGATAGATTCCTGACTCTAAACCTAGATCCAAGTAAGGGGAAGGATCCGACAGCAAATGAACTTGCTGGTCCATCCCAATTTCACAGCGAACCCAATCGGCCACTTTTTTCATCGTTTGCAGTCTTCGAGGCAAAGTTCCCCGACCTACAGGCGAAAGCGGGTTGATCTCAACGGCCAAGAGGGTATGTGCATAGCGATGATGGGCCAATGCCTCTACCGCCTTCGGATGATAACGTTCCCAACGAGTAAGGAAAGCCGGCATCTCGGCCATCCCTAGAACGGCCAAAGCCAGATGATCTCGGCATGGGTGGTCCATATTGCTCAGCACCCGAAGGCCCTCAAGTAAGATCGCCGCCTGCCGATCTGTGTACAAGTCCCCCCAAAACCGGAAGCCAGCGTTGATCAAGCGGTTTGTCTCCAAACCTGGTGGGATTGGTTGCCGAAGCTGTGGAAAAACTTCCGAAGCCTGACGCGCTTCCACAGGGTCAGCTAGATCGGCTGGACGAAGGTGAACTCGATGACGTCCGTTAGCGATGACGAGCTCCTGGACCAACGCTGGATACCATCGCGGTGGACTCGTCAGAAAAGCTGCTTTGAACGTCAAGTGTCCACACAATGGACATTGAAACTCTCCCCTTCTCTTTGGAGTCTGAATCAGGCTTTTGCAGCTGGGACATTGTGTGGGCGGGGAAGTCTGAGGCCCCGACCAGACCATTCCGCACGCGGGACAACCATAATAGGCTTGATCTTCGCCGGCTTGCCGCGAGGTGAGAGAGATCATAGTATCCGGAAATAGTATAATATCTCCGCCACATTCCGGGCACTTTCCTCTCCTGACCCTTAAAATATGAATCAGCTCTCGACCATCCTGTCGGATGTAAGGTCGGCGTAAAGGCTCTAGGATTTCGAGCAACCATCGACCAGCCTCATCCAGCGCCTCGAGAGAAACAGGGGTCAACGCCGTTTTCAGCCCGAAGACCGGCCAAGGATACAGCTCCTGGACATAAATTGGAAGCCCCCGCCGCGCCGCCTCGACAGCAATGGTGCCACCTCCTCCAAAGGGGTCAGCCACTCGAACCGCACCCGCTGTGTCCAAGATAGCTCCAAATAGTTGGCTAGGGCGGCGGGCCCACCATCGGTAGGCCGACCTCATAGGAAGTAATCTTTCCCGCAACCGGATTTCTGCTCGGATCCAGCTGCTAAGATGGTTCCAGTCCACTAGGGAAAGCAGATATTCTTGACCGACTATTTTCCGTTGTGTACGGATCATGGTTGGATTTTGTAGAGATCTTCCACCATACCCTCTCACAGCACTCAGAGGTTGTGGGAAGGTACGAGCTAGGGTCTTCGTCTTTATCCTTCACATCCCGCCGGTCAATGCGAGGCTGGAAGTTGGAGGAGTATTTGATGCCGTAAGGCGGGTCCACGTAGATCATCTGGACCTTTCCCGCCATCCCCTCCTTGACCAGAAGGGAGTTCATCACGAGGAGCGAGTCACCCAAGATAAGTCTGTTGGCCCAACCCACCTCGTGTTGGTAAAACTCTATTTGCTGATCGGGACGCAGAGGTGTTTCGCCGAAAAGGGAAAGTTGCGGTTCAGGCTTTTTGACAGCCTCAAGGATAGCCCGGGTAGAGATGCGCTCATGGATGTGCAGCGAGACGACATCTACTTCAAAGGAGGTGTGTTCGGCTTTTCCAGCCCAAACGAGCTGAGGATCGAGATGTGGATCATATTCATAGCGAGTCGTTCGCCTCTCCTTAACCTCATATGTCGGCGCAATCCCTGCCGGAGGGTTGTTCTTCCTCCTGGCCTCCTCGTGCCGATAATCCCCTACCTGCTGATTCTTAGTCCTTCTTCTCCTGACCATATCCTTTTACTCCTCTAATGCATGCCTTTGGCCACCGGCTTCCCGACCATCATATCTACATCCCCTCTGCACGACTGCCAAGTAAATTGCCGTGTGCATCGCAAAGAAAAGAAGTGTTGGAAGGGTGGAGTGTTGTCTGACTTGCTGCGGAGATCAAATCTTCCCCTCGAGTCGCTCTCTCAATCCTCGCCGTATTTATCCGGGCTTAGAGACCGTGGGGGAATGGGAGTTACTCTTTCAAACACTCTCACCGAGTGGAAGTACTTCGGAAGAGCGGCAGATAAAGCTTTAACAACGACGCGGTGTGTGCTCTTGAAAGGAAAACCCATTCCCAAGATAATTAAAACTTTATATTAAGATGTTTTAAAAATCAAGGGATTTGATGTGAAAATGTCATCTTTTTTATCTTCCTGGATTCGTGCAGAATTTGGCTTAAGGTGAGAAGGTGCCAATAATCCCCTACCTGCTGGTCCATAGTCCTTCTTCTCTTGGGCATCCTTAGATCCTCCCCACCAATGCCTTTAGGCGTGAAAGTTACCCCCTTTTTCACAAGTAGATAACCTCCTGTAGGATGTGTTTGCCTATCCTCGGCTTCAGGCCGGATTTCTCCACCAGATCTACCCTTTTCCCCAACAACTCACTGAGATAGATCTCAATCTCAATAAA
>QMVG01000012.1 GCA_003660975.1 Microcaldota archaeon
CGAATATCTCGAGGCGGGGATCGGCTTCGGCGGGCCGTGTCTCGAGAAGGACCTTAAAGCCCTGATTAAGATCGCGGAGGCGAGCGGCTACGAGCCCGGGCTCCTACGGGCCGTGCTGGAGAAGAACGAGTACCAGGTGCGGCAGGTGATCGCAAAGCTCAAGGAGCTTGTGGGGTATCTGCTTTACCGCAAGGTCATCGCCGTGTTCGGCTTGGCCTTCAAACCTGGGACGAACGATGTGCGGACCTCACTTTCCCTGCGGGTGATCGATCTCCTCTTGCGAGAGGGGGCGATCGTCCGGGCCCACGATCCTCTGGCAATCCCCGAGGCCAGAGCGATCGAGCCCAGGGTGGAGTACTGCGAAGACCCCTATGAGGCGGTTAGGGACGCTGACGCCGTTTTGATCCTTACAGGCTGGCCGGAGTACAGGGATTTAGATTGGCAGCGGATCAAGGGGTTGATGGCAGCTCCGAATTTGGTGGATGGCCGCAACTTGCTGGAGGGGCGAGAGCCTGTAGATATCGGGTTTGTCTATAGAGGCGTGGGTAGAAAATGAAAGTCCTTATCACTGGCGCAACCGGACAGCTTGGGAGCGAACTCTGTTCGGTTCTAGCTGATGGTTTCGAGGTCATTCCTGCGACTCGTAAGGAATTCGATATCACCGATTTAGCCGCAACTCGGGCCTTCATTCTAGCGAGATGGTTGGGAAACCAGTGATTAAGGGGACGAGGATACCGGTGGAGCTAATTCTCAGGATGCTCTCTCAAGGGATATCCAGGGTGGCGCAGTTAAATCTCAGCAGTGGGCTTTTGGCCCGTAATACGCTTCTTGACCTCATCTTTGATTTAGGCTTGGGGCGGGTGACATGAAGTTTGTGATGCAGGTTTTTAGGCAAGAGCAAAGAGGAAGAGGTTCCACGCATTTTCGGGACTGCGGTTACGGTCCAGGGAAACTAAGGCATTGTGGGTGCTTTTGTTCTTGCCGGATTACGCCTCTCCTTGTCTCAAGGGGCAGCCGGTGTCATCTTGGACCATCTGCGTGGGGAGGGCTACCTTACTGAGTAGAGGCCAATGAAGCCCGTGGGAGACGCGCTTCTTAACAGTTGGCTAGGGAGGGTGATCGCCCAGGTGGTGGGAAAGCCTGGAAACCTGTGCTTCTGCCTGACGCGGAACACCCTGGGCATGAGGCTATTAGAGTCCTTTTTTATGGGCCTGTGTTTTACCGTCGGTGCGGTGCCGGCGCGGTCTTAGGGGGCGTGTAAGTTTGCGTGCAAGTCTGAAGCAAGGAAATGGTTAGTGAGAGCGAGGACGCTGGAGATAACAACAGAGTTGATCCCCGAGGAGTAGAGCGGTTGCACCGCCTATTGTCCAGGGCTGGACGTCTCCACTCAAGGGGACACGGTGGTGGAGGCGTTGGCTAACCTGAAGGAAGCCGCAGAGCTCCACTTCCAAGAAGTAGAGTTGGAGGGCCTGAAGTTTCGGCCCATCGAGCGCCATCGGATTTGCGTCGAGATCTTTTAAGTGCATGACTCTCGATGGCTATCCCCATATAGGAGAGGAGTTGGCGAAGGCGCCACTAGGATAACCATAGTTCCAAGAGGACCGGACACAAAGGGATAGCTAGGGATGGGAAAAGGGGACAGCGGGGGTTGACAGGGCGCGCTTTCAGAGATGGTAGACTCCGGTTGCTCTACCGACTGGGTTTGACTTGGGGTAGAATTTCATTTTAAGGTGGGGTCAGTTGTGGTCGTCAGACAAAAGAGATCAAAGAGGAAACAGCAGTCTGATATTCTAGATTACGCTTTGACTTTCCTGTCAACAGGCTTAATACAAGGGATTGGCATCGTCACGGGCGTCTTGACCGCCCGACTTCTGGGCCCCGCGGGCAAGGGTGACCTGGCCACGGTCTTTTGGTTGCCTGGACTGATGACGGCGGCGGGTATCCTGGCTTTACCACAGGCGGTTGCATTTGAAGTGAGCCGCCATCCAGAGCACGATGCGATGTTGACCGCGGCGGGTTTCTGGCTGGGCCTCATTTTGGGCATGATTGAGGCAGCTATCTTATATCCCGTGATTCCATACATCCTCGGGCCAAATAAACAATATCTTGTCAGCATTAGCCGTTGGTTCTTATTGTACCTGCCGATAGCCTTCTCCGGCTTGACGCTTTTGGGTATAGATCAGGGACGACAGGCGTTCGGGCGTTATAATCTCTTGCGGCTCTTGCCTGCTGTTTTCTATATAGTAGGGATTTTGTTGCTTTGGTGGTTACAAGAGGCCAATGTCATAACGATTGTATTGAGTAATCTGTTGGCGCAGCTCGTTGCTAGCTGGATTCGCGCAAGTATAGCTGGCAAGAAATTGCTTCCTTATTCCGCGCCCCTTTGGGTTGAGGCGGGAAAGCGAGTACTTAAGCGCGGGGTGATGTTTCATCTTCCCACCCTTGCCAGTGTTATCTTGATGCGGGCTGATATGCCAATATTGATTCGCATGGTTTCTGCTGAAGAGATTGGTTATTATAGTGTGGCGATGTCCATTGCGATGGGACAGATCGGGATAGCTACATCGCTGGTGCTGGTCAACTTCCCCAAAGTGGCTTCACATACATCGTCTCAAGCAGCTGTAAATGTTCTATTGAGGCAGTTTCGCCTGGCTCAGCCAGGGGTTGTCGGTATGGCATTGACTATAGCGCTGGTTACTCCCTGGGTTATCCGGTACTTTTTCGGCGCAGCATTTCTGCCTGCCATCTTGCCTGCATATATCTTGATTGTTGCATTAGGCCTTCGGGGGTTAAATCAGATATTGGATAATGGACTACGGGGCATGGGATATGGAGTACCTGGTACGATAGCTAACATGACAGGTTTGGTCATTTTGGCTATAGGTGGCTTTGTCCTGACCCGATGGTATGGTATTACGGGGATGGCAATAGCAGTCTTGCTTGCTCAGATTGCGGTGCTTGGTACTTTAGTGCTGTTCTGTCACGAAAAACTATTTGCTGAATGGGGGAGTTTCTGGGGAATCAACAGAAGAACTTTGTATTTTCTCATTAGCAAGCTGCGAAGTGAGGTTTCCCCAAATGCGAAGCGATGAACAGTTGAAGAATTTCTATTTATCATAGGCATCGCCATGCGACTCTGTGAGAAGACGAGGCTTCTGTCAGGTTGAACTTGGGAGGGCTCTGCCAATGCAAAGGTGTTGGAGCGGCGAAGTGAGAAAGAAGTACAGGATAGGGGTGCTCTGTTATGGTTTAACGCCGGCAACAGTTGATCTGCTAAATAGACTGGTTGATCGTTTAGACACAAAGGATTTGCGACTCAAGGCCTTTCCGCTCGTAAAGAAAGATATTTCTGGATTGGATATCCATTTCCCCTATTATCCCAATCAGTTTACAGGAAGATATTGGGTGATAAAGGGTAAAGTGCCAGATAGTTGGCTATTGACAGTTCAACCCTCTACCATTTTCAATCTACTAATCGAATCTGACTTGATCGTTTTACTGGGGATTCAATCAATTCCGGCTGTTATCTCTGCTCTCTTAGCTCGGCTGATGCATAAGCCTGTGCTACCCATTAATCAGACAATGCCGCCTGCAATGGAAAGGAGAAGACCCTGGTACATTCGCTGGCCTAAGAAATTGGTACTACGCATGGCGCAATTTCATATCGTTCAATCGGAGGCCAGTGAACAAACATTACGTGAGGTCTACGGTATTCGTGGCGACCAATTGGTGTATGCACCGTTCGATGGTGGTGGGCGATTCTTCAAGAAGCTTCTGGAGCAATATCCGCTCACGGATAGAGACGAAATACGTGCTCAGTTTTGTACCTCGCGAAACGCGGTTGTGTTCACCTTTGTCGGAACATTGATTTATCTCAAAGGAGTGGATGTCTTGTTAGAGGCATTTGCTAAAATGAGTCCTCTTACCTCTAATTCTTACCTGTGGATTGTGGGGCCTGATGGAAAAAAGGGCGGGCAGCTAACCGCATTGCGCGAGCAAGCGCAGCGACTAGGCATTTTAGAGAGGACTATCTTCCTCGGACGTAAGAGTATGGAAGAACTGGTTGCGATATATAGAGCCTCCGACGTGTTTGTACTCCCAACACGGAAGGATGTGTGGCCTAAAGTGTTGGTGGAAGCTGCCCTAGTTGGTTTACCTCTTATTACAACGCCGGCTAGCGGCGCTGCTTATACCTTAGTGCGTGACGGAGTAAACGGTTACGTGGTGCCCATCAACGACGCCGATGCCCTGGCCAGGGCAATGCTCCGTTTAACGGACTCCCAAGCTCGAATAAAAATGGGAGAGCGTTCGCGTGAGATCGTTGAAGAGTTCATACAACCCGAGTTAGAAGCCGATAGAATTGTTGAAACAATTGTACATCTGTTGAAATCGAGGCATTAAGATGCCTGTTGTCGCAGATGTCTTTGCCTGGATAGCGTGGCTCTCTGCCTGTTTACGGGCCTTATATTGCTGGGCTCTGTCCTGCGCAACCGACCGGCCTGGATCTTGCCATTGGGTAATTAAGGATTTAAGCTTTTTCTCACAATAACGGAATGCAGAATATCATCTATGTGGGAGTGTAAATGAGCGGAGATAAGACAAAGTCCTCAAGCGTGCTGTTTCTAATTCCGATAGTGATTTGGTTAATTACTGGTTATCCTTTGCGTCAGTTCTTGCCGGAGAGAACAGGTCTCCTTGTCGCTGGCGGGGGGTTGTCTTTTTCCTTGTATTTGTTGGTTCTGCAATTCTTGCTTTATAGCAAGATGTGTGGTCAAGTGATGATCCCCAAAAAACTGTTGATCTATTCCTTCCTTTGGGTCTTATATTTAACTTGGGGAGTAGTTTCTAATCTCGGGTCTGCCTATGGGTCACTTTTGTATCAACTAGTGCTTATAGCCGGTGTGCTCACCGCTTTTCTGTTTGCCATTTTTCATACTGTTCCTCTAGCTAGCCTTTTCAGAGTAGCGTTTTGGACCGCTTTCCCCTTCACGGTGCTTTGGTGGGCCAATTGGCTGGGATCAGGTTTGGTGACAGATATCACCTACAGGAATCCTTCCTATGGGGTTATATCCTTGGCGGCGTTATGCTCCGCCACTTATTTATTTCGGTTTCCATTTCGTACGATTATTCAAAGTTTAATTTTGATATCGCTATTCTTTAATGAGCATAGAACCTCCCTTTTTGCCGGCATAATAGTCGTATTTCTACAAGCGGTATTTCATTTCAGGTCCCTCCAATGTAAAGGGATGGCGGGTAGAAAATCAATGCTAATGTATATCGGTATAATCAGTTTGATGCTGGTGGGGATACTGGTCAATGTTGAAGAAATATCCCCCTTTGTTCTCGAAGATGTGCTATTGTGGAATGATCCACACCGGGGGGTCTCTTCTGGCCTTTCTTATCGCTTCCTGGAATGGAAAGAATCCTTGCGATTGTTTTTTGAAAGACCTATTTTAGGCTGGGGTACCCGAGCAAACGAAGTGTTGTTACGAGATTTAGGGCCAATTGTCGCCTCCTCCACTCACAATGGTATTCTAGCCAATTTGGTGGATTATGGATTGCCAGGTGCGATATTGTCTATAATTTTGATGGTATGGCCTATCTGTTTGTCTACGCGTCAGGCCTGGATGAAGTTAGGTAAGGAACATTTGCTTTTATCTACTTTGGGTATTAGCTATATGGTCCTGGGAATGGGGGAGCGATATTGGTTTAGTGTAGGCAATCCTACGAGTGTAATACTCCTTGTCTCATTGTTTTACATAATGGCCAATGAGCAATAATAACTGGCGCACAGCTCTAATATATAACTGTCTTGGTCCCTATCATTATGCCCGCGTAAAGGCATTTAGCAGATTGGTACCTGACCTTTTGGTCATTGAGGTAGCCAGTAGTTCGGCCTTGTATGTTTGGCTCCCAGGAGAGATCGAGAGAACCTGGAAGCAAGAAAAGAAGACGCTTTTTCCTCGTTATATGCTTCCATTCAGGATGTGCTATTCCGGGCCATCTTTCATTTAAGCGATGCAGATGTGTTGATTGATTCTCCAAAGAACCTATCGCGGGCAGTTGCACTGTTGCGGGTTAGCAAATATGATGTTTATTTTTGCATTTGGTTCGCGATCCGCGAGGTTATGTGAATTCGGTCAACAAACGTCGACGAGAGCGGGGAAAGGGCCGAGGTTTATGACCCCGATGGTTCAGTGGACCGAGAATGGCGTAGCCTCTACGATCGTACGGGCGATCGCCAAAACCCGCTACCTCCGCATATCATTTGAGGAGCTAATGCTGCACCCACAGGAAGTAATTAAGCGAATCGGCAAATTTGTGTATTACGATTTCTCGGAGAGTCTATCTCATATCGAGCAGCGTCAGCCTTTCCATAGGAAGCATATATTCTCGGGAAATCGCGTTTCGCGTAACGATTCGCCCATTTTTGAGCCCTCTCGGATTAACGCAAACAGATTGAAGGGACTGAATAACAAGAAATTCTGGTATTTGGGAAGTTGGATCTCCTCCTTTTGGGGCTATGATCAAGATCAGTCTTACCTGTACAAGGCATAATATTCAAGTTATTATTGGCTTTTTGCAGCTGTTCTGTTATGAGGAGGACAATAATTGCGCATTAATTTTCGAAGCACACCTCAATCGAACTTAATGAAAGGTCAAGGTCATGAACTACAAAAAACTTTATGAAAAACAATATGGAGAGGGAAAATTGATATCCCCTCCTCAAAGGCAGTTTCGGGGATTGCGACGGCTCTTGAAGAAGTATGATTGGGATCGCTATACGGTAGCTGAACAGCTTATCGAATCAAGAGAGAGGCTTTTAGATATCGGGTGTGGAGAGGGCTACCTTCTGAGAAAACTTAAGGACAAGTTCGAGGAGCTTTATGGGATGGATGTATCTCCTTCCAGACTTCACGAGGCAGAAGCAAAGATCAAAGAGCTTTATCCTTCCGAAATATCGAGATTTAAGTTTGTCGAAGGAAACGCAGATGATCCTTTAGCTATCCCTGATAAATACTTCGACGCAATCACCTGCATTGCTGTTATAGAACATGTCTACGATATTTTCTCTTTGGCAAAAGAGATGTATCGGGTGCTCAAACCAGACGGTTATGTCATCGCAGAGGTTCCCAATATTGCCTATTTGAAACATAGGCTTCACTTCTATTAGGAAAACTGCCGGTTACAAGTTCTCCGTATAACTGGGAAGAAATCGGGTGGGATGGTGGACATATACATTATTTCACACAAAACACGTTCTGCAGACTATTTGAATCCCAAGGCTTTTGTATCGGGGGAAAGAGCGGAATTGGTTTCTTGGCTAAGTTTCGAACTTGCTGGCCATCATTGCTCTGTGGTGATATCATTGTTAAGGCTCGAAAGGATAAAATAGCTAAGGGCTAAGAAGAGGAAAAGATGAAAAACAAGCGATTAATATTGGTGATCTCTCATCGTCGATCCGGTACCCATTGGGTTATTGATTCCCTTCGAAATAATCTGCCGGCTGTATCATATCAATTTTACAATCTTGATCAGATTTCGCGAAGGCACGAGAAACCTATTTCTGCCAATGAGTTGGCATTAAAAATAGCCAAAACTCGTGGTAGGTATGTGCTATTGAAAACCCATATGTCTCCTCATCTAACGCCTTTTGAGTCGGAGGAAAGAGATTTTGTCAAAGAGCTACTGGAGAATAGCAAAGTGATCTATGTATATAGAGATGGGCGTGATGTTTTGGTTTCTTTATATCACTATATGAGAAGCTTTCGAGATGAATTGCCTGAATTCTCCGACTTCATAAGGATGCCAAACGATCTCGATCCCTATTATCACCCGGTGAATCGCGTTGGGTATTGGAAAGAGCATGTAGAAGGGTGGTTAGGTAGATCCAATTTGGACATTGCCACGGTTTCCTACGAGCAGCTCCACACCGATTATGAGAATACCGTTAGACAGTTATCAGATTTTCTTGGTGTAACTGTAAAATCAAGCGGCATAGACAAGATAGATCTCAAAAAATATGAACTATTTGGCAAGCTATTGAGGAAGATCTTTCCTGGAAGCGTTAAATCATCTGCGATTTTGCCGCGCAAGGGGGTAATTGGAGATTATAAAAACTACTTTTCGGAAAAAGATCTAGAGCTATTTGACAAAATAGCCGGAGTTTTAATGAATGACCTGGGATATTACCAGAAATGAAAAAGACAGAGATAAAAATACTATTCGTTACCAATATTATTTCTCCATATCGCATACCCTTGTTTAACAAACTTCATGAAGTAGGAGCATTTAAACTTAAAGTAGTGGCCCTAGCCGAGAAGGAGAAAAATCGAGAATGGCAATTAGCTAGGAATCAAATTCGGTTTAACTACCAAATTCTTCCTGGCTGGCACACCTTTCTCTGGAGTAAAGAGCTACCGATTCACCTGAACTGGGGCCTATGGCGGGCCTTGCGCCGATATGATCCTGACGTCATCATCAGCTCAGGCTATGATGCCCTAGCTTATTGGGAGGCTTTCCTTTACAGCAAGGTCTTCAAGAAGAAATTCATCCTCTGGAATGGAACTACGCTGTTAAGCACGAGAACGACCGGTGGGTTTATCGGCCAAGTGAAACGCTTCATAATCAGAGGTGCAGATCGCTATGTCGCCTATGGCACAAAGGCTGCTGAATATCTTGAATCCCTTGGGGCTCCTAAGGATAGAATCCACATCGGAATAAACACAGTCGATATGCAATGGTTTCGGGACCGGACCCGTGAAATTAGAGCTGAAGCTAAGTACGAACTATGGCGTTCGCACTATCCTAGTGTGCTCGTGCTATTTGTGGGCCAGTTAATCCCGCGCAAGGGATTGGAGCAGCTGTTATATGCACTCAGCAAACTGAGAGACCCGGATATCGGCCTAATGGTTGTGGGCAGTGGACCAGAGGAGAGGAGCTTGCAGGGGCTCTGCGAGGAGTTAGGAGTGCAGAACGTGTACTGGAAAGGGTTCCATCAGCAAAATGAGTTGCCGTATTACTACTCACTTTCGGATGGACTCGTGCTGCCATCCACAGAAGAAGTTTGGGGCCTGGTGGTTAATGAGGCATTAGCAAGTGGGCTCTATGTTCTCTGCTCGAATCGAGCCGGCGCTGCCTATGACCTGATAAAGGAAGGCTGGAATGGGAGAACCTTTAATCCACGCGATGTGGATCAATTAGCAGGGTTGATACGAGAGACAAAAGAGCAGATCAAGGAGATTAGAGCGCGGCGAGAAGCTATTAGCGAGTATGCCTGCCGGGAATTCAGCATCGAACGCTCGGCAAAGGCGTTCTTGGTCGCAATTCGGGCAGTGACTGAGAAGTAAGCATGCGAATCTTGATAGTTAACACGGTTTATAAGCGAGGGGGAGCAGCGGGTATTGCTCAGACGCTCCATCGGGCGTTGAACCCCCTGGAGGGCTGGGAGAGCCTGTTTGCCTATGGCAGGGGGCCTAAAGTAGAAGAGCCAGGAACCATTCGCTTTGCCTTTCAACTTGAGGTCTACCTGCATGTTGCCCTAACACGTTTAACGGGACTGCAGGGATACGGCACGTGGCTATCCACCCGTCGGCTGATCCGGCTAATCCGGGAGTGGAAACCGGACATCATTCACTTCCACAACATCCACGGCTACTATCTTGACCTGAGCATCGCCGAAGCCATGGACAAACTGGGCATCCCCGTGGTCTGGACCTTGCACGATGCCTGGCCACTAAGTGGGAGGTGTGCGCATTTTCTTGATTGCGAACGCTGGAAAACCGGTTGCGGCAAGTGCCCGTATCCAAGAGAGTATCCCAAGACTTATTTTGACAGCTCGGCCTGGATGTGGCCCAGAAAGTGGAAACTCTTAGGAGAGGTTTGGAAGCCGGTGATTGTTACACCGTCTCGGTGGTTAGCAAACTTAGTTGCGGAGGCCTGCAATGGACAGCTTCGCATTGAGGTGATTCCAAACGGCATTGATACAACGGTTTTCCATCCGGTAGATCGCTTGCAAGCCAGGAAGGAACTGAGTCTCCCGGGGGACCTGAAAATCGTCCTTTTTGCGGCAGCCAAGCTGACTGAAAGGCTGAAAGGTATCGCGTATTTCTTTCAAGCCCTTAAGTATGTACAAGTTGATAACTGGATGGCCTTGGCAGTAGGCAGGGCGGTCGATATCAGACGCTGGGTTCCACAAGGTGTTGAAGTGCGACAACTCGGGTATGTGAAGGAAGGTGAAGATATGGCGAAGGTTTACAGCGCTGCGGACCTCTACTGCATCACCTCGTTGGCGGATAACTTTCCAACTACTGTATTGGAGTCCATGGCGTGCGGGACCCCTGTAGTGGGGTTTGCCGTGGGAGGGATTTCCGAGCAGGTGACAGAAGAATGCGGGCAACTTGTGGCACCAGGCGATGCAAAGGCCTTAGGGCAGGCCATCACGGACTTATTCACTGATGATACCAAACGAAAAAAGATGGGGGAGTTTTGCAGAAAACGAGCAGAACGGGAATATAATCTACAACTGTTTATAAAGCGTCATCTTGCGCTGTATCGTGAACTTGTGGGTAAGGGACAAAATGCAGCCCCTTAAGGCATTGAACCTGTTCTGGTAGCTCTGGTGGTATCTTTGTGAGCACCGAATGAGCCCTGAGCGGGCGCTTCACTACATTGAGAAGGCAACCCCGGAGGACCTGGAAATCATAAATGCTCGCTGTGGCGCACTTGCCAATGAGTTAGGCCTGGATTAAAAGGAGACGGATTATGGCGAAGCGAGCGTTGATCACGGGCATCACAGGACAGGATGGCTCCTATCTAGCCGAGCTGCTGTTGGCCAAAGGCTATGAGGTCCATGGGCTCATCCGCCGGACGGGCACTCCGGCTCGGAGTCGCAGTGCGGCGGTCGGTTGAGTAGGATAGAGGTGTGCATCGGTTGAATCGAGGAGTGATGTGTTATGACCGTCAAGGAGAAGATCGAGCGGCTCAAGCGCGAGAAGACCACGCATTCCACTGAGGAGCTGGACCGTCTTGGCTGGGCCCGCTATGAGGAAATCAAACAGGAGCTGGAGGCTAAACATCACGGTGAGTACGTCGTGATCGAGGTGGACAGCGGGGACTATTTTGTGGGAAAGACCGCCGAGGAGGCCTTTCAGCAAGCTGAAAAGATCCATCCCGACAAGGCTTTCTGCCTGATCCGCGTTGGATATAAGGCGGTGCATAAGCTGAAGCGCCATGATCCAAGGATATGTGACTGAGGCACTGGATCCGATAATTGAAATAGGACTCAAGCGAGGGGAAGCCACGGAGTTCATTCCAGCGGTCATTGATACTGGGTTCAGCGGTCAGCTGTGTCTATCTAAGCGATATGAGGACAAGATCAAGATGGTGTTTCACCATGTTGAGCGCTATGAGTTGGCCAATAGTGAGGTTGTCGTCATGGATGTGTTTCGGGGAACCATCCTGTTCGGCGGACGTGCCCATGTGGTGGACCTGATTTTTACGAACTCGCAGGACACGTTGATTGGAGCCTCGCTTCTGAAGGACTATAGGCTAGCGATCGATTATCCTAGACGCGTTGTCGAAGTGGAGAGGCAGATCTGAGAAGGTGAGCTTGATCTGAAGGAGGGACAGGGTGAAAAGAGCGCTGATCACAGGGATTACCGGACAAGATGGCTCCTATTTAGCGGAACTACTGCTCGCTAAAGGCTACGAGGTGCATGGGCTCATTCGGCTAAACCAGGACTAGATATACATGATGGCAGATGACAAATAATAAGGCTATAGACCTACAAAAGCCGATTGAGTTCAGCTCCCATGCCCGAGAGAAGATGCTGGATCGTGGAGCTACAGAAAGCGAAGTCAAAGCAGCCATTCGCACTGGGAGCCCTGAGCCGGCACGTAAAGGACGGCTCATGTTCCGGAAGAACTTCACCTTTAACGGACACTGGCGTGGTAAGCACTATGCTGTCAAACAAGTGGTTCCTGTCGTTGCGGAAGAGCCTAACAGGCTGGTTGTGGTGACGGTGTTTGTATACTATTTCTAAGGGAGGTGAGAAAACATGGAGATTGTCTATGATCCGTCCGTTGACGCCCTAACCATCCGGTTTGTTAAAGAGAGGGTAGAGTGTGAGGTGATCCGCCTTAACGATCAGGTGGCCGTGGACATCGGACCAGGAGAACGCATTGTAGCGATCGAGGTGCTAGATGCGAGTGAGTTGGTCCCAGGGATTAAGGAGGGAAAGGTCTCCTTGAAAAACCTTGCTCTCGCTGCAGAAAGCTGAGGATGTTTTATCTCACTGGGGGAGAGAGAAACCATGAAGAAAGCATTGATCACGGGAATAACCGGCCAGGACGGTTCCTATTTAGCTGAGCTCTTGCTGGCCAAGGGCTATGAAGTCCACGGGCTCATCCGCCGGGCCAGCACCTTCAATACCGACCGGATCGATCATATCTATCAGGATCCCCATGAGCCCGGCGCACGGCTTTTCCTGCATTATGGAGATCTGACCAACGGGGAGCAGTTGACAAACCTGATTTACAACGTGAAGCCGGATGAGGTCTATCATCTCGGAGCACAGAGCCACGTCCGGGTGAGCTTTGACATGCCTGAATACACTGGGGATGTTACCGGTTTGGGTACTACCAGGATCCTGGAGGCGATCCGTCGGAGCGGGATAAAAACAAAGTTCTATCAAGCTTCCAGCTCGGAGATGTTCGGCGCCGCTCCCCCGCCACAAAACGAGAACACGCCTTTCATGCCCCGCAGTCCCTATGCCTGCGCCAAGGTCTACGCCTACTGGATGACGGTGAACTACCGCGAGGGTTACGGCCTGTTTGCCTGCAACGGCATCCTATTTAACCACGAGTCGCCCAGGCGTGGTGAAACCTTCGTCACCCGCAAGATCACGCGGGCCATTGCCAACATCATCGCGGGCAACCAGAAGAAACTCTATTTAGGGAACCTTAAAGCTAAGCGCGACTGGGGTTATGCCCCCGAGTATGCCGAGGCAATGTGGCTCATGCTTCAACAAGAGAAACCTGATGATTACGTCATTGGAACGGGTGAGGCGCATTCTGTCCAGGAGTTTTTGGAAGAGGCCTTTGCCTACGTGGAGCTGGATTGGCAAGAATATGTGGAGATCGACCCCAGGTACTTCCGGCCCACCGAAGTAGAGGTTCTATTAGCAGATGCTACGAAGGCGAGGAGGGAGCTGGGCTGGGAACCCAAGATCACTTTTAGAGAACTGGTAAGGATCATGGTTGACGCCGACATGGAGGCCATCGGACTGACGCCACCGGGAGAGGGCAAGAAAATTTTGGAAGAAAAGTTCACGGGGTGGCATCAGTGGGATAACAGCGTCAAAGCTGTCTATGAAAATGTGCGACGAGGGTTAGAATAGCTTAGGGAGGGAGAGGATGGAAAAGCGGACTATCGAGATCACGGCGGAATTGATTGAGGAGGATGAAGGCGGCTACACCGTGTATTGCCCTGAGCTCGATATCTATACTCAGGGGGAGGACGTTGAAGATGCTCTTGCCAACCTAAAGGAAGCTGCTCAGCTTCACATCGAGGAAACCGGGCTTCAAAACCTTAAGCTGAAAAAGGTAGAGCGTAGGGCACTCACTTTACAAATCAATGCCTAAACTGCCCCGGATTACGGGAGATGAACTGGTCAGGGCTTTGCAAAGGGAGGGATTTGAGGTTGTAAGGCGGCGAGGGAGTCACGTGCAGGTAAGAAAATCAATCGCAGGAAATACGGTTACCTTCCCTGTTCCCGTCCACAAAGGCAAAACGTTGAAGCCGAGA
>QMVG01000013.1 GCA_003660975.1 Microcaldota archaeon
CTTTAATACAGAGATTTCAACAAAGTATCACGCATTCTGGATCGAAACAAAACCGGAGTTAAACAATCCTACAGCTGTTTCAAGCGGAGATGGTGGCTGGGGTGAAATATGGACTTTTAGTGTTAACTTTACCGACGAGGATTTAGATGTTAACACGTTAAGACTTTGGGTTAACAAATCTACTGGATTGAGTGTAGTTTCAACACAGCAGTTGAGTGGAGTAAACTCTACTGTGACCATTTCTAAACAAAATCTATTCTCATCTACAGATTATATGAACTTACCAAATCATGCGTCGACCTTTAAGTTTAACACAACCGATGAATTAATTCCAACGAAGAATGACATAGCAGATACAGGTTTCATATCATTACCCTTGAACAAAGATGACGTTTTCGTAGAACATTCTGTTGGAAATGGGAGTGTTGTCAATAGAAGTTCAGGTGACGCCTTATACTTAGAGACAAGATTCTGGGACGTCGATAGGAATTACTCATATCCAAACAACTACATAATCAACATTCAAGGCAGATTCTATTACACTAAGAATGGTCAAACCTTTGTGGAATCAACACCAGTATTCTCTAATGGTTCTGGATACGTTTACATATCCATACCAATTGACTGCAGCTTTACAGTTGGTCCACAATGGTGGAAAGCTGGAAACGTCGGTGAGACTGCTTGGAAGAATACGAACTCAACTAACTTTACATACATCGTAGTTACTGAGCACTTATCAGCTAACATTACTTATCCAGATGGTCAACCATTCAGGAGAGGAATAGATGATATAGTCCTGAAGGGATACGTATGGGATGATTGTGGACCAGTAGAAGGAGCAACAGTCGTGTTTAAGATTCCAAGCGAGAATTATGAATGCGTTAATGTCTATGAAGAAGGTTCAGGTTACTACAACTGCACAATTCCAGCATCAGCAACAGCAAGCTGGGCAACAGGATGGCACGACGTTACGATAGAAGTTATAAAGGAATACTACAACGGAACTAACGTAACTAAGGTTAATTCATTCTATGTTGCTACTGAGCCTGAAGTTAAATTATCACCTGAATACCCAACAGCAGAAGCAAGCGGAGATGGCGGCTGGGGTGAAGAGTGGACATTCTCAGCATGGGTACAAGACTTAGATGGAGACATTATAAACGTAAGCTTATGGTTGAATTTGACAGGAGAATTTGAGATGGTAAACTCTACAACACTTGTCGCAGTCTCACCAACAAAGATTTCATTTGAGGGTCACACTTTTGATTGTGAACACATAGGTACAAGAAACTTCAGGTTCTATGTCTACGATGTTTGGAACTATGACGACGAGTACCAAAATACGTTTACTATAGATAAAGACGATATCATGGTCGAATACATTGCTGGAGCGGGAACACAAGTTAACAGAACTGGAAATGATGTGGAACTGCTTAGGCTGAGGATAAAGGACACTGATAGAAACGTCTACGTTGGAGAAAACGTAAGTGGTGCATTCTTCGTTACGACAGAAGCTGGTAATTTAGCAACGTACATGTTAGCTGGGACAAATGAGACGGATGACCAAAGCATGCTCTCATACTACTTTAATCCCAACTGTAGTTATAGAGTAGGAGTACAGAACTGGAAGGGTGGTACTTATGGTGACGAGTGTTATAAAGATACAATCCCAGATTATGGTTTCACAATAGAGATAACCGGACAACTAGTCAACAACTTAGAACAACCAGAGTACGGGGACATAATACCTGTTGGAGATGTGGTTTTAATAAGATTAAATGTGTCTAGCGATTGCTCATATGAAGAAGGGGAGATACCAGACACAGACGTTACGATACGACTTGGTTCACCAAATAATGAATGGGAATACTGTACTCCAGTCTACAACGAAACCGGGGCTTATGCGGGTTGGTATAACTGTAGTTGGAATACAAGTTTCCATGTAGGTGGATGGTGGGATATAAGGATAAACTCAGCTAAGAGCTACTATTACGATAACATCACAACTTACGAAGATTGGATATATCTCAACAACACACCACCTCTGTATGAAAATCTCACTGTCACTCCGTCAACTGGAGGTTGGGGCGAAGTTTTCACATACTCAGTGGACATAGAAGATAGCCAATACGATAACGTTACGTGTAAACTATTAGTTACAACAGATGGTGGTACCACTTGGGAACTTAAGAATTCCACTACTATCTATTGGGGTAGAGGAACATGTTCACTTTCTGTCTCAGACTTTGATTGTAGTGATATAGGTACTGATAATTACTTCATGTTTGAACTAGATGACGGGACGAACTTGTTTAACACAACAAACGTTACAGGTCCAAATATAGAAAGAGATGATGTAGAAATAGAATACGTACAAGGAAACGAAAGTTTTGTCAACAGGAGCTTTGATCAAACGACTCTACTTGTCCTGAGAATTAAAGATACAGACAAACAGACTTATGTTGGTTCCGGTGTTAACGGTAGTATTTGGGTTACGTATGATGGAACCAATTACTTCACAATACCGACAAGTAATACAACTAATGCTACTAGTTATCTAAACATCTACTTCAATCCAACCTGTGATTATGAGGTTGGTAAACAGTACTGGACAGGTGGTGTCCACTTAGATAGTTGTTATAAAGACACTAACATAACTGAAAATCTTATGTTAACTGTTATAGGTGACTTATCAACATCAGTTTCTGCTATACTAAAAGCCGGTGTACCATCATATTACTTCTTGAAAGGAGAAAACGTAACGATAATGAGTAATGTAACGAACGATTGCTTACTTGGAGTAGGAGGGGCAAGTGTTAATATCACACTGATTCATGAGACGGGTGTTGAATTCGTATGTACTCCTGTTGATGATCTAGGTGGTGGCGATTACAGATGCATACAAAACACATCTACTATTCTAGCAAGAGAATACAATATAAGTGTATTTGGGAACAAGACTTACTACAACGATGGTTACAGTGTTTATCAGCACGCCTTCTTTGTTGAGACAAAACCATTCTTAGAACAACCAAATGTCACTGCAAGTGGTGGTGCATGGGACTTCGAAAACGATTGGGCGGTCGGTGGCTGGGGTGAGACTTGGTACTTCAGAGTTAATATAACTGACGAAGATTTGGACAACGTAACTATAAGACTTTACGTAAGGGAATTTGGAAGTTCCACTTGGGTGTTCGCAAACTCAACTGAAGTTTACGGGCCGATAAATCAAACCGTTGTTATCATCTACTCAAATCCAGGAGAGTTCCAGAGTAACCAAGGAGTATGGGAATACTACTTTGTTGCCGAAGATACGCGTGGATACACAGATGAGACACAACCACTCAACTTTACAGTTGAAAAGGATGACGTTATACTCGAATTAGTAGAGGGCGATGGAGCTTCTGTATGGAGAAATGGAACCTATCCGCAAAATGGAAGTTACGTGTGGTTAAAGCTAAGGATAGTTGACACAGATAGAAACGCACCAGCCGATAACGCACAAGCCATGTTCTGGGTGACTTACAACGGAACACAATACGATGAAGGTATAACAACGAGTAGTGACTTGAATGGAATAATACAGTATCCATTTGATCCAGACTGTCGTTATTCTGTTGAACCTTACAATCAACCACACTACTGGAAGGGAGGAGTCGTTAACGATCCTTACTGGAAGAACACTAATTCAAGTGAGTATACAGTAATAATAAACACGTTCTTAGGACTAAACGTTACTTGGCCAGATGGAATTGCTTACCTTGTTGGGACACCAATACTAATAAGAGGTTACGCTTATGATGATTGTGGGTACGTTGAGAACGCCTCAATTGGATTTAAGGCAAGAATCGGTTACTCTGAGTATACATGTACACCAGTCCTACAGGAAGGTCAAGGTTACTACAACTGTACTTGGGATTCAACAGCAAAGCCTTACGGATGGTACACAGTAAAGATGACTGGTAGTAAATCGTATCATCCATACAATGAAACGATTAAGAGCAATTCATTCTTCTTAGCTAGTAATCCACAAATAAATAATCCGAGTGTTGACCATACTCTAGGAGGCTGGGGTGAGCTCTATACATTCATAGTTTATATAACTGACAGAGATAAGAACAACAACAACGTTAGTCTCTGGAAGAGCTTTGATAATGTGACATGGACATTAGTTGATTCGAAGATAGTTAAACCCTACTATACAGATACACAAGTGAAGTTCGAAGAGCGTTTCACATGCGAAGACTTCCTTAATGCAACGAATGGCTTGAATTACTTCAAGTTCACAGTAGTCGATGAATACGGTTTCAGCAACGAAACAAAAGTTCTAAACTTCACATTAGAGGAAGATGACGCATCAGTGCAAATAAGTTCAGAAAGTAGTCAGAACGTTAGAAGAATCGGCAATTCTATGGCCTATCTTAAATTTGTAATTTATGATACTGACCATGATGTATATCCAAGCAATGTAAATGGAACTGTTTGGATTACTGAGAATCATGAAGATTATACTGTTAGTCTAACCTGTTTGTCAAATGGAGGTAATTGTAGTGTGTTATACGATCCTAGTTGTTCATCTCTTGTTGGTGTGCAAAAATGGAAAGCTGGTACAACAGATGCATGTTACAAACAAGTCAATTCAAGCGAAGTGACATTGACTGTAATAGGTCAACTAAATGTGAGCTTAATAGAACCAACAAATGGTAAGATATTGAATAGAGATAGAAACGAGACGTTGATAGCCAATGTCAGTACAGACTGTCTTTCATATTATGAGAATGCAACTGTTAGTTGGTACAACTCAACTAACCATCTTTTAGCACAAGGTTATGAGACAACATGGCATGTACCAGCTACACACGACCTTGGGCCAGAAACAATAAATGTCATCGCTACAGGGCAGTACTATGATCAGAATAGTAATTCAACAAACGTATTCATTTATGGTTGGAGTGAGATTGAATATATATCTCCACCTAATGGAACTGTTGTAATGGCAGGTATAACGCAAACTGTAGAATGTAGAGTGATAGATCCTAACATGAGCATTGGAATAGAGAATTACACAATTAATTTCTACAAGAATGGTATACTACAAGAATCGTTACTTTCGGACAACGAAGGAAAGGCGCAGTGGTCGTGGGTAACCAGTAATGAAAATCCAGGTTACTACAACATTTCATGTAACATAAGTGATGATACAACACTCTACTATAATGCATCAATAAGAGGAAGATCTACAATCATAAGAGTAAAGAGACCATTGATAATAGACCAGATAAATCTCCAATATGGAAGCATATACAGAAACGACACGTTTGCACCACATGAAACAAACATAACAGTTCACGTAAACGATGCTAATATCGGAGATGCTGAGAATGCTACTGTATACTTCTATAACGAAACACATGACTTCATTGACAATTGTACTACAAACGCAACTGGCTACTGCTGGATAACTTATAACGCTCCAGAAGGACTTGATCCAGGTACGTACTTGATATTTATAAATGCAACTAAAGAAGGATTGGAAGACTCTGAAACGGTTAACATAACAATAGGAATTCTAGGAAAACTTTACATAACGATAGTTTCACCTCAAAATGGAACGTATCATGCATTAGGTACTGTTTTAACCCTTTCGGCTGACATAATTGACGAAAAGGGTGATAGTGTATCAGCAACGGTAAGATGGTACACAGAAAAAGGTTTAATAGCTACAGGTGCTGATACAACATGGTACATAACAGGTATAGAGACTGGTCCAGAGAATATAACATGCAATGCAACCCGTAGTTACTATGATAAAGGTGAAGATAGTGTAATCATCATAATTACTGGTTTGGCTGATGTTGTTTGGGTTGCTCCACAAGATGGTAGTATTCTACCTTATCCCGAGTCTTTTGATGTGGTTTGTAGAGTAGAGGATCATAATACCGGAACAGCAGTCGAAGATTACGTTGTTGAAATATGGCATAATTTTGGAGCGGGATACGTGTTTGATGGAAGTTTCTTGACAAATTCAACTGGTCATGTGAACATGACATGGACACCAACTGATAAAGGAGATATAACATTCAAGTGTAATATAACTGATAACACGACTCTTGAATACACTACTAACATAAAAGAAGCTACTGCACTCTTACATATAAGAGATCTAGAACCCCCGCAGATATTCAACACATCAATCATGCCAAATACAAGTATAGAGGCTAATCTAAATTACACAACAATAAAAGCTGATGTGATTGATAATTATGGAATAGCTAGCGTTTGGGCAGCAATAGGTTTACCAAATGGGACAGAGTTTAACTTAACTATGACATATGACGGTAATAACACTTATAGTGTAGACTTCACTCCAAGTATCGATGGTATACATAACGTAACAGTCTATGCAATGGACATGCAACCTGAGAGCAACATTAATTACACTTTCGTGGGTTACTTCTACGTCTGGGGTAAAGCATATGGTGCTCCGATAAACATACCAGATCAGATAACAGCCTATGGAATAACGCAAAATAATGGATTTACCTTTGATCTACTGGTTAACTTTACCAATATTGGCCCGGGTACAGCTTATGGAGCCAACTTAACGGTCTACAATGAACCAAGCGGATATATAATCTATAACGTTACATCAAAGTCATGTGGTACTGTACATGTCAACACGTCGTGTATATGGGCAGTCAAAGTTACAGTATTACCAGCAACACCACCTATGCTGATAAGCGTCTATTCTAATGCAACATGGAGAAATCCAGATCTAACGTTAAACATGAGCTATGGAAGAACAGATGTAATAGTCGCTGAGAATCCAGTGATAAACATAATAGAAGAAGTAGTTGAAAAAGAAACACCACATGATAAAACTACGTACGTCGGAAACGTTACAGTTGAGTCTGTAGGTAACGCTCCCGTTGAAGATATACTTATAAGTTTAGTTGGAGGAAACCTAGCCATAGATTGTCCAGAATGTGTTATAACAATGTTCCCAACTGAGCAAGGAATATTAGACCCAGGAGAAAACTTCACAATAGATATAACGGCAACAGTGCCAGCGGGTCAAGCACCAGGAATTTACTGGACAAAGATAAGAGCAAGCAGTAGTAATGCTGGTTATGACGAATCATTATTGAATTTGACTGTTCCAAGGAATAGTTCGTGGTTAAGATGGCCAGAAACGTTTGGTACTTTACTTGCAGCATTGAACACTTCTGGTACAGTTGGAGAGATAAACATAAGTAATGTTGGTAACGTAAAGATAAGCTTTACTTTATACAAAACACAAGATGCGGCACCATTTGTAACTGTTACACCATCTGCGTTTGATTTAGAAAAACAAGTATCAAGAGTGGTTAACATCACGTTTAGTATACCCGAAGATACTACTCCTGGCGAATATTACGGTGAGATTTCAATAAGAGGGACAGAGACAGACACGGGTGATTCAGCAACTCCATATGAAATGGCAACTAATTTCACGTTGAACATAACGGATGTACCACCGTTCATAATGAACGTAAGTGTAGTACCAACGAAGTTTGAAATAATATTTGAAATGGTCAATATAAGTGCGGTAATAACTGATAACTTCGAGGTTTCAACAGCTTGGATAAACGTTACGATACCTAATAACGTGACAATAACTAGGTTTATGGTTAAGAATGGTTCAACCTATTTAACGACATATAACAGCAGTTTAGCAGGTATACATAAACTTAAGATATGCGCAAATGATACAGCTAACTTGATAAACTGTACGGATATAATAGAGCTTGTTGGAGTAGGAAACACAACAGTTAGTATAATACCAAACGCTACACTTGTTTATGTCAACAACGTAACGCTTGATCAAGGTTCAAACTTCGGATTGAACTTTACAGTAATCGATTCAGGCTATGCAAGAGTTTACAATGCAAGCGTTAATATAACAACGTCAAGTAGTATGACACCAATACAAGATTACTTCTTCGTTGGTGACATGTTAAGAAATGAGAGTTGGTCTAATGAAACTACAATACTTGTTTCAGCCGGAACACCTCCAGGTACGTATTTCGTAAATATAACAGCAAGTTGGACAAATCTTGATAATTCTACAGGATTCAATTACACAACAGTCAACATAAACGTTACTTCTACACCAGTCATTGATATAATACAAGATTCTGTCGCGCTTTACATACCAGATGGCTCAACAGGTAGCACTAACATAACGTTGAACTCGACTGGTAACGACGCTGTTAGAAACATTGTGATGTCGTGTATGTCTGGAGTCGTATGTGAGAACTTTACCGTTAGCTTTAGTCCAAGAACCATAGCAAGTATAGACTCTGGTCAAACGCTTAACGTAACAGTTTCCATAACTGTTCCTGATAGCTTTCCCAATGGAAACTATACAGGTGTAATAAAAGCTACTGGAATTGATACATCCGATACAATGGAGATACAGGTAATAGTTCCTATTAACCTCTCATGGACTCAAAGCCCAAGTTCAATAGAGAAAGAAGTTATACAGGGTACACAAGGTAAGCTTGGTGATATATTAATCCACAATAGCGGAAATGCAAAACTTGTACTCGATATAATAAAGGCAGGAAACGTTTCTGGATACGTTGATGTGGGTACAGATAGAGTGACAGTTGATGTGGATGAAACAAAGACATTAAGCGTGACGTACATAGCACCACGAGTAACGGAAATGACGACTTTAACTGGATACATAGCAACGTACAACTACACCGATGCTAGTGGACCGCAGGAAAAGAGAACGTACATAACAATTGGTGTGCATCCATACTATGTAGATATTGTAGAACCAACAGAGGAGAAGCCACTAATAAATGTAACACCAGGAGATATGGTGTTCACTAAGGTAAACGTAACGTATGGTGTCAATCCACTTTCAAGCAATGTTAGCTTTGAAGTAAGACTTTCAGACACGGAAATAGAGAACTTTACAGCAAGCTACAATTCAACAGATAAACTATGGTACATAAACTTTACAGCACCAAGCTTGCCTCTAGCAAGAGGTTACGATCTAAATGTAACAGCAAACTACACGATAAAAGGATTGGTGCTTTCTGATACCGAAGCAAAGGCGATAGTTTACCTTGATATGGAACCACCTTTAGTTGCGATTTCAGTCCCACCAAAGATAGACATAAACTCAACTGTTAGAATAGAAGTTAACGCAACTGATGCCGGTGGTGTAAGTGGTGTAAACGCAACGATAAAATACCCAGATAATTCAACTGAAGATTTCGTGTTAAACTTCGTTATGAGAGATGGTGACACCTACGTATACGAACTTTACTTCAGTAATACGTCTAAGATGGGAGTCCATATAATAAATGCAACTGCATGCGATGTTTCTGGAAATTGTAACTCTTCAACAAAGAGTTTTGAAATATATCCAATGGTGTGGTTTGCGGGTATAGCTGTTGATGAGGAACAGATGTCAAAGCCACCAATACATGTAGAATTTAGGTTCTTAGATCCAGCAACAGAATCATTACTATTCTTTATACAAACAGATTCAACTGGATACTACAATGATACGATAGATGCTAGAACTTATAACCTCAACATAAGTGTATTTAATGAAAGTCTGGTTCTATACGGAACAGACATACTAACAGACGTTTATAACCCAATAGTATTTGGTATAATACCGGTTACTAAAGTGGGAAGAGGAGCTTTAAGGGCTATAGCTATAGACAGTATACTCAACTCTTCCCATGTCATGTTGGCCATCGACTACTCTCCATTTAAAGACAATTCAGATGTGACATCTTCTCACTTAGCTATTTATTACTGTAGTCAATGGGAAAGGTACAAGAGATGTGCTTCGACATGGACAAGATTAACGAGTACGGTTGACACAATTGGGTACAAAGTTTATGCAAATACTACCAGCTTAAGTGGTGCATTTGCATTAGCCCAGTACATTTGTGGAAACGGTATATGTGAATCTGATTACGGTGAATCTACAGCAGTCTGTCCACAAGATTGTGCACCACCACCAACGATTACAGTACCACCTGGAGTTGGACCAGGAGGTCCAGGAGCGGCTAGAGTAAGAGTACCCACAGTACCTACCGTCCCAGTGGAAGAGTTACGATTACCACCTTATGAAATAAAATCAACATTACTCTATGTCACGCTTCAACCAGGTGAATACGAAACTCATTCAATGGATATAACAAATAACTTAGCAGAAGATGTTGATGTTAGCTTAACAGTAGAAGGTGTAGTATCAAGCTTTTTGACATTGGACAAAATGAGTTTCACGATAAGTGGTAAGACCACAGAAGTTGTCAAAGTTAAAGTCTATGTTCCAGAATCTGCAGCTCCAGGAGTATACACGGGAGATATAGTAACAAAAATAGGAGAAGAAGAACATAGAACACCCGTTACCGTTAAAGTTGTCTTACCACCGGAACCGCTGTTGGACGTAATAGTAAAAGCTTTAACAAAGACAGTGAGACCAGGAGAGAACTTACAATTTGAAGTGAGAGTAGTAAACATGGGACCAACACCGAGCATAGAGGACATAAAAATGACGTACATGGTGAAAAATATAAAGACCGAAGAGATCATAGCAACTACAACAGAAACAATAGCCGTAACCAATGTGTTAAGTTACAAGAAGACTATACTTATACCTGAAACGGCACCACCTACTAGGTACGTGATAGAAGTTAACGCAAGTTATTGGTATGGAAGAAAGTATGCATATGCTGCAGACTCCTTTGAAGTGAGTGCACTACCAGCGCCTTTGTTAATATTAAAGGCAGTATTCATGCATTGGCTAACTTACGTGATACTATTTATGTTAACACCAGCAGTTTACCTTGGCTTAAGATTCTACAATATGTACAGATTGAAAAAGATGATGGCTGCACGTTACATATTCCCAGTAGACTTTAAGAAGCTGCCACAGAAAAGTCCACGAAGTATACCTGTTGGAAAGATAGCTGAGACTGATATAAAGGCTTACTTAGAGATAGATAAACTGACTATGCACAGTATAGCAGCAGGTGGTACAGGTTCTGGAAAGTCCGTATCGGCAATGGTTGTAGCTGAGGAATTGCTAAAGAGAAACATACCAGTCATAGTATTTGACCCAACAGCTCAATGGACAGGCTTCATGAAGCCATGTCAAGATAAACACATGCTAGACCTCTACGATAAGTTTGGACTTAAGAAAGAGGATGCAAGAGGTTTCAAGACAAACATAATAGTGGTTAAAGACGTTAACATGCCTATTGACATCAGAAAGTACATGGAACCAGGTGAAATAACGGTATTTGTCATGAACAGGCTAAAGCCAGCAGAACTTGACAAGTTTGTGAGAAGGACTATAGATTCGATATTTGCGATTCCATGGCCAGAATCGAAGGAACTCAAATTACTGATAGTCTACGATGAAGTTCACAGACTACTACCTAAGTACGGTGGTAAAGGTGGTTACGTTGCCTTGGAGCGTGGATGTAGAGAATTTAGAAAGTGGGGTATTGGTCTATTCATGATTTCACAAGTACTCATGGACTTTAGAGGAGCAATAAGAGCAAACATAGCTACAGAAATTCAACTACGTACAAAGTACGAAGGTGACATAAACAGAGTAAAGACAAAGTATGGTCCCGACTACGCTTCGAAGATAACAAAGTTAACAATAGGAACAGGATTAGTACAGAATCCTGAATACAACGATGGTAAACCATGGTTCGTTACGTTTAGACCATTACTTCACAATACATTCAGACTTACTGACGAAGAATTAGACATGTACGACAAACTTAACACGCGTGTTGCAGCGATAGAGAAGAGAATAGAAGAATTGAAAGCGAGAAAAGTCGACACGTATGATGTCGAACTTGAATTGAAGATAGCTAAGGAAAAGATGAAGCAAGGTGCATTCAAGATGGCCTCTACATATTTAGACTCGGTTGAAGCTAGGTTAAAGGGTTTAGGGTGATGATGTATGGATCTGGAGGAATTAAAAAAACAAAAGTTGGAGATTGAGACATTGTTGGAATCTTTAGAAAACGATTATAGAGAAGGTCTGATTTCAGAGGAAAGCTATAAGGAAATAAAACAGAAAAATGAAGAGAGGTTAGCTGAAATAGAGAAAAAAATATCTGAGTTGGAAAGTGGTGTCAAAACAGAAAAAGAGGAAAAGACCGAAGTAAAAGAGGCTAAAAAA
>QMVG01000014.1 GCA_003660975.1 Microcaldota archaeon
GATATAAGAGTAGATTCCCTGTGGGGGATTTCAATCCCTTATTCCTCAGGTCTAAACCTGGAAGAGTATGTAGTTGAAAACAGCCCCTTAGTCATTTCAATCCCTTATTCCTCAGGTCTAAACCGGAAGTAACCTCCGTTGTCACAGATAAGAAAACATCATTTCAATCCCTTATTCCTCAGGTCTAAACCGTGTGTGCGTGCGTGTACATTTTCGGCGCACATACCATTTCAATCCCTTATTCCTCAGGTCTAAACCTCGATCATAGACTTGTACTGAGCCTTGGCTTGCTCATTTCAATCCCTTATTCCTCAGGTCTAAACTCGGCCAAAGTCAAGGAGCTGGAAGCAAAAACCTAAATTTCAATCCCTTATTCCTCAGGTCTAAACGCCTTCTCATCTCCTGAGAGCACTCTACATACACCAATTTCAATCCCTTATTCCTCAGGTCTAAACCCATTTAAGTATGAGAACCTCTTATTCTTCTTTTCAAAGAGCACTTCGGGACTTTTGATCCCGAATAAAATGTGTTCAGGAGTCCAAGCCTGTGAGATAAAAATTTAGACTTAAACCCGATTGTTGTCAACCCCCCAGGGATTCTGCACTACCAGAGGTAGACACATAAAAATATGATCAGACAAACTTTTGGTAAGTTCTTGTGCTTCAATTCTAATAGACTTTTTTCAGAAAAAGTTTTCCGAATGCCTTAAGACGGGGACTTGACATTCCAAACTCGACCGCATATATTAATAGCAACCATCTTTGCATTGCGAGGCTATTATGGGGCTCGTAATCGGGAGAAGCAACGCCATTTTAGGATATATCCTCCAACACGGGGAGACGGGAGTCGAAGCTGGCGAGATTGCGGAGGCTTTAGGGTTGAAGCCGAACTATGTCCGAGCTGTCTTAGTCAGCCTCCGTGACCGGGGCGCTGTGCGCAAGGTGGGGAAGCGCTGGGTGCCTACCGAGGTCGGAATGAGGGAGGTGAAGGGGTTAGGGGATATTGAAAGATTTAAGAAGGATAGTTCTAAGCTCTCTTGGGTCTTCTGGTTAGGTGTAGCCGTTTTCGTACTCATGGTGCTTTCCTCAAAGGATAAAGAGGAGGAAGAAAAGAGGGGGACTCATTCGTGAGCCCCCCGGAAGGAGGCACAAAACTTGTGCCTGCCCCCAGCTACGCACCTGTCTCTAAAAATACACAAGATTGGGGGCGAGCGCAAGTGCCTCCTTCCGGAAATGGTGGAAGGAGGCTTTCTTGTTGCAGGTCAAGAGCTACGAAAGATTAAATCAAGAGGTCCTCAGAAGAAGCGAAGCTCGACAGTACCGCCTCTGGTTGTTGCTCCGGGCTCTGGACCTCGAAGGGAGGGGGTGGATTAACTATAAAGAAGCTCAAAAAGCTTTCCTTGCCCTCGGCCTTTCCCGGCGGTCCTTCAGGGATGTGCTTCGGAAAGGGGAAAGCCTTTGGTGGACCCGGGGGTCGAATAGGATCTTCTATGCTTCCTTAGGAAAGGTTTGTTCCCGTCTACGGGTATTACCGGGACGACCTATTGTAATACCTCTCGATTCCCTTAGGAAGCTTTCGACCTTTAAGGGGGTTCTGTACGCCTCCTTTTTCACAAGGGAAAGGACCATCAGTCGGGCCCGGTTGATGGAGTTATGGGGAGTTTCCAGGACAACCCTTCGGCGTTGGGAGAGGGCTACTGGCATTAGAATTCAGCAGAATTATGCTCGTTCGTCCAAGCCGTTCTCGGCGGGAAGGTCTTCTGGTAGACGGCTTATTGTAGGTTCCGAGGAGGAAAACGGGGGGCCTTACTGGGAGGTTGTTCTGGATAGGAAGCGGTATTTAGCGTGGCAGATTCCGAATTCTTACATCTATTTAGGGACGGAGTTCGCCTACGCACCCTATGGCCTTGCTCGAAAGGTGAGGAAGAGGCTCACACCTCCTGAAGGTGGCGGGGGGTACCTGAGGCTCTACTTCCGGAGGCCGAGGGATGCGTACAGGTATCTTAGGAGGCAAGGAGAGGGTGTATACCTCTTCGATAGAAAGGCCCCGTGGGGGCGTCTGTGGGTACATCTGTCTTTAGCATAGGTGGCAGATTTTGTGCCCCCTAGAGGGTGGTGGTGCAAAGAGGGAACAGAATACAGAAATGAGAAATTCTCTAACTACCTTGGTATAGAATCGGGATCGTATTCAGAAAACCTCTAGGTATTGAGTTGCAGCTCTACTTTAGTGGTTTATGCACGTCCGGGTTCAGAAGCAAGGGTTCTGGGTGCAAGCTCTATCTTGCCGAAAGTTACCGAACGGATGGCAGGGTTAAGCAGAGGAAGATTTACCTGGGAACTCTTCCAGGGAATTGACGTAGGGCTTCGATCGCTCCAGCGTCTCAGACATATTCACTCCTTTCTTCTTTTTCTATCCTCTCTACCGAGCATCCGTCCTCAAGGCACCTCTCGCAGACCCTAAGCGCAACGTCCCTGGACGAAGCTTTAACCTCCACAGGAAAGCGCACATCCCCTATCCTAACCCACACGATGAACTCCCCGTCGTCCCACGAAAGGCCATTTTCTTCCTTCACCCTTTCCTTGATCCTCTTTATCCTGTACAAAGCATCCTGAACCTCGAAAAAAATCTGGGTAAGGGGCTTCCTCTTCTTTCCTACATACCTTCCGTTTACCTCCGAAAGAAGGTGGTTTGCTAGGATTTCCGTTGTGGTCACGACTTCCTCCTTAAAATCTCCCTTAGGTACCTTTCTGTATTAGGTCTTATGGCCTCCACGGCCTTCAGGACCCTTTCCCTATCCCCGGGAAGGAAATCCTTGGAAGACGCCCACCTGTCGAAGGCCGTCTTCATATCTCCCCCGAACCTTCCCCAATAGGAAAGGAAGCTTTCGGCCTGGTGCAGGACGTCTTCAAAACGGCTTGATTTAGCCTGCTTTTCAACCCCCATGTTTGAGCCAGTTGATTACGGTAGCCTTGCTCACTCCCAGCCTTTTCGCAATCTTCCCATAAGAAAGTCCCGCATCTCTCCAGGCCTTCGCCTGCCTCTTCTTTTCCTCCTTCGAAGCGGAAGGAGGTCTTTGAGCAGGGGACGATATCCCTTGGGAGTAAGCTCGGCTAAGCTCCTCACTCCAATACGAAGGAAGAGGAGTCTCCAGAGGACCTTCAAAATGAACCTCTGGAGACCAGACATAACACCATCCCCTCTTATCTCCTGTCCTCTCCTGGAAGAAATCCCTGGCCCTCTTTAAAACTTCTTTGAGCTCCGGTCTCTCAAACTTGACCTCCATAGCCCCCGGCTCTTTGAACAAAAACAGGTTGGCATACCCCACAATATTCTTGTCCAGGTGCCTTGCCTCGTGAGCCACGAACAGTATGGAGTACCCTCTTTGCCGGGCAAGACCCAAAGCCCTGGACATCTCCTGAATGCTCTCATCAAAGCTGCTCTTCCTTGCGTGATAGAGCAGATAGGCCTCGTCCACCAAGACGATGGAGTCCGGGGGTACCTCATCAAAGTGCCTGGCGAGACCGATCCACTCTGGCAAGAGAGCCTTCTTCTCCTCTGGGAATCCCAGGACATAAGGGGTCATCTTCCACCTATAAAGCTCTAAAAGCATGTGCCCCGTGGCGGACTTACCCGACCCGGGTGCTCCCAAAATCAAACCCCTTGCGAACTCTGGCATGATCTTAAACCACTGGGAAGCCGATAGCTCTGAGGGAGCCCCTTTTCTAGGTTCAGGTAAGGGCTGTGACTGAGCGGCCACTTGCGCTTCCAGCTCCTCTATTTGACTTCGGAGCCAGTCGTTCTCCTGTTGGAGCCGGGAGACCTCCTGCTGGAGCTCCTGCTTCTCAGACCATATTTTCAGGTAAGATAACGCAAGCTGGACTAGCTTCTGCCGAAGATACTGGATCTCCCGCTGGGCTTGCTGGAGGGCTTGGGTAAAGCTCACCGCCGTCTCAGCCATAGGAACGCCTAACTTCTCCCCCAACAAACCCCAGCCGAAAATCTTGGCCACCTTTACCAGGGGATGATCTGGCATAGTCACCTCCTCTCGGTCAAAGAGCTGACCGGCCCCGGTCAAAAATCCGAAAGTTGACCCTTTTTGACCGATTTGACCCGGTCAAGGACACATATCTATTGAGATTTGCGTTAAACATGACTCGGGATTTCGGGTATCGGTTGGTGGGTATGCGAAGTTGCCGAAGGCAATTTGGGTGAGCGAAGCGAACCGCATACTTGCTTTTATACGCCTGTGCCGTGCCAGCTTTTATTCTTTCCATCTCCTTTTTATCTCAATACCTGGTAGGTATTTCAATAAAATCACATTCAAGTTGTTTCCTGAATATTCCCATACGTATCTGTAATCACCCTCAACTTTTGTTAGCTTCTCCTTGTTTCTTGAATCCCATGCTATGATTAGAGATGTTTGTTCTGGAACATGGTCATGATCCGAGTAATTTTCTAAAATGTATTCAACTTCTACAGCTTGGAATAACTTTTTCTCTGAATGCTCTTTTTCCTGATATTCCGCAATGATATCTATTCCCTTCTGAGCGGTGTGTTCTAAAGTTTTGAAATAATAGAAAGGCAAAGCATTTAAGGTCTCCAATTTCCAAAGCAATGCTCTGACATCCTGCTCATTTTCAGGTTCTTTATGTAATAATTCTTCTTTGTAAAAGACCCAACGATCCTTCCTCATTAATTCATCCTTTCTTTGGTTAAGTGTCTCTGCTAAATCCTTTTTCTTTAAATCTCGGCGATACTTAACCCATTCTTTGTAGTCTTTGGTTTCCATTACTTTTCTAAAAGCTTCCCGGAGAGCAGCGGTGAATAGCGGTTCTTTTACACCATCAGAAACTCTGCTTCTTGCGATATCTGTCTCAACATCATCGCATTCTACAACGAACCTGCAGAACTTGTAATATAAGTCAAATCCTTGGGGTTTATATCGGTTAAAATCTAAGTTAAAGTATGGTATTCCTTTCCATGCGTAAGTCAAGCCAACACCCTTGCTCTCTAAAATACCATAATCACTCATCCCGAATTCACTCGTCTTTAATGCATATCCTCCCTTTAAAATCACTGTAACCTTATTCCCTTTTTTGTCTTCTTTAGTTATTTCTATAGGAGGTTCTATAACTCCTATTTTTTGACCTTCTACATGATCCCCTTCCTTTCGTATCCAAGGAAATCCAATTTTTAACTCCTCTCCATCTGGGATAGCAGGTGTTTTTATTATGATCTTAGGGAAGCCCTCGCGTAGTCTTTCTGGTCGGGTGTATCCTATTAGAGTTCTGAAGTAGAGATACTTCTTTAGTTTCTCTGCATCTTCATATTCTGGGTATTTAATTCCACCGTCATACCCACAAACTCTAATAATAGTTCCGTGAGGGAAATCTAATGCTTCAGGTGGTAACTTATAAATAAGAGGTTTAGGCATTTCAGGTTTCTCTTTTTTAAGGAGTTTACCTATTGGATCGTGAACTTCCACTTTATGGCATTCTCCTTCATATGTTTTTGTTTCGATTTCAAGCTTTTTACATAAATACATGAGTTTTGAACCAAGACCTTTGAACCCAAACTCATCTGCTTGAATTCCAGCAACCCCACTGTATGCTAAATTTAGAAACCTATCTAAGCGTCCTTGTTTTTCTGGCTCCTTTTTACCTGTATAATTCATTCCTATGCCATCATCTTCAAAAATAAATGACCAACCATATGTTCCATCATAGAAAATGGTTATTTCAAAACAGGTTGCTTTTACTTCTTTAGCACACGAGTTAGATAAGGCTTCTCTTATTATATCCAGTGGGTTAGCCCTATTTTGAACAACTTGCTTTATTATGGCTATTCCAATTGATATTTCATGCTCCTTAGGCTCATACACCTCGTTCATATTTCATCCTCCTTGTAGCACGGCATGGCGTATAACGTTCCGAGTGTATCTGAAGTCATACGAAGCAGGGTTTGGGCGGAGCGAAGCGTAGCCGTATATCCGCTGTTATACGCCGTGCCGTAATCCTTGGTTCATTTATTCCTCCGATAACTTTGAAATTCTATCAAATTCCTCCCGTAACTTTTTATATACTTCATCTAATTCCTCTGCTTTACCAGCTAAATTTTTAAAGTGGGTTTTGTAAAATACTCGCCATACTTCATCAACTTCTCTGAACCGTTGTGAGAGCCTCAAGATGTCATTTTTTACTTTTTCCGCCTTTTCTGAAAGTTTCTTTGCATGAACTCCAGCTTTTATGAGTTCGACTTTGTGCGATAGGGTTAGTGGCGATACTACTTGGACTCCATTTTTTGTATATTCGCGAAGCAATCCAAAATATTCATTTATTAGGAACCAATAAACACCCTCTGACGGAATGAAGGCAAAGGCAAAATCTGCAGAGCCTTTTTCAGGACAGACATAATCGCTAGCTATTTTATCCAAATGACCTTTTACATCTCTGAGAAATTGCCTTTTGAACTTCTCTTTTTCCTGGGGGTCATCACTTTCCATAATCTTCCTGTAATTCTCTAATGGAAATTTGGAGTCTATACAAATAATGCCAACCGTTGATTTAATATAAGCATCTGGGGTTTTACCCTCAAGAACCTTTTCTCTAATCCCAAACATATCTGGAGGGAGTTGATCAGAAAGGATAGTTTCGAGAGCTATCTCACCGAATGCTCCCCTTTCAGCAGGCACTCTAAGCATTTGCTCAATAGATTTATGTGTTTCTTTTATTTCTTTAGCATGGGTAGCCAATTCCCCTACTTTATCACTTAATCCAGATTCTTTCCATACCCTAAGTATGGCAGTTTCTATATCTTGCGGTTTAACTTTTACCTTTCTGAGTGAAAGGATGATTAATATGCCTAAGAGTACTATGATTGCTCCAAGTAAAATTTCTATTATCATATTCCCTCCTGTTTCATGATTCTTTTAGGCATGGCGGATAACGTCCCGGCGGGTATCTGAAGTCGCCGAAGGCGATTTGGGTGAGGGCTGAAAGCCTGAACCAGATACCCGCCTGTTAGGCGTGGGCAATAGCCCCGAAATGAGCGAAAGCGAACGGAGAGTTGGTTGCGGCATAATTTTTAGGGAATTCATTCTTTCACCATTTTATGCTTATTTGGATCATATAATTCATACGTTCCATCTTCATGGAGCAATAAAAACGGCTCGACATGAGGCCAATGTCTTCGTGCTGGTGGTAAATTTACCACTAAAGCCATTAAATGCTGGTATATAGTATCATCTTTCCAGTTACCTTTATTTCTAACTCTTCTGAAGAGTTCACTAAAAGTTACCACCTCTCCAAGTTCTAAACTATTTCTTATAGCTTCTTTACATGATTCACCAAACTTACCTTTTCCCATTTTACCTTACCTCCTTCTTTGATATTTTTCAACGCCGCAACCGATTACGCCTAACTACAGGATAAACGAAGTACTTCGTTTTGCGAAGTACTTCGTTTATTCTCAAATGAAGGAGGCTTCCCTCGCCATTTCCACCCCGATCATTGAACGAAAAAACGTAAAGCTTACACCTTTACACCCCCTCAGCATTTCGAGTATATCATACCACCCCTTCCGTACCAAATATGATAGGGCCTTACACTTTTCTATATCTTCCCACATCATAACGACACCCCCTGTCGCTTCATAACTTCAACTACCACTTCGGCCTTCTCCTTTTCGCCGTTCGCCATCCTTGCTATGCTTACACACTGCCTTACATCGGACTTGTTCCCGTACATGTTCCAAACGGAAAGGGCTATGAATTCGGCTACATCCTCCGGGACCCCTTCTCTTTCGAGGACCGACTTAGAAACCTTTAGAAACTCGTCCCTCGAATAGGGTTCGAACCTTATCTTGATGAACCGTGAAAGGAGGTCCCGTGGTAGGGAATTCACCTTTATCCCCGCCGCGAATACCTTCGTGTAAAGTACGGCATAGCGGGTTTTCCCCCACTTCGTCTCGCTTATCCTTCCCGTAGCCATAAGGCTATTGAGGACGCCTAAATTATCCCCGTGTAGGCGATCTATCTCGTCTATGAGTAGATACTTGGGCTGGAGCGCAAACAGGACCTCGTTAAGCCCTGCACTCGTCATGGTGGGGGCAAGCAGGTAGTAGCTTTCGGGAAGGCGGGAAAGTTCCATCAGAAACAGCGTCTTTGCCGAAGCCGGAGGCCCTACCAATAGCACATGACAGGGACGCTCCGACTCTATCGCGTAGCGCAGGACGGTCTTCACGTTCTTATGTCCAACGATTATCTCGAAAAGATCGTTGGGAACCTCGCTTTCGGGTTGTACTTCTATCCCCGAAGCCTCTATCTCGTCTATCACCTCCCTTATAAGGTCCCTATCCCGAAGGACGTACGAAGTGCTCGAACGACTTGCGTACACTATGTCAAGTATCCTTTTGGACACCATATTGTTCAACACTTGGGGTGGGGTGTGGACTTCGTACCACTCCCACCCCAAGTAATTGTGTCCCTTTTCTTCGGCCTCCTTCCGGCCCTTCTCCTCGACTTCGAGGGCCTCCTTAAGTGTTTCCACCCAATCGGGATTTTCGGCAAGTAACAGCTTAAGTTCCAACTTCCTCATATCACTCCCCTAAAAAGGAAGCACTGAAGCACCAAAGCACTTTAAGGAAGCGAGGATTATTCATCATCTACGCCTAGAACAAGAACAGGGATATCTATCTCACTTTCCCCTCTGTGAACTAGGTCGGCTTTAACCTGCTCGAAGTAAGAAACACCTGTGGACATCTGTCTTGCCATGTTAAGCATAGGGACAATTTCAACACCTGAATCTATGAGTCCAGAGTTATGGAATATCGTCATTTTAGCAAGGATATTATAGACCATAAAAGCATACTTGCCAAATTGGATCTCCACGCCTAAGCCGTTTTTGAAAGCATCCATCTCCCGAGGGCCTTCATGGATCCTCCCTATTTCTGGGATTTCGACTCTAAGAATAACCCTTCCTTTTTCCCATCCTCTCTTTCTAAATTCTTCTTCAAATCTTTCGTTTAGAGCTTTAGGAGAATAGAGAACTCTTCCCATCATTGTCTTCTCCTTACTGATCTTAGTCTTAAGTTTCGAGGCTTTTATAGCTTCTATTATTTCCTCTATCTCTTGGTATTCTTGGGGGTGATGTTCCCTTATGAATTCCTCTCCTCCTCTGTGCGAATACTTCGCTACAATTTTCATGTCCGCCTCCACTCAAGGGGTATTTGGGCCACTTTCTCTGTTCCTTTTGGCTCATACTTTGGTTTGCCTAAAGGCCTTCTTCTAAGTGTCCCGTTTAAGGCTTGGATTACTCTTTCATGTGCTATCTTCACATAAACTTCCTCTTTGTCCACTCCTATAGCTCTCCGATCGTGGAGCAGGGCGGCAATAAGAGAAGACCCTACCCCCATGAAGGGATCAAAAACTATATCATCCGGATTTGTTAATGCTAAGATCAATCTCTCTACAAGTTCTATAGGAAATTGAGAGGGATGGATTGTTTTCTCAGGATGGTTTGCTTTGACATTAGGTATATCCCAAACTTCTTCTTCCCATTCTTTAAGAAGAAAATCCCAGATATCTCCTGGGTTCTTCCCAAGGGGATTCGCGGAAGGTTCCCCTTTGTGCGGTCCTTTGTAATGCCTCTTTCCTGGATATTTCTGGGGAATCCTCACCGGATCAAGATTAAATACATATTCATCACCCTTTGTAAACCAAAGGATAACTTCATAACGACCAGAAAACCTTCTTTTGGCATGAAGTCCATGCTCAAATCTCCAGATGATTCTATTACGAAGCTTTAAACCGAGCTTTTCCTTTAGGATTTGGTAAAAAAAGACATCGAGAGGAAAAACTTCCCCTGAGTTCACGTGATTACCTACTTCCCAGCATAGACTTCCTTCAGGCTTAAGTATCCTCACACACTCACGTAAGACATTAGTTTGCCATTCAAGATATCTCCGAAACTCTATCTTTTTTTCGTAAGGCTTCCCAATGTTATAAGGGGGTGAGCTTACTACAAGCTGAATGCTTTCGTTCGGAATTGTCCGCGTAAAAGCGAGAGTATCGTTGCATGAAAGGAGTACATCGAACTCAGGAACGAAGTATAAGCTTTGTATAATCTTTTTATTCCTTCCCAATATTTCTGGAAATTCAGCCTGTAACTTTCTGCGTCTTTTTTCTTCCATAGCTTCACTCCTCTTTAATCTCTATGCCTGTGGCCAGTTCAGATTCTCTTAAGAGTTTCTTCTTTAGAAAATCTCTAATAGTAATTAAGGGTCCCTTTCCTGGCTCTCGATGTGGATAGACATCACTTGGGTATTCCCCCTCCCCTTCGTAGACTAAGAGAGCAGGGACCTCCTTACCGAAGAAGAGACCACCGCCCCGTCGCTTAGTGCCAAAGACTCGTCTTATCCCGATATGCTTCCAGATAGCAACCTTGCAAGCCTTTTCATAAGTTATCTGAAGCTTCTCCTCTGGGAGTTTGTTTGTATTTATAATCTCTACCGATATTCCCTTCTCCTGAAGTAGAGAAAGAAGCTTTAATGCCTCCTCAAAGCCCTTATTGGGAGGTAGATCGAACAGCCGCTCTTTTCCTGCCCAATAAAGGACCAGCTTCATTTTGACTCCTTGTTCAATCCTATCTCCCTCCCCTCCACCACCACAGGTAGAGTATAATCTATTTTTACTCCGATGTCAAGGTTAATCCTCAAACTCCACCTGTTGCTGGATCCTCAGGGAATCCTCTTGGGTGAGGGTAGAAAGGTACCTCATCACCATAACGGTCGAGGAATGGCCAAGGTGGTGTTGGAGGGCCTTGGGGTTTCCAGTCTGGCGGAGCCTTTCGATTGCGTCCGAATGCCTCAATAGATGAGGATAGACCCTCTTTTGGATCCCTGCTCTTGCTGCAAGCTCTTTAAGGATTTGCCAGGCTCTTTGTCTGTTTATAGGAAAGAACTTATCCTTCGGTCCAAGGCCCTTCTTGTAAGCATAGGCTCTGAGTTTATCAGCTAATCTCTCAGGACAAGCAACGAGCCTCAGCTTCCTTCCCTTTCCCAAGACCTCCAGAGCTGGCTTTCCTTCAAATTCCCTGATACTGGAAGGTGTCAAAGACAGAGCCTCGGATATCCTCAGCCCCGTCTGATATAGGACCTGAATCAATAGTGCGTCCCTTTCGCCTTTCCTTGGCCTCCTCTTTGCCTCCTCGACGAGGAGCTTGACCTCCTCC
>QMVG01000015.1 GCA_003660975.1 Microcaldota archaeon
ATTTTATCGATTCGCCAGAGGAGAGATTTAATCTCACTTCTAAGTGGCATCTAGAGATTCTACCAGAGCTCAGAAAAATCTTCAAGGGCAAAATCATTGTAAAACTTGCAGACCCCTCTGAGGATTTAAATCTATCTGGATATGATCTTATAGGGATTACTGTACGCCACGATGAAGTTCCTCTAGGAGAATTTAGAGGATACATAAGGAACAAATATGCCGATTTGGTAAGTTCTGCAAATGTATCAAGTGCTGATTGGCTTGTTTCAGAGGCATGGTTTCCCTACGGTGGGCCGTTTTATCCAACTACCAGTAACAGAGATGGGGAATCACTCGATGAGCTACAGGATGACTATTTTCAAATCTCCATAGAAGAACTCAAAAAATTTGAAGAAAATAAACCAAAAGGATTTATATTTTTAGCGTGGACTATGCCCGGAATGGATATCAGAAACAGGCCAGCTGAGCAAGTTCTCCACGATTTCTTTACCTCCATTAATTGAATGCTGCTTACTTGGTTGTTTGAAATACTGGATGAACTCTTTTATTAACATGGTGAACATTTTGCAAATATGTGAAGTTTGGCATAAGCCAAATTTGGGTGGAACGAACGAAGTGAGTGAAACTGCATATTTGCTGTTCAACGACCGAACAAAGTGAGGCAAGCAAAATCTTTGATTTTGCGCAGAGTTGCAGATGCTCGGTGGAGGGAACATTTTATGATTTCACTCCCATTTACCATCACTCCAAGGAGAAGGATAAAGATCTTTTATTTTGAATTTCCTAATTCTCTTAAATAGAAAATTGAAATCCTTTTGTGTATTTTCAAAATATGCTCCAGCACATAAAACACTTGCTTTACCATTAGAAAATTCATAAATTATTGTTCTACATAATCCACAAGGCGTTAGGTTTCCTCCTTTTCCTATCGGACCTATAACCAATATTGAGTTTATCTTTGCTTTTTCTGTTTCATAAAAAACCATATTAGCAATTGCTACTCTTTCAGCGCAAATAGTTGCAGACCCTAAATTTGAGATAAAAGGAGAACCTTCATAAATATTTCCACTATTAGATAAAACACAAGCATAATATGTATCATATAAACCTTTTTTTCTTCTCCTCTCTAATAATTTTGGAAAATTCTTTTTCGCAAATTCAATAAGTTTCTTTTCATCTTTTGTAAATTTCACCATAAATAGTTTTGTAAGTTTGTTTTATTTATTAACTTATCTTTTTTCTTTTAGGGCGGTCGGGTAGGGGAAGGGCATCTGCAATTTCGTTGAGCATGTATTTCATGCAATTTTTAATTGCGTAACTTCTCAAATAAACGATAGAAGTAACTATAAACATAAAGCAAAGCTTGTTTTGATGTTTCTTTACTATGCTGGTCTTCACTTAGGTAAGGCTAGAAATCTGAAACGACGAGATATAGACTTTAATAGAGCAGAACCGTAAAAGCAAAATATTTTAAATGAAAAAAGAGCATAAGAAGTATATAGCTTCTTTTAGAGGTGTTGAAATTCAAGTATATCGTAACATCAGCTCTGCCGTATGTAAATAATGTTCCTCACCTCGGCACTATCGTGGGATGCGTATTGCCGGCAGATGTATATTCAAGATACCTAAAACTGAAAGGTGAGGAATGCGTATATGTTTGCGGTACTGATGAGTATGGCACTCCTATTGCTGTCCAAGCAGAAAAAGAGGGCATAAGTCCGAAAGAGCTTTGTGACAAATATTATGAAATTCACAAAAAGGTTTACGAGGGCTTCAATATTAAATTTGATGTATTTTCAAGAACAAGCTCTCCGGAACACACAGAGCTGACCCAGTATTTCTACAATAAGCTCAAGAAGAAAGGTCATATCTATAAGAAGAAAGTGAAACAGTTATACTGCCCTAATTGCAAACGCTTTCTGCCTGATAGATATGTTATTGGCACCTGCCCTTACTGTGGTTATGAAAAGGCGAGAGGGGACCAGTGTGAGTCCTGTGGCAAGGTATTAGAACCATCCCAGTTATTAGATGCTAGGTGTAACATATGTAGTAACAAGCCTGTCTTGAAAGAAACAGAGCATTCATTTTTTAGGCTCTCTGCTTTTCAAAGGCAACTTAAAGAATGGATAGATAAAAACAAGCATTGGCCTGCTAATGCCAGGAGCTTTGCCTTGTCGTGGATAAGAGAGGGCCTCATAGACAGGTCCATAACAAGAGATTTGGAATGGGGCGTTCCTTGTCCTGATGACCCCTCAAAAGTGATTTATGTCTGGTTCGATGCTCCAATAGGCTATATCACTTTCTCAAAACAGATAGGGAAGGAAGATTGGTGGAAAGATAAGAAAAACAGGATAGTCCATTTCATAGGAAAAGACAACATACCCTTCCATGCTATTATATTCCCTGCTATGAATATGGGAGTAGGGGAATACATATTACCGTATCAAATAGCATCTGCTGAATACTTGAACTATGAAGGAGGCAAGTTCTCCAAATCAGAAGGTAGGGGAGTGTTTGGAGATGATGCATTAAAGCTATTTCCTGCTGATTATTGGAGATATGTGCTGATGTCAATGTATCCAGAAAACAGAGATGTGGACTTCACATGGGAAGAATTTCAGAGAAAGGTAAACACTGAACTAAATGATGCCTTCGGTAATTTCGTCTATCGTGTAATAAGTTTTGTGCTGAGATTTCATGGAAGAGAGTTGGAAAAGCCAGAGCAATTCAGTGAAAAAGACAGGCAGATTGTCAACAAGGTTAAGGAGAGCTGCGCAAAAATTAACAAGCTGTATGAGAGCATAAAGTTAAAGGAAGCACTTCAAGAGATAATTGCCTTGGCGCGTCTGGGCAACCAGTACCTAAACGCAGAGGAACCATGGAAAAATAAGGACAGGGCGCAGAGTGTTATGTTTATATCTCTAAACATCGTAAAGACAATTGCCATATTAATAGAGCCGTTTCTCCCAGAAACTTCGGCTAAAATAAAGAAAGCCTTGAACATTGAAGATATAGCATGGCACAAAGCTGCGGAATTGCTTGAATTTGGAAAAGTGGAGGCCATTGAGCCTTTATTTAGAAAGGTTGATGACAAGGAAGTAATTGAGTACAGGCAGAGATTCAGAAGCAAGGTTGAGGGGGTGAGAATCTTGGACACCGTCAGTTATGATGACTTCAAGAAGATGAAGCTAAAAGTGGCTGAGATAGTGAGTGTAGAGGACGTTGCAGGAGCAGATAAGCTGTACAAGCTCAGTATTGACATCGGAGGCGAGAAAAGAACACTAGTAGCAGGTCTGAAAGGAGATTATGACAAGGAGGAATTGCTAGGCAAGAAAATCATAGTTTTAACAAACCTAGAAGCTAAGAAAATAAGGGGCATTGAATCACAGGGCATGCTATTGGCTGCCGAGAAGGGAGATAAAGTCTCCTTGCTCACTGTTGATAGAAACATTGACAATGGAGCGGATGTTTTGTGAAAAAAGCTGTGAGAAAGAAAAAGACCACATTGAGAATAAATAATGAGGAGTTATATGCTGAAATAATAAGTTTGCAGGAAAAGGCAAACTTTATGAGTGAGAACATTGCTTCTATCACGAAACACCTGCGTCTTATTGAAAAAAGGCTTGACGAGAACAAAAAATTGCTATACGCCCAGTTAATCATTCTGTTGTCAATTATCTCATTTATTGTGGGTGTTGTAATAAGGCATTTCATTGGATAATTTCTGTGCCGTTCAAGCTGTTCAAAACTATTTTTCTTGCTTTTGCCAGGTCCATAAGTAGCTTTACCTCAAGTTCATTATTGTCATTCAGAGTTATGTCTCCTATTAAACCAGTGTAATTAAGAATAAGATTGTCGGAAGAAACAGGAAGCTTCATCTCAGAGACAATTTTTCTTATGAGCTTGGCTGCACAGTCATCGCATACTCTAAAACTGTGCAGAACGGAGTTATCAACAGAATGCTCCTCTATGATCCAGTTTACTTTGGTTTCCTTGTTTTTCTTGCATATGCTACACATTACCATTGCTGTTGTAAGGGATTGTGGATTTAAAAATTTTACTAATCTGCCTAAAAAGTTATAAAGCCCCATTACTTTTATAGGAAAGAGGATGATGCCATGATTTTAAACATCCCTGTGATTCCAACTTTGGCACTGATAAGTTTCATAGTGCTTTTGGGTTTCATAGGTGATGTTATCTTCAAAAAAACTAACGTGCCTTCAATGATATGGCTGATGCTTTTCGGTTTACTCGTGGGCCCTATCTTTGGTTTGCTTGACATAAATGTTATAGAGCTGCTAACACAATTTGCAGCTCTCTTTAGCACACTGGCAGTTATCATCATACTTTTTGATGGCGGCATAAACATGGACTTATACAAGCTCTTTAAAGGGGCGCCAAGAGGTCTGCTGTTAAGTGTTTCAACATTTGTGTTAAGTGTTTTTGCAGTTGCTCTGATATTGGTATTTTTTGGCTTTAGGACAATTGATGCTTTCCTTCTTGGGTCAGTAATAGGAGGCACAAGCTCGCCTATTGTTATCCCGATAATATTGAAAACAAAAGGTTTGAGAGAGAACACGAAGATTATCCTCTCAATAGAATCTGCCATTACGGATGCAATGTGTATAGTGCTCGCAATGGCCATAATCCAGCTTATCATAATAGAGGAAAGCATTGGGGGGCCTGCATCTCTCGGCATACTCATAAAAGAACTGGCGAGTACGTTTAGCATAGGTGCAATGATAGGGGTCAGTGCTGGCTTGATCTGGACACCGCTAATGCACAGGGTTATGAAAGAGAAATTTTCATATGTTGTCACGCTGAGCGTTCTCTTCTTGGTTTATATTATAACTGCTTCTATTGTTGGTTCGACTGGTGGTACTGCTGCTGGCGCAATCGCGTGCTTTATGTTTGGCATCGTCTTGGGAAATGGGAAGAAGATATTCAACATCATAAGATATTACCATATGGGCTTTGAGATGGACCCAAGGACAAAAGAATACCATTCACTTATGGCCTTCCTCATAAGGACATTTTTCTTTGTTTATTTGGGCTTGATTGTCTCCATCAACAGCGTTGAGATTGTCATCCTGGGAGTGGTGCTGTCAGCAGTGCTCTTCTTCATACGTCCGATCACTGTGGCCCTATCAACGAGAGGGGCTAGTTACTTCAGGCCATTTGACAAAAAGATAATGACTGTCATGATGCCCAGAGGCCTGGCTGCCGCAGTACTTGCGTACCTGCCTTACCAAATGCTCGGCAATGACATATACAGAATATTCGCAGACATCACATTTGTAGTTATAATAAGCACTGCCATAATGAGCACTGTTGGTTTTGTTTATGTCATGAAAAAGAACAGTGAAAAAAGCATCGAGAAGGAGACCTAACGCCTTTTTCCTTTTTGCCTTTCGTCTTTTATTCCCCTGTGTCTAGCACAGGATTTGCAGACATAAACAGTCATTGGCTGGCCCCTGTATTTTATGCCTGCTTCATCATCATAATAACCGAAGCTGTACTTTGTCGTTCTTATCATCTTTGATATGGGATATCTTTTACCACAGTATATGCAGGTCTTTAATTCTTCTCTCCCTCTGCCCATAGAAATCACTTCCGGCTATTATTTTGAACAATGTGCTTTTTATTGCTTTTGAACGTTTTTTAACGGCTTTGCGTCAATGCCCAGGCGCCTTTTTATCTGCCTCGCAAACTCATCCGTATAACCATGAACGGTGAAGACCTTGCTGGCCTGTGACCTCTCTACATAGTCAATCAATTGATTAAAATCAGAATGGCCGGAGAAAATGAAGCTTTTGTCCACCCCTTGTGAACGAAAGGAATAGTCTATAGCCCAGCCAGTACTAAGCGCCAACAAAACAGGTGATTTTGTTTGCTCTTTTATAATCTTTTTAATCTCCGGCTTTACAAAGCGGCGGCTCATAACAGCAATAAAAGGCTTTTTTATGACTTCATCCCAGTCCTCTGATAATGGAGACACATAATCCAAATTCAGACCGTGCTTTACATAAAGCTCGGAATAAGCAGCAATATCCCTGCTAACCAAAGGAGACAAAGAGATATTGTTTAATACTCTTATTAGCTCCTGTGCTTTGCCGAGTGCATAAGCTGAAAAGATAATGGTCTTTTCTTTATTTTCTTTAACCCAGCTTTCAATTTCCTCAACTACCTCTGCAACGCTGGGAAATACATATCTTGGATGCCCATATGTGGACTCAACTATTAGTATATCTGCTTCTGGTGGCTCACAAGCCTCATAAAATACAGAGCTTGCTGCTCTGAAATCTCCGGAATACAGGATAGATTCCCCATCTTCCTCTATCAAAAACTGCGCAGAACCGAGAATGTGCTTTGCATCATAGGCAGTAATGCTAATGCCGTCTAATTTGTATGTCTTTCCGTATTTGACTGTCTTTGGCTTCAATGACATGCCAGAAAGCTCAAATGTTGGGGAAGTCATTACTGTTTCGCTCTTATGTCCGGCCAAATGGTCTGAATGTGCATGGCTGATGGCTGCAAAGCCATCTTCTGGTTTTATTGCCTTTTTTGAATCAAGATAGAGCGTGGACTCCTTTCCTTCTATGACAATGGCACTGCTCTTCTTGTAAACCTTCATATAAAAGAAAAAGAGGGGCAAGTTTAAATTACTTCTTCTTTTTGCTTTTCTTTTCCTCTTTTTCTGCCTCTCTCACCAACTTTTTCAAGTACTCTATTGAGTTTTCTCCTTCCTCTGGAGGATTCTCTTCAATCATCTTCTCAAATCTCTTTTTGGCGCCAACAATAGCAAGCTGGTCTTCAAGCTGGTTTCTCTGCCGTATATACAGCAAAATCAGAAGCAGGATAACAAAAACCAGCACACCCAACATTATTGTTGAACTGCCTCCGAATAGCATACCTGTTATGCCTGTGCTGTAAACCCCTATCTTATACCCAGCAATCAGCAGAGGCAGAGATGCAACTGTTTCACTCCCTTTCACCAACAGAAGCTCTGTCTTGTGTTCATCGAAATCGCTGGCTTTTATTATAATCTCTCTGTCAAGTATCTGGAAGGCCCTTAAATCAAAAGCTTCATTATTTTCTATGCTCCATCCAGCTGGCAGGTCGGACAAAGTGAAAAGGAGGTTGTTGGCATCTGTCGGGCCCTTGTTCTCCACATTAACTCTTATTTTATAACCTTCTACATTGCCTTCCTCATCCTTTAAAGGCTCCATTGCAATCAATCTCATGGAAACCATGCTCTCATATGAGAACTTTTTCCATATTTTCACCTTGACTTTTGTCGAGCTTTCCACATTTCCAGAAGCAGCTGTTATCGTGAACTCTTTTTGACCATCGGGATAATCAGCGGGGACCCCAATCTTAATGGAGAGGTCTTTTGACTGTCCTGCTTCTAAATTAAATACAGGAGGGTATTGGGGGTCAAAAGCAGTTGGGATGTCCCCGCTTATGACTATGTTTTTTAATTCCTCTTCACCTAGATTTCTTACCAATATCCTTAAGTTCTGCTCTTCTCCCTGCCTTACAGTGACTGATTCAGTTATCGGGTCTACAACCAGCTTCTCACCGCTTTCTTCAACATCAACTATTAACTTTAATCTGCTTGATGTCTCGCCATCATACGCAATCACATCAATTGGGTGCAGGCCTTTCTCAAGGCCAACTGCAGGCACCCATATATCAAAATAATCTCTAGTATAAGGCAACATATGAAAGCTCTCTTTTGATATGGAAAAAGGCAAATCTGTTTTAACTAGGATTGTTATATCTCTTTCGTCAGGCACATTGTTTCTTATCATTACCGAGAAGTGAGCTACATCCTTTTCAGATGATAGGCTCACTATTGGATTTTCAACAATCATAACAGGTTCAGCAATAGCAATAGGCATAAATGCAACAAAGAGCAGTATTGAGAGCAATTTTACTTTCATATGAGACCTCCTTTTCATATTGTTACTATTATGTAGTGATAACATATTTAAAGCTTGTGGTGCATAAATAGATAGTAGATGTTGAAACCCCTCAATAGTAACATTTATAAAGGAAAAAGGAGTAGCCGCTTATGAGGAACATGGACAAGGAAACGCTTGACCTGCTGAGAAATTTAGGCCTCAATCAATATGAGTCAAAAATATATCTTGCACTCTCACAATTGGGACCAATGACAGCCAGCGAGCTTAGTGACAATGCAGACATACCCCGTCCAAGAACATACGATGTTCTGGACAAGCTGGCAAAAAAGGGCTTTGTTAGCGTACAACCAGGCAGACCCAGTAAGTATAATGCTTTAAGCTTAAAGCAGGCATTGAATAATCTAAAAAAGAGCAAGGAGAAAGAACTGATAAAAAGCTTTGAGCAGATGGATAAGATAAAGGAGAGGTTGGAGGAAAAGCTGAGCAAACAGTCAATGAACCAAAACATTAGCACTGAAGACCTTATATGGGTGCTAAAAAACAGAGCTAACATTTACTCAAAATTAGAAGAATTGATAATGGACGCATCAGACACAATTGTCCTCAGCAGTACGGAAAAAGGATTGAAAAGAAAAATAGAGTTATATGAGGATTTGCTGAGAGAGGCGCATGAAAGAGGTGTGAAGATAAAAGTAATCACTCCTTCTGTGAATGAGGGCATAGAAAGAATTAGAGACATTGCCGAGATAATAGAAAAGGAATCACATCATAGAATGGTAATAGCTGATGATGAGGTGCTTCTCTTCCTAACGCCTGATGAAGACGAAAAGACAGAGATTTCAGCGTGGATAAAATCCCCTTATTTTGCAGAAAACATGAAGAAGATTTTAACTGGCTAATTTTAATGGGGTCAGGGGGAATCGAACCCCCAGCCGGAGGTATCTCCACACTACAAGAGTGCATACCTCTGGGAAATCATTGCGCAAGAGCGCTCAGCGCTCCAGAAAAGTGTTCTGGAGCCTCCGATGTTACCACTACACCATGACCCCTATCTCAGTCTTATGCTTTTGTCTTATTTATCTGCTCACGGGCCAGGGGGGATTTGAACCCCCGACCTACAGCTCGCTCCAACCCCTTTCTTTTCCGTCAACGCTTTTCCAGAGGAATAACAGGAAAAGGGTTGTAGGAGGCTGTCGCCCTGTCCAGACTAGGCTACTGGCCCATCTTAACTTTATAATAAACGTTATATATGAAGTTTTATAATTACTTACGTTTTCTGAGTTCTGCCTTTATCTTTCTTAGCATTGATTTTATCTCTTCAAGGTCCTTCTGCATATCTGCCACTTCCCTCTCTGCCTTCCTATCTATCATGTAATCCCTTATCGTCCTTATCCTGTCCCTCTCCGCTTCCCTGTTTTGGCTCATAAGAATTATTGGGGCCTGCACAGCTGCCAAGCATGAAAGCACAAAATTCAGAAGTATAAATGGATATGGGTCCCACGCATTCACCCAACCGTAAAGATTTATGGCTATCCAGACAACCAGAAAAATGAAAAGCAGTACGAGAAATGTCCAGCTGCCAACAAATGCAGTCAGCTTATCAGCTGCCCTCTGTCCCAAGGTTGCCCTTGTCTTTATTGGGTAGCGCTTCTCCATTTCCTTGATAATGTCCTTGGAGGTCAGCTGTGCAACCTTCTGTCTCTGCTTTTTTGCTTGCATATACCCTTAGACGAAAGAGAGATTAAAAAAGCTTTTGTGAAAGAGATCTGTAACTTCCTCTATGATTGTAGCACACAAAACAATTATTTAACTATATCTTTAGCCACCTTGAAGCAATTAGCGCTTTTTTGATGTCTTTACTTCCCATATGTCTATATAAATTTTCTCACAGCTGAAATGTAGAATTTGTCCGTCTGGTAAGAACACCCTCTAATTTTTATTCCCTTGATAAGTTCCTATAGCTTATATCATCCTTGTAGCATAAGCTTTTTAACATTCTAAACTCATAAAACTTTTCATGGCAATTAACTTTATGAAATCCTTTCAACTCACACTTGGGGAGTTATATGAATAAAAAGTGTGTGAAATACTCGTTATCGGAAATCGCTATGAAACATAAAAAGGGGTGATAAAATGATTGAGATAAAAGATATATTGCATCTGCTAGGGGATGAACTGAAGGATAAAACAGAACAAGTGAATAGATTCAGAGAATTCATTGAAAAGGAGAAATGGCCTACTGAACAAATAAAAAAATGGCTTGATGAATGTATAAGTGAGAGTAAAGGCGCGCATGATCCGTATAATAGGGCATTTCAAGATTTAATTGTTTCTTTGGGAAGAAGATTAGGATTTGAAATACAGTACGGAAGATATATAGGAAAGTCAGGAGAAGAAAATCATGATGGGATTTGGAATAGAGAGAATGGGGATATGATGGTTCTGGAAGTAAAAACCAGCACTTGGCCTATTGGGAGTGTAAGTCAACTTGGGGGTTATCTTGAGGAACTTTCTAAAAAGGAGGGGGTTAAAAATATTTTTGGGTTATATGTCATAGGCAAGGGTGATGTTCAACCTCTGATTGAGCAAATATTAGGAAGCAAATACAAAGATAGAATGCGTTTAATTCTCTACGATGACTTAATAGAAGTTATAACTCTAAAAGAAGAATTAGAGCCAGTAATAGGAGAGAAACAGGCAATGGAGAAAGTTCAAAATCTTCTTCTACCCATTGAAAGTATTAACATTGGAAATATAGTGAGGCTAATAGTAGAAATAGCTACTACTAAATCAACAGCTGTTGAAG
>QMVG01000016.1 GCA_003660975.1 Microcaldota archaeon
AAATTCAAAATAAAAGATCTTTATCCTTCTCCTTGGAGTGATGGAAAGTGGGATTAATATGGAATTCAGACTTATTTCTGGAAAAGATTTGAGAAATGTGTGGAAACTTCAAAAAGAATATGTGGACGAAAAAACCAAATTAAAAGAAATAAAAGAACTTTACTTAAAATATCCAAAATTATTTGTTGGTTGTTATATTAAAAATAAATTAATTGGTATTTGTATTCCAGGGATTTTTGATAAAGAGATATATGTCAAAGGGATTGCAGTGGAACATAATTATTGGAAGAAAGGAATAGGAAGTAGATTATTAAAACTCTTTGAGAAACAACTAAAAAGCCTAGGTAAAAAGAAGGTAACTGTTCCTTCTGCAGATATTGATTGGGTTGAAGGATTTTATTTGAAAAATAGATATAAACCCATTCAGTTCTTAATAAAAGTAAAAAGGGAAAAGCTTTCAAAAGATTATAAAAATAAAGGATATAAAATCCTAAATGAAAGAGCAGAAGGAAAATACAAAATATTTTATATAAACATAGGAAAGTATGATCCAAAATTAAGAGAAAGACTAAAGATATTATTTAATGCTGATGAAGTAATTTACATAATGGAAAAGAAGTTATAAAATGTTCCTCCCACCAGAACTCCTGCAACTCTGCGCAAAGTCAAAGATTTTGCTTCCTCACTTCATTCGGTCGTTGAACACCAAATATACATCCGCAACCAAAAATTGCGTGAAATACATGCTATGTCTAATCGCTCGGCAGCACAACAAATTTTTATAGAACAAAACCTTCGCTTAATATTATGGAACAATTAACTGAGATAAGAAGATTCTTGGAAAGAGAATCAAACGATAAAGCAAAAGAAAGTTGGAGAAAATTTGTTCCAACTTCAGAAAAAGTTTATGGTGTTTATCTTGCTGAAATAAATAAAATTGTTCCAAAATATGTCTCTGGTGGTTTTAAGCTTGTCGAAGAACTATGGGAGAGCGGTTACTTAGAAGAAAGAATTTTGGCCGCAAAAATCTTGGGAAAGATTTGTAAAAAAGACCCAGAAAAAACTTTAGACTTGATAAAAAAATTTGTTGATGACATTGTAGATTGGGCAATATGTGATACTTTAGCAACACAGGGAATAAGACCAATAGCAAAGATAAAGCAAAAAGAAATCTTTGAACTTTCAAGAAAATTAGTGAAATCTGAAAGTTTATGGAAAAGAAGGTTTGGAATTGTTTTGTTAATTAACTTCAAAAAAGAAAAATCATTAAGAAAAGAAATTGAGTCAATTATTAAGCAAGCAGAAAATGATAAAGAATATTATGTGAAAAAAGCAATAGATTGGATAAAAAGAAGTTTGAAGTAGTGCCGCCTTGCGACTCTCCGCTCACATTCGTTCGCTTCGGTCCTGACAGCTTCGCTCGAACTTCGCATATTTGTGATATGTTATGCTAACAATCAGTTAACAGAGGCCTTTTTACATTACTGTTTTATATTTTAATTGCCACAAGATTAGCAAGGTGGTAGATTGCAGGACTTTTTTGTAGGTCTAATACTTTATTGGAATTACATTGGTGTTTTTCTAGCAGGCTTTTTCAGTACAGTGCTTCCAGTGCCCCTACCAAGCCCCACTTTTATTTTGGCCTTCTTTGCTGGAAAGATTTTGAACCCTCTCTTTGTGGCGTTTGCAGGTGGTTTTGGTGCAGCAATAGGAGAATGTATCGGCTATTACACAGGAGCTTTAGGCAAGCATTTTTTGGTGAAAAAATACCCAGAGAGATTAAGGGAGATAGAGGAGCGTTTTGAGAGGTACAGGGCTGAGCTGATAATTTTTATTTTCGCAGCAACGCCTCTGCCTTTTGACGTGGTCGGTGTTTTTTCTGGCAGCATTGGCTATCCCTTTCATAAGTTTTTCTTTGCCAATTTATTTGGCAAGCTGGTAAAATACGGCATACTCGCCTATGCAGGCTTTTACGGCCTGTCCTGGATTTCAGAACTTTTTAGCTCTTAGAGCTCCAGAACTTTCTAACGGTTTTTTTGAAGTTGCTTGTTTCCTTCATTTCATACTCTTCAGGGATTAGCCTTTTGTATTTGCTCCACGCAAACCTTTCATCCATGAACACTATTAGGCCCTTGTCAGTTTCGCTCCTTATGCACCTGCCTGCCGCCTGCACTGCCTTGTTCATCGCTGGAAATATGTAACCATAGTCCCAGCCCTTGCCGTATTTGAAGTCATAGTATCTTATCAATGCCTTTGTCTCAATATCTGGTTCGCCCAAAGGGATGCCAACAACCACAACAGCCAGCAGGGACTTGCCAGGCAGGTCAATTCCCTCTGCCAGGCTTCCCCCAGAAACAGCAAATATCACTGCTCCCCTTTCCTTTTCAGCTTGGAAGCTTTCAAGCATTTCCTTCACACTTTCTGCCTTCATGCCTTCCTGTTGCGTGAACATCCTCTTTTTAATTTTATTTCCAATATACCTTAAAACCTCACCCATAACTTTATACGAGGGAAAGAATACAGCTGAATTTCCAGGGACGTTGTTTACTATATCTCTTATATGCTCAGCCATTCTCTTGTACTCGCTCTCTGTTCTTCTTTCGTATTTTGTAGATATGCTTTTGTCTATCAAGACCAAACGGTTCTTTTTTGGGAAAGGCGATTTGTACTCCTTTATTACTGTCCTATCTGCGTCCAGTCCGAGCATGTCCCTATACATGCTGCCGGGCTTTAGCGTTGCACTCATCAGCACTGTTGAATGCGCCCTGTTTAAAGGTTCAGAGCTGATGACTGATGGGTCAAGGCATTTGAAGTCAATTTTCAATCCCCTCTCAGTTTTCCTCATCAAACGCAGGAAAGAGATGTCTTCCTCCTCCCACATAGAGAAAAACCTCTTCATTCTAAGCAGGTAAGACCTGTGCCTATTGCTTTTTTCTAAAAACTCAAGACCGCTTTCTTCCATGTCTAGCAAGAAATCACGCATGGATGGAAGCTCTTCCTTGTATACTATTGCTTCATCTCCTTCTTCATAGTCCATTCTGTCTTCTAATTTCTCTATGAAGGGGATTACTGCTTCGATGTGCTTGGCAAGCACTTTGTTTTTTATGCTTCTGGCCTCTTCAGCAGCTTTTAATACAACTCTCTTATCCAATGATGAGCTTAAGGCAGCTCTCAGACGTTCAGGGCTATTGTGCGCCTCATCTATGATGAGGATGGAATCTTCTAGTTCTTTTTCAATCCTGTCAAGGAAAGATGAGGCAATATATGGGTTTAGCACATGGTAGTAATCGCATATAAGCACATCTGCCCTCTTTGCAATCTCAAGACTCACTTCGTACGGGCATGGTCCTTTTATGCCATAGGATTCCCCATAACTCAGGCAATGCCTCTTTACTGCTGTGCAGCTTCTTCCAGCCCCATACCACCTTAGTATCTCATCCAGCCTGGCTTTTGCCTCACTCCTTTGCTTAACGTTGTAGCCCCTCGCAATTATATAATGAGGGCATTCGTGGTTTTTCACCTTCTTTTTGCACAATTCGTAGAAATCATTCACTTCTTTGTCCATAACTTCCTCATTTATGCACAGGTGACTTTTTCCAACAAGGTCAACAGCTCTTATATCCAGATCAAATTTTTGCCTTAGGTCTTTTACCACTGACATCGCAATTAAGTGCTGAGAGATTTTGGGTGTCATGAAAAATACATTGAGGTTGTTTTCGATTGCATAGCTGATCGCAGGAGAGAGCGAAGCATCTGTCTTACCACAGCCAGTGGGAGCATGTATGATAATGTGTTTTGACTCAACAAAAGCAGAGTATATATCTTTCATCATTTCTTTTTGCACTGCCCTAACTTTTTCGTGCCTGAAAAAAATACGCATAATCTATTATCTAAAAGCAGACTTTTAATATCTTTGCTATGCCTGTCGCGTGTCTCACACCTTAACCAAGAAGCCATTCTTGTCTTTTTTGAACCTATGCATGTGGTTTTTAGTGCATTGGTAATATTCGCCGTCTTTCTTTAGAGGCACGCTGAAGCCGTACATAGCAAAGCATGTAGGGCATATGTCTTTAGGTTTAGCAGTAGCTCCCATGCTATTATTTTATGTTAAGAAGTATTTAAATTTACCATTTTACAGATGACCACTTACGAATTGCTTTTCTCAGCTCTTCGTGGCTTTTAGCATAATCCCTAAGGTCTTTTCCCTCCATGGCTGCATTTATTGCCTGCCTCATTGCCCTGGCTCCAGATACTGTGCCATCTGGGTGGCCGTGGATGCCTCCACCTGCCTGAATTACTATATCTTTCCCAAGCATCTTCATCAACTTTGGAACTAGAACTGGGTGGACTCCACCAGAGCTGACAGGGAATACTGGCTTTATCTTCCCCCACGACATTTTCATTTCATTCCTACCATCTGTCTTCCCTGTTATGCCTTCTTTTATCCTGACCACCTCACTTCTTTTTCCCTCTAATTTGCCAAATACTGTGCCTATGTGGATTTGGTCTACTCCTATAAGTCTTGCCGCCTTTGCCAGCACCAGCATAGAAATGCCATGGTTCTCATTTCTCGTCATAGCAGCATGCATTGCCCTATGTGCGTGTATTATAAGAGAAGAGTGCTTTCTGACCGTCTGGAGAGCAGCCCAGCCAACAGTTATTATGTCCACCATCACATATTTTCCACCCATTGACTTTACCTCATCCATGCGTTCAAGCATCAATTCAGTTTCAGCGCTTATATTTGGCAGGTAGGCTTTCTTTTCCCCTGTTTCTTCCTCTGCCTTTTCCACAGCCTCAAGGCTGAGCGTCAGCCTATTGCTGAATTTGTTAAAGCTTTGGTTTGTTAGGTTTTCATCGTCTTTTACTATATCACAACCACCTAATAAGGCCTCATAAACAACTTTCGCGTGCTCTTTTGACGAAAGGCCCAGCTTTGGTTTTACAATGGTTCCCAAAATAGGTCTCTTTCCTACACCTAATTTTTTTCTAACCCCTTCAATTCCATATCTTGGTCCTTGGTATCGTTTTACTATTTTTGAGGAAAATTTCACATCTTCCAAGCGTATGCTTTCAACAACCTTCATTCCCAGTATGTTTCCAGCAATTGAGCTGAATATTTGGGGAATGTTGGATGCCTCAAACAAGTCATAGGGATATGCAATCCAGCTGTAATCTCCCTTGATTTTGAACACTCTTGCTTTTATTCTCTCTGCCCTTGTATTTTTCGTTTTTACATCCGTCCACGTTCCTGTTGATGATTCCAGAGCAATATTTTTAGCAGCTTCTTTCCTACTCTTTTTTGTTTTATATTTGAATAAGCAGACAAGGTCTGTCTTCTTTGGCTTATACGAAAAATCAACATAATCCATAGTTCTCTAATAATCACGTTAGCTTTAAAAATGTTGTCATGTTCTATTAAAAAGGATAAGTATGGATAGAGATAGAATAGCCAGCGCTATTCCTGGTCTTGATGAGCTTATCCAGGGTGGATTCTTGGAAGGTTCAAGCATACTGCTTTCAGGAGGCGCAGGAACAGGCAAGACCATATTTGCAATGCAGTTCATCTATAATGGGGCAAAGGATTATGGGGACCCAGGACTTTACATTACCCTGGAAGAAGGCCCAACAAACGTCTGGTGGAATATGAAAAGTTTTAAGTGGAACATATCAAAGTATGAAAAATTGATAAGGCTTTACAGGATAGGGACCATAGAACCAAAAGACTTTGCAAAGAATTTCAATGTAGAGGTGGAGAAGATTAAGCGGATGGTAAATGAAATGAATGTTAAGAGGCTTGTTATTGACTCCACAACTGCATTTGCAATGTGGATGTCTTCTCCACAGCAGCTGAGATATTCACTATTCAAGCTGGCTGATGAACTGAAAGACCTCAAATGCACCTCAATACTTATCTCTGAGACCGTTGGCGGTAGAGACAATTTCTCAAGGTTCGGTGTTGAGGAATTTGTAACAGACGGAATAATCAGGTTATACTTTATGCCTCCTCAGAGGGCAATATTCATAAGAAAAATGAGGGGAACAAAACACAACCAAAGAGTGCATCCGTTTACGATAACCGATAAAGGGATTGTTGTAAACCCGAAAGAGGAAATACTGTGGGAAAGCTTAAGAAAGTAAAGGCATTTATTAGGCTTGTCAGGATAGAACATGCATTCTTCTTAGCTATTGCAGTGGCGGTTGGTGCAATAATCGCAGCTAAAGCAAACCCAGCTGTTGACTTTAGCATATTTGACACAGAAGGAAACATGCTTTATGTCCTTTATTTGCTCTTCATAGCAATGCTTTCCCCTTTCTTTATAGAAATGGCTTCCTTTGCCATAAACGATTACTGGGACATTGAGACAGACAAGGCAAATAAAAGAAAGGACAGGCCTTTGGTGACAGGAGAACTAAAAAAAGAAACAGCACTGGCAACTGCAATGCTCTTTTTTCCTTTAGGGATTGTTCTTGCTTTTTTCACTAACATTACGGCCTTTTTATTGGTGCTTCTCTTTGTTGTTCTGTCTTTTTACTATTCATATGAGTGGAAGAAAAAGCCAGTTATAGGCAACATAGTGATTGCTGCTTCTATGGCTGTCCCTTTTATCTTTGGTAATGTGGTTATTTACAATAAAATACAGCTCCCTGTTGTCATCTTGGCTTCCATGGCTTTCCTAATGGGGCTTGGGAGGGAAATTTTTAAGAGCATCCAGGACATAGCAGGAGATAAGAAACAAGGCAGAAAAACACTGCCGATACTTATAGGAAAGAAGAACTCTGCCTATATTGGGAGCTTCCTAATTTTACTGGCCGTGCTTATATCCTTTTATCCTTTGTTTTTCATTGAGGACTATTTCGGTGACATCTATTACTTTTCCTTTGTTTTGATAACGGACATACTTCTTGTCGCGAGCGTGGACAGCGCTTTAAAGCTTAAAGATTTTGCTGCAATCAGGGAACACACATTGAAGGCACAGTTAACAGGTTTGCTTGCTTTTCTTTTTGGCGTTTTATTTTAATTTTGCATTACTTTTTTATATGCTATATCCCTATTCATAGCGATGAAAATCGAATTATCAGAGATTGCCGAGAGCCGCGATTGGAAATCTATTATTACTGATATAGTTACAAAAGAAAAGATGAATCCCTGGGACATTGATATATCCTTGCTGACCGAGAATTACATAAGGACCATAAAGAAAAGGAAGACGCTAAACCTCCGTATACCTGCAACAGCAATGCTGGTAGCCAGCATATTGTTAAGGTATAAAAGCGAGGCCTTTAAATTAAAAGAGGAGGAAAATGAGTTAATATTCTACATTCCTGATGAAATTTACACAGAGCCGGTGATACCTGAGCTAGAGCCAATAATAAGGCCCACAACAAGAAGGATATCATTGGAAGAGCTCCTGTCAGCCATAGAAGACGCAATAAAGAAAGAAACAAGGAAGAGAACAAAAAAAGCAAGGGTAATTGAGAAGTTAGTGCCAGAAAATCTCATAGAGATTGTTGAGAGGAGAGAGGATTTCAAGCAATTGCTGGATAACGTTTACAAAAAAGTCCTTAGTACCGTTGATTCAAATAATTTAACTGCGCTTTCAAATATATTGGAGGAAAAAGAGAAAACAGCTTTTATAGAAACATTCATTCCTCTACTACATCTTGCTAATGAAGGCAAGCTTTATTTATGGCAGGAAAAGGTTTTTGACGAAGTTTTCATAAAAGTTCCGAATGGTGAGCAGTAATGAAAAAACTCGCAGAAGCAGCTTTATTTATGGCTTCCCAGCCACTCACATTAGATGAGCTTACTAAGGTTATGGGGGCATCTTCTTTTGCTGAGAGCTTGAAAGTGCTGGACGACCTTATTAACGAATACAAGAAAAGAGACTCCGCAATAGAGATTGTAAAGACAAAAGACAACAGATATCACATGCGAGTCAAGCTAGATTATGCTGACAAGGTTTCTCACTTGGCGTTGTCTCCTGACTTTTCCAAGGCAGTGCTTAGGACATTGGGTTTAATAGCTGTCAAGCAACCAGTGAAGCAATCTATTGTTGTAAGGATAATAGGAAACAAGGCATACAATTACATAAAGGAACTGGTTGATAGGGGTTTTGTTAAAGCTAAAAAAAGCGGCTCTACAAAGGTATTAACAGTCACTCCATTATTTGAGGACTACTTTGGAAAGGACATAGAGTCAATAAAGAAAAGTTTAAAGCTCTCCAAGGATGATGTCTGAATTCTCATAATACTGTTCTATTACCAATGAGACCTTGTCGAAGTCATACACATCGTTTTTAAGAAGTTTTTCCAATATCTTCCTCTTCTCTTCTATTTCCTTGTTAATTGCTGATATCTCAACCCCACTCAGCTTTGCGAGAATCTCTATTTTAGCAGAAGGCGTTGAGCTCCTTTTGCAGCTGTCTTTCTTTGGGTTATATGCAAATAGTGTGTTAAATGACACAGAATTACCTGATTTTTGAACTTCCACTATTTCTGTTATTCTCCTCTTAATTCTGTCTCTATCCCTTATGTTCTGCTGTACTATTATGAGGTCAACCAAATGGAGCATATTTTCAGGGACAGACATTGGCTCCCCCATAAGTCTCGCAATACAGTCTCTGGGCGAATTTGCGTGCATAGTTCCCATTGCCGAATGGCCCACGTTCATTGCGTTAAATAATGTTTTTGCTTCCTCTCCCCTTATCTCTCCAAGCAACAACCTGTCTGGCCTCATCCTTAGTGCGTTCTCTAACAACATGTTCATTGTCATTGCTTTTCCCTTTGGATTTGGGTGATACTCCATCCTAACAATGTTTTTTCTTTTGCCAAAGTAGATTTCCAGAGGGTCCTCTATGCTGATTATCCTCTCCTGCTGTGGTATAAATGAAACAAGGGCAGTCAAGGTGCTTGTTTTTCCACTTCCTGCTCCGCCAACAATGAGAATGTTAAATGGATAATCTTTTCTACCTTCAACCGCAGTCCATAAAAAAGCAGCCATCTCAGTAGTCATCGTTCCTTTTTTTATCAGGTCAATGATTGAGAGAGGGTTTCTATTGAACTTTCTTATTGTAATTACAGGTCCGTCTGGCGTTATTGGAGGGATCGTGATATTTATTCTTGAGCCGTCATGCAATCGGGAATCTAAAAATGGGTGCTGGCTGTTTAGTTTTTCTCCACGCTGTTTAGCAAAATCGCTTATGTATTTCATGAGTGTTTTAGCATCTAATTTGAGATTTGTTTCACACATACCAAATTCCTTATGGTAGACGATAACAGGGGCATTTGCCTTGTTTATCATAATCTCTTCAAGGGAAGGGTCTTCCAAAAGCACTTCTATAGACGGTCTGCTCATCACATAATGTTTCATTGGTTTTTTATCAACAATTCTGATTGTTGAATCTATGTGCTTCACCATTAAATCCTCTCCTTTCCTTTTTTGGTGTTATTCTAAAATAAAAAGCTTTGATAAAAAGAATAACCACTTTTGAGTTACAATTTTTCCCAAAAGCAGAAAAAAGTGAAAAATATTTCAACACAGCTCCTTTACTGCCAAGAACTCAGTGCTGTTTCTTACTTATCCTAAATCTCCTTAACATTTCCTCATATGTGGGGGGCACAGTAAGTAACAGGGCAGCATACTCAGCCTCCCTCTTATTTAGATCTAGTCTTTCCCCCGCTTTTTCCCATATTTGCTGTTGATGGGCAATCTCCCACCTGACTTCCTCCCACTCTTTTTTGCTTACTCTCAGTAATGCTTCTCTCTGCAGGGCTCTCAACTTCTTGTGGTTTCCAAAGAAAAGCCCAGAGAACAAACGAGAAATATCTTCAATATTCTCTGCATTGATGCTTCCGATATAATGCTCATGACAAGGCTTCAACCCTTCTTTCTCCAAAAGGCGCCTAAATTCACTCGCAACCTCTTTATTCTTGGCTATTATGGCATAATCCACATCACTCTCTTTTGTCATATAGCCTTTTTCAGTACTGCCAAAGACAACGAAACCAACAAACTTGTCTTTAAATTTCCTTCTAAGCTCCCTTTCAACCTTGTGCAGTTTTTCAATTCTCTCTGCGATTGCTTTTCTATCAGGCGTAGCAAAAAGGCGCTTCTGAGTCATCATAATCTCTCCAGAGCGGTTACGTTTGGAGAGTTCTTTCATAATCATTTCCTTGACCTGTATCTCCTCCACTTCGTTCAACACCTCTCTCAACACCTTCTCATCAACCCCTCTTTTAATTAACTCCCTAGCAGCAACCTCTCTAACAACTCGACTATCATTCCTCAACATCTCCTTCAACACTTCCTTATCCACCCCCCTCCTAACTAACTCCTCAGCAGCAACTTCTCTAACAGCCCAACTATCATTCTTTAACATCTCCTTCAACACCTTCTCATCAGCTCTCTTA
>QMVG01000017.1 GCA_003660975.1 Microcaldota archaeon
CTAATATATGATATCCTGCCGGTTAACCCTGCAACAGGTGAACCACTAGCGCTATCGGGTACACCATCCGACGCGCCTGCTGGGGGTACAGTACTCTATCTGCCTTCCAGTAGCTCGACTTCGGGTTCGCCAGAGACATGGGCGTGGAGTACAACTGCTGGTGCTGGTGACATAGCGGTCGCTTACATCACAAATGGTGACCTGCCCGTTGGCCAGAATTATAGCTTCACATACGACCTTCTGGTCCCGTCGAGTATGCCTGCTGGTATTATTAACAACGATGGGGCTGTTGCATATGTCGACAACAATCCGGGTTCGCCTGACCCAACGATCGTTACGACCAACAACACTCAGATCAATGTGAACATAGTTGCCAATGTTCTGGTGGGTCCGGATGGTGCACCTGGTGCAGGTACACCACCTGATTACAATGATGATGTGCAGGCAGTTGCCCTGGCATATGCAAACAGCACAGTGGACTTTACTAACACCGTCCGCAACGATGGCAATGCTGTTGATGAAATCAATATTGCTCTTGATGCTTCGTCCACAATTCCAGCTGGATGGAGCGTTCAGTTCTTCAGGAATGATGGTGTAACTCCACTCACAGATACGGGTGGGGATGGCCAGGTTGATGTGGGTATGCTAAATCCTGGTGAGTCTGTCAGCTTCATAGTCCGCATAACCATTCCAGGAGATGCATCAGCTGGCGGTCCTTACAGTGCAGTGGTGAGAGCTATATCAGCGAACGACCCTACAGAGTACAACCTCACAACCGACGAGATAACTCAGGTTAATCCTGCATCGGTTGACATTGGTAACTACGATGGAGTTCCAGGCACGAATGACACACCTGTTAACCAGAATGCAAACCCTGGAATGGATGTCGACTTTGCACTCGATGTGATTAATACGGGTGGTTCGAGCGACAACTTCTCTCTCTCTGCAAATTTCCCTGCAGGGTGGAGTGTGACGTTCTACGAAGATACCAATGGTAACGGTGTGCTCGATGTTCCTGAGCTTACTCCAATCGCAAACATTGGCCCTGTTGCAGGTGGGGATGAGGTGCATATTATAGCACGCGTGACTGTACCTGCTGGTGAGACTCCAGGCGTAAACAATGTGACATTCCGTGCGACAAGCGCCAATAACCCATCGGTTTTCGATGAGATAACCAACACGGTTACGATTCTTTCCGCTCCGTCTGTTACTATCGATCCTGACAGAAATGGGACAGGCACAGCAGGTGGAACTGTAAGGTATACCCATACTGTTACAAATACAGGTAATGTTGGAGACACATTCCTCCTCAGTGCAACAAGCTCAAATGGATGGAGCTACTCATTCTTCGACCTTGGCAATAATCCAATTGCATCGGTAACTCTTAACCCAGGGGAATCGGTTGACATTGTAGTTCAGGTGTCGATTCCCGGTGGGGTCCCGATGGGAACGGTTGAAACGGGAGTGATAACTGTTACCGGTAGTGGTACTGGAGCCACCGATTCCGCCACCGATGTTACCACGATTGTTGCGGGTAACCTGGTACTAACAAAGAGTGTTACTCCATCCGGCAATCAGTTGCCGGGTACAGAGCTTACCTACAGGACAGACTACTCCAATGTTGGTACTGACACCCTGACCGCTATTGTTATCTACGATGCGATCCCCGCATGGACCCAGTACAGGGTTGGTTCTGCCTCTGCGGGTACTCTGGCACCGGGTATCACAGGTATAACGATCGAGTTCTCAAATGACGGTGGTTCTACCTGGACCTATACCCCGGTTAGCGGTGGAGGTGGAGCTCCTGCCAACTTCGATGCCAATGTCACAAACATCAGATGGATACTTTCAGGTTCTCTTGCTGGTGGTGACGGGACATCGGATGGCGTGAGCTTTATTGTGAGGATAGTAGCGGAGTAGGTTGGATATGAGTGATTCTCCGGAGATGGCCATATATGGGTTGTCTCCGGAGAATCCAGGTTGGGTAGGGCTGATGGGAGAAAGATGCTGTAGAAGCTTGAATGTATTGAGAATGCTCGAGTTTCAAGGGAGGTTGAGACCCTTTCAGAAAGAAGGGTTCGACCTCTTCTTCGGTATTATAGGATGGAGGAAGATTAAAGGCGCTTTTAATTGTGTAAATGTTTGTATAACAACAGGATACAGATGCGTAAATTATAGCATCCTTATGTATTGCAGGGGATGAAGAGATGAAAGCAATGGTGCAGAGGGAAAAAAGAAAAATTTTCGGGGTTCCTCTCTTGCCTTTGCTTTCTTTTCTTCTGGCTTCACAGATTCTTTTGATCGCTACACCTGCAGTCGCGGATATAGCCCCTGCCTGGCAGGTAATCTCGAGTGTTTCTTCGGCAAGCTACACGAGAGATGGCAACCTGCAATGGACAACTAGCAATGAAGTTTCACTGAGTGTTCTCCCCATCTATAGACCCCTTGTGGAGCCTGATGGTACTGTGGATAGCCCTGGAGCTGTAGGGTATGGATTCTCAGGGGATACGGTTTCTTTTGTATTTACTCTCACTAATACCGGTAACACGGAGGACAGCTATCGTCTTGATGCTGGAGTTGTGAGCCCTTCGGATTTTGTTCCCGAATGTAGAATTTTTGTAGATGTAGATTCAGATTCGGTGCTTGACCCTGGAGAGCAGGAGGTAAGTGAGGTCGGTCCACTTGGCCTGTCAGAGCATGCCCAGTTGCTTGTAATGGCACAGATACCTCAGGGGGTTCAGGGGGGAGATGCTGCCTATATTTCCCTGAATGCTACATCAGTATCAGACACATCGAGCTACGATAGAGAGAATGTCGTGAGGGTTGTAGCAAGGGCAGAGGCAGCCGTTTCTATCACCTTGAGTGCCGATAGTTCGGTTGTAATGCCCGGTGGATATGTTGGTTATAGAATCGAATTTTCGAATACAGGCGATAGGAGCGCCAGGAATGTCGTTGTTAGTGATTTTATTGACTATGGTGGGTTTATTGAAGGGACCTCTTTTGTGTCCTCATCGGCATTTGCCACATATCCGGGGGTTATAGAGTATTACGACGGTGAGTCGGGAGAGTGGGTTGATGTGGAGCCTTCGGCGGACAGGGTGAAAGGAGTGAGATTGCTGATTGAGTCTCTACCTCCCGGAGCTCAGGGGGTGCTTGAATTTCGAGTTAATGTTCACGAAGACAGGGAAGCAGGTGTGATACTCAATTCGGCATCTGTAAGATACGAAGGGGGGGACTCACAGGCTTATGAGCTATCGTCAAATGAGGTCACTGTAATAGTTGGAGAGGTCTCCAGGGTTGCAATTGGGCCGATGGGCAATCCCTTTGCCGATGGTACTGGAAGCGATTGCGTGGTAAACAGGGTTAATGGTGAGGATTCGACATATACATTCTGGCATGAAATATATAATGCTGGAAACTTTACCGATACATTCATAGTGGAAATCACAGATTCTCTGGAGCTCCCGCCAGACTGGGTCGTGAGTTTTCACGACTCATCCGGTGCAACACTCTCGGCCGGTAGCTACAGGTGTATTATGCCCCCCATCCCCATGGGTCATTCTGAAGTTGTCGGGATAAGATTCACAGCGTCCCCCGCATCATTCAGGTCGTTTAGCGGGACATCCATGGCAATAGAGGTCTCTGCAATCTCAAAACCTCATCCTGAAAGTCTGGATACCGTAACTGACCTCTTTGTAAGGTCGGATATTCCTGTGATATCGATCAGGCAGTCGATAAGGGAATCTACAGCAATGCCGGGTGATGTATTGAGCTTCATGGTAACTGTAAAGAATATCACAGATGAGTTGACGGTTGATAGTGTGGTAGTTCATGAGAACCTTGGCACAGGTATGACATTTATTGACAGTGATGTTAAGTGCATGGTCTCGGGCAATCTGGTTAAGTGGTTTGTAGGTTCTCTGGCTCCCCAGGAAACCAAAAGGATAGTACTTCAGGCGGTTGTGAATGCCGGGCAGGAATGGGGAAAGCTATCTGCGAGTGCCTGGGCCTTCGGCCTTGCGGAAACTGGAGAGAGGGTGAGTGATGGTCCTGCTGTGGCTTCAGTGAGGATTGTGGATGGAGTGTTTACCAGAAGAGGCACAATTTTTGGATGCACTTTTTATGATAGTGATGGTGATGGAATGAGGGATGATGGAGAACAGGGGGTTGGCTCTGTTAGCATATTCCTGGAGGATGGCACTCAGGTCGTTACCGATTCTCTCGGGAAATATTCTATACCACTTGTCGAAGAGGGCACTCATGTATTGAGAATAGACCCCTCCTCACTTCCCGATAGCCTGGAAGTGAAAACAGATGGATATTATGGCCCGGGCGAGGGAGGGGAATTTCTCCTGGTACTTCCTCCTGGAGGGAACAGGAGGGTTGACTTTGCCCTTGTGGGAAAGAAGGCAGTAGATACAGGTGCTGTTAGCTTGCGGGATGGGGCTGCTACCAGGGCAGTAAAATTTCCAGAGATAGAAAAACGAACTGCTATAACGATGGAGGCAGGTGGGAGGCAAGGTCGAACCCCTGAATCTAAAAGCGGAGCTGATCTAAAAAATGAAAAGAGCTCGTCCTACAGTGCTCTGACTATTCCAAACAAATACTTCGAGGAGGGTAGTTGCGAGCTAAAGGAGATACACCTCGAGGAGATAGCCAGGTTGTCACTCTGGTTGATGGAACATCCTGGATGGAGGGTTCTCGTAGAGGGTCACACCGATAGCATCCCTATAAAGAATGAGCGCTTTCCTTCCAACCTTGAGCTATCGCTTGCAAGGGCCAGGAGTGTTTATCAGATGCTCCTTATGAATGGTATTCCGGGAGATAGGGTTGATTATACAGGTTGCGGTTCGAAGAAACCTGTTGCTTCAAATTCTACCCCCGAGGGTAGAGCCAGAAACAGAAGGGTTGAGATAAAATTGATACCACCGAAAGGGTATAAAGGCAGTGCTCCTGACCTTCAGATTGATAGAAGTGTTACCGAAAGCGTACCTGTACCCCTATCGGATTCGACAGGGATCTGTGCTGATATTGTAAGGCCTGAAGAGGGGCATGTATTCAACTCGAAGAATAGTATCGATATTGAGGTTGTCGTACCACTGGGCTCGGCCGTCGACCTTTTTGTGAATAATGTGCCCGTTGGGATAGAGAGGATAGGTAAGAAAAGGATAAACTTAAGGTCGATGACGGAAACACTAGTATTTTACGGTGTGAAAATAGCTGAGGGAAAGAACGATATACTTGTAGTTTGCAGACACTTTGGTGGTGATAAGAGCACCTGTGTAAGACATGTTTACCTTGCAGGCAAACCTGCAATGCTAGTGGCCGAGGAAAAGAATGTTGAGGTCCCCGCAGATGGCAAGACCGCTCCTGAACTTACATTCCTCGTGAGTGACTCAAATGGACTACCTGTAATGGATGGAGCATTTGCCACCATCTCAGGACCTGATGACCTGTTGAAGGGACTTGATGAGAATCCAGACCGGAATGGCGTGCAGGTAGCTATAAAGAATAGCAGGGTTTCATTTTCGCTTCCTCCTTCGATCGAATCAAGAAGAGAGCCGATTAAGGTTCAGGTTGGAAGCCTCGTAGACCACTGCGAGGTCAGATACGTATCCCCGAAGAAGGGAATATTTATGCTGGGTTATGGGGATATGTCCTTTGGATACAATAATCTCAAGTGTTCAGTTGATATTCACAACACACTGAGACAGTACAGGAAAGGTTTATATCTGGATGGCAGGGTTTCCATGTTTGGGTGGGGTGAGGTTGCCGATGGTCATTACCTTACACTTGCTGTGGATACGAAACCTGTGAGGGAGGATAGACTGTTTAACAGGATAAATGTTGACAAAGGTTATCCACTTTACGGTGATGCTGGCAAGGTAAAGTACAACGCAGTATCTCGTTCGGGCACATTTGTCTCTCTTCAGTCGAGAAACTACAGAGTGGCATTTGGTGATTTCAAAACCGGGTTTAAGTCGATGGAGCTCAACCGTTACGACCGCGCCTTTAATGGTCTGAGCTGGGAAACCGAATACAGGGAAAGACTTAAAGTGAAGGGCTTTGTCACAAAAACAGACCAGATAACCTACCAGGAGGAGATACCTGCGGAGGGAACCAGCGGTTTTTACTTTTTAAAACACTATCCACTTGTCGAGAACAGCGAGAAGGTGCGGATAGAGGTACGGGATAGGTACCAGCCTGAAAAGATAGTAAAGGTGGATTACAAGCAGGTAATCAGGGACTACGACATTAATTATCTTGATGGAAGCATCCTCTTTAAAGAGCCGATCCCCGCAAGGGACGAAAATCTGAATCCCGTATATATTGTGGTCAGCTATGAGTGCAGAACCGGTACTGAAAGCGCGTTTGTTTATGGTTTGAGGAGCGAGTTCATGGTCACAGACAGCCTGAGAGCGGGGCTCCTGGCTGTCGTTGAAGAGGAGGGAGTTGAGAATTCGACTATCTTTGGATTTGACCTCTCAGGAAAAGTTTCGAGTGCAATTTCCCTGGAGGGCGAATTTACACATAGCGAAAAGTTCGTTCTCGGGAATGCAAATGCATACAGGGTCGCATTTAAAGGTGTGAGTCCCGGTAGATTGAGGTGGAGCACATACTACAGAAACATAGATAAAAATTTCTACAATCCATCGTTTAGTGGTGGTAAGACTGAGCTCGGTAGCCGAAAGGTCGGACTGGACCTCGATTTCTTCCTCAATCGAGAATTTTCTATATCCAGCAAGTCCTACTTCCACAGATTCATCGAACGGAGTGAGAAGAAGGGATACGCCGACCTTGTGGTTAGCTATGCCGGGAGACTGATAAAGGGGAAAATGGGTGTGGCTGGAGCGAGTCACGATGATATAAGAGATGGTGCCAGGAATGCCATGTTGTTCCTTGCCTCTGCTTCGTCCCGGCGAGGAAGATTTAAGGGTGAAATCCAGTTTGACAAGGTTCTTACGGGCACCGACCTTCCCGAACACACAAATAGGTTGCAGGCCGAAGTGTCGAGCAGAATCTTCAGGAATATCTATGCCACCGCAAAGCATGAATACAGAACTGGAGCATCCTCTGGTACAAGGCATTTGAGCCAGTTTGGTATAGAGAGCGACAGGAGCAAACCTCTGGAGTTGTACACCAGGTATAGGATGGAAGGCAGTGTCAGTGGTGAGAGGGGAATGGCTATTGCCGGGATGAAAGAAAAGTTCAGGGTGAATGATGATGTCCTCTGCACCTTTACGATGGAAAAGCAAACAACTCTCAGCGGGCAGAGCCTCAACGATTACTTTTCCATTGCAACTGGTTGTTCCTATATCCCTTCAGAGAAGAATTATCGTGTGAAGTATAACTACGAGCTCAGAGTTGAATCCCAGAGGTATAAGCATCTTGCAGGTATAGCAGGGATGAAAAAGCACAGTGATAGGCTGAGTTACCTCTTCAAGGGTGAGCTCTGGTTTGATGATGAAAAGGTTGAGGACAACAGGGTAAAGGGAAAAGCTGAGCTTGCCATGGCACTAAGGCCAAATGGTTATGACAGATTAGCAGTTTTCTCTTTGCTGAGAAGTAATTATGAAAAGAATAGCCCCGCCCACCCGGGTTGCGTTGACAAAGAACTACTCTTTACCGTGGAGGCAAATTACTCGTTGAGTAGTAGCCTGCAGGTTGAGGGTAAGTTTGCTGGCAGATGGTTAAGGAAGGCCTTCAGGTCTCTTGTATCGGATGCTTCGACATACCTCTATCAGGGTGAGATTATCAGGGTGTTCGGTGGGGTGTGGGATTTGAGGTTGAGGGGAAGGGTGGTTCATCAGGTTGAGTCTCACTCGATTGCTCTTGGTAGTGCTATCGAAGTTGGGCATGCATTGACGGATGCTATCTGGCTGGGGGTTGGCTATGACTTTGCCAGAAGGAGTGTTGAGGTCTCCTCTATCAACGATTACACCGTGGGTGGGGTATTTGTGCGGATGAGATGTAAGTTTACGGAAAAGCTAATGGAGAGGTTTTTAAGGGAAATGGTTAGATGATTGGATGGATAAGGCATAAGAAGGAAAGAACCGGAGTATTTTTATTAGTACTTGCACTTATAGGAGCTATATCCGGATTTGCAAGCGCAGGTGAGCTATTGAAAAATGGTGGTTTTGAGAGTGGCACCTTTGGAGGTTACTGGGTCGATGGGGCAGGGGACCTTTTTGGCAGGTCAAATCCTCTCTGGGCAGACCATGCGGTTAGTCTTGATATGCCTTATAGTGGAAACTACTCGGCTCTTCTGGGATTTAAGTATACGGGACAGAGGAGAAACAGGTACGGGTTTATGTATCAGGATGTGACAATTCCGTCCAATATATCCAGCGCTACACTTTATTTTAAGTTCAGGCAGCAGGGATTCGATGGTTCAGGATATGACCCCTTTGTGGTTGAGATAAGGGACCTCTCGAACAATACACTTGCCACCGTGGTCAACTTTTCCTTCAACGAGTGGGACAATCAGTTCAAGGATAGTGGCTGGATCGATGATGATGGCACAGGACCGGTTGGTTACGATATGAGCTCCTATGCAGGGATGACAGTGAGGCTCTTCTTTGCCCAGTACAACCTCTGGGATAACCTTTATGAGACCTGGGTTTATGTCGACGATGTTTCTCTCGTTTACAGAAAGTTTGTCGACCTGGCCGTTGATGGGGATGGAGATGATGTGTTCGCAGACCCGGGGACGGGAAATGGAGGTAGTTCTACCAGGAGCTGTATGTCGGGTGATACTCTTTACTATTCACTCATAGTCGAGAATGAGGGTGCGGACGCAGATTCCTACGACCTGACTATAAGTATTCCCCCTGGGTGGAGTGCTATTGTGAGGTACAGTGGCACGGATTACAACTTCCCCTGGACTACACCACAGATTTTGCCACAGGAGGTGATTGAGGCACAGGTTATTGTATATGTTCCACAGAGTGCCTCAACTGCGAGTTATGAAATGATCGTTGATGCTATCTCAACGAGCAACAGCAATAGGTTTGATAGCGCAGGGCTTATTGCAAATGTACTTCAAACTGTTTATGGCACAGACCTTGTGATAGATTCGGATGGTCTTGGAGAGATAGACCCCTCGGGAGCGGGGGGAGAATCCTTAAGGGAGGCTCCGAGAGATACGGAGATTACATATTCGCTGGAGCTTTACAACACGGGTAATGTTGTAGACTCATACCTTGTCTGGTTTGACACAGACTCCCCACTTTCGTTATCTGTAGAGTTTAATTCTTCGTTATATACCGGTCCATTTATTGTGAACGGTCTACCTCAAGGGTCAGTAGCGAGTATGTTGCTCCATGTTTATGTACCAGCGGGAATTGCTGGCGGCGACTATGAGAGTTTTGTTCACTCCAGAAGTCTCACGGATACCCTGAAAGTGGATTGTGTAAAGGCTATAACGAGGGTTATCGCACCAAGAGTTGATATGATAGTTGCTGGAAGTGGTGATGACATAATAGATGCGAGTGGCTCGGGTCTTGGAGGAAGTAGCACCATTTCTGGCACAAGGGGCTCGGTGGTTTATTTCCCACTAACTGTGCAGAATGAGGGTGCAGTTGTGGACTCTTTTTCATTAAGCTGGGTACCACCCGGCAATGGATGGAGTGCGGTAATAGTGGAAAACTCGACAAACCATCCCCTCCCATGGGTAACCGGTCGGTTTGACCCCGATTCCGATAAGGAGTATTACCTGGCTATCTCTGTCCCGGGAAATGTAGGATATGGCACATACCGCTCAGTGCTCAATGCCACCTCCAGTGTTGACCCGAATATTA
>QMVG01000018.1 GCA_003660975.1 Microcaldota archaeon
ATACTCCTACAAGTAGCTGTACGTGGTATGCGCCAGGATGTACTGTCAATGGCAGTAGAGGAAGCTATAATTCAGGACCTAGCCCCTTTGTCTTGGCAGAGGACAGGCAATGGCATTATTACATATATAATGTAAGCAGGTTTGGAAGACCTTACATAAACACCTTTGAATGGTATACTTCTGGAGGAACAACGTATGGAAATTATTTCTACTTTGACCAGTTTGTTTTTACGAATAGCACAGCCAAAATAAGCAGGGAAGATATAGAACCTCTGTCAGCATGCAATATTTCCTTTAACATTTCAGGGGGCTGGACTGAGTGGAGAGCAATGGTTTACAACACAACAAGCAAGCTATATGAATACAATAGAAGTTTCAATACAGACGGAGATATACTATGGAAGGTTAGATGTTCTGGCACATACTTCGAAACAAAAGAGAAAAATGACACTGTAAAGATAAGTAAAGATATTGCCTTGAACATTTCAAAAACTGTAAACCTCAGTAAAGATGGGAATCATTTAGTAATCATAAAGTACAAAAATCTTAAAGACAAAGTAATAGGTCCTGTCATAATATATGACTTTGTCCCGAGCAATTTTACTGCCTCTGCTTTTACAAGCACCCCTACTGACAGCGCTGACGTTAGTGGCCAATATAAGGGGACTATATATATTTGGAATCTTGGTACGCTTTCAGCTAGTGAAGGGGGCAACATCAATTATTCATTAACTGGTGATGGTTTAAGACAGCTATCAGAGACATTTGTAATAGGCATTGACCCTGCATCCATTGAAAAAGATGTTGAGAAACAAAATGGGAAAAATCTTGAGGCTTATCTCAAGAGCTTCTTGGATTTGTATATGCACTTCAAATATCATGCTCACCAAGAGGGGGACATTAGACGCGCTATGCCCATCCAAACAAAGCGAATTAACGTCCCCCTCCCTCTCCCACACATAAGATACTGGGGGAAAGAAAATGAAAGTTAAGCAGATAGCGTATGATGTAAATTATCCTTATTCAGATGGTATAAGGCGTTTTGTTTATGAGCTGTGCAATGGGCTATCACAATACTGTGAGACAGAGCTCATAACAAGCAAAAAGAATCAGGCTTTTCTTCCATTCCTCCTGAGACTGAAAAGGAAAAAATTAGAAGGCATAATCCATTCACATTTACCGAACATTCCTTTTGTGAAATTTCTCTCTTCAGCTTCCTTTCATACAGTTCATGGATATCCTAAACTCGGAAAACTGGCCTTCCTTGAGATAAAAAAATTTGAACAGATTATCGTGCCGAGTCTTAATATGAAAAATCTTTTAATAGAATATGGGATAGAGAGCACCGTGATTCCTTATGGTATCTCTACATATAAAACCCAATACTCTGTCAAAGACAAAACAGAAAATATATTATCTTTGTTGTATCTTGGGCATTTTTACAAAGGCAAAGGTGTTGAAGTATTGCTTGATGCCATTAAGGACCTGTATGACATAAAGCTAACGATTGCATGGAGCGGAAGAGGCAACATCAATAGAGTACTAAAGAAAATCAAAACATTGAAAATAAAAGACAGAGTAAAGGTTGTGGGTATCCAAAGAGACACGCGCGCTTTTATGCTGAAACATGATGCAATAGTTATACCTGCAGATTCTTGGTTTAGCACCACTGCGTTACCGTTCACTGCTATTGAGGCCTTTTCTGCATCAGTACCTGTTATATGCTCTGAAATGAGAGAGTGGCAGGAGATACTGCCATATTGCAGTACTTTCGAAAAAGGCAACTCTGATGACTTGAAAGAGCTTCTTTTTAACATGAACCAGAAAAAACTTGCACTACTCTCAAGGAAATCAAAAGCAGCGCATGAGAAATTTAATATAAGAAGGGTGGTAGCTGAGCACTTGGAACTTTACAGAAGCTGAGCTTTGACTATAATTCTGCCAGCAACGTGCTTCAAAGAGGTGTTTGATAGCAAAAGCTCTGCTTTCATTGAAGCAAATCGTACGGTGGAATTCAAATGTATGAAAGGTGAAAATACAAAACCCCTATACTCAGTTATCTCTAAAGGCCTAATGAGCTGCTTGACTTCTGACAGAGAGTGAAAATATGTTGGGTTTTCCTCTCTGCGGAAAAGGTATGGCATCATAATTAATGGTTGTAAACTGTGTTTATTAAGAAAATCCATTATGAGTATGCCTCTTTTGTTCAGGGCGTTTATAAGGTGTTCAACAGCCTTTTTCGGATGCTTCAAATGAAAAAAGACCCTCATCATAATGATTATGTCATAAGTCCCATTAGGCACAGCCTTCTCAATATCAAGGTAACTAAAGTCTATGTGCGGATACTTCTGACAGGCTATTTCAAGCATCTCCTTAGAGCTGTCGACTGCTTTAACGCGCGCGCCCATTGAGCTTAAAAAAGAGCTAATTCTCCCTGTACCACAACCTATCTCCAATACCTTTTTGTTTCTAACATCCCCCAGAAGTTCTGATAACAATGCAAATTCCAATTCTTGCTGAAACCTGCCTTTTCTCGTTGAAAAACGGCTCTTATCATAATCTTTGGCATAAATATCGTAATAGCTGGGCATAATGTTATTAGAAAGATATTTGTTAATTAAAGAGTATGTCTGAAAAAAATAGCTGGGCAATGGTGCTTAAAATAATAGTTTCTCTCATCGCCTTTTATGCCATACTTAGATTATCAAAACTAAGGCTTGAATGGGTCAGCTTGCATTTGTCATCAGTCAATGTTTATTATCTCTGCCTTGCTTTTCTTGTCTACCTTTTAGCCGTAATAGTATTGGGCATAAGGTGGAAAAGGGCTATTGCCATATTCCAAGAGATTTCACTAAAAGAGGCCATAAGAGAGGTCTATGTGAGTTTGTTTAGCTCCATAATAGTTCCAGCAAGAATGGGAGATTTTGTAAAGACAGTATTATTAAAAAGGACTCACAAAACAGTTAAAAGAAAATCAGTTTGTTCGGTTATATTGGAAAAAAGTTGCGATTTGTTCTGGATGCTTTCCTTATCGCTGCTTGCAATTCTTTTCCTATTCTTTTTCTTTAAGCCGCCTTCATCTCTCTTTCTCCAGTTCGCTGTCAGCGGGGCAGTAATCTTTTTACTTATGTTGATGCTGGTGGTATTCGCAAGCCAAAACCATATAGCAATAAGTGTCCTTTTAAAGATGCCTGTCGTGAAACGCCACTATAAAATAATCAGGAATTACCTACCCATAGCATTCAAACAAAGTAATTTTTTCACTGTTTTAGCAATAACAATGTTGGCCTGGTTGCTTGGAGCCTTTCGTGTTTGGCTATGCGCTCAATCTCTAGGTATAAACATAAGCTATTTTTACCTTGTTTTGTTTCTTCCACTAATATATGTTATTTCATTGCTTCCGATAAGTGCTGGTGGCTTGGGTGCTGTGGATCTGGTGGGTGTGTTTATATATAGCATGATTGGAATAAGCTCTGACTATGCTATGGCTCTAATGATATTGGACAGGTTAACCTCGTTTTTACCATCGGTCATTATTGGTTTCATACTTACTGTGTCTACTGTTTCACAGCGTAAATGATGACTGAGTCATTTACATAAACAGCTTTCAAAAAGGAGGTATTGCTTAAAGAATTCAGGATACTCTGTTTTAACAAATAGTAGTCAGAGTATCTTGATAAAGTTCTGAATAGGTCAAGGCTGTAATATTTATAACAATTGAAAACAGATAAAAGGCTGTTTTTTTCAAAGCACTCTGACAAGTTAAGGAAGTGAAGGTATCCAGAAACCCATTTGGATGTCCTATCTTTCTCAACATAAACATATGAGACATTGTATTTATCTACAATTGCTTTTCTTACTGATTTGTCAGATGTCACAAAAAAGTTTAGTATGTCCTTTCTCATTTGTGCAGTGTTATTGATGTTGAAGCCGCCTACAAGAACTTTCATTCCTGTTAAGGCCTTTACTTTTTTCATATCTGCCTCGTCTGAAAGCACTATTCCTGGTCTTTGTTCTGAAAGCCATTGAATTGCCTCAAACCTTTCATCATCTAGAGAAACCACAGGGCTTACGTGTGTGATTATAGATATTATGATTATTGAGGCAACAGTAAGGGAATAAACTATTTTCCTATTATTCTCATGTGTAAACGGCAAAAGCTTCCTGTAGAAAAAGTTGGATGCAATAATTGATAGAGGGATTATGCTGAAAGTTAAAAATCGTGAGGATAAAAAGGGATAACCAAAAATAAAAGATAAGGAACATAAAAAAGGAATCAGAAACCAAAGCTTCAGGAACTTATCTTTACATTCAAAGAGCCCTGCAAGGCCTAAAAAAATAACAGGGCCGAAAAAGACAACATAAAAATGTGGCAGGACGATATAACTAAAAAAAGCCATGCTATTTGATGATATATTGCAAAAAAGAATGTAAGCATACCACGGCAGGTATAAAGGCAGTGAAAACAGTATTAATTTAGTGTAGGACTTTAGCTCTTTTTTAAGAATTGAATAAAGCAATAGTGTGAAAGATGCGAAGATAAATTCAAGAACGCTAATCCAAGCTATCAGAGAAAAGGTAAGTATTGATTTTTTATCCTTAGTAATAAAAAGATAAAGAGTAAACAAAAGCAAAGCAATTGAAATATATTTAGGAAAGGGGTAAACGAGGAAACTGCCTGGAGCTAAGGAAGCAAACAGAGCAGCTGTTGCTGCCTCTTTTTCACTTTTCAGGAACAGGTAAGCCAGCTTGTAGAATGAAAAGACATAAAATAAAGAGATGAAAAGCGGTAAAAACCTAAAAATAGTGAAAAGGTCTAAGCCCATCTTGTTAATGGCAAATATTATTATATGAAAAAGAGGTGGTTGGACATTCCTTGCGTTTTGGTTCCACGGGCTTCTGTTTACATTTGGCAGATTTTTAATCATTGCGTAATGATACCAAGTATCCTCTCCCAAAGGGTAGCTGTACAGCACAACTGAAATCAAGGAGATTAGGAACACCAACAATAGCACTGTCTTAAAGTTTAGTTCCATCTAACCACCACTTATAAAAAAAGGGTTTGAAAAGGCTTTAAAGCCTGCTTCATCCTCACACTCAAATCTAACATATTTATGCACAGGGGAGCGTACAGTAAAGCTAATGAAATTATTTTTTGAACTGCGTGAAAGCAAAGCGGTTTTCACTACCATATGTTTTATAGGAAAACTGCTGTGACAGTATGCAGTAATTGTATTTCTCTCTACATCAAAGTCCATTTTAGGACCTGAGCTGGAATAACAGGCCCCGCTTTTCAAAGCTTGCAGCACACTGGCTTTATCTAAGCTTTTGACCTTGCACATTACCCAGTAATGCCCTCTTTCATAAGGAAAGTGAGAATCATCTACGGCCACTGCGTATACTTTCTCCCCTTTTCTCAAAAGCTCATCCCATAGCTCCAATTGCAACTTTGTTGGCTCTATGCCCAGGTTATATCTCCTTTGTATAATATCATGGCCATAATTCATTATCTCAAACAAATCTATTCCTTTAAGCCTAAACAATATGGCTCTCCTAAATGTATAGGGATGCCCTATCTCAACCACTCCGCCTTGCCTCTTTATTTCATCTATTATCTCCTGTTGGTCTAAGTCAGGGTCTATCTCTTTATTCGTGCCAAGCCCTAAAATATGGCCTAAAGGATGCCCCATCTCCTGCCCGTTTATGCAGAGAAAGTCTTCAGAGCTGTAGTTAGAACAGTTCTGCCAGAAGTAATGAGTCAGAACTATGAAATTATATGCCTTATTCCTGTAATCAGTAACAACATCCCATAACTCCCTTCCTAAATTGCCAGGTGCATTATGACAGTGGGTGTTACCTTTCACGTAGAAACCAGAACCAGCGTATGGGTTCATAATCTTCACATTCACATTTGTGGCTGACTCTTGTGATAGAAGATGAACCGTGAAAGAGAGGAGTATTATGAAGGAAAAGCACACAACTGTAAGCTTAAGCTTAAATTTCATTGGATTACCTCCTCATACGTTTTCTCTATCTTTTCTACTACTTTTGAAAATGAATACCTCTCTTCTACCTTTTTTCGTCCTTCTCTTCCCATCCTTTTCATAAGCTTTTCGTCTGCTAATATTCTCTGGCAAAGTTCAATAAATCTGTCCTTATCTCCCAACTTGCACATATAGCCACTTTTATTATCACTGAGTAGTTCTGCTACACCCCCTACATCATATGCAACTACAGGAACCTGAGCAGCAAAAGCCTCTAAAATTACAGTTGGGAGGCCTTCCATATATGACGGTAGAATTAGCAGCTTGGCGTGAGACAGCGCTTCTCTTACTTTCTCAGAAGAGAGCCTTCCCATAACCTTAACCTTTCTGCTGTTTACATACCTTTTTTTCAAATATTTTAAATAGCTCCCACTTCCTATAACCTGCACTTCTGTCTCCAATCTCTCTATAATATAGGGCAGTTCTCTTGCTCCTTTCCATTCCTCCAGCCTGCCAACGAAAAGCACAGGTCCCCTATAATCGCTTTTCCTAAAAAGCTGAGGTTCAACTGCATTTGGTGCGTAGATAAATTTTTCTGTGGGAACATTAAATAAAAGTGAGGCTGTTCTGATATCTGTTGATGAAACAGAAAATATTCTCTCTGCACTTCTAAAAATGAAGGGAGCAACGGTTATGTCATATATCTTCTTCGCAAGATATTTTAATTCGCTATACTGTTTAGGAATCTCGCCGAGTCCTCCGTGAAGATGAAGCAAAAACGGAAAAGTCTTTAAAGCTCTGGCTATGGCCGACTGATAAGTGGTGAAAAAGATATACGAATGGGCGTGCAGAATATCAAAATCTTGCTTTATTATCTTCGGGAGAACGAAGGCAAGCGGATTTATGTTTAGCATCCTACCCAGCGTAAATACCCTATGCACATGGATGCCTTCAAGTTCCTCATATGGAGGATTATTAGACAAATGGCTTGTAAAAACATGAACCTCGTGTTTTTCCGCCAACCTGCGTGAGATGTTATAGCAATACCTTTCTGAGCCTCCGTAAAAAGGGGGAAAATATGCGGATATCTGAAAGATTTTCATGAGGCCACCCGATATATTTTTACTACTTCATTTGAAAATACTTTTGTCATATTTAGGGGATTATTATCCATAAACTGAAGCGCAAAATATGTCACATTTTGGCTGTTTCTAGGGATGTAGACAAAGTAGTCAGAGAAAATGTAAACAAAGTCATTTATGTAGTCAGAACAATTGTCTTGCGTAATAAAGACATCTCCATCTTCGTAAATACCATATTTTTCAAAGCATTTCTCTCCACCAGCATCCAGATATATGAGCTCTCCTGAAGACTTATTGAAAATAATCAAAGCATTTCCAATGTATGACACAAGCAAACCATCCTTTTGCTCTGATGGAAGTACATAAAGCTCAGGCTTGTCTTTTGCTATGTCAATGAATGGGGCTATTTTTGAAAGCATGGTAGTATCTGTTATGACATATGAGATATTATACCTGTTTATGAGAACTTTAACTTTTGTGAGGTTCTTGCTTGTAAAGAAAACGCCCATTTCATAGTATCTCTTGGGAGGTTGGTTGTTCACAAAGGTGGGCCTATTAGCAAAGTAATTAACCCAAGGTGAGTTATCCCACCAGCACATTACAACATCACCGGCTTTCGTGTTGCTCTTCAACCAATATAAAGCATCTCTCCAATAAGGGAAAACCAAATATTGGTTTTTGGGAACAGTAAACGCCATACATGCAGCGCTTAGCAGGAACAAAGCCATAAAGATATTGGCCACAAGCCTAAAATGTTTTTTCATATAACCATAGAGACGATGCAGCGCAATAGACGAGAAAAAAGCTATAAAAAATGATAGGAAAAAAGCAAATTTAATATTGAACATGGCAAACAGGAAGAGAAGTAAGAAAAGGAGGAAAAAATAAATGTTGTTCTTGTCCGCAACTGCCTTTTTTAACCACAAGTATAGCCCTGGAGGGAAGGCTAAAGACAAAAGGCCATAGAAAAAGGCAAAGTCATTAGCTGTCATTGCTTTTAGTTCCATTATAGATGAAAGGTAAAATGGTCTTCCGAAGATTCCTATGAAAGAAAAGTATCGCGAAAAAAGAGGAACAGCTGTAATTATATACAGTAAAAAGACGCTGTTTACAGCAGCTGCAATGTAGAACAATTGTCTACCTTTGGTGTAACGTTTCAAATAAAAATTAAGCAAGGTAAGCAGAAAGAGAAGCAGAATGGCATTTAATTTATCGCTATGTATTGGCCAGACTAAAACAACAAAAACAGCAAAGGCTGGAATTATTTTATTAATGTATTGGGAAGAGGCCTGCAGCTTGCCAAAAAACAGGAGTATAAGAGAGTAGATATAGAGCAGGGCAGGAATAATGATAAAGCCTGGCCAGGTCCAAGCAAGAGCTGCTGCGGGCAGTGCGAATAAAAAAGCATTTCTCAATGTGTGATTCCTATTAAAACGGATAAAAAAATAAGAGAACAACAGAATGAAAAGCAAAGATAAAGGGTCATGGTCCACTGTTGAAGTGCCTATTTGATAAAAGAAGACAGGGGAAATCGCGAAAAGTAGGGCAGACAGGTACGCCTTATCAACAGCAACAAACTGCTTTGATAGGTAGAAAGCGCAGACGATAAGTGCTATGGCTAACAGAAAATTTAGGACAATAGCAGCATCAAAGACGTCTAGCATTGTAATAAGCGAAATGAAAGCTATTGCATAGTGAAGCAATGGGGGATACATCAGGGCCTCGCCTGGAGGGTAATTCGCAAGATAATCCCACGATGGTTTATAACCTAAATGCCTGATATAAGAAGAGATTCTTAAGTGATACCAAGAATCCATAGAGCCCGCTATTCCATCATATTTCCAGAAGCTACTAAAAATTAATAGCAAAAATGCCAAAATAAGACCTAGCTTGTACCACTGCATCACTAATACTATAGCAGATTCTGATTTTATAATTATGCTTAAAAGAAATTGGAGTGCTACAAAATTTATGCAAAGGCAAAAATTAAATATATCTCTTATGTGTTAGAAGAGCGGGCAGGTGTGAAATTGAGAGCTAAAGCCTTAGTTCTAATAATAATTGTTTTTGCAACCCTCACAAGTGTCCTGGCACAGGCTCAATTAGACAATAACATCAAAGATTCTTCTGCCTTTTACGTAGAAAGAAGCAGCTTCTATTTGGGGGAAGATGTAAAAATTTATTTTCCTAATGACAGTGGCTTGCTGCAGGTTGTGAAACCAGATGGCAGCACTGAAGAATTCGTAATAAAAGAGGGCAGAGACTTCCACCTAACAGTTGAAAAAACAGGCAATTACAAGCTGTCTTTTTTTACTACTGACAAGACATATGGCGCGTCCTTTACAGTCGTAAACATGGAAAAAAACAACTCAGCTGAGCGCTCCAATGTTTCCACAGACGCGAATACATCTAATAAAACAAGCGCACTTGATTTTCGTGTTGGTAAAGAGAGGTATTTGCCTGGGGAGGATGTGGTTTTCACAGTGCCTGGAGCTGGCTTGCTTCAGATAGTTAAGCCCAGTGGAAATACAGAGGAGGTGGTCTGCAAAGGAGGAAGCTGTGTTTATGAGAACAAGGAAGGC
>QMVG01000019.1 GCA_003660975.1 Microcaldota archaeon
CATTGTTTGAAAGAAAAATCTTGCCATTTACTGCATTGGATGGCTTTGCTTTGAATATGAATCCATCAAAAGCATGTTGTCCGTATAGCAAAATTCTGCTCCCGTCATCAATCTCATCACTATCACTTACCGTAGCCCAGTAATACATGGTGTCACATAAGTAGCCATCATCATAATAAAGTGAACATGTTACAAGAGAATCATTATCTCCATAAGGGGCACGATTTCTTACACCTACTTTTGATTGGCACTCAAATATGCGTTCCCAATTGTCTTTTATTTTGTATTCAAAAAACAAATACTGGTCGGGCACAAGATTTGAAACAAATAAAGTGTCGGGTACGGTATCAATGAGCCTATACTTATGCCTCCATTCTGTTTTGATGTCTTTTTCGGTGAAGCAGGCAGGATTTAGTGTATCAATTTTGATTGAATCGTAATATATGGTTCTTGTGTAGCCTTTTTTGTTTACAAAAAGTGTTGTTGTGCAGGCTTCTACAACAATTTGGTCAGGATTAAAAATCGGGATAAGCTCATATTTTGGTTGTTGTGGACGAATTGTTATTTTATACCATGTGCTATCTGTTGTGAGACAGAGATGGGAAAGATTGGTGTCCGCACCGCCTCTTGCAAAAATGGTGAAATATAGGCTACGCTCAACTGTATCATTCACAAGCACATAGAGTGAACATGTTCCCCGTCCATAGTCATTTGAATGCGACATCTGTGCAAAGTATATTGAGTCTTTATTTTTTTCTGTTACTGCAAGGAAGACAGAATCAGATGGGTTGGCGTAAAAGTAATTCAATTTAAGCTTGATTTTGCTACCTGTAGAACAACATACAGATGATGAATATTTTGTACTTGCATTTGAAAGAACATTTGGTATATATTTTGAGCGCCCTTTGATGGAACCGTCTAACTCTAATAGTATTTCGTTGTTTTCAATAAGAGTATCTTTTGACTTAAAAAATCTATCCAGTGCGTTTGCTTTGATTTTTTGTTTCTCTGTGGTCGGCTTAATGTATAGTTTGTTTTCAAGATTTATTTTAGTGGAGCATGTGGGCGATTGTGCCCCATAACAGTCTTTTACATATTGATAGATATAGAATGAACCCCATGCAGTGTCGACAAGTGTGCACGGTCTATCAAAGTACATATATGCCTCAGCTTCGGGTGGACTGCTATCAGGATGAACAAAGTAAGGTGTAGTTTTTCCCTTAATGTAATAATATTCTCTTATCGGGTCATTATTAGGGTCTTCTGCGGTAGGGAAGATAAACACAGTACATGGCAACATAGCTCTGTATTGGACAACAAAGCCAGGTGTAGGTGCACCGTTTTCGCTTACAAGTTGGGCAGTATCCCATGCACTATCACCTTCATTATCCCATACCCAACACTTTATATATGTGTTTATAGCTGTATCTACATAGATTGAGCAAGTTGCCTCATCATCAGGTCTTGGTGGTGAGTCAAGTTCAGGTGGTTTAACCCACTTGTATTTTGTTATGTATCCATTTGTATCCCACGCGGTTGCGTGGTAGTAGTAATAGCATGGGTAAGCACCACTTGATACAAGCTCAACTTTTACTCTTGGTGGAGCATTCTTGACTTTGATACTATCAAGATAGTAAGTTTTTGTTGCTTCACCATCATTGAGAGTTACCTTGAAAGGATATGTCCCACCTGCGGTGTTGATAATATATTTGTCGCAAAGAGTATCTTGGTCTTTAGTTTTTACCAAAGTGGTTTCAAACATAGTAAACCCAAAATCAAAGTTAATCGTAATCGTATCATCATCATAATCACGATAGACTATTTCATAATGGAACGAGTCAGGAACTACTTTTTTATTTAATGGGTCAGGGGGGTCACTAAGCCAGTGCCATCCACCACTTACCATTACAGGTGGTGAATTACCGTAGACTACTTTGTCTTTTGTGAGTGACATAGTGTCATATTCATCGTAGATATATGCAAATATCCAGATGGGACTTTTGTCCCATGTGGTATCTATTGTAACAAAACAAGTATCATGGTCATAGACTTGTACAAATCCTTCGCCAGAAATTTTTACCGAATCACACGCGGATGCTGATTTATACCACTCACTTGCTGGATAAATCGTACCACCGAGCGAATCTTTGTAGAATTCGTATCTTACAAAGAGATTGTCCCCGTTAGGGTCACTTGATGCACGCATATCAAGTAGCATAGGTATAGGCAAATTTGCCTGTGTGAGTGCCCAAGAGAAAGCAGGAGTAGGTGGTAAGTTATAAGCACAGAAAGTATGTGTAACATAGCCACTATCACCTTCATTATCCCATACCCATAATGTAACCGTGTGTGTAGCTGGTGTATCAAGTAAGAGTGTAGTAGTTTTTGCTGTGTCATTACCTGTTACGCCTATCCATTTGCGCTTCACAACATATCCGTTTGTATCAGATGAGTTATCGGTAAGAGTGAAAGTATATGGATGTGGCATACTGTCTTTGTCAAAAGTAAGTCTTGCGAAAGGTGGACAATTTTCTAATCTCACAGGTATAAGTTCTGTATCGGTTACAGATTGTCCATCCGATAGAGTGAGATATACCCTGTATGTGCCTGTATAAGCACCAAATGAATAACTTGTATCAGTCCTGCCATTGTAAGTGTAGTAAAACCTGACGGTATCATATATTTTGCTCTCATATACCGCAGTATCACCTTTGTCGGAATACATGCGTAAAATACATGTATCACCGTCAAGGTCATTCATGTGACAACGAACATACATCTTTGCAGGCACAATGTGGGGTTTAGTACGCTCCACAGTATCTACCCAGTCCCAATACACAAGAGTGAATTGTGGTGGCGTATTCAATCCCGTTATATTAGCACTTAAAGTATCTTTGCCACCAAAATCATCATATACAATAAGTTGTGTGGATATTGGATTTTCTGTCCACTGCTTCACCACTATTACGCATGTATCATCATCATATATAATCAAATTATTACCACCACCTGTAATGTAGAAAGTATCTGCTTTCTCAACAGTATCAAGCCATTGTGTGACACCTAATCCCTCAACCTGCATGTTGTAATAGTAATGCAGAACATCACCATTTGGGTCTCTTGATGCAAGTGGATTTAATAATACTGGACACGGCAAATCAGTTGAACGCCTCTCTATTGAAAGCTTTGCGGATGGACGGATATTATAAGCAGTGAAAGTATCTGTAACAAAAGAGCTATCGCCTTCATTATCCCATACCCATAGTGTAACAGGATATTTACCAGGTGTATCACATGAGAGTGTGAATTTCTCGCCTTGACCTATCGTATCCAGAGCAATCCATTTGTATTGGGTTATATATCCATTCGTATCAGTTGCAGTAGATAGTAGCAAAAACTTGCATGGATGTGGCTTTTCATTAGTATCTGTGACAAATCTTGCAAATGGTGGGCAATTCTTTAATCTAACAGGTGTGAAATCAAAAGTAGTTCTCGCTATACCGTCATCCGCTTCTACAAAGAACCTGTATGTGTATGTATCACCTGTCGCAGTATCAATATATATTGTATCAGTCTTGCCATTATAGGTGTAACTGCCTTCTATGATTAGTTCACCATTAGTTTGTGATAAATCGTAATACTTTGCAATTCTTGTGCCATCACCAAAGTCAATAGTAAGATATACTTTATCAAGGTCTCTATCAATTAACTTAAATGAATAATTCAATTTTGCAGGCACAATATGTTGTTGGAGTATAGGCGAACCATCCTCATAGCTCCAACCTGCTTCACTAATCCTTGGTGGATTATTAGCAAGCCTCACAGTCGCATAAGTGGTATCACTCAAATCCTGGTCGTCTTTTACGACAAGATATACATAGTATGTGCCTTTGCGATAGAAAGTGAGCAAAGTATCATTTGAGCCTTTCTTGAACTTGTAGAATTGAGGTTTGTCTTTGGATTTTTTGAGATTAAGAGGCATTACATCGCCCAGAATGGAACTTTTTCTTCCTTTTGGTTTTTGCTTGCTACCCGAAGATGGTACCTCTACCCAGAACATATATTCGGTAATAGTTCCATCAGGGTCATAAGACGAGTCCGCATAAAAAGTTACTACGACACCTGTATCAGGTGGTGCGGAGTTGTATGTAAAGCTTGGTGGCATTATTATTGCCCTTGGTGGGCTACCACATACAAGGCACGAACCCACTGCAGTTGTCTCTGACAGTGCAAGCCCTATATCTTTGCAGTTTAAGAAAACTTTTGCATAATGCCAATTACCTCGCTCACCTACTGCACGAGAGAACTTATATGTATAAGAAGGGTCACTCGTTATGATTAAAGTGTCAAAATCCACATACTTGATTTCATAATAGTATTCAATAATGGGTTGCCCGTCTGGGTCATAAGATTGCGATTGTATAAGCAAAGAAAAAGGTGTATACCCTACCTCTGGTGAAAGCGTAAGCTTTGCAACAGGTGGTCTATTATAAAGATAAACTGTTTTGCTCAAACTGTCCTGTGCACCACGCTGGTCTATACAGGTCAGGGTATAAATTACTTTGCCCGCTGATGGATAATAAAATGAAAGCTGTAAACTATCCTCTATTTCGAGCGATTCGGCTGGCGCACCAAGTGGTGCATAAACGATTTGCCAAATGCGATGGATAGGGTCATTCTCCGGGTCATAACTTTGGTCAACCGCCATAATCGTAGCAGGTGCTTGGGTGCCACCTTTACTGCTTGAAACCTGTAAGATAAAATTTGCAACAGGAGGTTGGTTCTCTACACAGTTGACCTCTACTTTCTCATGAGTAGTATCAACTATATCGGTAAATGTAAAACTGATGTTGCTTTTGCCAGCTTTCCTTGCAAGAAAATCACCTTTGAAGAAAAGATAATACCCAAGTTGCTCCTCTGTGGTATCAGTGCCAAGTTGAGAACTTGTATCAAACTCAAGCAACTTAATCTTGCCTGTATCACATTGACAACCAAGATAATAAATTGGGTCACCATCAAGGTCATTCACTGTAAGCACAATCTTTATCGTATCACCTGTGCGAATAAGCCCCTTCTCAAGAGAGGGTGTCCCTACTACTGCGATAACTCTTGGGCGAGTGTTCCGAGCCTTTAGTGGATTACGACGCCGACAGGTAAGCGAAAAAAGTAGTGAAACCACAAAAAGGATAACCAACCCACGCCTCGAAAAATTCCAGAATCTGGAAAAATTTTTCCCCATCATTTTACTACTACGAATTTTTGTAGCCATTTTCGTTTAGCGAGGGTTACTTTTGCGAAGTAAACTCCTTGTGGCAGGCTCTTTCTTACAAGGTAATTGCCAGCGGAGTAGGTTCTACATTCTTTATAAACCAGTCTGCCCACTATGTCGTATATCTCAATTTTGACCAGTTCTCTTTTCGGTAATGTGAATGTAAGCAGAGCACATGGTGCAGGTGTTGTGGCAAAGAACCTGTATTTTAGAGAAGGTTTTTCCTCTACTGGGAAGTTTATCCCGACCCTATATGTGCCGATATTAGTTACAAAAGTAAGGTAGCCTGTGCCTTCCACACTTGTGTAGCATTTCACAATTCCTTTATCGTGTGGCAAAATATTATCTGGATAGTCAACTTCCCACACAAGTGGTGCATTGACATTCTCTATTATTAGTGTGTCGTTACCCAGATTTTCAATGTTTAACTTAAAAGTATCGCCTACTTGCGTTGTAAAGAATGTATCCTCTACACAGAAGATGGGATAGAGCATCTTGTAGTTGACAAATAGTGTATCGTCATTTTCTGCATTAGTTGTGAAGCTCACATAAAACGAATGTGGTAGCGTATCAGTCTTTTTATCAAATACGAGGCTCAACCAACCATTCCCATAAGCCGTTATCGTATCGCTGAAACCTATACAATTCGCAATCGTATCACTCAAAACACACGAACTTACAAGGAGATTTGTATTACCCGTGTTGAATATCGGTATAGTATAAGTGTCATGCTTTGTGAACCGCACATTTAGTGATGTATCTCTCACAAAAATGAGTGCAACCACTCCGTGTCCAGTAAGAGCAATTTGTAGCTCGTCATCACCTGTAAGCTTGAGCGTATCAATAAATTTGCCTGTATCGGTTGGGTTGAAACTACAACTTACTACAATGCTGTCCTGTGCATCTATTGTGATGGGTAATCCCGTTTCAAATCCAAAAGGTTGTGATACACTTGCCGATACAATTTGACCCTGTTCATGCCCTATGTTCTTTATTATGAAATTCCTTACCAGAGTGTCATTTATCCACACATCACCAAAATCAATAAGACCTTCTGTCACAAATATAGGATGTGACATAAATATTACCTGTGTAGTACAGGCACGGGCTTTCCCGTATAAAATGACTTTACCCTGTGAATAAATGGCTTTGGATTTTGCAAGAGCAACTTCTACTTTACCACTATCGTGTGGCAAAATTATGCTGTCATAAACAACATCATAGGGGCTCCTTGCACTGTCTATCATAAATGTATCATTACCCAAGTTTTTGATGTAGAACACAATGGTTTCACCCTCATTACCTTCTGCTGTATCAGGCGAGTAGGGGATAGGCTTATATCCACGATATGAGATTAGCGAAATAGTGTCTCCCACTACTGCATTGCTCCAAATCTTAAAGGTTACCGAAGCCAACCCTGTATCACAATCCGTGAATACGAAATTAAGCAGTCTTGTGCTTTTTGGAGATACAATCGTATCGTAATCAAGTAGATTTATGTATCCAGATTGAGGAGTAAATTTCACTTTCAAATCATAACTCCCAGTGTTCTCGTATGATAGCGAGAAAGTATCGTTTTTAATAAGCCTTACCTTGCCAATGAATGGATTTTCTGCGTCAAGATATGGGGCAACACCTCTTGCTCTTGCTGTGAAATCGGTAGTTTTGTTTACATAATACACTTTGCCAGTTTCTACTCTTTTACCTGTGTCCTTTGGTGTAAAACTCACTTCCATCAATACACTATCACCTGAACCAAGATAATATGGTAGCGAGCCGTACGCAAGTTGTGCAACAAACTTATCAATCACAATGCTGTCTATATATGCACCACCATCACCTACATTTTTGATATAAGTATATCCATAAACAGTCTGTGTATCGTATTTTGTGAACCATACATCCCCAAAATCCAAAATCGTATCAGTTAAAACGAAATTGGCAACTCCTTCACACCTTGTCAAAATCGTATATGTAAAATGTGAATGTCTTGTAGTATCAGAAGTTGGGCGCTCAACTGTATCAGTTGTGAATATATCTACTGTGCAGACATAATTGCCCGTATCGAGCGGGGTGAAACTAACAACAAAATCATCTTGAGAGCGTGCTTCTACTTTATCGGGTGCATATAGCAAAGAGAAGTATTGCCCCTCTACTTTGGTGGAGTCAATCCAACCCCTATACCAACCGTGATTTATCAAAGTATTCGTAATCTTCTGGGTTGCACCAACTGAAATAGGTGCACTACGCAAATCTATAAGTGTATCAGTAAGCTCCCAAATTGGCCACGGATATATGACATTGCATACAAGATGAGTAACCAGTGTTTCACTCCCTGGCGAATAATCAGCACACCAGAGTATATCCGCATAGTAAGTAATAGTGTCGTGCGTAGTATCTGGACGAGCATTTATAGAGACTTGTTTGGAACTATCTGGCAAAAGATAACTTGGTGCACCAAATACAAAGAAGAGGTTATTCGTATCAGTATTCGTATATGTGAGCCATAAAGTATCGTTGCCAACATTTTTTAGAGTAACTACCTGCCCCATATCGAAGCCCGTCTTCACATCAGGGTAATTAAGTATCGTATCACTTACAACGAGTTTGCCACGAGTACCTTGCCCAAGAAGCACAACTGTATCCACACCCTCATTGTTGTAAAACACCATATAGCCTGTCGTATCACCACAGGTGTCTGGTGTGAAACTTACCTCAATCCAAAGTGTCTCATTAGGTGCAATTGTGCAAGGCAGAGCTTGATTATATCCGAAAGGAAGATTGAGTTCAATCGTATCAATTACTAACTCATATCCACCTGTATCTGTTACAAATATGCTATCAATACGGGTGTTTAAAACTCTCACATTGCCGAAATCAAAAGTATCAATTGAAGCAAAATGTGGTAATACACCCACGCCTGTGACCACAAGACCCGTGTTGTTGCCAAGCGAACCACCATTATACCACACAAGCAACCCAAGATTATATTGCTGTTCTGCACTGGGATAGAAATATACCTTTACGAGTGCGGTATCACCTTCTAAAAGGGTATCGGGCACACCCACAAGCCACGCATTAGTTGATTGAGATACATTCGTGATTACACCAGTATAATTGCCATTATTGTAGAGATATACACTATCAACGACAGTATCGCCTACAAGGACGCTATCAAAGTTTACAACACTGGGTGAGAAGACAAGATTTGGACGCCCACCTTCGCCCACAAGATACACTGTATCACAAACTCTTGCTGGATCATTCGTAAGGTAAAAGATTACTTTTGAACTACAAACAGCAACTTCTTTGGGATAAAACCTGACTCTATATTTTTGAGTATCATTGACAGCAAGTGTGCACGGCGAGAAATAAACTTTGTAGTGCGTGGTATCAAACAACTTGAACGAATCAATAGTTCCTACATCTGTGCCCTCATTCATTATATGGACATAAAGTATTGACGAATCTTCATAGAAGATTTTGCCATAATTCAGTGTATCAGGTGAGGTCGTAAATTTTGCTGCTACACCTGTGCCCTGCACAATCAAATTAAATGTATCATAGACTGTATCACCACCTATACCAACAGCATAACAGGTTGTAATGCAGGTATCAGTGAACAAGCCAACTGCTTGAGGTGTAAACTCTATTGTGAAAATTGCACCGTTAAGAACCGTCGGAGGTATCGCTATGTTGGAGTTATACACTGTAACTTTAAAAGGAGAGGCTAATCCATTAGCACTGTGGGTAAATAATGTGTCGGTTGTTATATTACTTGCATTGTAATACCCAAAAGTCTGTGTTGCAGTATCACCAACTGTTATATTGCCAAAATCATATAAAGTAATCTCTGTCGTAGATGACCCCTTTATTATCCACGAACGAATGAAAACCTTACCCGAAAGAGATGTTTTAACAATTGGGGTTTTGGGGTCATCCGAATAAATAAAACATGTATCATGGGCAGAAACCGAGCGTGTGGCGGAAAACCGCAAAACGATAGGTATACTATCACCTTTTGCTATGGAGACGGGTAACACAGAAGGGCTAATCACTTTGAAACAGCCTGTATCTGTCTTAATTGAATCAATTTCAAGTGGTGCATCCCCTATATCACAGACATTTTTCACCCAAATTGTGCACCTTACCGCAGTATCCGTA
>QMVG01000020.1 GCA_003660975.1 Microcaldota archaeon
AGGGGGACTTCGAGCACACCATCCCCTTCCGCTCCAGGGACGAACTGGGACAACTGGCAGAATCCTTCAATAAGATGACACAAAGACTGAAGAGGGCTCAGTATCAGCTTTTGCAGTCGGAGAAGCTGGCCTCCATCGGGAAGCTGGCGGCCACCATCGCTCATGAGATAAACAACCCCCTGAACGGCATCCTCACCTACACCAAGCTGATAGAGAGGAAGCTGGCCCAGGACTCGGTGAAGAGGGAGGAGCTGGAGAGGTTCCGCTCCTATCTCTCCATCATGGAGAGGGAGACGGAGCGCTGCAGCAACATCGTGAGGAACCTGCTCGATTTCGCCCGTCAGAGGGAGCCATCCCTCAAGTCCGATGTGGACGTGAACGGGGTGCTGGAGGAGGCCCTCTCCCTTGTGGCCAACCAGATAGCCCTCCAGGAAATCCAGCTGGAGAAGTCCTTTGGGAAGCTCCCCCCCATCATGGCTGATCCGATGCAGCTCAGGCAGGCCTTCCTCAACATCCTGATCAATTCCTGTGAGGCGATCCAGGACGGGGGCAGGATAAGGATAGTGACGGAGTACCTGGAGGGGGAGGGGATGGTGAGGGTGGAGTTCTCCGACAATGGGGTGGGGATTGAAGAGGAGGACCTGCACAAGATCTTCGACCCCTTCTTCACCACGAAGGAGAAAGGGACGGGCCTGGGGCTCTCGGTGGTGTACGGGATCATCAACTCCCACCAGGGAAACATAGAGGTGAAGAGCAAACCAAAAGAAGGTACCACCGTAGTAATCAAACTGCCCTTGCGAACCAAGAACCAGACCTCGGCACAGGAGGGGAGATGAAGAGAGAGGTGAACATACTGGTGGTGGACGATGAGGAGATAGTGCGTTCCTCTCTGGTGGACTGGCTCAGGGAGGACGGCTATCACGCAGAGGCCGCAGAGAACGGCTTCGAGGCCCTCGAGAAGCTCAAGGAGAAGCCTTGGGACATCGCCCTCGTGGACCTGAAGATGCCCAAGATGGATGGCCTGGAGCTGATGGAGCGGATGAAGAAGCTGAAACCCGATATCCAGGTGATCATCATCACCGCCTATGCCACGGTACATACTGCAGTTCAGGCCATGAAGATGGGGGCCTACGACTATCTGGTCAAGCCCTTCAACCCCGAGGAGATATCCCTTCTGATCAACCGCCTGATCGAGAGCCAGGAGCTGGTGAAGGAGATCTCCTATCTCCGGAAAGAGCTGGCCAAGCAATACCAGTTCCACGACCTGATCAGCAAGAGCCCCAAGATGCAGAAGATCTTCGAGTTCGCCCGCACGGTGGCGAAGAGCAACTCCAACATACTGATCCTGGGGGAAAGCGGCACGGGGAAAGAGCTCCTTGCCCGGGCCATCCACAACGAAAGCCTCAGGGCCGCAGGGCCCTTCGTGGCGGTCTCCTGCGTGGCCCTGCCCGAGACCCTGCTCGAGTCAGAGCTCTTCGGCCACGAAAAAGGGGCCTTTACCGACGCCGTAACACAGAAGAAGGGAAAGTTCGAGCTCGCCCATGGGGGCACGTTGTTCCTCGACGAGATCGGAGACATAAGCCCCAAGCTCCAGTTGAACCTCCTCCGGGTGCTTCAGGAGAAGGAGTTCACCCGGGTGGGAGGGACGAAGCCGATCAGGGTGGACGTCAGGATAATTGCTGCCACTAACCGGGACCTGAAGAAAGCGGTGGAAGAGGGAAAGTTTCGAGATGACCTCTACTATCGCCTGAACGTCATCTCCATCCAGATACCCCCCTTGAGGGAGCGGAAGGAGGATATCCCGCTGCTGGTCCACCATTTCATTGAGAAGTTCAACATCGAGCTGGGTAAGAGGGTGGAGAAGATATCGGAGGAGGCCTTAAAGACCCTGATGAAATATGACTGGCCCGGGAACATCCGCGAGCTGGAGAACGTGATAGAGAGGGCCATGGTGATCACCAAGGGCACCCTGATCAAGCCTGAGGACATCCAGATCTCTGCCGAACCATCAAAGGAGGTTCGCGTGGAGGGGGAGGATAAATCCCTCCGGGCTGTGGAGAGGGCCCACATCCAGAGGGTGCTCGAGGAAAATGACTGGAATATCCAGCGCTCCGCCCAGATCTTGGGAATAGACCGGGTCACCCTTTACAAGAAGATCAAAAAGTATGGCCTCAAACGAAAAGAAGAGGAAACATAAGTCAAGTCCCTTAAGTTTTCTTTCAGCTCTTCCAGAGACTCTCCCTCGGTCATAGAACCCACTCCCGAAATATTATAGAAATCACTTAGATGCCTGTCCGCTTTCCTGCTATAAACTCAAGGAAGGTAAGGTTAGCTTTATAATGAGGATCTCTTTTGTATCTCAGGTCAATGACGAATACATTAGTGTCAATTAAGACTAACTCCTCTTTCTGACCCAATCCATAGCCTCCTGCCAACTTCTGAATTGAGGCTCTGCCCTCTCAAGGGTGGTCTCAATATTCCTCCAGGCCTCTTCAAAGGGACGAAGTTCTTTCAAGATATCTGGCTCCTTCTCTGAAGAAGGCATTATTAACGCTATTGGCTTTCCTCGGTAAGTAATGGTGATCTTCTCACTCGCCCTCACCCTTTTTAAGACCTCACCAGTCCTTTGTTTTAAGTGCTTAGATGTTATTGTCTTCATATCGCGCCTTAAGTGATTACTCTACAAGAATAATGATTACTTTATTTCGGCATGTCAAGTCCTTTGGACCTTGTAGAACTCACCTCGCCAGCCAAGTAAACTTATTAATAACTATCAATCTGACTACTGCTACTTCGGCGGCTTTGCAAAACCCAAGAACGTTGTCCAAAATTATAGAGCCTGATATAATTGGGTGGGAGGTGAAAGATATGAAGAGCGATAAATATAAGGGAAGTAATTTGCAACATATGAGAGAGTATGAAAAAGAATTTGAGGAAATGAAAAAAAATCGGTGAGTCAGTTGGGATAGAAGATTTAATGGCCGTTTATGGAGAAAATCAGAAATTAATGCAAATAGCCATGCAGTATCTTGGAGAAATGGGTGTGAAATTTACCTTTTCAACTACAGATAGCACGTCTTAATAAGGCTTATTTTATGCCCACTTGGGGAGAAATATTAAACGAACTGAGAAACATCATTGAAAAGGAGAAAAGGCCTCCTTTTGATATAGTTAGAAGGAAATATCTGCAACAATTGTCCAATCATACGAAAAGGAACGTCATACTACATGCCTCAAAAGGGACCCAACCTACCAATATCCCTGCCGAATTGATAAGTATTACTGATAAGGACATTCAAGGATTTATGGAAGTAATTTCTGGGCTCTCTGGACCAAATTTAGACTTAATAATTCACAGTCCTGGCGGATCTGCTGAAGCAACAGAAGCATTGGTTAAGTATTTGCGTTCAAAATTTAATCACATTAGAGCAATAATCCCTTATGGGGCAATGTCAGCGGCTATAGTTAGTTGCTTTTGACAAGAATAGGGAGAATTTATTTATCTTAATGTAAAGAAAGCTGACATTAAGTGCTAAATATAAAGAACAAATGGTTACGAATGTAGTAGAAGCAAAGGAGACATTGGATAGACTAATTGAAAAGCAACGTACCGCCTTTTATAAGCCGATTCAAGTTGCCGAGATTCTTTATAAAGTACGGCTTGGGGAGTTAAGTATCAACAACATACGCCATAATATTGAAGCATATCGCAACCCATCCAAGAAATGGCGTGATAGCGTAACACGGCTGCTTATTAACCAAGTCTCTACATCTTCCCAGAAATATCAAGATAACCTGTTTGAGCCAAATGCGATACCTCCTACCATACTGGCTGTGCTCGCAGAGGAGAATTGTAAGTATAATGGCGTTGTTGAGCGATACATCTACCAAAAGTTCCGGGAGAAGCAACGGCGCATATTACGATTGGATGAACTGTTGAGTAAGGCAACGATTGAAGAATTCAATCTCAACGATTTTCTATCTGAATTTATTCACGACCGTGGAATCAAACGAAGCATTGACAAAGCATACGAAGTTGTCGTCTATGCCTTCTTCAACACGCTTGTCAAGCACCTAAGAGCCAAGATAACGCTGGATATAGACCCTGCCAAGTTGGACTTACTGAAGACGTTTGAGGATTTCACACGCTTACTTTTAGGCATAGATTCCCGGAATCCCTCCATTAGTTTAGAGGCAAAGTTATATCGTGCAGGTGTAACTAATGCCGCAGATAGAGGTCTGGATATTTGGGCGAACTTTGGACCGGTCGTGCAGGTCAAACACTTAACCCTAACCGACGAACTCGCTGAGGACATATGTGATGAGGTAGTAGCAGATTGGATCGTTATAGTCTGCAAGGACGCTGAGAAGGAAGTTATAGAACGGATCACTAGACAGTTAGGCCATCGAATTCGGGGGATAATCACTCAAGCCGACTTGGTGCGGTGGTACGATGAGGCTCTACGAGGCAAGTTTTCAAGTGAATTAGGTAACGATCTACTGGAAAGTTTACGGCAAGAGTTCCGGAATGAGTTTGCTTACAGCAACACATTTGAGGGATTCTATAAGGAGCGGGGGTACGACAGGATACCGAAATGTCCTTCGCCTTTCTGGCAGGACGACTAAAATGGGTAACCAGAAGTTCGTTCCGAATCGATACATCAAGGATACCATCAGTAAGTTAGTTCAAGAGGAAACGGGTAAGCGTCAGTATTATCGGCCCATCTATTCGCTGCACAAGTGGTGGGCACGCCGTCCCGGTACCTTATTTCGCTCAATTATTCTATTAGCTACTCGACCTGCTTCAGCAGACAGCTTATTTATACCATCTTGGGACGGAACACCTTCCGAACGAAGCGAGTATTTCCAACACCATGACTTAAGCGATGTCATTATCCTTGACCCCTTCATGGGGGGTGGGACAACTTTGGCAGAAGCCAATCGTCTCGGCGCAAAAGTCGTCGGTTGTGACATTAACCCTATCTCATTTTGGGTCGTACGTGAGACTCTTAAACCTATAGACTTGGGAAAATTGGATTTCTATTTCCATCGGTTAGAACAAACTGCGGGGAAAAAAATCAAAGGCCTTTACAGAACTGCCTGCGTATATTGTAAGACGGCACGAGGGGAAGGGCTCTATGCTTTCTGGGTGCGCTTCGTGAAATGCCTAAATTGTGGCAATGAGATATATCTGTTTAAACGGACCTTACTTAACGAAGGACTCAGTCGTAACAAGCCTATATCTCGTTCCAACCCTGCCATCGTATTCTGTCCACGATGCTTTGTGCTGAATGAGTGGTTTGGAGATAGTGACTGTCAGTGCAAGCGGTGTGGTCATACGTTTGATCCATATGCAGGGACTTATGATAAAGGTTACTATAACTGTCCGCATTGTAACAAGGAGGGAATCTCCCTTATCCAAACGATGAAGGCTGGGCAGCGACTTCGTGAAAGATGGATAGCCATTGAGTATTGGTGCCCACGATGTAAAGAGCGACTTTATAAGTCGCCCGATGCCGACGACATTGCAAAGATTGAAATGATTAAGCAAACCTTTGAGGAGTCAAAACATGAGCTAGTATTTCCCAAACAGCCGATTTTAGAGGGGGCGTCGTCCGTCCGCTGGCGTCTCCATAACTATAAATATTACTATGAGGTGTTCAATGCTCGCCAGCTTCTCGCATTTAATTACTTGATTGATGCAATTCGTGCGATTCCAGAGGAAGAGTATCGTAACGCCTTCATTACGGTCTTCTCCAACATGCTGGAATATAACAACATGATGACTCCCTACAACTATCCAAATCGGAAGCTCCATCATCTTTTCAACTATCACGCTATGCCACTGACGACGACACCTGTTGAAAACTCGGTATGGGGTGTATCTAACGAAGGGGCAGGAACATTTGTTAACTGCTATAGGCGCTATATTCACGCGAAGCAGTATTGCCAACGGCCTTTTGATAGATTTAAGGACTCTCAAAGCAAAGTTAGGACTATCTATACTAAAGGCGAAAGGATAGCCGCTAACTTCGTTTCCTCCTTCAAAGAACTCAAACAGGTACAGCGAGGAGCGTTTCTCCTATGTCAGGATTCATCAAACCTGTCCACACTGCCCGATGAGTCTGTCGATTTCATAATTACCGATCCACCTTACTTTGATAACATCCACTACTCAGAGTTATCTAACTTCTTCTATGTGTGGCTAAAACTGTTACTCAACGATCACAGATATTTCTCCATGGACAGCGTTCCGACTGAGCGAGAGGCTATTGTAAATGCTGGTATGAATAAAGGTGAGGAGGGCTATTGTGAGTTACTGACGGCCGTATTTAAGGAATGTGAAAGGGTATTGAAAAATGAAGGCTTGCTCATATTCACATTCCATCACACCAAGTGGCGAGCGTGGTGGACCATACTTGTTGCTGTAGCAGAAGGAGGCTTTCGTGTCACAGATTCATTCCCAGTAACGAGCGAATATAAAGTTAATCCACATGTCCGTAATAAGCAAGCATTAGATATGGATTTGGTATTGGTCTGTCGAAAGAGACATATGGTGTCCGAACCTTATTCCCTTTCATTGAACGATGCGATGCAGCGAGCAATGGATGACCTGGCAATAGAGGCTAACAATAGTAATAAGAATGAGTTATTTCTATATTTCATGGGGGAGTTGTTGAAGGCGGCAAGTGCAGTCTGGGATACTCAAAAGGTTACGTACGAATGGTTTTCCGAAGCGTTAAAACATTTTGATGAGCTTGTAACTGCTAAAGTTGAAAGCACAGATAAAGGGTCAGGGGATACCAGTATTATTCAGTTACAATTGCTATAATTTGATGCCATTGTCCATGGGTGATTAATATCCTAAGTGAAGCGTCATTTCGATGATCTCGCGGATGAGTAGCTAAAGCCGAAATGCTCATCCCCGATCGTTAACTAAGGAAGTTGCCAAGGAATCATAAGAACTCCCTTTCCCCCATCACATAAAGAATCAAATCGGTGAGATAAAAAACCCTGCGGCCTTTCTCTGAAAAGGTCTTCAGCACCAGGTGGCAAAGGGGGCAGAAGGTGACGATATCCCCTGATGCTCCCTCCCACACCTTTTTGGCAAGCCTCTCACTCACCTCCAGTTCCTTGAAAAAGAGGTTCCCCCCGCAACACTGGGCCTTGACCTGAGAGGAGACCACCTTCCCACCCAGTCTCGTTATGATCTCCTCCATTGGGTCCCGCACCCGGAGGGCGAACTCCCTGGGCCGTAAAAGGATACAGCCGTAATAGGGGGTAAAGGGACGCCCTCCCAGGTCCCTCTTCATCGGTAACCTGTCCCAGAAAGAAGCCTCCGAGAAGACCTCCAGGGGATGAAGGACGGATACGGAGGAATCCGCTGCCTCCCTCAGGTTCTTGAGGCAGGCGGGACAGGGGGCGATGATCTCCGAAGACACTTCCCTGCCCTTCCTTATATTCGCCTGAGAGAGGGCCAGAATCCTCTCCTTCTCCCCGAACTCAAAGGCACCGCAGCAGTTCCAATCGGGTATCTCCACAAGCTCATCCCCCAAGGCACTAAATACCTTTTTGACCCCCTCATCCAGCCCTTTGGCCGAACCCTTTAGACTACAGCCGGGATAATAGGCGTACCTCACTTCTTTTCCCTATCGAAGATCCCTTCTGTCTTTACCCTCTTGGGCAAGGAGAGGCGAAAGGAGGGAAGGCCCTTTACAAGAAGCCTTAAGTAGCCCTTTCGGAAAAAGTAGGGCAGCAATCTAAAAAGGAGATAAGGTTCATATACCCTCCCAAAAAGCTCAAGGGAACTGGAGAAGGCCTGCTCGAAGGGATGGGAAGGGAGGAGGGCGGCCCTTGCAGCCCTCACCATATCCGGCACCTTTATCTCCCATGGGCAGAAAAAGGTGCATGCATAGCAGCCGGTACAGTACTTCAGGAGGGGATCTCGCCGCAGCTCTTCTTTCTCCATGATCAGATTGATGATAAAATTTCGGGGGTTGGCTTCGATGCCTATCTCATTCAGAACGCAGATAGAAGAACAGATCTTGCATCCCAAGCATACGTAAAGGTCCTCCCTCCTGTATCCGGCAAGATCCAGTATCTCGTCAATCAGCGGCATCGGGAAGCTCGTCCTCCCGATATGTGGTAAAGGGCAAGGGTTCCTCGAAGTCTCCCCCTGCCTTATACGAGAAGGTCCTCTGTATCCTCTCTGAGGACGCCTTGAAGAACCTCGTCAGGGGTATATTCATCGGACACGCCTCCTCACAGGCGCCACAGGCGGTGCAGCTCTGGGCCACGTGATACATCCTCACAAAATGATACAGGAGAACATTATGAGGTAGATCCACAACCTGCTCCCTCCAGAGGAGGTTTAAGAGATCGTCGCCCGAAGGCAAAAACCCCCCACCGTCAAAGAGACAATCGAGACAGTAACAAATGGGACACATATCCCGG
>QMVG01000021.1 GCA_003660975.1 Microcaldota archaeon
CCAACAAATCGAGTTCTACCAACACGAAGTGGGCTGGGCCAACCGGCTGATCCTAGGCGATTCCCTCCTTGTGATGAACTCGCTGCTTGTCAAAGAGGGCATGGCGGGAAAAGTCCAGATGATTTACATGGACCCGCCTTACGGCATCAAGTACGCATCGAACTTCCAACCCCGCATCGACCGCCGTGATGTGAAAGATCGGGACGAGGACCTTACTCACGAACCGGAGCAGATCAAGGCCTACCGCGACACTTGGAAGCTGGGTATCCATTCGTATCTGACGTATCTGCGCGATCGCCTGCTTCTGTGCCGGGAGCTGCTGCACGAGTCTGGCTCCATCTTAGTACAAATCAATGAGGAAAATCTGCATCTAGTACGTTGTCTTTTGGATGAGGTGTTTGGACAGGAAAACTTTGTGGCAGTGCTTGGGTTCGTGAAAACCTCAGGCAGAGCTGCAAGATATGTGGATACACTGTTTGATTACCTTCTCTGGTATGCTCGTGACAAGGAACAGTTGAAGTTTAACAACCTCTATGTCCCTAAACCCGTCTGGACCATTGAAAAACAATACAGCTGGATCGAACTGCCAGATGGAACCTGTAGGGCGCTCACACCAAAGGAAATAAGTGGAGAAGTCCCGATGCCAGCAGGTCGAAGATTCATGCCTGGCGATCTGTCCTCGCAAGGTGCCCCCGCAGAAGGAGCAAAACCATTCACCTTGCATGGAAAGGAATTTTCCGCTCCTACCAACACACATTGGAAAGTTACGGAGGCAGGGTTAAAGCGGCTAGCAGTTGCAGAACGGCTTTTCCCTATCGGACAACGCCTGCGGTACAAACGCTTTCTAGATGACTTTCCTGTAGTGCCTATAACCAATTTATGGACCGACACAGTGATAAGTGTTTTTGCGGAACCAAAGTTATTTGCTGTACAAACCTCCACAAAGGTTGTTGAGCGCTGCATCTTGATGACGACCGACCCTGGTGACCTAGTCTTCGACCCCACGTGCGGTTCAGGCACAACAGCCTATTGTGCCGAAAAGTGGGGCCGGCGTTGGATTACCTGTGATACCTCTCGAGTGGCCCTGGCTATCGCTCGCCAACGGCTGATGACGGCGAAGTTCGATTACTACAAACTTAAGGACCCGGAACGTGGTCCCGCAGGCGGCTTTGAGTACGAGGAAGTGCCGCATATAACCCTAAAGAGCATTGCTCAAAACACCGAGATCGATGAGATCGCTGCCAAATACCAGCCGCAGATCGACAAAGCCCTGGCGGAGCTAAACAAGGCATCGGGCCAAAACTGGAAGGAATGGGAAGTCCCACGCGAAGCAGAGGAGAGTTGGTCCAAAGAAGCTGAAGAAGCGCATGAGCGTTTTTGGAATCTTAAGCGTGAAAAACGCCGGGAGATCGATGAGAGCATCAAACGTAATGCCCAGAAGGAAACGCTATACGATCGCCCGAAGGTGAAGCGCGGTGTGGTGCGGGTCTCCGGCCCATTCACCGTTGAGGCTATCCCCGTGCCCGCGGTGGAAGATCCAACACAAACGCCTATCCCCAAGTTTGAGGAAGAAGTGCACACCCGCGTCTCCGATCGGGGCGGGAATTTCCTGACCACGCTGCTCAATTTGCTCAAACAACAAGGCGGCATTCTCTTCCCTGGTGGAAGGAAGATGGAAGTCCAAAACCTGCGTCCTTTGAACGTCGGGATGCTCCACGCCGAAGGCGAGACCCAGCGGGACGGCAAGACGCTTCGAGTGGCGATTAGTTTTGGGCCGCAGCATGGTCCCATTACCGCCTTCCAGGTACAGGAAGCCATCCCCACAGCGCGAATGAACGCTTATGATGTGCTCATCTTTGCCGGTTTCAGCTTTGATCCCGAAGCACAAGCACTTATTCAGAAAGCACCTGTGCCAGGCTTGCAGGTGCACTTCGCCAATATCTCACCCGATGTGCTGGTGGGCGAGGAATCAGGCGAGCCTCTCTTGAAGGCCAACCGGGCCAGTCAGATCTTCACCGTTTTCGGCCAGCCGGATGTGGAAGTGAAGAAGCAAGAAGACGACACATACGTGGTGGAACTGCGCGGCGTGGACATCTACGACCCGCTTACAGGCGAGGTACACTCCACTAGAGGCGAAGACGTAGCCGCTTGGTTCCTAGACACCGACTACGACGGCATGACCTTCCACATCTGCCAGGCCTTCTTCCCCGGTGATGCCAAGGCTTGGGATAAACTCCAGCGGGCACTTAAGGCCCAAATAGATCCCGAAGCCTTCAAACAGATGCGCAGCACCGTCTCTTTCCCCTTCAAGCCGGGCAAGCACAACCGCATCGCCGTCAAGGTTATTGACTTCCGAGGCAACGAGGTGGTGCGAGTGGTATCTTTGCACCCGGTGAAATACGATCTGTAAGGGTGGGGTAATATGGCAAGAGGGCGGCTAAAGAGAGACATACAGACCCGGCAACAACTGTTTGACTTTTTGCAGGCACAAATGCAAACAGCTTATCGAAGTTTGCACAAAAGCCAAAGGCTGGAGTTCGAAAGCACGCTTATTAAGTCTTATATTTTTGAAGTTGACGTGCCCAACGAACTCTTTGCTTGCCCGCAAAGCCATAAAGTATGGGTGGATTTCATTCAAAAATTATTTCACCCTTCGGGATACGAAGGACTAAGTCTACAAGTACAAGCCAAAGAAGAAGAAGGCTTTTTTGAACTTGACCTTCACTATCGCAATAAAAGGGCGATATTGTACCTCGATAGCCTAACTGACAAACGATTCTGGCTTGGCTTTTCCATCAGCGATTCGCGAGTTCTCGATTGGTGGTTTGAAGCGATGATTAAAACAAGGAGCGAGATCGACTTCGTCTGGCTTTGGCCGTCTTTTCTAGAGCGTGTCCAGGATCGCGGTGATCCACGTGGGTTCGGGTTGGACTACGATTACAGGAAATTTGAATCTGAAAGCCATGAAAGGACAACTTACTTCAAAATGCAACTCTGGGGAGGACGCGAAACGGCGGACCTTTATCGTTGGCTCAAAAAGCACCCGGTATTTGGAGACAAGGCGGTGCTCGCGAAAGTACGGCTGAAAGAATGGGGAGAAGATCCCTCTCGCGAATTGTTCGCACTGCAAGATGTTAAATATACTGGAAAAATTACTACGAGAGGAACAGACTTCACCACACATGCTAGCACTCTTAACTTTGTCCGCAGTGAGTATGGAAAAAGGATCCAATCCTTGGAAGAGAGGTATTCCCTGCGTTGGGAAGAGGTGAAGCAGGGTGGGGTTGTCCTGGAGGGTTTTCCTATCCACTTCATTCCACAAGGCTTTCATCTACCAGTGCTTGAGTTTTGTAAGCATGTCCTAGACGGAACTGCACCGTTCCGATTAATTGGTTTGGTAAGTTACGCTAGAGACACCCAGGCAGTTGTGGAAGTTGTCGATCTACATACCGGAGGAGAGCTTTCTTTCGAAATCTATCCTGACATTTTAACGATTTATCTGCCGGAGCGGACGTGCGGGAACACCATTGCTCGTCTGTATACAAATCTTCAACATTACTTCAACACACGATTTGAGGTTGAAGCTGATGATGGCAAAAGACTCTTTTAGGCTTCTTTTGCCTAACCTTTTCATTGGTTTATGCAAAGGGTCGCGTTTACTGCACCCTTATTCCAAGCAATTTTATCAAGAGCTCGGCTATCGTCTCTTTCAGTTTGAGCCTTCTTTCAAAATCGTGGATGGTCGAGCTCATCCAGATGCCGTTCTTAGATCGGAAAAGGTCAAGCATACTCTCCTCGTAGAATGGACTGAGGCAGCTTCTATTCATCCCAGAAAGCAGAGACAGTTATCTCGCTATGCAAGGGTTACTAATCGCGATCTTATAAATGTCCTAGCAGTTCCACCCGAGGAAGTGAAAAGCTTCGACGTGGTACTTATCGTGAGCGATCAAACTGCACCTTTGTTTCAGCAAACTTTGAGAGAGCAGCGCTGGCAGTTTCCTTTACTAATATTCCGCTCAGAGTGTGAAGAGTACGAGCTAAGAAAAGTCTTCAATGAATTTATGGAAAGCGAAACGAACAAATTTTTTACCGTTGGCATAAAAATAAATCGGATACCACTTCATTTCCTACCGTTTCCTCTCGAAAACACAACCGAGGCTGATATAGTTCCATTTGTCATCCGTCACCTTTTGTCCTTACTTGTTAAAGGAATTAAAGAGTTTGAAGTTGAAGATTTTTGTAGGGGTTATGTCCCCATGTGGAAATTTATCTGGTGGGAAAAAAGACATGATTTAATGAAACTGACACGACAAGTGTTGACTGCACTTGGCCGCAAACCGGTAGGGAAAGAACTGATCAGAAGAGTCGGCAGCGACCCGCCAAAATGGGGATTCGTTAACCCCGTAGAGTCTAGAAAAAGAATTCGTTCGATCAAGAAAGTTTTAGAGCAATTCATTAATGAAATTCAAGGCAAACAATATCAAATGGAGTTAGAACTTTGGGATTAGATGTTCGCATGAAAACAAGGAGGTAGAAGCTTTATGCTCGTTGATGATCCGATTCTCAATTCACCCTTCGAAGAACCCGCCCGGTACTGGGAGTACCGGGAGGGACAACCGGTGCTTGTCGAGGGCCGCCGGCCAGCGGGCTACTACTTAAAAACCCGCACCCGAGGGCCTCAGACAGCTTTGCTTGAGGAAGAGTTCGTCCCTTTAGACCTCGTCAACGAGATCCGAAAACGCGTCAAGGCTTGGCGTGAGAACGATTATCCTGGTGTGACTCCAATTACCCGTCGCCTCCTTAAGCATTGGAGCGACCCGGAGCGTGAACGTAAGCTTTTCTTCTGTCAACGCGAGGCTGCCGAGACCCTGATCTGGCTGACGGAAGCTCCACCCGCTGAAAGACAGGGCATTGTCATCCCCAAGGACGAGCCGAACGACCCGGAAAGCTTGGCCAAGGGCTATAGAGCTCTCACCCGCTATGCCATCAAGATGGCCACCGGTAGCGGAAAGACGGTGGTCATGGCTATGGTCATCGCTTGGCAGGTCCTGAACAAGCTGGCCAACCCGCAAGATCGGCGTTTCTCCGACGCCGTGTTGATGGTTTGTCCGAACCTGACAATTAGAGAACGCCTGCAAGTGCTCTTGCCATGGCATCCGAAGAACTACTACGTGCGATTCGACCTGGTACCTCCAGGGCTGCTTGAACGTCTTCAGCAAGGTAAATTCCAGATCACCAACTGGCACCTCTTTCAGCCCAAGGACGACAGCCGCTCCAGGAGTGTGGTCCAGCGAGGTCCGGAGAGCGACACCGCCTTCTGCCGCCGAGTGCTTAAGGGGCTTGGTAGCAAGAAAAACATCCTGGTCATCAATGATGAGGCGCACCATGCCTACCGCCCTGCCCAACCGTTAAGCCCGGAGGAGCTTAAACGCTTGCGCAAGGAAGAGCGGATGCAACTCGAGGAGGAGTTCCGCGAGGCGACAGTCTGGATAAGCGGCCTGGACAGAATAAACGCCGTGCGAGGCATTAACTTCTGCGCCGACTTCTCGGCGACCCCTTTCTACATCAAGGGAACAGGCCACGATGAGGGTAAGCCGTTCCCATGGATTGTTTCTGACTTCGGCTTGGTGGACGCGATAGAGTGCGGTATCGTGAAGGTCCCCCGCGTGCCTGTAGATGACAATACCAGTGCTCTGATTCCGAAGTACTTCCGCTTGTGGGCGTGGATCAACCGGCAGCTCCCCGCCTCTGAGCGGCAAACTGCTAGACGCCGCGCCAAACCAGAATCGGTGCTACGCGAGGCCGAAGGCGCCCTTGCCATGCTGGCCTCGGAGTGGAAGAAAACCTTTGGGGAGTTCAGGAAAGCTGGGTCTCCCGTACCACCTGCGCTCATCGTGGTCTGCGACAACACAGACCTGGCAAAACTGGTATACGAACACATATCCAAAGGGAGCGTCCTCCCCGAGCTTGAAAACCGGCCTGGTCAAGAAGTGACGCTCCGGATCGACACAAAATTGCTAAAAGAAGCAGAAAGCGCTGTTGAAGGGGAGAAGAAAAAGGACGTTGTCGAGCGCCTACGTAAGACCGTAAACACCGTTGGCAAAACCGAATGGGAAGGCGAAGGTGATCCACCGGGCAAAAACATCCGCTGTGTCGTATCAGTAGGTATGCTCACTGAAGGCTGGGACGCACAAAATGTAACGCAGATTTTGGGACTCCGGGCGTTTACCTCACAACTTCTATGCGAGCAAGTTGTAGGCCGGGGTCTAAGAAGGACGAATTACGATGACTTTAGTGAACCCGAGTATGTTGATGTCTACGGAGTACCTTTCGAGGTCATCCCGGTTAAGAAGAAACCCGTGAGCCGCAAAGAGGTGGCAAAGGTCCCCACCTTGGTTCGAGCACTGCCGGAACGCAAGCATTTGGAAATCACCTTCCCCCGCGTTGAGGGATATGTCTTCGATGTGCGCCAACGGATCCGAGTGAACTTAGAAGAAATACCACACCTTGAGATAGACCCAACGAGTGAGCCGACCGAGGTGGTCGCCAAGGCGGCCACTGGCTATCGCATTGGGCGCCCCGATCGGCTGGGTCCGGGTCCAGAGGTGCTACAAAACCGCAACCCGTTCCACCGGGAGAAACGCCTACAAGCAACGGTTTATGAGATCGCAGCTGAGATCACCAGGAGACTCAAAAACAAGCGGGAAGAATGGAGCGCCCGGTACCTGCTGTGTCCACAGGTGCTTAACATCGTCTGGGAATATATCGAAAACCGGGTTTGGGTTATGAGCACTGCACCGCTTGAGGAAGTCGCTTTGCTCAAATACAAGCAGTACATCATCGAGCGTTTGACTGAGGCCATCGAGCCCGATACCGAGGCGGGCGAGCCGCCACTTCTGCCTGTGATCGAGCAGTTCCGCCCCATTGGTTCGACTTCGGAGGTCCTCTTTCGCACCGTCCGCCCCTGCGTGGGTACTACAAAGAGCCACATCAGTCACGTGGTTCTGGACGCTCCTAGGTGGGAGCACAGTGTGGCCTTCCAGCTAGAGCAGCTCCCCGAAGTCATTGCCTACGCCCGCAACGACCACCTGGACTTTACAATCCCCTACGAGTGGGAGGGAGTTAAGCATGAGTATCGTCCTGACTATCTAATCCGCCTACGCAGGCGTGACGGCGGTGAACTCAAAGTGATCTTAGAGGTAAAAGGATTCGAGACAGAGCGAGACCGGCAGAAGGAAGTGGCTGCCAAACGTTGGGTCAGAGCGGTTAACCATCATGGTGAATTTGGCAAATGGTCTTTTGTCATTTGCAAGAATCCCAGGAAACTAGAAGAACTTCTTCAACAGGAACTGGAGGAGTAGGAATAAGACAACCTGGACGACGAAACGGGTTGAGAGTCTACCCCGCTCCCGAAGTCAAATGCTGCTTACATCTCAACCTCATCGGAGATCAAGGACGATGGGGTTGGGCAGCGCCTTCTTGCAAGGTAGGAAGATAACCCGGCAGTAGGCCTGGTGCCCCTGCTTTGCGGAAGCCCCACCTGTCGGCCTTGCCAAGAAGAATAGGGCGGCTATACTTTTGTTACGCAGGCTGCGTAACGCAGGTTGCGTAAAGGAGCGGGAATGAAAAACCCCTTCGTGTACGGAAAGGTCGTCCGCGGCGAGTCCTTCGCCGACCGTACGCGGGAAATCGCCGAGCTCACCTCGGATATCCTCTCCGGGCAAAACGTGATCCTCTTCTCCCCCAGGCGCTACGGGAAGACCTCCCTGATCATGGAGGTGCTCGACCGGGTGCGGGAGGAAGGCGCCCTCACCCTGTACCTGGACCTGTTCAAGGTGGTGTCCGAGGAGGATTTCGTCTCCGCCTACGCCCGGGAGATCGCCAAGCTCTGCGGCAAGGGGATCAGATCGGCGCTGAGACGGATCCGGAG
>QMVG01000022.1 GCA_003660975.1 Microcaldota archaeon
CCGGCTTCAACGGGCTACGGGGCTGGCTATAAGCGTGCTGATGCAAGTGATGCTTGACCAGGAGGCCCCGGCGAGTCCCCGGGTGGCAGCGGCCCGGGCGGTGCTGGATTACGCGCTACGGATCAAGGAGATCGAGGAACTTGAGGAGCGTGTGAGTCGGCTCGAGGAGGTTTTGGAGGGGAGCTATGCCACGCAACTTTGAGGCCAGGCTGAGGCGGATTGAGGAAAAGGTTAAGCGGTTTGAGGAGGAGGACCGGCTGTTTGAGGAGGCTTTGCGTAGCCCGGGGTTCAGCGAGTTTTTACGGGAGGGGTTCCGGATCATCTTCGAGGCCCTGGGTCCCGAGCACACCCAGGAGTGGATCCAGGCAGCCGAGCAGGGCGATTGGGCCAAGGTGGAGGAGTTAAAGCAGATCATGATCGACCGCCTGCGTGAACAGCAAAGGAGGGAATCCGAAGCTTTGGCCCGGTCTTTCTCCTGGGAGATGAGCTAATGAGAGGCCCGCTTTTGACCTCCCAGCACGGGGGGACGTGTCCAACATAGGCCACCACCAGTGAAACAGATTTCTGGGCCATTCAGCGGGGGGTTATCCAAGTGGATGAAAAATTGCAGCGGTGTCGCGTCCTCCGACTCCTTCTACCAGTATTCTCTCATTTTCAGAAGAAACCTTCTATACATACGCATAAAGCGCAACAGTTTAATAATGATAAACATCTCCCCCCACAATGATGCTAACCCTACCAGTGCTAATATCGCTATTGTAATTGGCGAGAGTGCCTTTTCTGCCGGGGGAGCAGTTAAGGTCCGGAGAATCGCACGCCCTCTTCCCCCTAGTCTTGGGAAGCCTTCGCCTAGTTCTCCTATAAAATACGCCGAAAGCACCACAGTCTCTCCTGGTTTGAATAGACGAAACTCTAAAGGGACGCGTTTAGTGGCTCTATTCTCTACAGTTTCCCCATTGCGAATTGGTGGGTGCGATAGAGTGTCGCCTGTTCCAACAGGAGGAGCCCTTCCTCTCCCAGGTCCTGATGTTAGGTGCACGTTAAATTGCATATCTGGACTTGGCTTTTCTGCCACATCGACTGACAGCAGGTTTACGTTTTCAGGGAACTCGAGATACAAGGCTTCGAAGTCATCTGAGCTAAGTTCTCGATTTCCACTATTCTGCAGTTGAACGACGATCTCTTTCAACTCCCATTCAACACGTTGCCCATCGAACATAACTATGATGTCCAACGTATGGCCCCCGCTTAGAGGCTTGCGTTCAGCGGTGTACTCTTTGGAAAAGACTGTATAGGCATCCAAACGGTAGACAGGCTTGTTCAAAAAGTACGTAATTACGGTAAACGAAGTTCCAGCAATTCCTACGAGGAGTCCAACGAGTCCTAGGACGAAGCTTGCTCCAATAATCCGCGGTGACTCCCACCATCTTCGCTTGATGCGTGAGTCGCTGTTAGGCCCCATATTGAAACACCTTGGTCAAGGCATGATAGGCGATTAGTCCAATTCAGGCTAATTGGGCTAGACGATCGTCAGTTCACCAGACAATCTCCGCCCAAAAGTACATCATTTCTCCTAACCGGAGGCTAACGAGTGCCGTTCCGGTTTACCCACGTGAATAAGTTCGCTTTACGTTGATTGGGGGACCAGTTTGGTTGCCTTCCCCCAACTTAGGTGATATAATTCGTCTAACAATGAAAAGACGAACTAAGGAGGGGTGAGATGGCCGGACGCGGGTTCAAGATCCCTGAAGTGTTGACCCGAGAGGAGCAGGAGGCGCTTTTACGTCAGCCTAACCCACGATATCCCACAGGGGAACGCAATCGGCTTCTCCTTCGCGTCATGCTTGACACAGGCCTGAGACTGTCTGAGGCCATCAACCTAAGGTGGCGCGACCTGGATCTCCTTACCGGGCGGCTGCACGTCAAGCAGGGTAAAGGGGCCAAGGACCGCGTGCTTTGGGTGGGTGATGAGCTCTTGGAGCTCCTGCGTAAGTGGCGGGAGCGACAGGCCAAGGTAGTGGGCTGGGCACCCGAGCACGTGTTTACCACGCTGGATGGGAAGCCCCTCCAGGCCCGGTACGTACAGTATATGGTCAAGCGTTACGCCCAGCGGGCCGGGATTACAAAGAACGTCCATCCTCACACCCTGCGCCACACTTTCGCCACCGACCTCCTACGGGAGACGAGGAACATCCGCCTGGTGCAAAAGGCACTTGGACATGCGAACTTGGCTACCACTCAGATCTACACGCACATAGTTGATGAGGAGCTGGAGGCAGCCCTCAAATCCTTTCGCGAAACGGCGCGGATCACCATAAATAAGCGGTCCACAGGTAGGAAAGAGGCCCTTGTAGTGGCTATGGTAGGGTAACCACGGCGATGACACTGGAGGAGTACGAGCGGCTGCTTGAGGAAGTCCGCAAGGGACATCCCAGGGCGGAGGTCGCTCTAGCTTTCGATGACGACTTCCTCAAACGGCCTTCAAAGTCGGTCAAGTCCAACTCCGCCCGGACGGAGTTGGCGGATAGTGACAAGGAGGTCCTAGATGACCCAGTTTAAACCGGGTGAAGTAGTGGTTTGTGTTGATGCCCGGGGCGTTTACTTGACTGAAGGCAAGCGTTACAAGGTCAACCTCATCAGGGACAATGGGTTGGTGGATATAATTAACGATCGCAACCAAAGGCAGGGTTATACACCGAAGCGGTTTAAACGCTCTGGGGAGGTAGGGAAGTGAGGTCCGTCCCAGAGATCGTGGCGGTAGTGAAGGAGCTCCTTAGCCAGGGGATACGGCGAGAGGAGATCAGGAACAGGTTAATCCAGGCAGGGGAAGATGAGGTTCTCGTTGATGAAGCTCTAAAAAGGGCGCGCCAACCCAGTGCATGGAAACGGTATAGGCCTCTAAAGAGGCTGGACGATGGACGGATCGAGGTTGAGGATGGGGAGATCCAGGACATCATCCGTCAGTTTAGGAGCCGGCCAGTTGAGGAAATCGCCCAACGACATGGGCGGACCGTAAACGCTGTCTATAAAGCGGTTGAACGGTTGAGAGCAGTCCCCGTTTCCCTGTCGAGGAAGTTACGGCACTCCTTGCAGCGTTGTCCGAAATGTGGCTCAAAGACCAAGCTTTACCTCCTAAGGGACCGTGGGATCCTTGAGGTTTGGCTTGGGAGGTGCACCCGCAAGGAGTGCCGCACTCGTGCGGATCAAGGCGGGAAAGCGCATGGGATCGTGCACTACCATGTAATAGCGCGGGAACGGCTGTCTTTATCTTTAAAGGGTCGACAAGAGCAAAACAGTGGGCTGGGTAATACAGATGCAGTCTAGCGGTTTCCCGTAACCTTTTATTCAGGCGGACTTAAGCAGGGAAGCTTGCTTGCAAGAAGCATAGCACTTCCTCGACAGTGCCGTTACCTTTAAAGCACAGGCTTCAAGGGCAAGACGTAAAATTGCATTCGCTGTACCAACTCTTTACACTTTTGCCATGCTTTTCCAGCCGGGCAGCTACGGCAGTGCTGGAGAATCTCTTCCTGATTATTTCAAGGAATGGGATTTGACACCGGAGGAGATTAACGAAATTATCGCCGAGAATCCTCCCGTTCTTTCGACTTTATTCGGGTATGTCGCCGAATATAAGTTGAAAAAAATCTGGTTAAGTCGCTCTGGAATCACCGACGTCAGTCGACCTCGAGCTCATGACCGAAAAAAGAAAGGAGACTTTCAGTTTAAATACAGAGGGCATATATTCACTATTGAGGTAAAGTCACTTGATGCTCCTAAAGTCCGGCGTGTAGGCGAGGGTTTTGTAGGTACATTCCAGTGTAACGCAAGTGATTCCCGCGAAGTTACTCTTCCGAATGGGGACAAAGTCACCACTAATTGCCTTGTTGTGGGTGAGTTTGACGTACTAGCTGTAAATCTTTTTGCTTTTAGACGTGAGTGGTGCTTTGCTTTTGCCAAAAACCGTGACCTTCCACGGTCAACGTGGTACAAATATACTCCTGAACAACAGAAATACTTATTGAAATCGTCAATGAAAATTACATGGCCTTTGGAACCGCCGTTCACCGATGATCTATTTAAATTGCTCGACGAGTTGATCCAGGAACGCGATGGGTGATTAGCGACGCCCCTTTTTAACAAAGACTAGGAAATAGGAATGGTTTTTACGGGCATGCACTTGCTTTTTGATTCTGCTCACGGCAGGCCGATTCGGCCGTACCATTACGAAAAGATCTTTTGCGTAGAACCCCATGCGCTGGTATTCATTAATGATTTCAACGTGGGTGAGTCGCTGAGTGTTGGCGCTGACCTCATCCTGACACTTGACGATCAAAACGCCACCAGGCTTGAGAACGCGCCACGCCTCACGGCCTGCTTGGATATATAAATCGAGCACTGCCATATGATATTTGGGGCCATCGTTTGTCTCCTCGCCATTTGAATAGTAATCTCGGAACGAACTATGCGTGCCTGAGCCCGCAAGGTGGCTCTTTTGCCTCCTGTAGAAGCCCTCCATATATGGAGGATCAAGAACTACACAATCGATAGTTTCGTCTTGATATGGAAGTGCGCGGCAATCAACCCCCGTCTTGATATCGGATGGAAAGAGACGATAGGCGTCCTTGGGGACGTTGCGCCAAAAAACACCTTTCCCATAAGTCACATCAGCAACAACCGCACCTCGTGGGACATGCAGAGAAAGAACTTTGGGGAATACTTCGGCACTAGTTCCAACATATGCAGATACGATTAACTCGCTCGTTGTAATGCCATCGGGCGATTTTCGCTTTGTCTTCAAATTTTGCTTGTCGACCGAGTTGGAGAACAGAGTGCGATCACTACTCATATTTCCTCCTTTGTTTCTGTGCGTCCATTGATGCTGGCAATATGCGAGGAGGTCTCCCAAGGTACACAGAGACTGCCTCTCTAACAACCCACCCCAAAGATACGCCCAGACGCTCGGCTTCCTCCCGGAGCTGTTCGTAGTCGTCAACAGGAAAGCCTACCGTAAGGCGTATAGTAGCGTCCTTTTTTGCACCACGTTTCACCATCATTCACCAGTATAATAGATGCTCTACTTTTAGTCAAGGTATGCAAACCAATTACTGAAAAAGACTCCTTTGTTGGTTGAGGATCGGTATGTTTTGTAGCCTTCGCCGAAGGCCTACTCGTTTAAGGAAATGGCTGGATCTAAGATTGTGTCTGTACTTTTCAGTTAAGAAAGGCGACAATTTTATTAATCCAGCGCCGAAATAAAGACTGGTGTTCCAAGAGCAATTTGCATTGGATCGACCCATCTTCGCAAACCGCCGCTTGAATCACAGGGCCGAAGTCAAGCGTGTGATGTCTTTTCCCGCTTGCAAATCTTACTGAAACTTCAAACACATTCATTATCGGGCTATTTCGAGACTTGGATATCAAAAGGCTAGTCTTATCTATCCCTATCTGGATCGGGATAATTGCACGAGGTGGTAAGGTCCGAATTTCGTGGGACATATAGTGCATAAGAATCTTATCCATGCCTTTTATATTCACTCTAGGCGGGAAACTTATTAAAATGGGCACATCTCCAGGATTTGCGAACTCCAATATAAGCACTACACCTTCCCAACCATAGCCCGTCGTAGCGCTCTCGCTCAACTGACTTCGAATGTTGCTCTCAACATGGGCATTTAAGAGTATCGGTCTGGGGGCCCGTTGGAGCATTGTCCACCTGTAAAAAAGTACTGTTGCACATATCAATGTTAAAGTAGCGAGTGTATTGATTATTTGAAGAGCGGTCATGATTATTTACCCCGCAGCCATGACCAAAACCATCTCCGCCTAGGGGCGGGTAAGGCCAGGCGTTGAAGTTCCTCCAAGCGCTCCCTAAGCCAGCGGTTCTCCTCCTCAAGCCGGCCCACCTCCGCCCGGAGCTCCTGCACTAACTCCCGTAGGACGGCCACTTCCCCAGTTGACGCACCTTGCCCCACATCGTGATGCCCGTTGGAAAGCTCTTCTTTGACCTTCGCTGCCGCAGCGTTGACGGATAGCCCGTCGGTCTTACGTAAGGCCTCCAGGCGGTCCAGCATGGCTCGAGCAGCGTCAGTGATGATCACTTGCCCGTTTGGGCCTCGACGTAGGTATGCGTCAACCTGGGGACGCAGTGCGTCAAGGCGGAGACGTACCGCTCGTTCGGATAGGCCAAAAACCCTGGCCGCATCCCGTATAGTGAGCATGACGCCCTTAACGTAAGGATGACGTGGCGCCCAAACCAGGACACCCGACTGCTTAGCCGGGGAAACTGAGCACTTGACTTTCTTTACTTATAGGAATTATAATGAATTGAGGGGGGAAGGTAGACTGCAGAACTAAGCGCTCGGGGGAAGGCAGGTCATTGCATAGGCGACCTGCCTTCCCCTTTGATTTGATAGGAACAGGCTTTCTAAAGCTTCAACCTCAAAAATTCGACATTTTGCCTGCGTTCCTATCCCTTCCCGAACATCCCTCAGGGTGGTTGGATGGCCATTGACAAGCTGCATGAGGAGTTGGAACACCTGAGCCGAGTGCGTGCCGAGGCGGGAAAAATCGGTGCAGCTGCTGCCCATTACTCGGCTTACCTGAAAGGCCTAATTGTTGGGTTGCAAATCGCCCGGAATTTCTTGGATTTGCTGGTTGAGTCGTCGGGGGTGGCTGATGAAGAGGGGCAAGGTGGTAGAGGCGCTTGAACGTCAGTTTGACGCGGAGATCAGGGCGTTAGAGGAACGGTTACAGGAGCTAAACGCAAAGATCCGTAACCGCGAACTCACCGGTTTCGATCTTGGACAGGCTCTCGCCGAAGTACGTCGTTTACCTGGCGAGTTGGCCGACCTCCGCTGGCGACGGTTCATAGCCAGGCAAGGGGAACAATGATGAGCAGCGCAATTTCACTTGAGCAACTTCGGGAGCAGGTTCACAAGGCGGAGGCCGAGCTCACTTCCGCCCGGGCGGAATTCGAGGAGGTCCGGTCCCGCTTACGGTTCGCGGCTATGGTTGACACGGAGGCCCAGGCTGAGATCGAGCGGGCCGAGGGGCGAGTCCGTGAGCTGGAAAAGCAGCTCGAGGCGCTGCGGGAGCAGCTTGGCGAAGCCGAGGCAACGCGACGACGCCGGGAGCAGGAGTGGCGAGCGCGGGAGGAGCGGACTCGTCGGCGACAGGTCCAAGAGGCCGAGCAGGCTCTCCCTGACTTGGCTCGGCGATACCAAGAGGCACGTAATAACTATCTCCAAGTCCTCCACCGGTGGGCCGAGGAAGCCGCCCGGGGGCTACCCCCTGTAGCTCAAGCCCTCCAGGATCTTTACGCAACCTACAAGGCCCTGCAGGAGGCAGCCAAGCTCCTAGGGGAGCACACGGATAATTGGGCTCGCCCGTTTACCAAACCCATTGAGGAGTTATGGAACCGTGTTTTGGAGGAGTTTCCCACCGTTGAAGTCCTTCCTGAGGAGCTAGCAGGACTCCTTTCCACGGGGGCGGGTCTAGCCTCACATGCTTGGCGCGTGCGGAAGCTGCGTTGGCCCGATCACCCCATTGTTAGCCAGCGCTTTTTGGAGCGGGTAGAGGAGCTAGGGAGGAGGAAGGGAGAGTAGCCGTGGCGCTGCGTGACCTTAAGGCCCGTTTTGTAGTCGAAGCTCGGGAAGCAATCGGCACTCTTGAGCAGCTAGGGGGACAGCTCGAGGAACAGGTGAGATAGCCCTTGGCCGAAGTGGCGATGGGCGGTATAGTGAGGTTGACAGAGGTAATGCGGATTACTCCCGGTTAACGGGTGAGTTAGGCTGCAGGAGGGCCTAAAAAAGCGAAGCCCCGAGGTGCGAGCTCGGGGCGGCGCGGCTCCTCCTAGTGGCCAGCTAGGAGGCGTATGTGCCTAATGACAGCTTAGC
>QMVG01000023.1 GCA_003660975.1 Microcaldota archaeon
ACTGAGATTTCTGTAGATAACGTTAAATTCTGGGTAATAGACACAACTGAACATTTACTTTCAACGCCAACACTAGACGTTGATAATGAATACTACTATGTTAACTTCAATCCGGATTGTAACTACCAAACAGGCCAACTTACGTGGAAGGTTAACGTAAGTAACGAGGCATGTTACGCTAACAATGCGAGTTCAGATTTCATTATAAATGTAGTTGGTTCATTATTAATAGACCTTGTAAAGCCGGATGGAACCCAAAACTATACGGAAGATGATAACATTGAGTTGTTGGCAAATCTTACTGATGACTGTGGCGTTGCTATTACAGATGGAGATGTTTACTTCAACTTGACGAATCTAAGAACAGGGGAAAGTTTCAGGTGTCCTTCAACCGGTTTCGCTTCATATAACGGAACATTTTATAACTGTACGTGGGACGCTTCAAACAAACCAGGAGGATGGTATAGAGTTGAAGCTCATGGGTCAAAAGTTGGGTATTCAAGTGTTAGTGATAGTTTAGATAATGCATTCTTCCTGATTACGAGAGTTAAAATAATAAATCCACAACTTACTTATCCAGGAGATGGAAGTTGGGGTGAGTTACACAATTTCAGCTTGACAGTCGATCATTACGAACAAATAAACGTATGTTTACTTGAAAAATATTCAGTAACAGGAGATTATGAGATAACTGAATGTAAGTACATAGCAGATCCAAGCAACGCGTTTGTTAACTTTACCCGTAGGTATAGTTGTAGCGAAAAGGAAAAATTGCTTTACTATAAATTTAATGCAAGCCAGCCAGGAGTGAACGAGACTTACTCCGAAAGCGATGAATACAGTCATTACGTACAAAAGGATGATATAACAATTCTATACACGTTTGGAAACGAATCAAGTGTAAATAGAGCGGGTAACGATAAAACAAAGTTCATACTTTTAATAATGGATACCGACCGCAACTTACCAGCAGTTTACAACTCCACTTACGAATCACCAAAGATAAGATTTAAGATTTACAATGGTACATCGTTTGTTGAAGATGGATTTAACGTAACAAATACTACAGGCCACGTTGAGTATAACTTCGATCCAAGTTGCGTGTATGACGTTGGAAAACAAAACTGGTATGGCTACACTTATCTCGACTCCTGTTACAAAGATGTCTCATCCAGCTACTTTAACGTAACAATAGTTGGTGACTTAACACCAAACGTGACCTATCCAAATGGTCAAGAATTTGTAAGGTACAATGAACTTTACATAAACGTTACGGGTCTGGTAACAGATGAATGTAGTTTGCATAATATTGCAACAGCTGACGTGAACTTTACTCTGATAAGTGTCGCATTTAACGACGTTTACTATTGTGAAGAGATAGTTAACTATAATAACGGAACGTACAGTTGTGAGTTTAACTTAACCACAGCTTCCCAGGGATGGTACAACATTGTAATGAATTCAAGCAACGTTGAATTCTACAATAACGGTACAACAACAAAGGAGTATGCATTCAGAATAAGACAGCAATGGGAACCCCCAGTTTTAGAAAACGAGACTGTAATACCGGAAAATGATTGGGGTTGGGGTGAGAACTTCACATTTAAGGTTAATGTAAGTGATATAAATGGAGAAGACGTTAATGTGAGTTTCTGGTTATCACCAGACAATCAAACCTGGTACTACATCGATTCTCAAATGTGTAATGATTGTGGTATTTCAACAGAGTTAACTTTCTACTATAAAGGATTTAGCTGTAATGATATGCCAACTTATTACTTCAAATTCAACGCAAGTGATGCTCATAATACTACTGATAAACCTGGACTGAACTTTACGTTAACGAAAGATGATGTTACATTCCTTTACGAGGGACTGTCAACTGGAAATAAGAGTTTCGTTAACAGGTCTGAGAGTAGAATTTTAAGAATTAGAATTTATGATAGTGACAATAAAACGTATTTACCGGCAAACGTTCAAGGAAAGATTTGGGTAACAAAGGATGGAATAAGTTATGACTCTGGTACTCCTGGAACGACTGATAGCGAAGGTTACTTAAGTGTTACTTTCACCCCTGATTGTAATTACAACGTTGGTGTACAAAATTGGAAAGCAGGAACAGTTGGAAACGTGTGTTATAAAGATACGAACTCCTCTCTAGGGCTAATATTGACTATTATAGGATGGTTAAATAATACAATAATTGAGCCTAATGGAGATGTTTACTACTCGAATCAAAATGTGACTATAAGGGCAAACGTAAGTGACGAGTGTAATCAATTAATAAATGATGCTGCTGTTTGGTTTAACATAACGCATGATAACTTTAACGATGTTTGTACGTTGGTAAAAAATGAAGGAAATGGTTACTACAACTGTAGCTGGAATATTAGTAATAATCCAGGCGGTTGGTACAACATAACAATGAATTCTGAAAGGACGTATTACAATTATGATAACGAAACAAAGATACAAGCATTCTTCCATGAAATAGCTCCAGTACTTGCTGGTGAATATGTTACGCCAACGGAATCCTATTGGGGAACAACTTTCAATTTCTATGTTAATGTTACAGACGATGACGATACCGTTACAGTACAGTTGTGGCATCGTAAACTCCCAAGTGGTAGCTGGAATTTAGCGGACTCAGCTACTTGTACTGATTGTATAAATACTACCATTCCACTCTCACATACATATAGCCAAGCTGATATAGGAACTTGGGAGTGGTTCATAAATGCAAGTGATGCATACAATATGACAGATATTACAACAACACACACTCTTAACGTAACAAAAAGGAATGTTATAGTTGAGTACGTTGCTGGAAACGAGACTAATGTGAGCAGAGTTGGTGCTAACTCTACTATTTTAACTTTAATCGTTAAAGACGCTGTTAGTGGTTCAACGATTGGTGCCGGTTTAACTGGAGGTTTCTGGATAACTACTGATGGAACAAACGAGGGTCCGAAGATCGCAGCGACTACAGATTCTGGCAGCTATCTTAACATAACGTTTGATCCAGATTGTACATACTTAACTGGAAAACAGAAATGGAAGGGAGGTGTAGATGAATCGAGTTTCTACTATGCTGGCAACTCCACAGATTACTTAGTGGTTAACGTTTGGTCAGAATCTTATCCAACGATACTTATACCAAATGGAGAATCTTATGCAAAGGGTGATTATGTCCCACTTGAAGCTCACATCGTTGATGACTGTTCTAACGTTACTGGTGCAACTGTTAGATTCAGAGTTATCAGAGGTAGTAATGAGTTCACACCTTCACCAGATCCAGCAAACGACTACAACAACGGAACTTACACGTCACAGTGGGATTCTTCAACAGCACTAACAATCGGTTGGTATAACGTAAGTGTAAACGTTAGTAAGCAGTATTACTTCGATTCCTATGCGTCGAAAGAAAACGCATTCTACTTAGGTGAATCGCCAGAATTGGTAAACCCAGAGGTAACACCCGGACAAGAAGGATGGGGTTATAAATTCATGTTTAACGTAAGCTTTAGAGACTTAGAGGGAGATATAGTAAATGTCAGTTTATGGAAGGCTTACTCTGCAACAGGACCATGGTACTTAGTCAATTCTTCAAACGTAAGTAGTACTATTTGGGACGAAATCAAATTCTATCACAGGTTTACCTGTAACGATTATCTAAGTGGTCCAACGATCTATTATAAATTCACCGCTAAGGATATTCACGGCTTTACCAACGAAACTCAGGTGAAATCTTTGGTACTCGAGCAGGACGATGTGAACTTCTTAGTAGTCCAGGGTTCTGGTGCTACAGTCTATAGAGAAGGTGAGCAAAACTATACGTTCATAGTAATGGTGAACGACAGTGACAAAGGAGAGTGGGTTGGAAGTAACGTTCAGGGCTATTTCTACTTTACTTACGATGGTACAACGTTCGATGAAGGTCACTTTGCACAAACAAACGAATCAGGACACATAAGCTATGATTTCAATCCAAACTGTAGTTATTCTACCGGTATTCAAGTTTGGAAGTTAAGCATAACTGGAAATTCTTGTTACAAAGACACAGATTCACCTTCACAAACTTATTCAATAATGGGTCAACTTAAGAATAACTTACAATTACCAACTTACGGGAGCGAGTTTAATGTTACCGATAATATCTTAATAAGATTCAATATCTCAACTGATTGTAAAAATGAAGGTCTAATTAACGATTCTTCCCCAGTAACTGTAACGTTAATCCACGTTGATACATCAACAGAGTACTCTTGTAGTAATGTCAATAATGAAGGAAACGGTTACTACAACTGTACATGGGATTCAACTGGAATGCCGGAAGGAAACTATAGTATAAAGATCTATAGTGAGAGAGCAACGTATAACTCAAATACCACAACTTATGAATCATGGTTCTGGTTAGAGAACATACCAACTCAATATTCAAACTTAATTGTTAACCCACCAAGTGGTGGTTGGGGTGAAACGTATGAGTTCAATGTAACTATCAACGATACGGAAGGTGATACAGTAACTTGTAAGCTTTACGTTAACACAACAGGAGAATGGGTCTATAAAGGTTCAGATACGATAAGTGGTACTGCAGGAACACCAACTGTAGATAACTGTTCAGTAAAGGTTAATGACTTTACTTGTGGCGAGCAAGGAATAGCTAGTTTCAAATTTGAAATAATAGACGGAACAGACAGTAATACTTTCAATACTACTGTTGCAACAGGACCAACTATAGGAGAGGATGATGTACAAATAACTTATGTTATAGGGAACAACACAGATGTAAACAGAGCTGGGAACGAAGGTAAAAAGCTTATTTTGAAGGTTTACGACACTGATAAAGGTGTTTACCCAGTAAACGCTAATGGAAGCATATGGGTAAATGACGGTACTTTGTACTTTGAATGGTCCAACTCGACTGATCAGTCAGGTAACTTAGTTATTCAGTTTAATCCAAACTGCAGCTACCATGTTGGAACTTGGAAATGGTTCGGTGGGGTTAAAGATGATATTTGTTACGTTGATACTAACATAACTGAGAACTTTACTGTGAATATAATTGGAAATTTGACAAACGTGATAGTAACTCCAAACGGTGAAGAGTACTTACGTGGAACAAACATAACGATAAGGGTAAACGTAAGTGATGAATGTGGGCAACTTGTTTCTGGTGCTACGGTAAAGTTATCTTCGATAAGTCAACAGACGTCACAAAACTTCTCATGTATACCAGTAAACGACGAAGGAGCAGGTTATTACAATTGTACTTTCAATACAACTGGAATGCCCACTCAATGGTACAACATAGAGATGAATTCGAGTAAGGTATACTACAACAATAAGAGTGTGGTGAAGTCGAACGCTTTCTGGATAGAAACAGCACCTATACTGTTTGCTCCACAACTCATACCAGAAGTTGGTGGTTGGGGAGAAACGTTTACGTTTAAAGTTAACGTAACAGATGAGGATTACGACTTGGTAACTGTTTACTGCTGGAAACGTATGGTATATCCAAGTATTGGTGATTGGCAATCGTGCGGTTCAACTACCAAGCAAGGAATAAATCAACAGGCAAGCTTCAGTACAACCTTTGCTTCAACTGACAGAGGTAATTGGACTATTAAGTTCAATGTAACAGAAGATGATGTATGGAATGATACAGTAGAAAAGAATTTAACTGTAGAGAAGGACGATGTAAGTATTGTTTATGTTACTGGTGACAACACAACAGTCAATAGGGTTTCTGGAAGTGTAACATTTAAGTTGAGAGCAGTAGATACGGATAAACCAACTTCGTTAATAGCGTTCCAGCCAGCTGCTTTCTGGATAACTACCAATGAAAGTGAACCAGAATCCTGGGGACCAACTATTTCAACTACTACCGACGATTATGGTAACTTCACTATAAACTTTGACCCAGATTGTACTTATGGCGTAGGTCAACAAAAGTGGAAAGGTGGATTGTTGGAGAACGATTACTGGAAGAGTGCAAATTCAACTGAGTTTAGAGTTAACATAACTTCTGAGTATAAACCTTACATAACAAGACCAATAAACGAGATTTTCTTGAGAGGTGTTGATGATATACCCTTGAGAGGTAACTTAACAGATTTAGCTGGCTGTGGTGGTGTCGAAAGTGCTACAGTTCAATTTGTAGTTGAAAACAATAATTACATTTGTAGTGCAATAGAAGAAGGTAATGGTTGGTATAACTGTACAATTTCAGCAACTACTACGGGTGCGTGGGCTTACGGCTGGTATAACGTACTGATGAACGCTACTCGTGATTATTATGCTTATGCTGAGAGTCAACAGAATAATTCATTTTATTTGGCAGACGATCCAGATTTGAGTAACGCGGTAGTTGACTCTTCGACTGGTATTTGGGGAAAACAATTTGTGTTCAATGTAACGTTGACAGATTTAGATCCAGATAATGTAACTGTCTATTTCTGGATAAAAGGACCTGGAGGAGATTGGAGACAAATAGATAATTATACTTATGTTGGTGCAACTCCTGGTGGTGGTGTAAATATAGGTTTTGTTTGGAATTCGACATGTGATGACGTTGGATCGAATGAGTTCAAATTCAATGCAACTGATACTTCTGGATATAGTGATGAACTTTACGGCGGTTCATTTACTGTAAACGAACATGTTGTTTCAATCTTCATAATCTCGGGTAGCGGTGAACAGATTGATAGAGAAGGTAATGATAGTAAGATACTTATTTCAAGAGTTCGAGACGAATCTATACCAAACCCCGATTATGTTTCAAGTGGTGTTAATGGCAGTTTCTGGATAAAGACAAAGACAGGATGGTTCGAATACGATACAGAAACAAATCAATCAGGGTACCTTACCTACGTTTTTGATCCTAATTGTAGTTATGATGTTGGTGAAATAGAATGGAAAGTTGGTGTATTTAACGACAAGTGTTATGTTGATACTAATGCGACCTCATCTCTTAATATAACAGGTCAACTTAAGAATAACTTACAATTACCAACTTACAGTTCAACGTTTAACGTAACGCAACAGATACTAATAAGGTTTAACACAACGAGTGACTGTAGTGATGAAGGTCTGATACCTAACGCTACAGTAACGATTGAACTAATTTCACCTTATGGTGTTGTAGAACAATGTACACCTTTAAACAACGAATACGACGGCTGGTACAACTGTACATGGGATTCGACTGCAAAGAAAGAAGGATGGTGGAGTATAAGATTGAACTCAACTAAAATGCCATACTATCACTTCAACTTCACATTATATGAAAACTGGTTCTGGCTTGAAAACTGGAATACAACAGCTGAAAATGCAACTGTTTGGATATACAACTATACTACCAATAAGTGGGAAGGACTGGCTGTAGATCAACAAGTTGGGTGGACTAGGTTATTCAATTATACTGTAGATATCTACGATCGAGAAGGAGATACGATAAACTGTAGTCTCTATATAAAACGTAACTCAACCAACGTTTGGGAGTTAGTTGGGACTGACACTATACAAGGAACATCAGGAATACCAACTCAAGGAACATGTCAAGTACTTTACCAAAGCTTTACTTGTAACGATATAGGAACAAACTATTTCAAATGGGAAATAAAGAATGGTGAAAAAGCCAACTACTATAACACAACAGAATCTAAAATCAAATTA
>QMVG01000024.1 GCA_003660975.1 Microcaldota archaeon
ATTCATTATCCCCGGAAAACAGGAATCTAATAGCTCTAAAAATTGGATAAAAATTTCTCTAAATCCAAGCAAAAACTCATCCAAAATTTGTCCAGGTACTATATTGGAATTGCTCGGTTTGATTCGATTAACACTTAATTTCTCGTATGTTGTTGGAATATTTTTGATATAATCCTCAAGTCTTTGGACTAATAATTTCCCACCGGTGATTAGATTTACCCTTTTCATAATATCCAAAGCTTTTTCTTTGGTGCACACTGTTTTATCCCTGTAAAGTATTGCAAAATTAGAATTTGGGAATTTTTCCGGTGAATACTGTTTATTAATTTCTAAATATGGAGTATGCCCACCGACTAAAGGTAAATCAAAATATTTCAAAAGAAGTACCTGACCATGTCTACAAAAACAATGAGTCTTGATTTTGATATTATCTTTCTTAAAACAAAATTTCGGATCAAAGCTAATTTCATAAAGTTTTTTTGCCGTAGAATCGCTAATTTCAATTCTTACTCCCATATAAGTATCGTTGTTTTCAACGCTTCCACCCAACTCTTTTATTAAATCTGTAAACCAGAAATTTCCTTCTTTTCCGACAGAACCAATAAGGTATTTGGATTCTATTATTTGAGAATTTTTACCATTAGTTATCTTAATAATCCATCTGTTAGAAAAAATATCATATTGGAACTCTTTCACTTCTGTATTGAAAAGAAATTTTACATTTCTTTTTTGAAGATATGAGATTAATCGCTGGGAAAAGAATTTTAAATTATTAGAACTCATGTGGATAACAGGATAAGGCTTAAATTTCAAGTTTTTTTGTTTTTGCAGACAACCACTAACATATTCTGGCACAAGAGGATTTCTATAAAGATATTCGGGGGTGAAAGTTTCGACAATCTTTTTTACCCGCTTTTCTATATCTTCTTTTTTATCAGATGGAATAATTTTTTCCAAATATCCACCTGAATAAATATCAAAAATTAATTTTCCGTCAGAAAAAAGCCCGGCACCCCCACCGCCTGAAATTAGCTCGCAAATTTTACACTTTTTACAATTGTCAATTAGAGCCTTACACTCTTTTATAGGGGCAGGTTTACCCTTGTCTATAACCAATAATTTAATTTCATCATCTGCTTTTTCAACTATTTCTATAGCAGCGAACAATCCTCCAGGACCTGCACCTATGATGGTTATATTCGTCTTTGTCATGTTCTCACACCATTATGTACTATTTTATCACTTTTATATTTTTCAATTTCTATGGTAGGGTCGGGCATTTCACTTAACGTTGTATATCCGAACTTAGTTCGTATATCCTTCCAATTTGACGGTATATCAGAACATGGTTCGCATATACATCCCTGTGGTTGAACTCCGGCCTTATCCCGCTCGTGGTTGAAATTCGATTTCGTCCGGTAACTCATCATGTCAATCATACTATGCCACCTCACCCTGTCAAGCCTTTCCTTAGTCAATGGAACATCCTCCATCTGACGCAAAGTCTTAAAAACCAGAAATAAATCTGACGAAATTAACTTATCTTGCAATACGACTCTTGTATTTTTCATCTATGAACACGGTTTGGTGCTCCCTCTCCCAATCTCCCCTCCCCTCGGTGGGAGTGACTAAGGGAGGGGAGGAGAAATTTTTGGACTTAATCCGTAAGGATTTTATATTTACCTGAACCGTAAAAGGCTTATAAAATCCCCCTCTATCCCCCTTTCCCAAAGGGGGAGGACTTAAAAACTACAAAAGTCGTGTTTTGAGATAAGTTATCCACATGCCGGTTGGACTAAGGTTTGGTTAAAGCGAATCTATCCAACCGCTGCGTAAATACTATTCTTTACCCTCTGAACCACTTAAAAATTGCATCACTTCTGCTTCAAAATCTCTCCATAAGACTGGGAGATTCTCAGCGAGTGGTATCAATTTCTCTCCGTCCAGCTTTATGCCATAACCATGAACCATGAAATGACGAAATGCTCGATATTCATCCAGTCTCTTTGACAGATCAAAAGAGATTATTTGAAGATCGACTGATACTGCTAATAAATCCTTATGCCATGATTCTGAGGAGGGAAGGGTTATGCCCCGATATCTTAATATTCTCTTGAGTATATTCTCCATCCCATTATAAGCGTTGTAGAGGAATGTGGCGATGGCGGCTAACTCAATGAGAGTCTTTTCCCGACGCTCCAATGCCTCTCTTAAGGCCTGAAGTGTAGCCAAAATCTGTTCTTTCTCGGCTTCGACTTCTCGAAGTAATTCATTCATAAAGTTTTACTGCCCTTTCTTCAATTATCTGGTTGAATAAAGACCTTTGTGATAGATCTACAATATCCACCGGTTTGGATAAACTTCTAAGTAATTCCCCATAAAATTTAAAGAAAACCTCAGGCTTTATTCCTTTTACGGCTATGTCGATATCGTTAAATTCATAGTCTCTACTCAATGACGAACCGAAGAGGTAAATTGCAGTAACTTTATACTTCCTTCCACACCGAATAATAATTTTCTTATCCCTTTCGCTTATCATAGCCCCTCATAAACCATAAGCTCATTCCAGCCCTTTATTCGATCGATAGCGAAATAATACTGAAACAATCTTTATCCCTATCATGGTATTATCTTATTCTGATTAAAGTTTCAGTCAAGCCTGCAGTTTTCCAAAAAACTGCAGGCTCCGCCCGCATCTTAAAAGGATCGGAACCGGAGGGCAGGATAGCGGACCGTGCCTCCAGCACCGGTGCGACATCCGCCCCTTTTCGGACCACCAGAGGACAATTTCTGGAATTTTAACAGAATGAAAAAATCTGTCAAATCGGCTCGGGAAGGGATTTGACAATTGTCAAGACTTTACACTTAAATGTTAAAATCGGGCCTAAATCCACTCTGGAAGAGGGTTTATGCCGAAAGCCCCAAAATGGCGCGGTCCCCAAAAAGGGGTGAAAATCGCCCTAAAATTTTTTCACCCCCCTCACCCCCAAAATCCCGGTTTAGCGCCTCCTTAAGAAAAGTTATCCACATGCCGGTTCGGAGCAGAGCTTACCTAAGAGATTCTCAGAAAAGGAAGCACCAATAATTTTTTAAGGCAGTTTAATAATCTTTCGGATTTCTACATGATCAGCAGTCTCCAACCTTAAGAAATAGATACCACCTGGAATTGGATTCCCATCTTCATCTCTTCCGTTCCAGAGGAGTTCATAAACACCGACTTTTTTCTCACCTCGAGCTAAAGATTTTATTAACCGGCCTAAGTAGTCGTAAATCGTAAGGATAAATTTACCATCTCCTGGAAGATAATATCTGATGATGGTTGAGCGACTAAATGGATTTGGATAGTTTCTTAAAAGAAAACTTAGCTGTGGGCTCTGAGATTCGGGATTTTCAATATTAACAAGAAGGTTCTCATAGATCTGAAGTCCAGCTGCCCAGGCTGCTAAGTATATATAATTCTTTCTACCGCAACAACACGGGCTTCTCCAGGGCTGTCATAATAACCCACCAGTTGCGGATTGTGGGGATTCGAGACATCGATCACGTAGATGCCATCAAGTCCATCAGCTATGTATGAGTAATTATCGGAAATAGCAACCCCGTAGGCATATCCTTGAGTGTCATAATAGCCGACCTCCTGAGGATTATGCGGATCCTAAATATCAATTATCCGAAGCCTCTCATCCCCATCAGCAATGTAGGCATAGGTGCCGGAAATCGCAATTCCTAAAGCTTCGCCTGGAGTGTCATAATTGCCAACTTCGTGAGGATTTCGGGGGTCGGAGATATCGATCACTCGAAGGCCGGCATACCTATCGACTATATATGCATAATTGTCTGCGACTGCGACGTCGTAGGCCTTATCTGGGGTTCCACAATGGCCGATCTCCCTTGGGTTATGTGGATCTGAGATATCAATTACCCGGAGCCCGGAGTCCTCATCAGCAACGTAGGCATACCTTAGTGTAGTCGCAACACCGAGGGCATAGCCCGGACTTTCGCACCAGCCAATCTCTTTGGGGTTATGCAGATCAGAAATGTCGATTACCTTAAGCCCAGCAAATCCATCGGCGATATATGCGTAATGGTTCGAAATCACTACATCATAACTCCGATCCGGGGTCTCATAAAGGCCCGCCTTCTGAGGGTTATAAGGATCTGAGACATCGACAACATGAAGCCCGCTCCAGTCGTCTGCAACATAAGCAGGAGCTGGAAGACCGTAATAGCTGGCAATCTGAGGATGGTAAGGGTCAGAAACATCAACCACGCATAGTCCAACATTTCCATCTGCGATATAGGCAAAGCTACCGGAAACTGTAATTCCATAAGCCCAACTCGAAGTGTGACAGTTGCTAACCCACTGGGGATTATACGGATCTGAGACATCCACAATCCAAAGCCCAGTTTCATAGGCAACCAGGTAAGCATAACTATCCGCAACCGCAATATCGTAGGCATGACCGGGAAGAGAATAATAACTCACCTCTTCTGGATTATGAGGATCTGAGATATCAATAACCCGAAGCCCCAGACTCCAATCCGCAATGTAGGCATAGTTACCCACTACAGTAACACTAAGGAAATCCCCAAGAGGAGCGTAATAGCCGACCTCTTGCGGGTTATGGGGATCCGAGATATCGATCACCCGAAGCCCGGAACCACAATCTGCAACGAATGCATAGTTGGCTGAAACATCAACATCCCAGCAACTGCCAGGAGTATCAAAGCTACTCAACTTTACCGGATTTAGAGGATCGGCGATATCCCAAATTTCAAGACCAGCTTTATTAGCAGCGATGAGCAATAGTTTACTGGAATCGATATAGCATAACCCATAGATGAATTCCCGGTTATGGATGGTGTCAGAAACCATCTTGGGATCGGTCGGATCTGAGAGATCGAGAATATAGACGCCACAGCCAGAGCCACAAAATCCAATTGCTCTTGTCTGATCGTATGCGATAGACAGGGCTGGGCCAAAAGGCCAGTTGCCAAGGAAGCGGATGTTAAGAGAATCACCAAAACCGGAATGAACCATAATCAGTGTGAATACGATGGAAGCCTTAAGCGTCTTTTTATTCGCTGAGGAATAGATAATGCCACCCATCTCTATTAAAGTTTAAAGATCTTTTTGTTTTGGTCAAGATATGACTGCTGACCCATCTCAAGTTTTTGGATCAAATTAAGCAAGCGCCAAATATGCATCAGTGGATTCAAAAAGGATTAAAGCCGCTCTGAAATCAGTACAAATTTGTGCGATCTCTGAAAACCAAACTGGAGGAAATAGACTCCAGATTTGAGGCCGGTGAGGTCGATATGAGCCTTCGACGGTGAAACAGTTCGAGTCATTACCTCCCGACCAAGGGGATCGATGATCCTGACCCGAAGGAGACCTTTCACCCCGGATAGTTTTAGAAGATTACCATGGACCAGAGTCGGAATCTTGAGACTTGGGGTCTTTCCTGCCCGCTCCTCTTTTACCCCGATGATTGAATCGACCGGACAGAAGTAGACCCGATAGGGGTTGTCGGTCTCGGTGCCTTCTCCCTGAGGTAGACCACCGGCATCCTTGTCCTCAAGATAGCTGATGATGAGACACTTCCTGCCATTAATTGTCTCCACATAGGGGTGCATCGAGGGGTAGTCATCATCACAGCACTCTCCCGGCGGTGCGCCTGGGGTCGGAGTCCTGGTCAGATTGACCCCGGTATCACCCTGAGCACGACTGATCCAGGTCGCCCCATTATCAGTCGAATACTTGGCCATCAACTCCCCATTGGGATAGCCACCCTGAGAGGTGTCGGTATCTCGGTTTAAGACATAGACAGAGTATAGCCAGCCATTATCCCGATCAAGGGCGATCTGGGCATGATCACAGGGGAGCCGCCAGGCACCAGGATCTTTTGACATTTCATGGGGGCCGGTGACAATATTAAATCCGGTATTGGGGGACCAGTGGATGATCCAGGACTTATAATACGCTGTCTGATTGAGGAAGTAATTAACCGGGAAAATAATGTGGGGATCACCATTCTGATCGAAGATCGCTTTAACATGACAGAAAGCCCGCATTGTATCGGAAGGATGATATCGGGTGAGGTTGACCTTTGGCCCCCAGCTATTACCATAGTCGGTCGAGATCTGATAGCAGACATCATGGGCATGCGAGGCATGACCACCAACCCCTTCACCGGTCCACTCGGTCCAGTAACGGATGATCTTTCCTGGGGTATTAAGCCGATCGGCGAAGACACCACCATCAAGATTCCGATACTGATTGGCCTGGGATTCCTCATAAACAAGCTCCTTATCCGACCAGGTGGCACCGTCATCGGTCGAGCGGGTGTAGTAGATCCGCTCATAGTCATAGGAGTGGAGCATCATATGGAAGTTGTCCTGATCATCGATTGCGAATCGTGGCCAAAGAAGTTGCTCAAAATTCTCCTGAGGCAGAACCTTGTGATAGGTGAAATTGTAATAGCCCTGTCCCTTATCAACCGAGACCCAACTCCGATAGACATCTCCTGAGGCTCGATGGTGGTAGGCACAGACTGCGGCATTATTGGATGGCTTCACCCCAAGGGCGACATAACCAGAGTAGCCGGGAGTGACATCGGCATCACCAAACCAGTGATCCCGCCAGAAATTATAGGCGCAGCAGCGGTCGGAGTGGCCGGATTCATGTGATCTCATAAAATCGACATGGACGCAGGAACCATCAAACCAGACCTGCCAGCCGGTCTGTTCATTACGTTGCAGATCATACCGGGTCCAGCCGACTGAGTCACCAGGGGAGCTTATTACCGGCAGGATTATTAAGAGAAATTGGATCATATCCCCCTCCTCATCTGATCAACACAAACCTGTATAGCCTGTGATTCTCTTTCTCGATTCTCAGAAAATAGACGCCGGGTCTGAGGTTTTTGAGATTGAGATAGGATTTTTGTGGTGAAACGGTCTGAGACAAAACCCTCCGGCCGAGAATGTCAAGGAGTTCGATCAGACTCGATCCCTTGAGGCCAGATATCTTCAGGCGATGGCCATAGACCAGAGTCGGAATCTTAAGACTTGGGGTCTTTCCTGCCCGCTTCTCTTTTACCCCAATGATCGAATCGACCGGACAGAAGTAGACTCGGTAGGGGTTGTCGGTCTCAGTGCCTTCACCCTGAGGTAGACCACCGGCATCCTTGTCCTCAAGATAGCTGATGATGAGACACTTCCTGCCATTAATTGTCTCCACATAGGGATGCATTGAAGGGTAGTCATCATCACAGCACTCTCCCGGTGGTGCGCCTGGGGTCGGGGTCCTGGTCAGATTGACCCCGGTATCACCCTGAGCACGACTGATCCAGGTAGCCCCATTATCAGTCGAATACTTGGCCATCAACTCCCCATTGGGCCAGCCACCCTGAGAGGTGTCGGTATCTCGGTTTAAGACATAGACAGAGTATAGCCAGCCATTATCCCGATC
>QMVG01000025.1 GCA_003660975.1 Microcaldota archaeon
CATTGGGATTCACCTCCTCTACATCTATCCTGCTGGAGGTGTTTCCCTTAGGATTTTTTATAATTTTAACCGATCTTGAAACACGACTAATAAATTAGAGAATAATGGTATTAATTCTCCTTTTAGCGGGGGCATAAGTATCTACTTCTCGGATAACTTACAGATAGTAAACAACTCCATTTTAAATAACAATTATGGAATGCATAATTACAATCTAACTTTGAGTACCATCGAAAAGAACAATGTTTCAAGCAACATAATTGGTATGTGTCTGCGTTCTTCGGATAATAACACGCTCGCGAATAACACCTTTTACAACAATTATTTAGATCTTAAGTCTTCAGAATCCCCTGATAATACTCTTGTGCATAATCTGTTCGGAGATACATGGGCTTCGTTCAGCTATTCAGGAGCCATAGAAGTGAACTCCTCTTCAGCACCGGCAAGTGATCCACCCGGCTGGCATAACATCAGCAAGTATCTTAGTATCATAAACCAGACCTCTGCTTGGATAAACCTGAGCATCCACTACAACGATTCCGACCTCAGAGGAATGGATGAATCCACTCTAAGGCTCCTTAAGCATACCGTAGCTGATTGGGAACTTGTACCAGAAAGCGGCGTTAACACAACCGAAAATGTTGTCTATGCGAATATCACTTCTTTCAGCATATTCGCTCCTTTTGGAAAAGTGAAAGACATAATTGTCGAGGATATATCATGGATACCAACCAACATAAGTGAAGGTGATACCGTAACCTTTAATGCAACTATCAAGAATAATGGCACGGGAAACATTTCAAGGACTTTCTATAACACGTTCTATTTAGATGGAAGTTCAATCGGCGGAATATCAGTAAACGGACTTTCTGCTGGCAGTTCTATTGATATTATCAAGACCTGGACTGCGAAACCCGGCAGTCATATTATCGAAGTTTTTGCAGATTCTAATAATGATATTTTCGAGTCAAACGAAACAAATAATAACAGAAGTAAATCATTGCTAATAGAGCCGGCAGATTTGATTGTCGAGGATATAATATGGACGCCCACAACAATCAATGATGGTGACTCAGTAACCTTTACCGCAACTATTAAAAACAATGGAACAGGTAACGCCTCTGTAAGTTTCTATAACACTTTCTATATTGATGGGAACTTAATTGGTGGAGAATGGGTAAATGGTCTTTCTGCTGGTAATTCTATTAACGTTACTCAAACATGGACTGCAACTCCGGGTAATCATACAATAAAAGTAAAAGCAGATTCTGAAGACAATATTTTTGAGGCCATTGAGACAAACAACGAGAAAATTGGTTCTATATATGTTACTAATTATTCCTTAGGAGTTATTTCTCCAAATGGTGGAGAGATTTGGTATGGAACGCAGGAAATTAAGTGGAATGTTACAATTGAAAAAAATCAAAGCGAAGATTTGAGGGTAGATATAGAACTTTATAACGGTAAAGAGTTTATGAGCATAGCAAAGAACATAAGCAATACAGGAGTTTATGAGTGGAACACGAAAACTGTAAATGATGGAACTTATTTGGTTAAAATTACAGCTTATTCAGATAAAATAACTCTCACTGACTTCTCAGATGCGTGGTTTATGATACACAACTCTTTCTCTGTCGATTTGTCTTCGACACCAACTTCCTCACAGACAACAGAATATAAAAATTCTTCATATCGAATTAAGATTACGAGTAAGGAACCGTTTACCGATAACTTCACAATTCTGGTAAATAATATTGATGAAGCATCGGTTGTAGATTTAAGTCAGAATCATATAACTCTTGGTGCTTTCGATAACGAAATTGTGGTTTTAACCGTCACAGATGCTGTTCCCGGAACTTATAGGGTTGAGGTGACCGTTGTTTCTGAAACGAATACAAGTGTGAAAGACGAAATTACTATAACAACAGAAGTCTTGCCAGCTTTTGATGTTGATATCTCAGCACAATTGAGAAAAACTAGCGTAGGCGGAAACCTGACATATAATGTGGAAATATATAACAGACAGAGTGTGGAAGATACCTTTAATATTAGCATAAGCGGAATAAGTTCTGATTGGTATTCTATTGAATCCGAGCAGATATTATTTGGGGGTGAAAGAAAGAACATTCCATTGCTCATCCACATACCAGAAAGCGCATCTGCGGGCAATTATACTGTAACTGTATTTGTGACTTCATCAAACATAGGAAAAACAAGAAACACTTCAAAACCGTTGAATGTTGTACTTGCTCCTATAATATATGATTTGAAGCCAAATGATAACACAATTACAGGCTCTACGGATATACTGATCACTTGGAGGACATCAGCAAACAGCACTACTGTGGCATTTGTGAAGAAGAAAGAAGAAGCAGAATGGACATACATATGTGGTGAGCCTGGGATCAACCATGTTATTCTGCTATCAAATCTCACGAGAAATACATGGTATGAATTCTACGTCACAAGCAATTCGACACGAGCAAGTTCTGTGAGCGGGGTCAGAAGCATATATGTAGATAATGGAATAGTATTTACGAAAAGAAATTACAGCTCCACAGTTGAAAGAGACTACGACCAAAGAATAAAAATCTCCATCAAGAATACCGATAGTAAATTACATACCGTTTTAGTAAGTATTATAAATCCATACGAAGATATTATAGCAGGTTTCGTTGGAGAAGGGTCACAGGATCAGATAATAAACTTGGCTCCATCTGAGGTTAAAGAAGTTACGCTTGCCATCCACGCTCAAGACGCCGATGAGGAGGACTATGTCCTTCTACTAAATCTCACCAATATCGGCGAGGAAATCAAAGACTATGCTTATCTCAATCTTCATGTAAGGCAACCGATTATAAACTTTGTTCTCGAAGAAGTATCCACAGACCAATACACCTTAACGAAGAAGCTAAGGTTAAGGAACTTGGGCGACACAATAACTGACTTCAAAGTATATGTGAGTGAGGAGCTTGAGGACAAAGTAATTTTGCAGCCTAATATTGAACACATGAGGTTGCCCAGCGGTGGCGCTACTTTGTTTGATGCGTCTCCACTACTCCATGAAAACTTTACAGGAATTTCTGGTAAGGTTATTGCACCAGGTGCGGGCGCAAACGTATCCTTGAACGTGAGCTTTACCCCACCTGAGGGGAAGAGCGTGTTCAGCGGAAACGTAGGGGGAGCATTATGCAACTTCACAAGAGAGACTCCAGGAAACATCTCTATTTGGGCTGAGCAGATATTGGAAGGGGTTGCGTCCGTCGGGATAGCCGCCCAGTACAACAACTCTTGCTGTGCCCTCGTGATGGATAACATAAGCATTATTGGCAATATGATTATAATAGATGTTGATAGCCTTGTGGATAAGGACAGTGAGGAGAATCTGACGTCAGTCCATGAATGGCTAACCTTAACAAATCTCTCGTATGGTAATTATATAGTTAAGGTTAGAGAAATAGAGTTGGGGGAACTTGCTAATCAATCTCTTGAAATGAAACCTGTTGGCATGTTTTTCGAAGAAGATAACCTTACTGGAAGGCTTTACACATTTAGAGGTGATATTTCAAATACATCATCATTAGTTCCATTCCCACTCGTCCCTCCTCCAAGATATTTCAACGAAGCAGCTTTCTGGATTAATTCCACAGATACTATAATACTTGCAATTGATATGAGTAATAGTGGCGTAGAAACATGTAAAGTTAATTTCTCATTATCTCCAGAAAATACGAGCATTTCAATAAATCCTGATAACTATTCAGTCTCAATAGAAGGGAACACAACCGAATTATTATTATTTGAAATTGAAACGACTTCTCTGCAATATGGAATTTACAATCTCACTTACTCCTTAGATTATCAATGTGAATACAATGCATCGTTCACAAGAACGCTACCGGTGGGAATATACGAGGTTAACCAGAGTTGGGAAGATGATAGTTTTGTCGTGCAAGTTCAATCTCCATTTAATGATACCTTTAGCAAAAAAACTTGGGACTGGACAAACACACCTTGGGGGTGGATTCCCATGCATACCGATTACACGATTACTTTCAGCAATTTATCGCAATCCAATCTGTTATTATTACCCAGAACGGATGTAATATCATTATGTAATGGCATCTCTGAAGTTGTCATTTCCAATGAGATGCAAAACTACGGAGATGATTTCTCAGCTCATTGGGGAGCCAGTGGAAGTGCTTACGCCGGATATATTGGAGGTAGTGTGGTATCCTCAACGCATGGTCAATTTTTTGAACCTATTCCATTCAGATATAGTGCTACAAAGGTCTCCCGAGAGGTAGTACTGCCGGGTCTAAAATACGTATTTTCGGGGCTCATCGTAACTGCTTTTGTTCCGTCGTCAAGTGTTGCAGAATTAGTAATGGTAGAGACAGAAGGATTGCCATTTGCATTTCGAATATCTTTGTCTCTTGGTACATGCATAGGTGTTCAGGAAACAGCTCAAAATGTGGTAGAAAGAGTGATAGGAGGGGATGGAGGAGCCCATCAAACGACATCTAAGGTAAAAATTAATGAATACCCCAGCACCCATCAAACGACATCTAAGGTAAAAATTAATGAATACCCCAGCATGATGGCATTTTTTAATCCATGGTATCAACTCAGAAGAGACTCAGATGGTGATGGACTTCCAGATCTTGTTGAAAAATCTACAGGATATAACCCTTTTAGCCCTCTTAGCTGCCCCGGAGCGGAAGCATCGACTCGAAATGGGGATTGGTATTGCAACAACAGACCGAGGATAAGCGTTCCTTTTGAAACCCACATTCCCGCTCCCGATCAAATAAATGACTTGGTAGATCCGTACTTAATAGTGCGCTTCAAACGTGGACGCAGTGGGGTATTATCAGATGTTAAACCACACAACCTACGTATTCTCTTTAATGGGCAGGAAATAGGAAGGCTAACAAATACAATACCAGAAGGATATTATATATTTTACGTCGACCCTGCGTTGCTGAATATTAAGTCAGATGTATCCAGAAACGTTGTTTCTTTGATTACCACCCATCACAATCCGGGGCATTATATTGTTTCAACCGATATGAGATTGGTTTTTGTGTTCGACAACATAAATATTAAAGTTTTCGCAAGTAATCAAGGTGAGGCAAATCAGATAGTTGCTGATAAGTTTAAAGCAGCAAAAAGAAAACCGGATTTTGGAGTATGTGCTGAAACGGTTTCTCTGTCAAACGATCCGGCTGTGGGAATTGAAACAGCGATAAACGTGAAGCTTTACAACTTAGGAACTGTTGGCATGAGGAATGTCCTAATGCAAGCGTTTGATAATGATGTCTTGATAGAAGAAAAAGTAATCCCATTCGTATATCTTATGTCATCTCAAAATGTTAGCTTTTCGTGGGTTCCCAGTAGTTCGGGAAGGCATGTGATTAAAGTTAAAGTGAACCCGGAGCAATCCATAAAAGAGTCGGACTTTACAAACAATGAAGCTACAAAAGAAGTAAATGTAGCGGCGGGTGACGAAGGGCCTCCTGTAATTAGCCAGCCTACTCCCGCTAACTGGTTAAAAACGAGGAAAAAGAGACCAAGCATTAGTGCAAAATTCTCAGATGATTATTCTGGAATAAATATTCTTTCAGTTAAGCTCTTTTTGGATAGCATTGATGTGACGGATGTCGCTAATGTGAGTGCAACAGAAATCACTTACGCACCCGCTGAAGATCTCGATGACGGTTTGCATAACGTGACAGTCTATGTGGAAGATAATCCAGGGAAGGCTTCGTCGTTGTCATGGGTGTTCATCGTTGATACAAATCCGCCCGCATCAATATCAAATCTAAGCGCAGTGGATAAGGGTGCTACGTGGATACTATGGAACTGGAATAATCCAACAGATGATGACTTTGACCATGTTGAAATATGGATAAACGATACTTGGAGAGAAAATGTGACCCACATGTGGCATGTGTATAACGCTACCGGACTAAATCCAAACACTACATACAAGATAATTGCAAGAGCTGTGGATGACGTGGGGAACATAAATGAAACATGGATCAATGAGTCCGCTAAGACTTTGCCTTTAGAAGAAGATAACGATGCTCCCGTAATAAGCAATGTAATTGTTGCAAATATAACAATTAATTCTGCTACCATAGCATGGGATACTGATGAAGTTTCGGATAGCTTGGTTAAGTATGGCACAGAGTCTGGAAACCATACGCTACAAGTGCATGATTCAAGTAATGTTATATCTCACAATATCGAACTTACAGGGCTCATGGCAAGTACAATCTATTACTTTGTTGTGAACAGCACGGACCTTGCTGGTAATAGCAATGAAAGCACAGAATACAATTTCACTACAATACCGGTAATAGATACAACACCGCCAGCAAGCATTACGAATCTACAAAACACTACGGGACAGACATGGATTAACTGGACCTGGACGAACCCCCCTGATACTGATTTCAGTCATGTGGTGGTATATTTAGATGGAATTTGGCAAGCAAACACATCGAACAACTTTTACAATACTACAGGACTTAGCCCAGAGACAAGTTATGAGATTGGCACTCATACTGTGGATACAACCGGAAACATAAACACAACATGGATCAACCAAACAACAAAAACACAAGCTGGCAAAGACACCACACCGCCTTCAGTAACAAATCCAACTGCAACTCCATCAGGCATAATTGCAGATGGCATCCAAAAATCACAATTAAATGTAACAGTAACCGATGAAAGTGGAATTGCAAGTGTAACCTTAGATCTATCTGATATTGGAGGCTCACCTGCACAAGAAATGAATAATATACCAGGTACTGATGTTTATACCGTAACTACAACCGCAGCCGTAGGAACTGCACCAGATACGTATTATCTACAAATTAATGCAACAGACATTTATGGGAACTCCAA
>QMVG01000026.1 GCA_003660975.1 Microcaldota archaeon
CTTGCCTCAAGCATCCACCTTACCTTATCAGGGTTCTCACGGATGAAGTTCATGTCCAGCATTTTCTGAAACCCCCGGCGTTCTCCCAATATAATCCACCCGATATAAAAAGTTGGCCGGGGGAGGTGGTAATGGGTGGATTACTCCTCTATGAAATCGTCCCAATTAACAGCCACACTTCTACCTATAAGGCTGGTGCCCTCCTCGTCGGAGAGGAGGAACCCATTTGCGGTGTGCCTCCTCCGGGATATTGCAAACACCGCACTAACAAGAGTTGTCAGAAGAACAACCACACCCAGGATGAGGTAGAATAAGAGGGAATTAGTGGAAGGTTGAATCTTACCCGCAGACTCTGAAAGGCTTGATATAACTATTGTATGCCTGTCTATATCGGGAAGGTAGAGGATTACCTGAATTTCACCATTCTTTTCTACAACGGTGTATGCAGGCATCTCAGGATTATTCGCTATCTCCGCCGGGGACAATCTTTCAATGGGTTTTCCATCCAATGTTAGAGCAATCTCCCCCATCCTCACAATGCTCCTATTAATGTAAAGTACCACGACCCCTGCCCCACCTTCCTCTGAAGATACACTTATAACTGCTCTCCCGTCCTCTATCTCCCTCAGTACAAGGTGGTAGCCTTCCCCTTCATCTATCTCTTCCTCCCCATAACCTAATATGACAGTGCCTGCAACCCTGACGGCCCACCCTTCTCCCTCCTCCCCTACTAGGAGGATCATCTCCCACCTGTCCGTAAGGCCATCGTTGTCCATCACAATGAGCTCTATTCTATGATATCCTTGTGAAAGCGTATACTGTGTTACCATCCCCGTTGTGAACTGCCCGTCCACCGTCCATGTGTACTGGATTATTCGACCATCTGGATCATAGGAGCCGGATCCGTCCAATATAGCATTGAAGCCATTTAGGCTGTAACGTATAACTGCTCTGGGAGGTGATGGTGACCGCTCACTCTCCGCGGCTCCACTCAGGTTGAGTATGAAGGTCCCGCTCTCCGGGCACTTACGGAAACCTCCCATGGAATCGGTAGCGGTGAAGTAGTATTTGTGTTCTTCCCGGGAGAGGTTTAACTTGATCTCGTACTTCACTCCTCTTCCCCATACAGGGTCTGTGACAGGCCTCATACCGAATATTGCTCCATCAATGTGAAGAGTGACTGATATGGGAGGATCCCAATCCATATCAAGATATGTCGCGTAGAAGATGTAGACGTTTTCCCCCTCCAGGGCACTACGCACACCTCCTGTGAGCTGTGGTGGATGGTTGATGGCGGCCCCCCGCTCCACGTAGAAGACAATATTCTCCTCCGGATATCTGTATATTCTATCCCCTGTCTTTGCTTCGAAGTATAATATATGGTTTCCCGGGGTAAATCGGGAAATGTAGAAATAGGAAACGCCCCTAGTATAGTTTCTTCCGGTGGGTAGCATCGTATATGTCACACCATCCACATCAACTCCCACATAGTCGGGGACTCTGCCAAATGGATCAATATACACTATGGAGATGTTCACCGCGGTGCTGGAGTTCAACTCCTCCCAATCTCCAGGAGAGATCTCCGGATCTTTGAGAACTTCTGTCCTCTCAACGTATATTATGAACTCATCCCCCTCTGCGGGGTCTCGAACCCTATTGTGGTCTCGATCCTCCGCCTCAAACCATACCTGGATGTAACCGCTCTGGAGCGTTATTTCCCGACTCAACCCATAGCAAACTCCCTGTGAGGTCTCATACAGCTTTTTTAGTTCATATACAACAGGAATGTATTCCTCCTCCCTCCCCTCCGCTTCAATCGGGTCCAAAAACACGAACACCCCCTCGGGATCCCTCCCCTCAGTGTCCCTGAAATAGGTCTGAAAGGTGAAGAGAGTTGAGGAGGTGCCCCTCTGTGGCGTCACACTGGAATTGGTTAAAACAGCAGACGCGTTGGAGCTATGGACGGTGAGATGCAGAGCCCCCTCCTCAGGATATCTTACCTGCCATCCTATTGAACCCACTGCTTCAAAGTAATAAAAAACCACACCACTCGGAAGCCCTGTTGTAGCGGTGCAGTTGACTCCTTCTCTATAATCCCCCTCCGGAACCGTCATGATGAGGCTGTCCAGGAGGGGACTTCCGTAAGCATCTGTCAGGTGCACCTTTACCCAAAGCGGTCTGACCCCCTCCGGATGACGATAGGTTACGAAGAACGTGAAGAGAGTTGAGGTATCTCCAGATGAGGGAAAGACACCGCCATTATAAAGAAAGGCTGTGGGGGTGGTGGGTGGGGTGAGGATGGGATAGTGGTCATAATTGTTCCCCCCAGGGATCCTGTATGGGGTGTCCCCAATACCATCTGAACCGCTTATATTCTGTCCGGGCCCGCTGAAATTATCCCTGCCGCTGTAATCGCTCCAGTAGTTCCCGCCTATGGGGTAATAGGTGTTCCACGAATTGGCGGACCCATCATCCCACGCCTGTACACTGTTGTTTAGGAAGGAATTGGAGTATACATGGATCCCCCTTGAATTGGTCAAATATACTCCGTAGGCGTTGTTGTAAAGAGTGTTGTTTGTAACGGTGAGATTGTAGGAGTTTCTGATATAAAGTCCTCCATAGGTGGAGAGGGAGAGGTTGTTGGCAAAGATTGTAATCCCGTGAGAATTAACAACCCTCAATGGGTAGAAAATGCTTTTCAGGAGATTCATCCCCACAGAGACGTTGTTCGTTCCATTGTACAGAGAGATGCCCAAGGAGGCATCTCTTTCCGGGTTGCTGAAGTAGTTTGAATTTATGCTTATGTAGCGCCCTCTATAGATGCGTATCCCCTCAAAAGAGCACCGGAAGGTATTATCCTCAACCACCAGTGAGTCAACATTATCAGCGTATATACCTATCATGCCCCTGTGGGGATAGCCATCAGCAAAGTCGTTTTCTTTAATGTGCACATCTCCACAGTCCTTGAGATATATCCCGACGTTGGCGGCGTAAAGTTTGCACTGCTCAATTCTGAAATATCTCAAGTTTTCAAGGTATATTGTGGTGTTCCGAGTAAATGAGGAATAGGAAAGGTCAGTGTGGTGTAGGGTTAGGTTTCTCAGTACCACGTAATAGGTGGTGTTTGAAATGTAGATGCACCCTCCACCAGAAGACATATTGATCTCAAAGTTCTCTATTATGAACGGGTCATCCTGGGTTCCATTGCCTCTGAACCCATTGGTACGAACGTACCATAGAAGTTCATTGTTATTGCAGATCCATATCCGCCTGCGGAGGTGATTGGAAACATATACGTGAAGGAAACCAGATGAGGGATACCTTGCACCAGTGGTGTTAGGAGTAGAAGCAAGGAAGTAATACGAATGGTCCCCCAAGGAGAGGTTTGTTGTGTACGTACAACTAATGCCTGAGGAGAAATTTCCTTGAGGGACACTCATATTTCTGGCCACCCCATCAATCACAACGTTTACAAAAGTAGGGCTCCAGCCCTTATTGTGGATGTATCTGACGGAGAATGTGAAGTTGGTGGAGGTATTCCCCTGCCGTGGAGTGACTGAACCAGAGGTCAGGGTTATCCTAGGAGGGACATAATACGGTGCTACGTAAAGGGAATAGCTCCCGCTTGAAGGAAGCCTATAACTGCCGTTAGAGTTTATTGCCGTAAAATAGTATGAGTGGTTCCCTGCGGAGAGCCTGGTCCAGTAGTAGCACCACTCCCCAGTGGTGTAATTATACCCGGGCCACCACATGGAATGGGGCTGTCCGTCAATATAAACATAGACGGCGGTGGGAGGTGTGTTGTTGCTGTCTATGTATTTAACCTGGAAGGTGAAAAGTGTGGTGGTGTTTCCTGTTGATGGGTTGACCCCCCCTTCACTTAATGTAGGTGTTCTTACAGTGGGATAGGAGGCCCCAAATGGAATAAAGCCAGATAAAACCAGAATGCCTATGAGCATGCATCTTATTACGCGCGACATGACAACCACTCCACGAACGCTGTTGGGACAAAAAGAACGAAGTGAGATATATTAATGAGGTGTAAAAATCAGCGAAATATACCAGATAGGCGAATTTATACCACACAGACACTAAAGTATATTTATCCCCCCGGGGTTTATTCAAACAATGCGCAGGCGAAAGGAGTACATGCGCAGGATGACCCTGGAAGAGAAGATCCTCTTTTATCTTTACGAGAGGAGAGGGCTTGCGGAGAGATATGTGGTACCGGAGGATGTGACCCAGGCGGGTCTCTCAGAGCTTCTTGGAGTAAAGCAGAGTCACATCTCAAGGGCACTGACAGACCTTAAGAGGAGAGGATTGGTTTATGAAAGAACATCACACATAGTGGGCACAAAGAGAAGGAAGAAGGCATATTTTCTAACAGAGAGGGGGGAGGAAGAGGTGCGCTCCCTTCGGGAGGACCTACTGGGGAGGTACATTACTGTGAGGGATGGGAATGGTAAATACAGGGAATGGACTGTGGGAAGGTTCCTTAGGGAGATAAACGATAGGGGTGCATTGTCTTTTTTTGAAATGATTCACGACCACATACAGGAAGAGGGAGGCCATCTGGTGGGTGTGGTTAAGACACGTCAACAAACTGAAAAGAGCACTGATATACCGCCAATTGGACGATTTTATGGCAGGAAAAAGGAGCTTGCAAGGATTGAAGAGGCCCTTCATGCTGAGAAAATAAAATTGATCACCGTAATTTCCCTGCCGGGCCAAGGGAAGACCACCCTGGTCTCCCGTTCATTGAGAGGGATAACAGATAGACACATTTTCTGGTACAATATCTATCCATGGACGGGATTGAACACGCTCCTAGCAAGCTTGATATCTTTTATTGAAGAGAGGGGGTTGAGGCTCCCCAAAGAGGGTGCTTGGGGGGAGGTGGTAGTTAAAGAGCAAAAGGTTACGGAGAGAATCCTTGAGGCGTTAGCTAGACTGAACGCCATAGTAGTCCTAGACAACTTTCACAGCGCTGAGGAGAGAATAGTAGAATGGGTGAGGATACTTTTTAGCATGATTGTCGAGAAGAACTCCGCCATGAAGGTTATTCTCATCAGCAGGTGGAGGCCCTCTGTCTACCCTACTTATCAGGCTGAGATGGGCAGGGGGGTGCTGGAGATAATTCTAGAGGGCTTAGAGAAGGAAAGCGCTCTTCAAATGCTTGCGGATTATGGAATCAGGGGCCGGGAAGCCCTGAAGGCATATGATATTACGAGAGGACATCCTCTCGCTATACAGCTATATTCTCTTAGACCCGGGAAAGGGGAGGAAGAGCTCAGAACCTCCCTTAAAAAGTATGTGGAGGAGGAGGTCTTGGATTCCCTTCCAGTGGAGGAGAGAAGACTTCTTCAATACCTCTCCCTATTCCGACTCCCTTTTAAAGAGAGGGCGGTATCCCCCTTCGGTGAGGAGGGGTTTGAGGCACTCCGTCGTTTGAGGCGAAAGATGTTGATCAGGGAGAGAAGCGATGGCCTGCTGGAGATGCATGAACTTCTGAAGGAGATCGTGAGTAGCTCAGTTATGGATGGATGGAGAAGAGAGTTCTCCGAGAAGATTTTGGATTACTATCGGGGAGAGGGGGGGATAGAGGCCGCTGTTGAGAGGATATACTTCGCCATGAAAGCGAGAAGGTGGGAAGTGTTTTTAAGCGAGCTCCTGAGGTGGGGATCGGACATTGCCGCTCGAGGTTACCTTGAGATTGGGGAATGGTTGGAGCTGGCTAGAGAGATGAAAGTAAGCGAATGGGAGAGGGCACAGCTTGACCTAATTGAGGCAGAACACCTCATTACCCGGGGGGAACCAGAGAGGGTTCAGAGATTGCTACGGAGAGTGGAGATGCGAGTGAAGGGGAGGAGAGGGAGGGGGTGGAAAAAGGTGAAGATACACCTTCTAGAGCTCCAGGCACTTACTAATGTGGAGAGGGGTGTAGAGGAGGAAGCACTAAAGCAATACAGGGAGAGTCTCAGGATCTCTAGGGAGTCTGGAGAGCATATAGAGGAGGCCAAGATTCTTAACAATATGGGAGTTCTCTACCTGAAGGGCGGAAAGTATAATGAGGCTCTAAGGTGCTTCAAGAATGCGGAGAAAATACTGAGTGATGTGGGTGGTGGGGAACAATTGATCACAGTGGTGCTGAACAGAGGGGATGCATTGATCAAGAAAGGTGAGATAAGGAGGGGCAAGGAGGCGTATAGAAGGGCCTTAGAGATGGCAGAGGATATAGGGACTAAAGCGCTTCAAGGAGTAGCAATGGAACGGCTCTCCGAGATCTACTTCTCTCAAGGCCGGAGGAGTGAGGCGGTGGATCTTGTAAAA
>QMVG01000027.1 GCA_003660975.1 Microcaldota archaeon
AAACTTGGCGGTGGAAGTCGGTGGAGAAGAAAGCAAGGATTCTCTCATGTCTTTGTACAAAAACACGCTTTCCGACTTCATGGGCGGTTTCGGTTATCTCGTGTCTATAAGCAGGGAGAGGGAAGAAGTCTACGAGAACTATTCCGAACAACCCGATTGGTACGAAAGTAATCCTAAGTGGAGAAAAACCATCTATTTACTACAAGACAGGAAGAGGTGGCCGGTCCTCTTCCAAACAGAACTTCCGAATGTCCTCGACCTAACGATAACGGACGAATATGGAAACGAAGTACCAACACAGTTGATTAGTAACAATGAAACCCTATCCATCCTGGGTAAGGGAAAATATTACATTTACTTCGACAACGAGTCCTTTTATCACGCTGTGAGAACTGATCTACACTTGAACCTAGGCATGAAACCAGACTTCAGCGATTTAAGGTTCACTTGGTATAATGAAACCTCAGGAAGGGAAGAATCAATCCCTTACTGGATCGAGCAGAAAGCAGACTATAATTGGGCGAAGGTCTGGATAAAAGTGCCCAAAATCCCTGCAAACTCCCAAGCGAGGGTTTACATGTACTATGGGAACCCATATGCTGTTTCGGCCTCCAATGGGGAAGAGGTCTTCGAACTTTATGACGTGAAAGGCGTCGTTGGAAGTTGGCACATGGACGAAAATACAGGAAACATCATCTACGATGAGACTGATAATAACAATGACGGAATGATCAATGGTGCCACTTGGACCAATGGGAAGTACGGAAAGGCGTTGCAATTTGATGGGGTGCAAGACTGGGTAATAGTCCCCCATTCGGAGAGTTTAAACATCACGACGAGATATAGGAAACCAATTGTGATTACTAATCTTGGGGGTGAACTCACAGATTATCAAGTTCTAGTAGAGAACCCTATTTTCAATGAGACGGGCCTGATTGGTTCTTGGCACTTCAACGAAGGTTCTGGAAACCTCGCGAGGGATTCCTCAGGAGCAGGAAATGATGGGACCCTGTATGACGGCAACACGTCCAACGACGACTTGAACACGCTGCCCAGATGGGTCGATGGAAAGTTCGGAAAGGCTTTAAAATTTGATGGTGTTGACGATTACGTTCAAATCAGTACTCTTTATCCTTACTTCAGGGAAAGGTACACCGTGGAAGGATGGATGTTCGTATCCGATACGGGAACGAATGACATCATTTGGCACATAGATTTCGGGAACGAATGGGCCTATTTCATAAGGAGTAGTAGTAACTCGTTCAGTTATGTCCACCACAGCTATTATACTGCAAATAAACATGCTAGCATTACTACCTCCTCCTCACCTTATCATGACAAATGGACCCACTTCGCGTGTGTGTTTGATGGAAACAAGATATACCTTTACTTAGATGGGCGGTTAATAGGCTCGGATACAGCATATTACATAACTCAAACCACTTCCCCCGTTTTTAAGTGGGCAAAGGGTTGGAGTCCAGATTTTCAGTGGTTTGATGGTGTCATAGATGAAGTCAAGGTTTACGGTAGGGCTTTAAGCGAGGAAGAAATAAAAATGCTCTACGAGGCGAGGGCTCGCCCGGATTATGAGGATGTAAGGTTCAAAGATATCAACGGAGTGGACCTCCCCTACTGGATGGAAGCCGATGGTAGATTCTGGGTGAAAGTTCCTGAGGTACCTCCTGGCTCGACTCAAATCTACGTGTACTATGGGGATCCTTTATCCACCTCAAAAGAGGATGGAGGTTCCACTTTCGAATTTTTTGACGATTTTGAGGGGACGAGCCTAAATGCAAGCAAGTGGTCCACAACCGCCCCAAGTTATGTGGCAGTAAGCAACGGAAAGGTGAGGATAAATAGAGGGAGCCTGTATTCCATCAACACTGTGGGCCCAACACCACAAAATAGGATCTTTGAGGCAAAAGTGAGATATCACACTCAGGTCCAAAGTTATGCTGGTCTTTGCATCGCAAATGATTCCGCCACATCTGGTGGTAACTCTGGAGGTGATGCCCTAGCTTATATCATGACGGAAAGTGATGCAACTCCTTACATGACTCTGTGGGGGGCGGATGGGACCGACACGAGCTATAACATTGTGAGTCATGGGATTGTGGATTCGAATGTTCAAAGCGAAAAAGAGTATATAATAGGTTTTGAGTTTGTGGGTTCTTCTCAGATAAGCTATTTCGAGTTAAATAGCTCCGATTATTCAGAGATAGGAAGAAACACCTACTCTGGAACATGGGATGACGATTACTGGTTATGGTTGGGTCACTTCACTGGTACGGCTGCTGGAGGCGCTGACATAGATGATATGTCCGTCGATTGGGTGAGAGTCCGAAAATATGCAGATCCGGAGCCCATAGTTTCCATCGGAGAAGAGGAAAGGATTGGGGAGGGGCTCACCTTAGAGGTTTGGGTGAAGGTCTCCGACGAGCCAAAATGGGAATTTCTTCCTTCAGCTCCAGGTGGACCAGAGTGGGGAAGTTCTATGGCTCATGATGGAGGAGATGGTGTGTATCTCATCTTAGGCGGAAATCTCTCCCACTTCTACAAGTACAACATAACTACTGATTCGTGGATGAGACTGAGTGATGTGCCCATGCCCGTGAAGGATGGCGGTTCTTTAACTTATTTGAATGGCTACGTCTACGCGTTGGTGGGAGGGACCACGAACAAATTTTACAGATATGACCCTTCTACGAACTCTTGGAGCGAGATGGCAAACACTCCCGGAAACGTGAAAGATGGTGCTTCCTTAACGAACAACGGAAGCCACATCTTTGCTTTCAGTGGTTACTCCAACTTCTGGAGATACGATCCATCCACTGATTCGTGGACGAGCCTGGCGAATGCTCCATTCAGTGGGTATGGACCAGGTACCCACATAGCTTACGCTGGAGGGTATGTATATCTCATCCCTGGTAGCTGGAGCAGGAATTTCAGGAGATATAGCATCTCCACAAATTCTTGGGAAAGCTTAGCAGATTTGCCAGCAGTAGCCTACGGCGGCTCGATAACTTCCAATGGATCCCATATATTCTACAAATACGGATTTCAAAGCAATCTCTTCTACTTGTATGATCCTTCAACAGATACTTGGTCCTCCCTTACTGGTTCTCCGTTTACGACAAATTTCGGATCCTCCCTAACTTTCGGTGGAGGAAAGATCTATCTCACGAAGGGAGGGGGTCATCTCAACTTTTCTGTATATAACATATCTTCGAACTCGTGGAACACTCTTCAATCCATTCCGGATGAAATACCTGCCACGTTCTACAAAGGGACGGAGATGATATATCATGAAGGCACGAACAGTCTTTATGTGATGAGGGGCCGCATGGAAACCGCACTCTTAAGATACAATCTAACTGATGGCTCTTGGTCAAGACTCCCTGAATGGACAGGCCACAATAGCGAGGACCAATCCATGGCCCTATATAAAGATGGAGTTTATGTCTTAAGGGGACATGGTTGTGGTGGTTTTTACATGTACAACATATCCACGGGGGCATGGGTCGGACGTCCCAGTTTCAGAAGCGGCGATGACACGAGCCTGCTCACGGTGGAAGACGGTATTTATGAGATCATGAGATCGGGCTACAGGGACTTCGCTCTTTATAACGCGACGCAGAACAAATGGGTAAAGACCGTATCGGTAGGTTGCGGAACGGATAGAGGATCGGGTGAAAGCCTCGGAGGTTACGTTTATGCCGGCCTCAAGAATTATTTCTACATGTATGACCCCTCAACGGACACTTGGACGAGCAGGGCAAGTCTTCCTTGGAGCTTAGGTGTTTACAGTAGTGGGTTGCTCGCGACGAACGGCACACATATCTTCGCGTTGAGAGGGGACAACACACAGGATTTCTCCCTTTATGACCCTGACTCCAACTCCTGGACGACCTTGGCTTCTCCTCCAGCCCCCATGGGGCAAGGAGCGGCTATCACTTTCAACGGGACCCACATCTTAGCGCTAAGAGGGGGGAACACACAGGATTTCTATGCCTACTACCCACCAACTAACTCCTGGAGCACCTTGGCGTCCACGCCAGCCACTATTGGACATGGAGCGGATATAATCTACTTGAATGGAAAAGTCTACGCACTAAGAGGGGGGAACACACAGGATTTCTATGTTTACAACTCTTCCACGAATTCCTGGGGCAGTTTGTCTTCCACGCCAGCCACTGTAGGGTATGCTGGTTCTCTGGCTACTGACGGAACTTATGTTTATGCATTGCGAGGTAACTCTGCTCAGGACTTCTGGAAATATGACCCATCAAGCGACCAATGGAGCGCCATGCCGGACACCCCTCTGGAAATTCAACGAGGTGGTTTTTTGACATACGTAAACAATTTGCTGTTCGTGTTGAGGGGGAACCCTCAAGGCTACTTCCTCTTCAATCTGTCCTCTGGTGACTGGATAAAGGATCGTTACCTTGAACCACTCCCGGCAAGTGCTGGGGTGGGAAATAGTATGGCTCGCTTAGGGGATTTCATTTATGTTGTAAGGGGGGGTAATACCCAAGACTTCTGGGCTTATAACATACGAGATAATTTTTGGATCGAGCTTCCTCCTGTACCTGCTCCCGTGTACTCTGGAGCAACAATGATCTCTGATGGGAAATATATATACATGTTCAAAGGCTCAAACACCAAGGAAGTTTTCAGGTATGACCCAAGAACTGGCTTATGGTCTAATGTAACGGATGTGTTTTCTCTTCCTTTTCCTCTAAACAGGGATGGAAAGATTGTTTTTGACGGGAACGACACAATGTACCTCATCTTTGGTGGACAACTATCTCGGATGGGGAAATTTGATGAATACAGGGGAAACGTTTTGAGGAAATCAAATGCGTATGGTATATCCGTGACGAACACGGAGAGTTTTGGGATACTCAATGGGAATTTTGTCTTGAGTTCGCTGTCTTCTGGATGGAATCACGTCGTCTTTGTTTACAATAACACCCACATGAAACTGTACGTAAATGGTCAGTTGAAGGCCTTACAGGAATTGGAAGGTCCCATAGAAGTAAATATGGAAGACCTGTTAATAGGTTATGGTTTCAATGGTACTATAGATGAGGTGAGAGTCTACAACAAAGCACTAGATGAAAGCAAAATTCAAAAGCTCTATAACTACTACTTGGAGAGGATGGGAAACTCTTTCAACGCTCGTAAATATGCTTCAACAATGCCGACTTATCAAATAGGAGAAAGAGAGATTGTAGGGGGAAATTGGAAGTACAGGAGGGAGATAAACATCACCGAACAGTCAGGGAGCGATCTGATTGAGTTCCAAGTCCCAATAAACATAAGTTACGATTCTGATGAAATGAAGATCACTAATTCCTTCATAGAATGGGACTTTGATGACTATTATTTCAGTTATGAGGGCTCTCCTAACTGGTTCGCTAGCGCGAATAAGTGGTACACATTCAATGGAACTCATGAGGCCTTTAGCTTGTCTGACTTTACAGTGCTCGAGAGTGGACCAGCTGCGATAAAGATAGGTGCTCAGGCCCTGAACGTCCATTACAACTTCACGGTCTTCGCCTTCAACCCATTCATCCTAGTTGAAGTATCTGGTCCTGAAAGAGTGAGGTTCGGCCCATTCTGGAGCGTGAATGGGGACGACGATTACTACATGTACTTCCAAGGAGAGGAATCCACGTTCAAGAACATAAGTTATGAGGAGGTGAATCAAGAAAAGTGCGTGTGGTTAGGGAAGAGGGATGATAAAGGGGCTCTGATCGCGTTCGTGCCGTACTCCAAGTTATATCCTGGAAACCTATCCGCAGGCACGAATTTCATGTGGGTGGAAGTTCAAGGGGACAAAGACCCGAAAGTGTACCTCCTCCCGGACGAGTTCTCGAGCTGGGAGTACGATTACTGGAAGGAGTCCTTTGAAGGGGGGTACGTCTTCCTTGATGAACTAGAAAAGATGAGAGTGAACTTGGTCAGCTCCAAAGTAAGGGTCTCAGCTGAGGTTAGCTAAGAAATTGAGCTCTTCTGAGGTGAACACCTCTTCTGCCCACTCCTTGAACTTCTCGCTCTTGAGGAAGAACCCCAAGTATGGCACTATTTCCTTGACGGCCTTTCCCTGAGAGGTGTGGCACAGTTCCGCCACTTTGTCCCCTATCCTTCGAAATGTCTGCCTGTATT
>QMVG01000028.1 GCA_003660975.1 Microcaldota archaeon
CTGCTCATCGATGAAATCGCCGTGCTCGTCGACGAAATAAATGCCTCCCCTGATGGGGCGATCCTCCCCCTGATACCGCCAAGTAGTATCCCCAAGCGCTACAAGTACGGAGCAGCCACTCTTCCCGACGACCTCGAAATACTTGCGCACCGGCTTTAGGCCCTTACCCACCCAAGCCTCACAGGGCACCCGCCAACCGTTGTCGCTGTAATCCTCGAAGGTGAACCGCACGTGGGCATAGGTCTCGCTGGGTATGGGCGCCCCCTCGTAGCGCCCTACGTCCAACACCTCGAACTCATCCAGGGTATTTAGTTTCCCAAAGAACGCCACCAGGCCCAAGCAGTGGGGCAGCAAATCGAGCAGTAACCCAAACTGGAGGGCCCGGATGCGATGGGCCTCTACGGGTTTATCTTCCACCAGGCAAAACCTGACTTCTTTAAGAGTTCCGCCTAGCCACTCGGTGGCATCCTCCAGCAGATCCCGGAGACGCCACGAGTAAAACCGATAGTGGTCAAGCGCGTAGATTTCGGTAACAGGCCCCATTCGCCCCCGGGCCTCCAGCAGCTCTCGCACGTTTTCCCAATTGGCATCGAATGGCTTCTCAACGAAGATCGTGGGGGCGCGGCTCAGATGGGCTTGGCAGAGGGAAGAATGGGTGTAGTCCGGCGTAACGATGAAGACAATCCCCGGCCGCAGGCGCTGATAGCGCTGGAGATAGTCAGGATCGGCCTTGTCCAAGAAAGCCACGGGTTGAAGCGAGACCGGGATATTCCGGGGAGCAATGCCGTAGGGCATCCCTTCGTAAACATGTAGAGTCCCTCCCTCCTTGAGAATGGTATAACTTTTACCAGCGTCAGTAATTCGCCATGCATTTTCCCCTATGTTATGGATGTAGGCGGTCTGAGAAAGCGAGAGCTGGTAATTGTTGAGCTCTTGCCGCACAGCATCCGGGAGCGGCATCCTAAACTCACTTATGCTTTCCAGCTGAGCACCAAGTTTGGCCGATTGAAGAGAAAACAGGTACCGCCGGTTCAGACCCTGGTCGATAACACGCCGGACCTCAGGGTAGATCCTGGGATTAGGCCTGACCGGTGGCGTCTTCCCAGGACTGTGCCAGCGGGAATCGTCAACTATGATAACGCAGAAGTCAGGCAGATTAGGCTGCCCCTGGCTCCTGCGCACCGCCAGCTCCTCGCGAGCCTTTTCAATGGAAGGGATAAGTGCTGAGTTCACCCAGTCACCAGCGCCCTCGATGAGGATCTGGATATCCCTTTGAGCTGGCTTCCCCTTCTCACGTTCCAGCTCCAGGAAGCGGGGCCCCTTCTTCTTGAGCCACTCCTTCTCGCCTTCGTGCAAGGGGCGCTTGTGTTTGGGAATCTCCTCTTCATTATTTTCTTTGTTCGCTTCCGCCGTTGTCCCTGAGCTGGAAGAGAAGAAGCGATACAGCCGATTCGCCCTTCCTAGCCGGACCGCCTCAGCCAGCGGCCTGGTATACCAAACACCTCCGAGTCGAACATCTGGCGAGGCTTGGCGCACCCGGATGCCCAGCCGGGCAAACTGGATGATGACCTCCGCATCGCCGGTGAGCGCCTCGTAGAGCTGTTGCCCAAGGCTCGCCCGCGCGCCTAGGGGGATCCGCACCTCGCGGCTGGGCAGGGGCCCAGGAAGGCGAACCCCGCCGTTGAGGCAGTTCCGATTGTCCACCTTCCCGGGGGGCGGCGAGTCGGGCTCTATGAACTCGTCCGGCCTCACGTAGATCCGCTCGCGGTTAATGTACTGGCGATTCAGGACGAAGACTGCCTCATAAGGCGTGTAATAAGCGAGCAGGATCGGCCCAATCCTCCCTACGAGCTCCTTGTTGGCGTAATTGCGGTCGGGGTTGGCGAAATCCAAGGTAACGAGGGGGTGGGCCATGTCGTCCAGGTTGTAGAGGGTCATATGGCACTGCTGGGGGACGGCCACCTTGTCCCCGTCGCGGGCGACCCAGAGTTCAACCTCTTCACTCTCCGGCCGATCGATCAGTAACGCCCCGTAGCCCTGGAACTCGTAAAGCTCCTGGATCCCGTCAGGGCAGTCCGTCTGCCCGTGCCAATGGCCCATGGTGCAGCCGAAGAGGGTCACCTCCTGACCGGTGGACATTGAGAAGGGGAAATCCCGGCCGATATCGAACCTCTTCTTATCAAACTCCAAGTGCATACTTCGAGCCCGGCGGGTGGGGATGTTGGGCAGGACGGTGATGTTGGGAAGCTTCTTGGGATCTCCCCTGTGCTCTGCGCCGCTATAGACCGGGGATTGCTCAATCAAGTGATACCGGCGGGCAAACTCGCGGTAATCCTCGGAGAAAAGATCTTGGAAGTTCTTCTTGAAGTCTCGATCGTTTACGGTGTAGCCAAGAGCCGGATCGACCGTGATCAGGGCCTCTCCCGCTTTGGTGGAGAGGGCGATCCAGCGCTCAAATTGCCCGGGGGTATACCAAACACGGTCTGGAAGATTCATGCCCCATCGCCTCCTTGTGCCTCCTGAATTTTTCTCAGCAAATCTTGGGTCTCCTTTGCCTTGGGGTCTTGAATTCTCTCGCGTAGAGCGAGGGCCTCCCCTGCAGCCTGACGAGCTTCCTCAAGAAGTTTGCTGTAGGAGCGTCCTTTAGAGTCATATCCTCCGAGGCCAATTCGCTGGGCCAACTTAAAGCGCGCTTCCGCAAGTAGCTGCAAGGCGTCCCCCTCGCCCCAGGCGTAGCCGCATTCAGGATGGCACGCGCCGAGCATAGCCAGTTGGTCTTCGGGCAAGTCAGGCCTGGGTGCGGGATCATCGCTGTTCTTAAGGTGGCCGTTAAGGGCTCGAAGAGCAGAAGCTTCTGCTCGTTCGAACCATTGCTGCGGCGTCCAGATCTCTAGCTCCGGTGGCAGTTCTCTACCTGCTTGCAACTGCCGTCCGCATGCCAGCTCCCATTGCCCCTTCACCACCTGCAGGTCGATCCAGTAAAGGCCGTAGCCGCATTCGCGGGCATTAACTAAGGCGTCACGAAGAGCCTGCCAAACCTTAGCAAGGTTCCCTTCTGCCAATCCGAGCTTAGCACTGATAAGTTGTGCCCAAATCAGGACTTCCATGTCCCCACTTCTGAGTCCCCAATGAAGAGCACCCTTGAAAACCTCCAATCCTTGACGATACCGCTCCTCATCAGGTGCATTCTGTGTTATTCCAAACATCACTTGCGCTAGAGCAAGATATACTCTAGCCAGAGTGTAATATTGGTGGTGACGCCTACATGCTGTTTCGTTTGCGCTTAGCATAACGTGCGCTTGTTCTAGCCCGCCTAGACGGGCTAGCATAAGCGCGTGCCATACACCCACCTCACCCATTATAGTTATTGGAACACCTAAAAAATCAAATGCAAAATACTTGAGTAGAGATTGAAAATCGGATAAAGCCATTCCCGTCCACCCAAGCAACCCCTCTATGCAGGCTTCAAGGCCGCGCGATAAAACTTCCTTTCCTAATGAATGTTCCTTGGCTAGCCCATGGCTATCTTCAGCTGCCATAAGCGCTCTGGGGAGGTAACCTTGAGCAAGGTACAGCCAGGCTAGGTTCTGAAGGTCGATACACTCATCGTGTGACCTCTTAGCTTTGCGGAAATAGTGGAGCGATTCCATGAATAGTTGTTGTGCAATTCTTAGGCGACCTAGAGCGAATGCTATGTGCCCTTTTTCGTTCGCTAAATGCCCAAGCTCCTCATAACCAAGTCTTTCAGACTCGTTTCGCGGCTGAACTTCTGTAGTGAAAGCTTGGAGAATATCCCATCCTAAACCAAAACCCCCTAATTTCCGCAGCTGCGGCCATTTATATCCCCAAAACCAATAGATCTGAAAGGCAGTGCGGTGTTGTCCTGACTTAATAGTATGGCTAATCGTTTCATGCAATACTAATAACTTCAGGCCATCGTCACTAATTTCATTCCAGTGAGGAAAGAAACCTGCGTAGTAATTGCCTATTATGTAATGTAGCTGAGAGCGATTCTTTACTAGCGAATACCACGCTTCTCTAACAATGGGATGCATCAGAATAATATGCCCTGCATTATCTTTGATTAAGTAAATGAGCCTCAAAGAATAGAGATGTTGAACGAGTTTGAGTAGCGATTCTCTCTCCACATGAAAGTGTTTAGTTGATGTAGTGTTTATTATCTTTGTGCTAATGTCAAGTAATACTGAGACTCGCAGTGGCACATCGATTGCTGATAAACAATCGAGCAATGTAGCAGCATGCTCTGACAACTTCTTTCTGAAGTCCATCAAAATTCTCACCACATGGTGCACTACTCTATTCGCTTCACATAAACTACTTAGAGTCTCGATAGCAGCTGTAAGTGAAGGTAATTGGCCTGCCTGCTTAAGGTCGCCATTGGCAAAAGCCCTCAACCATTGCCCGATCAAATTGACTGCTAACACGTGTCGGTTGTAATGATTGGCTAATTTTTTTAGCTCAATAGAGTTCCCATGCACTCCTAACGCGCGAAGCAAATCTACTGCAGGATCAATTTCGCACTCTGAGCTAAGATCCTTGTAAGGTTCAAGTCTATCCAAATCCTCTATTAACCTAAAGGAAGGAGGACGTTCGTATGCAGTTACTTCATCCTTAAAAGGATTCGCATATCGCTCCAAATCAGGCAATGGGTAGCGGCTGGTTATTAGCACCTTTGTGTTTCCGCAGCCCTCTGCTATACGCGTAAGGAATTGTTTCAAAGGAAAATCTGCCAATGAACTAACCTCTCCCCCCTCACATTCCTCAGATTGCACCTTTTCCAATCCATCAAGGACGAACAAGAAACGCAGTGGGACTTTGCGGAGTGCTTCTTCGACCATGAACACCGTGGCGCGGCGTGGCTCCTCAAGCTCAGGCAGGGTTACATCAGCAGGGGCGCATGAGCGGATGAATTTGAAGGCTTCGGTGAAGAATTCTTCCACGTAAGGTGCACTGTAGAAACTCCAGACGAATAGACCATCAGGTGGGGACAGATCAGCTCTTTTGGTTACTTTAGGATTAACAATAGCACTTCCCGGCAATTCCTCTAGGAAGCGCCGCACAAGCGCCGTCTTCCCAGCACCCCCAATACCGACAAGCGCTGCTATCCGAAGTGTATCGCTTCGCCAAAAATCCCGTAGCTGCTGGATTTGGGGTCGCTCCTGATATTCTGGAACTTCTGGAAGCATGTGTACTAAACGCACCCGCGGTCGGTCAACCATCGGAATCACCCATGATTACCAAAGGCTCTACACGTGTTAGATAAAACGGTTTGTCCCGTCTGCAAATGCAGACAGGCTTTTGTCTGTAAACTGGGTCCTCTCGGACACGCTTAGCCTCAATATGTTGGCCCCGTTGCTCAAGGCTCTCTACAAGTTCCATTATCATGGCATCAACCCGCTCTTCGATGATCTGAACTGCCCAATCGAAAGCCGTCTGTATTGCGATTTGCCCATACTCATTCGACAAGAGCGGATTGGTCAACGCCTCACATAATGCTTGAATGAAGAGACCGCCGGTGTTACCTTCCAATGATGCGCGCTGGGCGCGAGTTGCCGCAACAATGCAAGTTTTGCCCTCGCACTGAGAAAGATCTTCTGCGAGGTAAGCTGCCAGCCCTAGAAGTCATTTCAAAAGCTCCCGTAGACAGATTAAGATAAGGGCTACGATACAGAAGGCTTCGTACATCTTGGCCATCTTCTCATAGCGGACCACCAATCGCCGGAAGTTCTCCAGCCAAG
>QMVG01000029.1 GCA_003660975.1 Microcaldota archaeon
GAGTTCCCAGTTTAGCCTAACTTGACAATTCCTACAATTTGTGGCGGAGATCCTTCTTTCTTCCACCTGCGTGAGGCCCTTAGGCTCCGCTCAGAATAGGCGCCAGGTCGGCATCCTTCTGGGCACAGAATCGGATTTTCTAAGTGCTTAAGGCGGCGGACCAGCGCCTGCGTTGAGCCTGTCGAAGCGTCCGTCTTGAGCAGAAAAGCGGACTGGCAGGTTGTCTTTCAGATAGGCTTCTACACAGGCGGTTTCAGTCCGAAGAAGACCCGGCGCAAGACTTCCTGGGGAGTGGTGATTCCCTTTTGCACTTTCAACATGCCGGCCCGCTGCAAAGGCACCATTCCTTCCTTGACAGCCTGAGCCACAATATCATCTGCACTGGCGCCTTGCATTAGTAACCGCTTTAATTCGTAACTCATTACCATCAATTCGAAAACACCAGTTCGGCCCAGATAACCTGTATAGCCACAATAGTTACAACCCTCCCCATAGTAGAACTGGCTTCGCGCCTCCCACACCTGCCCTTCGTAAGCCAATCTTTCCTCCAAGGATGCCTCGCGGAGCGAACGACAATGGGGACAGATCCGTCGCACTAAGTGTTGGGCAACAACGCCTATCACCGCTGAGGTAATAAGCATAGGTTCCACTCCCAGGTCTATCAGCCTGAAGAGAGCTCCTACACTATCGTTGGCATGTACGGAAGTCAACACCAGGTGCCCTGTGAGAGCAGCCTGAATGGCCATACGCGCTGTCTCCGCATCGCGAATCTCGCCCACCATGATGATGTCTGGGTCCAGGCGTAGGATGGTCTTCAGTCCACTGGCAAAGGTGATGTCCATTTGGGGATTAACCTCGATCTGCTTAATATTGGCAAATTGATATTCGATGGGATCCTCAATAGTCACAATATTGCGTTCGGCGGTGTTCAAACGGTTGATGGAGGAATATAGAGTCGTTGTCTTACCCGAACCCGCCGGTCCGCCAACCACGATCATACCAGAGGGCGACTCGATAAGTTTTTCGTAAACTGCCAGGACATCGGGGAGGAAGCCTAGTTCTGAGAGCTCCATAATGGATAGAGCTTTGTCCAGAAGATGCAGCACAGCCACTTCCCCTTGTGCCGTGTTGACAGTGGTGGCGCGGACATCTACCTTTTGGTTGTCTGTAGCAATTGTGAACCGGCCCTCCTGGGGACGCCTCCGTTCTGCGATGTCCATCTTGGCCAGAACCTTTAGTCGAGAAAGTAAAGGGTTATAGACACTCAGAGGTAGAGACAGGACCTCACGCAGGTATCCATCAACGCGGTAGCGCACACGTAGGTTATCCCGGGTGGGTTCGATGTGAATGTCCGAAGCCCCCTCTTTCACTGCTCCAGCGATAAGGAGGTCTACAATGCGTACAGCGGGAATCCGGGCTAGGTCGTTTGAGGTAATCTGTTGAATCTCCCTCTCGATCTCTGTAATAGCCCGGTAGTGAAGATTGATCGCCCCTCGCACATCCATCAACGCGGCGCGCAGGGGCTTGATCTGCATTCTGGTGCGCAGCCGAAGGTCTTCGAGGATATTGAGGTTCTCAGGATGGCTCATGGCCACAATCAAGGTGTCTCCCTCGACGCGGAGGGGAATTACATCATATCTTCGGGCTATTTCTTCGGGGATAAACTGCAGGGCCTCTCGTTGAATTTGATATTTCTTCAGGTCTATGAGAGGAGGACCAGTGTGTGCTTCAGCCTTGCTCTCGATCATCTCCACAATGGTGTCTATCTCAAAAGGCTTGTAAAGCACACCATCCACCCCAGCGTCAATCGCCTCGGAGACTACTCCCTCCAAAGCGCTGTGACCGGTCATGATCATAGTCGTGATATTGTGATTGGCCTTCTTGATCTCCCGCAAGGTTTCGATCCCATTCATGCCAGGCATCATGATGTCTATGAGGGCTAAGTCGAAGTGCCGGCTTCGCACCTCGGCTACTGCTTTTTCGCCATTATCAACCGTCACAACGTTATATCCCTTCTCTTCCAGGATATCCGAGAGCGTTTCGGTCAGGTTGGTGTCATCGTCAGCTATCAGAATATTGATCTGCTCATTCATGCCCAGTTCCTCCTCCTGCCACCGGCAATCTCACAGTGAAAACCATCCCTTCTTTTGGGAAACGTTTTACCTCTATACGGCCTCCATTCCTCTCCACAAGCTTCTTGCTCACCAACATATCCAAACTGGTGCTGCTTGCTGAGCCAAGCGAAGAAGTTATTGCTTCCAGTTCCTCTACAGGGATAACCCAATGGGAAATTTCGAACCTGACCTCCACGGAACCATTCCGCTCCTTGGTCCTGATCTGGAGTCTACCGCCTTCAGGCTTCTCCTGGACTATTGTTACGATGATGTTGGTGAAAGCTCTCTGCAACTGGCTGGCATCGGCCATCAGGGTCGGCAGGTCATCATCCAGGTGCAGGCTTGCTTCCCAATGCTCTGGCAGAGAAGCCTGAGACAGCGCTTCAGCAACAACAGTTCTTAGGTCGGTTTCCTGAAGCACGGGTTCCTTCACCAGAGCAAAGTCCATAAGGTTCATGGTGATCATATTCGCATTGGCTATCTCCCCCTCCAGAACCCTCAGGTGCTTTTTCACCTTCTCGTCTCCATGACCCACCTTCATGTTGAGGTAGTAGACGGAATTCCTCATTACAGCCAGCTTGTTTCTCAAGTCGTGACCTATTCCTCTTATCATCCGCCCCACAGCAGGGGGTATCTCAAGGGAAACGGGATCCGTCGTTTTCATCACACCTGCCTTTTTTGATGCCTTGTGCGGCAAATTCGGTCCACAAGCCTGATCACCTCCTCCACTGCAAGAGGTTTGTACAAGCAAGTGTAGGCATCCTCCATCAGAGCTTCTATAACGAAATCGTTCGCCGCCCGGGGATGGGCCGTCATCATCACCGCCACTGCCTCTGGATTGATTTCCTTGATGGCCATGTAGGTATCCAGCCCATCCCTGAGAGGAAGCTCCATCTCTATGAAGATCATGTCGTGTTTGTTCTCCCGTGCTACTCTGATAGCTTCCTCGCTCGTCCGAGCGCTGCTAACCTTATAGCCTCTGGGTTCCAATACACCTTTGAAAATGTCGTGAACTTTGGGATCCTTGTCCACTACCAATATGTGCCCTCCTACCCTTACGCCCTCGACAAGCTCCACCACTTTTTGCATCTCTAATGGCTTGTAAAACACACCATAGGCTCCCTCGCTCATGGCATCTCTCAGGCGATCATCAACAGCGTAGGCGGTCATCATCACCACGGCGGTTTCCGGGCTGATTCTTTTAATCTCTCTGAAGGTATCTACCCCATCCATCCCCGGCATCTTAACATCCATAAGGATAACATCGAAGTAATTATCCTTAACCTTCTCCACCGCTTCATACCCATCAGCAGCGATGGCCACGTGGTAGCCCATATCCTCCAGGATATCCGATAGAGTTTCGCGCATACCCACCTCATCGTCTACAATCAGGATGCTAATCCTGTCAGCTATCATCCTCCCTCCTAGGCTCCTCCAAGGACGGTCCGATCAACATAGACAGGCAATTTTATGGTAAAAGTAGTTCCTTTTCCTACTTCACTTTCCACCTCGATGCTACCACCATGGGCCTCGATGATCCTTTTGCTGACCGCCAAGCCCAAGCCGATCCCTTTGCTTTTGGTGGTGAACAGCGGTTCGAAGAGCTTACCTAGATTCTCCTTTGGGATCCCACAGCCGTTATCTTTGAATTCTGTGATGATGAAACCATCTTCTGCCCGGGTGGATATTTCCAGTATGCCCTTGTCACGTGCGTCGGCTGAGTGCGATGAGGTCATGGCTTGCACCGCATTGGTGATCATGTTTATAAAGACCTGTTCTATCTGGCCAGGGTCAGCCATTAGCGGAGGCAGGTCCTCTCCCAACCTGGTAATCACTGACACAGTGTCTGGGACGGGAGTACGAGACAGCACATTTTTGACCAGGGTGTTGATATGAACCTTCTCCAGAGCGAGCTTTGTGTCTCGTGCAAAGCTTAGCAGGTCGCTGATGATTTTGTCGGCTCTTGCGATTTCATTGTCTATGATATTGAGGTGCTTTTTCACCTTACTATCGGCATTGCCCAACTTCATTTTGAGATAGTATACGGAGTTCTTGATGACGCCCAAGGGGTTGCGGAGCTCGTGACTCACACTGGCTCCCAGTTGGCCTATAGTAGCCAACCGTTCTGCGCGAAGCAAGCGTTCCTGAGCTTCCTGGAGTTGCCTTGTACGCTCCTCTACCATCTCCTCCAGCCGCTCCGAATACTCCTTCAGGGCTTCTTCCGCCCGCTTGCGCTCGGTGATGTCCTCCACAACGACTACAGTGGAGCCGTTGGTCTGCCCTTTCCCCCACCCTTTCCATGGTCGGATTCGGACTTGAATATAACGCTTCAAGACCCCGTCATAGATTTCGCCCTGCATAGACTGGCCTTGCTTTACCTGGCTCCATGCTTGCCTCCAGAAAGAATCGAGGGGGCAGGAAGAATCCGGGCAATCCGGATGGAGAAGTTTATGAAACTCCCGTCCTTTCACCTGCTTCACTGACCCCAGATTCCAGGCCTCAACCGTGCGGTTGGCTCGGATGATACGACCGTGTTGATCCACCAAGCAGACGAGCTCTGAAAGCGAGTCGGCTGTGGACTCCCATTCCTGCTTTGCCCGCTCGATCTTCTCCAGTAGTTTCTTGAGTGCCTTCTCTGTTTGCCTACGCTGGATCTCTGCAGCTTCCAACGCCATGACTCGTTGTCTTAGCTCCGCCAATTCTTCTGTTAGCTGCTCTTTGGTTTTCTCCTCACTTCCCACCCGGCGACCTCCTCGGCAGCGCCATGTTTACATGAATTGCAGAACTGCAATGTTGCCCCCACTTTGGTGTTTTGTTGAGCGGCGAAGCCGCCCAACAAACGTCTTTTTCCTCCCCCTGGGACAAAGTCCCGCTGATTCTACTGATACGCGGAAACGAGTTGTTGCATGGCTGGCTGGACCTCCTTGGCTTGAAATGCTTCAGCCTGAACACCCCTTACCTCGCAAAGAGAGCTTTCTCTTTCCAGCACTCTGAATAGTGCCTCCACCACTTTGGCATCCCACTGCTTGCCCATTCCCTCCCGGAGCAGAGAGATGGCCTGGGCATGATTCAGGGCGTGGCGATAGGGACGATTGGAAGTCATAGCTTCGAATGTATCAGCTACGGCCAGGATACGGGCTCCCAAGGGTATTTCCTCTCCAGCCAACCCGTCGGGATAGCCCGTGCCATCATAGCTCTCGTGGCTGTGGCGAACCAAAGGGGCAATCTCCTTCAGGAGGACGATGGGTTCAAGGATTCTTGCTCCAATGATGGGATGGGCCTTGATAACCTCCTGTTCTTCATCATTCAAATGATCGGATTTATGGAGGGTTTGCTCGTCAATGCCGATTTTCCCAACGTCGTGCAAGAGGCCGGCGTATCGGATGGTCTCGATTTCGTGAGGTTCAAGGCCCAACTCGGCGGCTATCTCTGCTGCCAACCTGGCTACCCGCTCTGAGTGACC
>QMVG01000030.1 GCA_003660975.1 Microcaldota archaeon
ATGGGACCCACCGCTACGCAGGAAGCAATCGACGACGTTCTTTGTGCTTTGTCTTCAGGTCTTAGGGAGGTAGGTCTTGACTTGCAACGGTGAGAGGACTATACTTGTAGTTGGACAAAAGAAATTTGTGAATAGCTAAATCCGGAGGTTATTTATGAATGCAGACGCGCGGCTGAAAGAGCTGGGGTTAGAGCTACCGGAGGTACCGAAGCTGGTGGCTGAACATGTGCCGGCAAAACGGGTAGACGAACTGCCGGCAAGTGAATGGTCTTACCGGCGTGCTGTGGGGGAGCGGAGCTTGGCCGCGGTTCGGTCACAGGTCAAGTCCTGACCCCACGTCCACTGAATTGATGTGTTTAGGATTCTTAAAAAAGGGACGCTGTCTCGATCATGCTTTAGAACTCTCGCCGCATCGCCTGGGAGGGATCCAGTGCATGTATAGTACTTCTCCGCACATTATGCGAGGATGGCTTCGCGCGGGAAAGGCTGGATGTGTGGCAGTGATGGGAGGTAGCGAAGAGTTGGAGATTAGGAGTTTTTTAGTCAGGTCCGGTTTTAGGCGCCGCCTCAGCCTTGGGGGAAAGGGTGGCATGGTTATAATTAATATCTGAATAGAGTTTGCTAATGATAAAAAGGAGAGTGCTATATTTGGTTATAGATGTGTAATTAGGCGGTTGGTACTCGAGTTTAATGTTCTATTAAGGAGGCCGAATGTATGTTTGGAATGTTAAGTATCTGGTGAAGAGGGGCCTTTTTGTGGTCCGGGATTATGGGCTTCCAGCTTTGCCTTTTCTTCTCTCTCTACTCATTTGGTGGGCGATATCATTATCTGAAATCCCAGAATACATACTGCCTTCCCCGCTTGGAGTGGTGCAGGAGCTCGTGAGTCCTAGGTGGAGGTGGGTTTCTCAAATTATAGCTACTTCTTGGGAGGTTTTAGGCGGATTTGCTGCTGCAGCCGTTCTCGGTGTTGCGTTAGGAATAGCGGTTTCATGGAGCGATTACCTACGGAAGACTTTGATGCCTTTCATTGTGTTCTTTAACGGTATGCCTAAAGTGGCTGCAGCGCCATTGGTACTGGTTTGGTTTGGATACGGAATCTTACCTAACATAGCGATATCGTTCCTGATCTCGTTCTTCCCGGTGTTGCTAAATACTGCCCGCGGATTGAGCGAGGTTCCTTACGAGATGATCGAGTTGGCATTGACTTACCACACCCCTAAATGGAAGAGATATGTTAAAATACGTATACCATACGCTTTGCCTTACATAGTGACTGGTTTGAAACTGGCTTCTATCATGTCCGTAACGGGAGCCATAGTGGGCGAGTTTATCGCTTCTGAGAAAGGACTGGCTGCTTTAATCATACAGGCCCAAAGCTATTTGGAGACAGGTGCCATGGTGGGAGCCTTGCTTTGGATCTCTGCTCTGGCCATGGTCCTATATGGTTTTGTTAACCTGGCTGAATGGCTGTCAATGCCTTGGGCTAGGAGACGCGGTGAGGGTGAGAGGAGGTGATAGTCAGAAGGCTACAGAAGTTTTTTCACCTGAGAGAGAAGTGTTCAAGCTAATAACAAAAGGAGGTGCGAATGATGAAGACTAAGGGGTTAGTTGTAGCGTTGGGGGTTCTGTGTTGTGCTTTCTTCACGATTGGAGAAGGACTTGAACCTGTTACCTTACGACTCAATTGGATCCCTGGTGGGGATCATTGCTTCTACTATGTAGCCAAAGAGCTGGGGTTCTATGAGAGCAACGGGCTTGACGTCACTATTGAGCGAGGACAGGGCTCTGGGGACACCGTCAAGCGTGTCGAACTTGGCACTGTTGATATCGGATTGGCCGATACCGGTACAGTGGTCGTCGCGCGGTCACAGGGGGCCAAGGTAAAGGTGATCGCAATAATTTATTCCCAGTCACCCAATGGGATAAAAACTCGGCGTGATACAGGGATCACCTGTCCTAAGGACCTCGAAGGGCATACTGTGGGCGTACCACCTGGTGATGCTCAACGGGTCCTTTGGCCGGCGTTGGCCGCGGCAAACGGCATAGATATGAATAAGGTTACATTGGTAAACATTAAACCAGGGGCTAAAGCCCAGTCCCTCGCAGCTAGGGTGGTCGACGCAGTGTTCGATTGGATTGTTGGGAACGTTCAGTATTGGCAAGCCGGGCTGGGCAGGGATGAGCTTGTAATAATCCCGTGGGCCGCATGGGGAGTTAACCCGTATGGGAACGCAATCATAGCTTCTGAGAAGACAATTGAGGAGAGGCCGGATATGCTGCGGCGTTTCCTTGATGCCACGATGAAGGCCTGGCAGTGGTCGCTCCTGCATCCGGACGAGGCGATCGAGATCTTCACCAACTACAACCCGGAGGTTCCCCCGTTGGCCGCCCTCGTGCGGTTCGTGGACGATGCTCGCAACCTGGTAGATTGTGAGCAAGTGCGCCTGCATGTCCTTGGCTGGATTGATCACGACCGTATGGTCGAAACGGTAAACAATATCAATGAGTACTTCGAAGTGGAGCGCCCGGTTACGGCCGAGGAGATGTACACTACGGCTTTTCTCCCACACTATGCGTTGCCGCCCCTTGATCAGCTTCCCACCGTGGACGAACTGTGGGAGCGGTGGAAGGCAGAACGGTAGGACCGGACTAAGGTCTCATGCGGGGGAGGGTCGATACTCGTGGCTTACATTGCGATTGACAAAGTCTCGAAGACGTATCTGACAGTATCAGGGGAGTCAGTGTGTGCGCTTAACGAGGTATCTTTGGATGTGGAAAAAGGCGAATTCCTTGCCATAGTTGGCCCAAGTGGCTGTGGTAAATCGACTCTCCTCCGCATTGTCGCAGGGCTTCTGCGGCCTTCTTCTGGTCAGGTGATTTTAGACGGGCGCGAAGTTAAGGGACCAATCTCGGGCGTTGGATTTGTGTTCCAAAGGCCTGTTTTATTCAATTGGCATAAGGTTATTGGGAATGTATTAGCACCCGTTGATTTTGCTGGTTGCCGGAAGAGAGACTATGTTGATAAAGCGAAAGAACTCCTTGCGTTAGTGGGACTATCCAGCTTTGAGGATAAGTATCCCAGCGAGCTATCCGGAGGAATGCAGCAACGAGTTGCGATAGCCCGTGCTCTTATTTTGGGCCCATCCATACTGATAATGGACGAACCTTTTGGCGCCCTGGACGCCCTTACCAGAGATCAGCTGAATCTCGAACTGTTGCGGATATGGAGAGAAGGTAGACAGACTGTGCTTTTTGTGACCCACGACATTCAGGAAGCTGTGCTGCTTGGGGACCGGGTGGCTGTTTTCACTGAGCGGCCTGGACGGGTTAAGGAAACAATCTCAGTGGATCTGCCTAGACCCAGGGGAGTCGAGATCAAATCCGATAATAGGTTTGGGAAAACTGTTGTAAGGATATACAACCTTATTGCTTACAAGAACATTAAGGAGTACATATGAATAATTTAACTGCTACCTACCGCGACTTACAGGATAGACTGCCTGAGGTAGCTGTTTTTGGTGTGGGGGCGATCGAGCAGCACGGCGCTCACCTGCCGGTGGGCACTGATTGGATCATAGCTTGTGAGTTATCTAGACGTGTAGCCGAGAAACTGGATGCCTTCCTCGTTCCGGCGCTCCCTTTCAGCTTGAGCCAGTGCCATGGGCCAACGCCTGGAACAGTTTGGTTGAAACCACTCACTCTTGCGCAAGTGGTGGAAGACGTCATAGTTTCGGTATATCAAGGAGGTATAAGAAACATAGTCGTAATAAATTGCCATGGAGGGAATTTTATTCTATTAGATGTTATAGAACGTTTGAACAGGCGTTTCGAGGATATTTATATCGTAATGCCGCCAGAATCCTTAGCCTCGTACAAAGGCATATTTTCCGATGATGCCCCGCAAGTGGAAGTCCACGCTGGTGAAGTTGAGACTTCATTGCAATTATTTCTAAACCCTGAATGCGTCCGGAAAGATAGGGTCGTAGATCACGTACCGACAGTGGGGCGAGAGTTTATGGACTATGCATTCTTGAAGCAGATTAGTCCCGCTGGGGTATGGGGTCGGCCCAGCCGAGGAACGGTGTCCAAGGGGAGGCAGTATCTTGAGCGACTGGTGGACGCTTACGTTAATTATGTGCGGGAGGCGTTGGACTTTTGGCGTTCAAGGAGGCGGCCATGATATGTACTCATCGAGATACCGCGGTGGATGTAGCTATTAAAGGGCCCCAGATGGCTGTCTGGGCGATTGGGGGCTTTGAGCCGCACGGCTCCCATCTGCCATTGGGCACGGATGTCCTCATCGTTGACGCGCTTGCCCAGCGGGTGGCAGAAAGGTTGGGCGACGTGTACTTACTGCCCACATTTCCTTTTGGGGTATCCGTTTCCCACCGGGGTACCATCGGTGCAGTCTCCCTGCGCTTTGAGACTTTAATGGCCGTGGTCCGGGATGTCGTGGAGTCACTGTACGCACAGAGGATAAGCAAGGTGGCGGTTATCAATAACATCGGTGTGGTGGAGGGCGCTTCCGTGATGCCCTTCCAGAACCGCATTGTGAAGACCGCCATACGACAAATAAATTATGACCACCCGGAATCCCAGGTGATTTGGGTTCACCCAGCTTCCGTAGCTAGAAGAAGTTTGCAGGATATTTTAGGTGAAGGCGGCTCCGACTTACACGCTGGTGAACTTGAAACTTCCTTAATGCTGTATCTATATCCGAAGCTGGTCAAGGACATCCCACAGGGCTATGCCCCCGCCATACACAAAAGTTACCTTAGTTACTTGCCTCTGAGCGTTTTGGCACCCCAAGGGATCTGGGGACGACCTGACTTGGCCTCGGCTGAAAAAGGGCGCCTGGCCTTTGAGGCCATGGTTCGGGAGACAGTGCGGTATATCCGCCGTTCGTTTTCCATACTTGAGCGGATAAAAAAGGAGGTAGAGATCCATGGTTGAGCCTCTCGCTACCTGGAAGGTGGACGAGCTGGAGGTAAGGGTTTATCCAAACCGTGAGGTCATGGGGACCGCAGCGGCTGAGGAGTTGGCTAGGTTCCTAGCCACCTTGCCAGACACCCAGTCTTCCGTGAACTTGGTGTTTGCGGCTGCGCCCTCGCAAGACGAGTTCCTCGCTGCGCTGGCTTCTCGGAACGACATCGATTGGGGACGTGTCCAGGCGTTTCATCTGGACGAGTACCTGGGCTTGCCTTGTGAGGCCCCTCAGAAATTCATGAATTACCTTAAGGATCACATCTTTGATAAAGTTTTGCCAAGAAAAGTTTACTACATCGACACAGGAGAAGCATCACCGGAAGTAATCTGTCGTCGCTATGCCGAATTGCTCCAGGCGAATCCAGTGGATGTAGCGTGTTTAGGCATTGGTGAGAATGGTCATATTGCCTTTAACGATCCCTCTGTGGCTGA
>QMVG01000031.1 GCA_003660975.1 Microcaldota archaeon
GGCGCAGGGCTCTCCGTGCCAAGGACAGATATCACTCGAGAGCTCGCCTCTCAGTTGCTAAACGCTGCCAAAGCCTATGGTGCCGATCTGATCTCGGTGGTCTGTCCCCTCTGTCAGTTCAACTTGGACAGCCAGCAGAGGTACGCCGGCACGAAGATACCCGTCCTTTATCTCACCCAGTTGATGGGCCTTGCCATTGGCGTCCGGACCGAAAACCTCGGCCTCTCCATGCCCTTCGTGGAATCTACGTCGCTTTTAAAGGAAAAGGGGGTTCTTTGAACTTTCTGGTTGCATTAGGAAAAGCCATTATTTTAGAGTGAGAAGGGAGTGTGGTTATAATGCAACATCATATGCACCTTGTACAATACACCCGCTAACGTATAGAGATAAAAAAGGGTCATGAGGAACATTCCCTAGCTCGCTTTTCAAAAAAGAATTTTCCTTAATTATTTACACTGCCTTATCTCACACCTACAATATCGATAATCTCGCATATAATTCATAAACTCCTTGGTGGTTGAATATTATCTTAAGTCTTGATGGGAGACAAGCTCCAAAAGATAAAAGAGATCGTAAGGGATAAAATGAAAGAAGCACGCACTTCTCATGATTTTTCTCATGTAATGAGAGTTTATAGTCTATGCTTCCTTATTGCTAAATATGAAGATAATGTAAATATAGAAGTTTTAAAAATCGCTGCTTTGCTTCATGACATTGCAAGAATAAAAGAAGACATGGACGATACAGGGGAAATAGATCACGCGCTTTTAAGTGCAAAAATAGCTGAGAATATTTTAAAAGAGTTAAACTTTCCTGAAAATAAGATTGAGAGAATTAGACATTGTATAATTGCTTATACATTTAAAGGAAATCACAAACCAGAACAATTGAGGCGAAGATCTTATTTGATGCGGATAAATTAGATGTTTCGGGGGCAATAGGAATAGTAAGAACGTGAAAGAAATGAATTTATGAAGCAATTTTTTAAAAGATTTTTTAAAAGATTGGAGAAAGAAATTGAAGCAGAATTATAAAATCGAGTTATTCTAACTTTTCGGTGAAGAGAGATTTAGATGTATGCTCTTAAAACATCTAAATTGAGAGTATGTTCAAATATTTTACGTCAAGAGCGTAACAGAAAGGTTATGAGGGAGGTTCGTATAATTATACTCGAACATATTCTACCAACGCCAGAAGCTCTTATTTATAATTTGGCAGAAGCAGGAGCTGATATACATGCCATTATCGCAAAACCATATTTTATAAATGCAGAAGTATTACAAAGATTGAGAAACGCAGGATTCTATGTGCTTGAAAGTTCTTATGGGGTTACAAATAAAAGAAGAGGTTGGCCTTGAGTTTTTTGGATATCGGCTCGAAGTGCAGAGAAGGGTGGGTCTTGATTTTTGACGTTATCCCTTGAGCCCTCAAGTTCCCCCAATAATTTAGCCAATCCTCGCCCCAGACCAACTCAACCTGGGAAAACCCCCAGGCGAGGTAGAAGCCTCCACCTTACTCACCCCGCCCGCTATACCCAAGGCGGCCAAGCATCAAATGAGGCTTGACATATACAATATTTTGTGGTATCAACAAAAATAATTACTACATGTAGTACTTTGAGTTGCCTTATAAATGGAGGGGGTCTTTACTAAGAAGGACAGGAATGATGCGGTAAAGGCATTGACGATAGTGGATAAGATTGAGGTAGATCGGAGTTTTCCCCAAGAGCTTCTTGATCTTCAAAAGAAGAATCGCAAGAACCCCCATCCCTGGCGGGGTCAGTTTACGCCGGAATTTATTGAGTTGTTTTTAATCCAGTTTCGAAGTGAAACGAAAACTGTTCTTGATCCATTTGCAGGTAGTGGTACAACAGTAATAGAAGCAGCACGTCTTGGCTTTAATGCGTATGGAGTTGAATTAAATCCAGTTTCGGTCGAAATGGGACGAGTTTCTTATTGGATTAAACTCAGCCCTTCAGAGAGAGAAAAGTTTATTTCTCAGTCAAGGAGCCTCGTTAAAAATAAGGTAGGTTCTCCTTTAATGAATTATTTGCCAGTCGATACCGATTTAATTAAGTCGCTTTTGTCACATGCTAAAGAGATCTCTCCGTTTGTTTACAACATAATAGTAACTTCTCTTGCAAGAGCAGCTTCTCGAAAAGGTAAATCAGAAGCTTTCAATGCATTTACTTTATGGGACAATTTTGAGAAACAAGTGGATATTATCAGGGCACTTCCTTATAAACCTGATCTTAATATTCACCTCTTTCATGGCGATGCCCGGAACTTACCCTTGGGCGAAGAAGAAATAGATTTGATAATTACTTCTCCTCCATATATAAATGTTTTCAACTATCATCAAAATTATCGTGCGATTACCGAAGCCATTGGTGTTGATCCTCTCTGTTTAGCCAAGTCGGAAATTGGGGCAAACAGAAAGTTTCGAAGTAATCGTTTTCTGACGGTCATCCAATATTCTATTGATATTTCGATAGCTCTTCTTGAAATGCGAAGGGTGTTACGAAGGGATGGGACAGCGGTTATAGTAATAGGCAGAGAGTCTATGGTGAGAAAAAGGCCGGTATTGAATTACCGAATAATTATGGCATTAGCCTTGCTGGTGGGTTTTGAAATAGATCTGAGACGGGAAAGGAAATTCAAAAATCGCTTTGGACAAACCATAGTTGAGGACATTATCTATTTAAAGAAAACCGATAATTCTATCTCTAAGGATCCAGACCTGTTGATTGACGATGCAAGGATGGTGGCAGAAGTTTTATTATCTGAAATGTTGCCCACGGCACCGAATGATGTGGCCATTGACATAAAAAAAGCCCTTGAGAGAAGCGACGAAATTAAACCTTCAGACTTTTTTGTAACTTTTTAAGAACTGTATGACAACACCACATAGAGAGAAGCTTCTCAAAGCCCTAAAAAATCCTAAATGCCCAGCTGCAGACAAAAAGCTTTTGGAAAGAGCCCTTGTATTGTACGAAGAGTGGGTAGAAAACATGAAAAATCTATCTACTAAAGGACAAAGGAGAATTGTTGAGATGACGGAACTTTTTAACTCCTATAAATACTCGCTTGAAGTGGAGCTTATCCTGTCCAAAGGTACGCCCTTTATTAAAAGACAGAGAGGGCAGCTAAAAATAGGCGGTTCCGCTATTGAAGAGTTTTTCGTTCATCTTTTTATGTCTCCTATTTGGGAAAGCAAAGAAGTAGAGGATTTGATTGGTTCTTCAGCCTTTAATGTAGGACATGGAAGGTCGTTCATGTCATTTTATTTTAACCCCCCTTCTTTAAACGAGTTTCAAAAACGTCCTTTTGTGAGAGTGAAGCTCAAAGATCAAGATTTCTTATTTGGAAAAGAGATTTTCTACAAGTTTGCAACTTCAAAAGATTTTCCGACAGAACAGGTTGAAGAGGGATCAATTATGGTTCCTGTTGTAGCTCTAGAATGTAAAATAAATTTTGATAAGACTATGTTCCAAGAAGCAGCGGCAACAGCCGAGAAATTGAAGGAAGGTTTTCCAGTGGCTAAGTACTATGTAGTAACTGAATTCCTTGACATGAGGCCGGAGAATCTAAAGATTACAAAAGTTGATAATGTCTTCATATTAAGAAAAGCTAAAAGGTTATCAAGTGATAAAAGGGACAAAGTAAGTGAGGTTGCCGAATATTATAAAAATTTTCCTATAAGCAGCAAAGTTATCTATAAGCTTGTAAAAGAGATTGAATACTTTTTCTCCTCAGAATGGTTTTCTGAGGAGAAAGTCCTGACGAGAGGTTCCTTTATTTAAATTGTTGTAATATTTTTGCCCCACGCCCCCAAGTTTATTCCCCCCAATTTAGCCTATTCTGCCTTGGCAATAGTCATAGTTATTTTTGCCTTGTCGCTTATCATGATTCTCAGGAGCAAGCAGAAAGGAGCCCTTGATGTTTACATGATCCTTATTAAGCAAATTTGGAAAAGTAAAAGGGTCAAATCTTTAATCTTGAACAAACCTTTTCTTTCCGGATATTAGCGGGTCATGGCGAGGCCGTTGGGAATCATTTGGAGACTACCCTTTTTTATTTCCACGGGAAGTAAGCTGGCAAGATTTACATGCTCGGATGCGGAGAGAATATTGCTCCTCTCTGTTTAGCCTTTCTGGCGCATATGCTAATAGGCATCACCTCGGGGAAGGATTGCATAAACATGGATGACTTTTTCATCGGGGTCAGGGGTAAAAAGGATTCGCCACTTTCCAACTCTGAGTCTATAATCACCTCTCAGTTCTCCAGTTAAAGGTCTTACGTTGTTAGCCATTAAGGGATTCTCTTCTTTTTCAAGGTCAATCAGTGCCCTCTTTATTCTTGAGCGGGTCTTTTTGTCAAGTTTAAGGTACTGTTTCTCTGCGTTTGGTTTGATCTCAATCTTCCAGCTCATGAATGGATTTCCCTTTTACCCCTTTTTTAATCTCCTCTTTACCCTTTTTGATGATCTCTACCCATTCGGGCTTAGAGAGGATCTCTAAGGTCTCTTTATGCCTTTCGATATATTCATCTATCAACTCAGTGAGGATCTCTTTGATATCCCTTTTTTCAATGCTTGCGATAATCTTCAAAACATCCCTTTTTTCCTCGGGTATTCTCACCGTAGCCGTCTTCATCTTCATCCTCCTCATAATTTTAATCTACAAGGAGAGTAGCAGAATTAGCGATTAGTGTCAAAATCTCTCAGTCAAAAATGTGGCCATTTTGCTGTTTTTTTCTTTACTTGGTGGTAAAGGATTATAATATACGGAAGCTAAAAGCTACAGAAAGGGACCGAACCTTTTCCCGTTGGATAGGAGTAGATCATGGTGAGGGGTTGACATGGGGTCAAAGGGGATGTAAATAAAGGGGCGACCGGAGGAAGGATGGTCAGGCTAACTCTCCAGAACAGCTGGTGGTGGAAGATGGACATAGGGGGAGTGGCCTGGCCTGCCATCTCTCTGTGAGTCGCTCCTAAGAGGAATTTCATCGGGCCACGGGCCACTCGGGTTCGTGGCCCGATTTTTTTATGGAGGGAAAAGGATGAAGAGGGTTCTTTTGGGCAATGAGGCGATGGCGTGGGGGATCCTGGAGGGAGGGGCGACAGTGGTGACCTCCTATCCCGGGACTCCGGCCTCGGAGATCCTGCAGACGGTCCACCTCCTCAAGGAGGAACACCGCCTGAGGATTCACGTCGAATGGTCGGTCAACGAGAAAGTAGCCTTTGAAGTGGCCCTCACCAACAGCTACCTCGGCAGGAGGTCTGCCGTGGCGATGAAGCAGGTGGGGCTGAACGTGGCCCTCGACCCCTTGATGAGCGCTGCCTATACCGGGGTGAAGGGGGGATTTGTTATCA
>QMVG01000032.1 GCA_003660975.1 Microcaldota archaeon
CTCCTTGTCTCCTTGTCTCCTTGTCTCCTTGTCCCCTTGTCCCCTTGTTCCCTTATCCCCTTATCACCCTCCCTCCTTGCTCCTCCGTCTTTTTTCTCTTCTCTCCTCTTCCTCCATCATCTCCCGCACCAGCTCCAGGTCGGCATCTACCATCATGTGGATAAGCTCCTCGAAGCTCACGGTAGGCTCCCAACCCAGCACTGTGCGCGCTTTGGTGGGGTCGCTGACCAGCAGGTCCACCTCAGCCGGGCGGTAGAAGCGGGGGTCCTGCACCACGTAATCGCGCCAGTCCAGGCCCACGTAGCTGAAGGCCACCTCGCACAGCTCGCGCACGGAATGGGTTTCCCCGGTGCCCACCACGTAATCGCCCGGCTCCGGCTGCTGAAGCATCAACCACATGGCCCGCACGTAATCCCCGGCATATCCCCAGTCGCGGCGGGATTCCAGGTTGCCCAGGCGCAGTTCGTTGGCCAGGCCCAGCTTGATGCGCGCCACCCCGTGGGTTACCTTACGGGTGACGAACTCCAGGCCTCGCCGTGGGCTTTCGTGGTTGAACAGTATCCCCGAGCAGGCGAAGATGTCATAGCTTTCCCGGTAATTGACTGTGATCCAGTGGCCGTAGACCTTGGCCACGCCGTATGGGGAACGGGGGTAAAAGGGGGTGTTCTCATTTTGGGGAACCTCCCGCACCTTACCAAACATCTCCGAGTTGTGTAGCAGCACCGGGATGTTCCCCCCAAAGAAACGCTGGCCTTTCGGCACGGCAACGTCATAAACATGGAAAACGCCATCTTCGTAGGTAATGTCTGTCACCTTCGCCATACCCAGGCCGGAATTGAGTAACGCTTCCAAGTGGTCTGGGAGCCGGATACCGGCTTCGGTAACCACACGGCGTACTTTGTCCTTAGAAACCAGAGGCTTATACTTGATACGGTGGAAACACTTACCCTCCATAGCGCGGCGGAAAATATTGGAAGGTAAGCACTCCAAAGCTGTCTGCTGCCAATGGGATTGATGCTCTTTACCCTCGCCCAACAGGGCAGCATAGCGTGTACTCACCTTAATATCATAACACGTGGACTCAGCAATGATCGTACCCTGCGGACTGGGATGAGCTTTATTCACCCGCCGGTAGATTCGACAACCGAGGCCGATATTACGCATCAAGTAAACCAACTCTTGTGCCAAGCGGGGACTGACAGTAGTAAAGGCAATTTCCGTATCTTGGATTTGAGCATCCCCCAGGTAGCCCCGCAGAAACTCCAGCAGTAGACGACGGTCCAGGCTCCAAATCCAACCGGGAAGATGTTTCTCCCGGGCCGTGCAACCGAACTGAGAACACAAACTGGCTATAACTTTGCCTATTATAGTCACAGACCTTGATGTTGCTTCTGGCTTAAGTCGCTCGGAAATGCTCAGTTCCGGAAATAGCTTGCTAACTATCGCTTTTACGTCGGCTGCTTTGTCCTCCTCATCCAGATGAAAAGTCAGAGTAATTCGATACAACCGTCGCTCTGTGTCCAGATCACAGTGCCCCTCAGCCAGGTAATATCCCAACAATCTCATCAAATCGGCCGAAACGGGAACACTGGTCTGATAAGCATTCGTCCTGGTGTGATACTCAGGCCGTACTTCAATGGGGATGGGAATGTTGCCGTTGGAACGAGTAAGGAAATCAGCTCTGTTATACGTGATCAGGTAATCCCCCACCTGCAAGTCGGCGACGGCTTTTTCCACAAAGTGTCCGTTCTCATCGAAAACTATCACCGAGTGGTCACCGGTGACCCGCAAGACACCGCCCCCTTTATACCGGACGGTATACAAGCGATCCTTCAGGTGACGGATGATGTGGCTCACCGGGGCAAAAGTGACCTGCCCTTGCTCATCGGCGGTCAGAATCTCCACTCCCTCCAACGGCACTGAACAGTTGTCCTCTTTTACCTCGGCTGGCATCAAATCCGCAATCGGGATAACGCGCACCTCCTTACCTTGACGCACCAAAATCGGAGTATCCCCCGCCACACTGCTCGACGCCTGATAGAAACGGATGCTGGGGTCCACGATGCGGATAGCCTCTAAGATGCGGGTCACCCCCAGGGCGGTTACCTCGCCGGTGAACACCGGCTGCTTCCACGACGTAGGCACGAAGCTCTGAGCAGCCAGGTTATATACCTCCTGGGGCTGGTATTCCTGCAGGATCTCCACCAGCGACATTTGATCCAGCAGGTCGCCGGGGACGATGATGATTTTATCCTGGATGTGCTCGATGCGCTGGAAGTTCACGGTGCTGGTGCGACGCACCATCCCAACGACTGTGTATCCTTTCTCCAGCAGAAACTCCGCCAGATACGACCCGTCCTGTCCGGTGACACCGGTTATCAACGCGGTAGGCATATAGCACCCCTCTGTTTTTATAGTTTCTGGCAGATGGCTTCTCTATTCTATTATCAGCGGCTCTTCAAAACAAGTGGCAGGAAGACCCGCTTGGATTCACCCAAAACTGCCCACAGCGACATGTGGTTCGGTGTGGCCGTGACGGTGTTGTGGACCGTATCCACCTGGCTGCTGGGCTCTTTCACCCACTGTCCCCCGTCCCAGTAATAGAGCGCCAACGTGTCCTCGATGGCCGCACCCTTCTCCCCATCGCTGTAGGTGACGGTGACTGTATAGGTCCTGCCGGGAGCCGGCTGGGCCGGTTGGCCGGTGTCGCTGTACACAGCGTTCAGCTCGAAGGTGTGATGGATGCCGGTCAGGTTGCCGAAGCTGGGCACACCGGCCAGGCGCATGGTGTGGGTGACGATAACCGATGCGCTGAAAGTTCCGGCAGGGAAGCTATATGTGGTCTGGTCCGGTGTCGAGGTGAGGGTCCCGCCACTTGTAGGGATGGTGGCACTGACCGAAGGGGCGAACTGGAGAATGAACAGCCCATACTCGTCGTTGGCCAGGTAGACGTAGCCGAGATGAACGGCCACGCCTCGCCCTACCCCGCCGGGCGGGTCGTAGTAACCAACCTCGTATGGGCTGCTGGAATCGGACACGTCTATGATTCTTAGCCCTTTGTCCCAATCGGCGACGTAAGCGTAAAACCCTTCCAGGGCCACACTTTGGTAATCCTCTCCTGTGCCCGGTGCATAGGCCCCCTCCTCGTAGGGGCCGCTCAGCTCAGGGCGCACGATATGGAGTCCCCCGGCGGCGATATAGGCCAGACTGGGGTCGAGGGTTACATCCATCGCCGGTACCGATGAGTTCCAGGAAGCAACTTCCGAGGGGCTGCTGGGGTTAGAGACGTCCACGATGCGCAGGCCCGACCATTCGGTCACGTAGGCATAGTTTCCGCCCAGCGCCACAGCGTAGCAGGTGCCTGGGTCGTAGCTACCGGCGAAGCTTGGGGCTGCCGGGTTAGAGATGTCCACGATGCTCAGCCCATTGACCCCCACGACATAGGCGTAATCCCCCGAAACCGCTACATCATTAGACCAGCCGGTGTCGTACCAGCCCACCTCAGAAGGGCTGCTCGGGTATGCGACGTTGAGAATCTGGAAACACCTGTCGGTGCAGGGATCGTTGACGACGTAGACGTACCCGCTGGCTACGGCGACGTTCTTGGCGGCCCTGGTTGCAAAGCTTCCTTCCACCACCGGGTTTTCCGGCGTGCGGACATCCAAAATGCGGAGGCCGTAAGCGGCATCGGCGACGTAGGCCTGATCCCAATACACGGCCACAGCCTGGGGGTCCCCCAGGGTCTCGTAGGAGCCAGCTTCCGTCGGTGTGTAGGGGTCGGATACCTCAACCACCCGCACCCCTCGCGTCTTGTCGGCCACGTAGGCATATCCTTTGGCCACGGCCACTCCCTGCGCCCAGCCAGGGGTATGGTAATAGCCAACCTCGTATGGATTGGTGGGGGTCGCCACGCTGACGATATACAGCCGGCTCAGGTTGTAGTCTACCATGTAGGCAAAACCACTGTCCACCACCACGTCATAGGGATACGCAGGTTGGTCATACATCTCGTAGGTGCCGACGTGGTCCGGGTTAGATGGGTCGGAGACATCAATGACCGCCAGCCCATCCCAGGCTGTCACCGGGTCACCCGTATTGTATCCTGCTGCCACATATGCATAACTCCCTTCCACCGTCACCCGGTTCGCCCAGAACCCCGAAGGGGCGTATGAACCTGCTTCGGAAGGGGAGCTCGGGTTGCTCACGTCAACTATGCGCAGGCCGTTGGTTCCATCAGCAATATAGGCATAATTGCCACTCACGGCCACCCCCTCAGCGACATAGGTCGAAAAGGTGCTGGCCTCCGCCGGATGCTGCGGATCGGAGACGTTGACGATCATCAGACCGTAATCGCTAGCAGCGATGTAGGCATAGTCCCCGGCAACAGCTACTTCGTTCATTGTTCCCGAAAACCACGATGGACAATAGGAGCTGGCAACCGTTGGGCTGGTCGGGGTGCTGGCGTCAATTATCCACAGGCAGCTACCGGCGGTGACGTAAGCATGGGTGCCGCTTACCGCCACGCTTTGCACGATGCCGCTGGATAGCGGTCCGATCCTGCTTACCAATTGGGGAGTGTCCTGGTGGGGAAAGGATATGTTCAGGATGTTCAATGACGGTCCTTCGCCAGCGTAAAGATAGCTGCCCCCTACGGCCACATCCAGGGTGATGCCACCGATGTGAGCCACCAGTTGAACATTGCTTGCCTGTATTTGAGAGGCGGGGGTCAGAAAAGCCCTCTCGCCATCCGGGTTATCCGGCTCCCAGGCCAAGACCCCCGGTACAGTTGATGACAGAAGTAGGCTTATCAGAAGAGCGAATGGTCCCCACCACCATATCGTCTTCAGAGCCTGGAACAGTTTCGATAGCTTTGAGGTTGAAGAGACGCCGATAAGCTTCACTGATAGATCTCCTTATTCTTTGCTCTTGTGCGCGAAACTTTCCTCACTCAAAATCCTTTTCCACCGCTTTGCCCGATCTGCATCCGCCAGTAGTACAACACATCTCGCAAGCTCTGCTCAAAGGAAATAATCGGCTGCCAGCCGGTGCATTGACGCAGGCGGGTGGAATCGCAGACGATGAGAGGCACATCGGCAGGACGCAGCCGTTCCGGGTCTACCTCTACGGTGATGGGAACCCGGCTCATAGAAACAAGGGTATCCAGCAGTTCCTGGATAGAATGGGCCTGACCGGAGCCGATGTTGTATACCTCCCCGGCCTTCCCCTGGGTGATGAGCAGGTGATAGGCCCGCAC
>QMVG01000033.1 GCA_003660975.1 Microcaldota archaeon
CTCCTCCATTGCTCCCTTGAGGTCCTCCGTGGGGACAAAAAGTCCCTCCTTCAGATACCTCTTCAGCTCGTACTCCTTCTTCATCTCAACGTAAGGTATCTGGCCTTCCTTCAACTTCTCAATAAGCTTCTCATTGACATCAAATCCGTACACCTTCACTCCGCTTTCAGCGAAGTGCATCGCCGTCGGAAACCCAACATACCCAAGACCCAAAATCGTGACCGCTTCCTCTTGTTCCATTTCCCTTCACCTTTTTTTTACTCTCTTTCCGGGGACGGGGCGGGGGCGGGTGGCCCCCTGGAAACCCTTTATAAAGGGTCCCCCTTCAATCCCATCCCATTAACGTGACCTTTTTCAAAGGCCAGCTACCCCATCTCAACCACCACAGTCCTGTCCCATAAATGAGTCCTCCCCGTCCCATAATCGTGACCTGCCCCTTGTCCCATATTCGTGACCTAGGTCACGTTTATGCACGTCCCATATTCGTGACCTAGGACCCGCCTATGCACGTTTCATAGACGTGACCTGCCCTGTCCAACAGACGGGACATATTTGCAATATTTCCTTATCCCACAGATCTCACATTTTGGGTTTTTCTCAAGACATATACCATCTTCCAACCCAAAATATTCGTCTTTGCCCATTTGTCCATATTTCACAAATATTATGTCGATATACCGCAGAGGATAACCTGTGGCCAGACTAAATCTTTGTGCCTGCTCGAGTACTTCCAGGTGTTTATCCTCACTTTCAATGAGCCCTAACCTCTTGAAAATCCTTGTTAAAACGCGATCAGGCTTTATAACAGGTAAGCCGATATCCATCATAAAGTGATATGCTGTAATGTCGCCTAAGTACTCAAATCTGTGCTTAATATCTTCCCTGAAACGCATTAAATTCTCAAAGGATTCCTTGGGTTTAAACGATTTCACATAATTGCCAAAAGATCCGTACTTTAATATTATGTCATTAAAAGTCCTCGCATTTTCAATAACTGCTTCAATCTTCCTACGGTTTCGTATTATCTCAGAATCTGAAAGAATCATGCAAATATCCTCTTCTCCATATTTCGCCACCGTTACGTGGTCCGGAAAGTACTCCCTTATCTTACCCAACTTTTTTGTGACGGTTCCAGCTTTAAACCCTGAGTAGAAAACAACCTCTACCATTATGCGGAAATAATCCACATCACTCAGCTTCCGCTCCTCATAGCGTTTAAATTCACCAAATCTCAACTCAAACAAGTCTGGTGGAAGCGTGCTAACCTCCTTTAGTGTTGCTTCCACCCGTATAAACAAGTCCCGATATGTCTCCATCTTTCAGCCACCTTATTAAAGGAGTCTCCTTGACGGCTTTTAACATTCTAGAACAATGGAAAGGCAACGTTCAAAAGATGCCTAGGTAAGCCACACCTTCCATTCCTCCCATTTACGGGGCCTATCTTTTGTTACATAATTGTATCCAAGGTCATATAACATGTTGCGGACACTCCTCCTTATCCTCCCTTATAAGGAATCTAAAAAGATCGGTAATCTCATCCAGGTTTTCTTCATTGTCTATTATAATCTCACAACTAGGTCCGTTCCAGAACTTCTGGACACTTTCAGAAAGATGTTTAATACTATGATTTTTTATCTTAGCTTTAACACTGTCCTCAGAGAGCATAACCACCAATCTTATCTTCTTTTTTCTGAATTGAAAGAATGCTATATTTTTGTGATGAATAATCGATATATAATATTTCCGAGGATTAAATACTAAATCCTTGTTAATTTTCAATAGCTCCTCTTTGATCTTGAAATAGGCCGCTTTGATTGCGTTATCCACGCCTTCCAAATGGTATTCTTCTGTATAGTCCACTTCCTCTCGTTCAGCTTTATCTACTGATTCAGCAAATCCGTACTCAATGTTCTCAAAGTCTGGTTCGATTACAAAGATAACTTCGGATTCATGAACAAACTTTTTTAGTATCAATAATCTCACCATTTTACCCCACGTATCCGCGTAAGTCTCCATTATTTCTGGTAGTTCATCTTTTTTGTCATCTAAGATCAGCAGAATATTCTGACTGCTATCAATAGTGTCTTTGATAGTTTTGTAAATTTCTTTTTCACCCAAATATTTCTTAAATTCTCTTTTTATTCCTGTATCTGTATTTACAATGGAGAATATTTTTTCAACCAATTCCCCCCTACTCTTTCTATTTTTGAAAAATGCGAAAAACTTGGTTATCTGGGGAAAAATATGATTGTAGAAGTCGTGGTTCTTAAGCTCTACTTCTACAATATAAAACTCAGGTTCCTCTTTATAGGAGAAATCAAATAGAAATCCATCTGGAATTGTTCTCCCTAAGGTTTTTGATTCTATTTTCCTCTTCGCGTCTATGTATATTGTATCTCTTCCAAAAAATAGTTTGGAATTACTCACAATATCGCTTTCCAGTTCATCCTCAAGGTTATACTTATACTCTTTAAACTTTTTATTGTCCTTAAAAATTACCATATAATACCTCCAAACAATCTTTTCACAATTTAATCCGCATGTAAGAAACCAAAATTTTCATTTTTCACCATCCACTGATTCCCATTCACGTTTAAAACCCTTTCCATCCGATTTCTTCTTCAAGTAACCAAACAAACCTTTCCCGTCAGGGAAACCCTTTATAAATCCCCTCCCATCAGTCCCGTCCCACAGACGGGTCCCGCTTGTTTCATAAACGTGACCTAAGTCATCCAATTAATGTGACCACGCCTATTCTCCGTATGATGTTTATCTTCATTTTTGAAACTGTAAACCTCACTACAAAGATTTTTAAAAAGCCAAACCCTTTGTCTCAGCTCTTGGCTTGACAACTATTCCCTGATCTTTAAGATCATCAATTAACCTCTGAGTCTTGCTCCATGTTGGCTCCGGAAGGTGTACACTGCGCGGTCGTGTATTGAACCCCAGCCATACATACTCTGGATCAAGACTGACAAGCCACTGAGTGAAAATATCAGCATCAAAATCCATTATTGGCTCTATCGTGACCACTTTCCGTGGATATTCTAATTCTAAAAAATCCCTATATCTCACGCTAGGTTTAGGTGCCTTGGAAACAAAATGATAATCCTTGTCTCTATTTGTTTCAAGTGTCGTTAAGAGTATAACATTGCGCGGGAACATGTGAAGAAACTGCTTAAAGTATTTCGGATTCTTGCTTTGAAAATAGTAGGTCTTATAACCGCATCTTCTATTATGTTCTTTAATTCTTCTTATTATCTCCTTCGTATATTCCGGTCGAGAAAAAGAGATATCACCACAACCAGATACAAAGATGATGTCTGAACTAGGTATCCTCGCCAATCTTTCGGGATGTTCATGTGGTATATAATTGTAACAATCCATGCAATCTCTCTTTCTTCTTTTTAACTGCCACTGAAAGCTCACCTTACAATAAGCACACTCATACCTACACCCTACAAATGGGTTCCATGTTTTTGTGTTCTTATACATACGCGATTTCCAATCATCTTCCATTGTAAAACCTCCAATAATTCTAAAGAACGAATTAATTTCGAAAAAACAGTCTATTCATTGTTTATTCTTTCTATATGATTGTTTTATAAGACTAATTATATATTCCAGTTCTCGTCATCTCTCACCCGCATATCTTAACTTCCGTTCCACCAATGTCCTACATTTGAAACGTCTCTCGTTAGACCTTTTGGATTATCCAGTTCCAGCCTAAAATTTTTAAACGACAATATATTATCAAGATAAATTTCCTTTACCTTCATTTTACCACATCCGCACACTCAGGAAAGCTTTCCAAAAAGGCTTTCCCTCCCATTTACGGGTCCGGGGGCGGGGCAGAGAACCCTTTCAAAGGGGTTCCCTCCTCTCCAGGGAGACCCAACCAAATAGGGTCTCCCACCAATTCTATAAACATCACCCAGAACATGCACCGTCCATAGCATAACGTCTTGCGGATAAAAGAAAAGGCCGCAATCAAAGCCTTTTTCCACTGTTATGCGACGTGGAGAGGTACAGCTCTTTGCATGGAAAAAACATTTAACTCCAGACCATCCCATTTTAAGGGATTTATATTTCAGCGGTGTGATAGGTAATAAATGTAGCATTATTAATGATCTACCTAGACCTTTTAGCTTGCATCTATTTCCCCGCAATAGTCCTTCACTCTATCTATCCGGAGCGGTCAGTTTGGCGGCTTTCTTCTTTTTATGCTTAATTAGTATTAATATTACAATGAAAACAATAATTATACCCGGAATAACCCCATAGATAATTGTGGGAATCGTCATATTTCTGACCACATCAATTCCAATCCCCGCCTCCCCCTCTACAGTATCCCAATCTAATGACCCCCATGATGTGGTATTTAATTTCGTTCCCCAGTAAATCCGGATAACCCCGTCTTCACAACCTTTTGGGTATGAAATTTTAGAACCTGATAAATCAAGTCTAATCTCTTTACTTTCATTTGGCCTTAAATAGAAAAAATTCTCTGAAAACTCACCATGAGTTAAATCCCCACATTCAACAAAGATCCAATCTAAATATATCCCAAGAGATTCATTACAGATATTGGTAATTGTAATTTTTACAGTACCTTTTTGGTTAATATCTAGTTCAACTCTCTTCGGTTCTACATTAATTTTTAGATAATCATTTTGTACGGTCTCTGCAGAAGCAACAATAAAGTGATTGCTGGTTATTAAGATTAGAGTAATTAATGTTGTAACGATGATAATTTTATTCAAAGCCATAAGACCACCCAACACACATTCCCATTAACACCTTTTCAATTATGGTAAGCATCTCTTTTCATTTTTCAGTTCATATTTCGCTATTGTTGTCCTATTCTTCATCCATTTCAGAGAAAGTAGGCTATCTCGGACAACTAAGGGGCACGCAAAACCCCTAGGGTTTCTGGGGGCCCCAGAGGGCCCAGGGAACCCTTTACAAAGGGTCCCCCTCCAGTCCCATCCCATTAACGTGACCTTTCACCCTGTCCAGATTTTCATAACTCCCCCCGCAGTTCCGTCCCATTTACGAGTCCTCCCTGTCCCATATTCGTGACCTCGCCTTTCCATTTACGGGGCCTGCTCCACAAGGCCCCGCCCGTTTCATAGACAGGACTCTGAATAGGTACTCTCCCTCCGGAGATCAGGTAACGTAATAAAATCATTCCTTCTCTTCCAGATCTCTTAATA
>QMVG01000034.1 GCA_003660975.1 Microcaldota archaeon
CCTTCGGGCATAGTTGGGTGGTCCTGGCCGTTTGGGTACCCGTTCCTTGGAAAAAGTCCGGGGGCCTTTCTGTGCCTGTCCTCTGGAGGCTTTACCGTTCTCCAAAGTACTGCCAGGGTTCTGAGTACACCAAACGCCCCGAGTTGCCTCGGCAACTGGTACAGATATTTCGAGGCTGGCTTCCGCCTCGCTTGAGGCTCACGGTCCTCGGAGACCGCAAGTACGCCTGTAGAACCCTTCTGCGTGGGGCGTCTCCGGACACCGAGTTCATCGGGACTATGGTTCCCGACACCGCCTTGTTCGGGAGCGCTCCTGCGGATTCTGGTTCTGGACGACCCCGCAAGAAAGGGCGCCGCCTCCATAGTCCAAAGCAGCTGGCTGCCGACAAGTCGGTACGTTGGAGGAATGTCGTCGTTCATATCTACGGGCGAGAGCTTTCCCTACTCCTCAAAGACCAAGTGGCTATGTGGCACCGGGCAAGCTTATCTACGGAGTGGTAACGCGAGATCCCGAGCGATATATGAAGGGTGGCGCGTGCTTTTGTACCAGTACCCGCTTGCCTGTGAGGCATATACTGGAGACTCTTGCACGCAGACGGTCTCTGGAAGTCTCCTTCGCAGATACCAGGCAGAAACTTGGTCTCGAAGAGCCACAGAACGGTTGGGGGTGAAGAAAAAAGGGCCGAGGACGTAAGAAAGCCGGCCTCCAACCTAAAGGTACACGGGTTGAAAAGGCCGTGCTCCATACCGCTCCATTGATCTCCTGTGTATACGGCATTGTCGTAGCTTGGTACATACAGCTAACGGGTTGTCAAACGCGACGTTGAAACAGCCCGCAGATCGGCTCCCTGGTACGCTCAAAAGAAAGAACCCTCGTTTGCTGACATGCTCAATGCCGCTCGTCGGGAATTGTGGGACGCCCGACTTTTGGCTTGCCCAGCCCTAAGCCGCCTAGAGCAAAAAGTCTCAGATCGCCTTGTAGACCGGCTGGCGGCACCATGAAATGGCGAAAGTCGAGACTAGCTCATTGCTTTTGAACGTAGAAAGTACCTTGCAAGCCTGAGATTGGGCCTGCCTCCCTGCTTGCGTTTCAGCGGGGCGGTGCATAAAGGTTGTGAGCATTGCGCATCTTTTCCTTCGGCCCTCTGTTTTCCATAACTGCCTCAGGCGTTCAGGCTCATAGGCCTTGCTGTGACTTCTTTCCGGGTGCAGCTGGTAAGACAAGCGTAAAGCTGCTTCCTTCTCCCAGCTTGCTTTCCACCTCTACCGAGCCTCCGTGCACCTCGGCTATATGCTTCACGATCGCAAGGCCCAGGCCGGTTCCACCGAGATTGTCGCTTTTTGTGGGATCCACGCGGTAAAACCTCTCGAATATGCGCTCGAGGTGCCGCTTTTCGATTCCACAGCCTTGGTCAGTGACGCTTATCTTAACCGATTCCCCTTCCCTTCGGACGGAGACTCGAACGGTCGTCCCCGGGTCGCTGTATTTAATCGCGTTGTCAAGAAGGTTCATGATCGCATGGCTTAGAAGCGTAGCGTTGACAGGAGCGAGGACTTCCTTATCACCGTCAAGAAGGAGCCGAATATTCTTGTCCCGTGCTTTGGGCGCCGTAGCCTCAAGGACTTCCTTTGTCACTTCCGCAATAGAGGTGAGGGTGCGCTGCAGGCGGGCCTCCTCGCCACGGGATTCGAGTCTTGCGAGCATAAGAAGATCTTCGATAATGGCTTGGAGTCTGTTCACTTGCCGAGCGATTATATCGAGGAAGCGCCTTGCCTCTTTCGGGTTATCCACGGCCCCGTCACGCATTGTTTCAACAAATCCCTTGATAGCGGTAATAGGAGTCCTGAGTTGATGGGACACATTGGCGACGAAGTCTCTGCGTACGGTTTCCAAATGCCGAATCCTTGTCACGTCGTTCAGGACCACAAGCGCTCCTATTTTTCTGCCCCGCCCGTCCTTAAGACCGGTACCCCGCACCTCAAGAATTCTTTCGGGATCTCCATAAATCCTTACCTCACCTTCAATAGGCTCGTCTGAGGAAAGTGCTTCCTGAATGAGTTCCTGGAGCCGGCTGCTGCGGATAACCTCTTGAATGAAACGTCCCCCTGTTGCTCCAGGATCGATATCGAGCAGGACTGCCGCCTTGCGGTTGAGGGCAACCAGGCGTTCGTTTACATCGACGGCGATGACCCCCTCGGCCATGCTGGCCAAGACCGCTTCAAGCTCACGTTGCCTGGCTTCAAGTTCATTGAGCCTTCGGCGGAAACGCTGCACCGACCGGTTAAAGCAAAGGGCAATGTCTTCGAGTTCCGCAACCTCGGGTACGGGGAGAAGAGCCTCGGGGTTTTCATGCCGATGCGATTTGGCTGCAAGCTGGAGCTCGCGAAGCGGCCGTAACGTGCGGTGCATAAACAGCAATAACATAAACGCTCCCGCTGCAATAATGCAAAAAGAAGGTAGCAGAAGTTCATTTGCAGCCGGGCGCACCGTTTCTTTGACCTCTTCAAATTCCTTTGCAGCTCGAAGGATCGCCTTTGTTACTCCGCCCGCCTTGATAGGCACCGCCGCGTACAGGAAAAGCTCCCGCAAGGTTCTACTCAGCCGCAAGGTGGAAATGTTCTTCCCACTCAGTGCTTCCTCTATCTCGGGGCGATCCTTATGGCTGTCCATCAATGCGGGGTCGTGGTGCGTTTCAACCGCTACCGTTCCGTCGGGCAGAACCACTGTAAAACGCAAGCCTGTGGCAGTAGCGAGCCTGCGGCAGTAGCGCACGAGCGCTCCCTTGTCCGGGACTGCGAGCAAGCGTTCGATTTCAGGAGCAGCTGCAAGGGCCGTAGTGCGAAGCTCGGCTGCAATCCTGCGGCGCACTTCGCTTTTCAAGAGCTTCAATGCCTGCCATAATATTACGGTCCCAGATCCTATCGTGCCCAGCAGTGCAAGCAGAAGGACCTTTTTTCTCAACGTGAGTTTTTTCATGAATAGATTCCTTCTTCCCTAAACCTGTACCCCACGCCTCTGACCGTCTCGATCATCGAGCCGGCCTCACCCAGTTTGCGGCGCAGTGAAGCTATGAGCACGTCCACAGAGCGACCGGCCACCGGATAATCTTCTCCATGCACCGCTGATAAGATCTGCTCCCGGGTGAAGACCCAGCCCGGCCTACGCGCAAGGAAGTGTAATATCTTGAACTCTCCAACCGTGAGAGCCACCGGCTCTCCCTTAACCTGAACTTCGTACCGATGGGGATAAATGGCGAGATCGCCTCGGATCAGAGTGCCTGCCTGGGACGATTCTAGCTTGCGCCGTCTGAGAACCGCCTTCACTCGGGCGACCAAAACACGCGGGCTGAACGGTTTTGTGATGTAATCGTCTGCACCTATCTCAAGGCCCGCTACCACATCTGCTTCCTCACTCCTGGCGGTCAGCATTACTATGGGGATTTGCGCGGTGCGATCGTCACGTCTCAAGAGCTTACAGAGCTCCAGGCCACCGATGCCCGGCAGCATGAGGTCCAAAAGGATAATGTCCGGGACTTTCCTTCGAACTGATTCCAGTGCCTTCTCTCCGTCGCTAACACATTCGACGGTGTATCCTTCCCTGGACAGGTGGTAGCGCAAGAGCTCGAGAATGTCCTCTTCGTCGTCAATGACAAGTACGTGCGGTTTAGCCATACGCGCGGGTTGCATTCAAAAACATGACCGTACTGCGTTGCTTCTCAATTCATAATGCTACCAGGGCCCAGACGTTTGAAAAAGAAGCAAAAACGCAGCTTGGGGGACGTTGATGGTTCGACTCTACATTAAGGATTGCTCATAGACTGTTAACCTGTTTTTTACAATTCGCTTGTATTGCTCTAACCTCTGTGTGGTAAGAAGGTGAGTCAAGCTCAGGCGAAGCTCTCACAGAGCCCGTTACCGGTGTCCTTGAAAGCTCCCAGGGCCAGAGACAAAGAAAGGAGCTCAGACATGAGGAAAGGAAAACGGCACATGTGGCAGGTGATTTTGGGCTTTGCTGCCGTTTGCTTGATCCCTGCATTGATCAGTTCCTGCGGCAGGGGCAAGACAGGACCTAAGGAACTGGGAAAAACGGTGATTCAAAATATCGGTTCCGATACCATGGTCAACCTTGCCCAGGAGTGGGCGGATGCCTACCGCCTCGTGGATCCGACCGTATCTGTTGAGGTGTCCGGAGGTGGATCCGGCGTGGGAATAGCAAGTCTTATAAACGGAACCGTCGACATCGCAAACGCAAGCAGGCCTCTTAAAGAGAAGGAGAAGGAGGAAGTGAGGCGCAATACCGGGAAGGAAGCGGTAGAGCATATTGTTGCGTACGATGCCCTGGCGATTTACGTGCATAAAGACAATCCCATTGAGGAGATTTGCGTTGATGAGCTCAGGGAGATATTCGCTGAGGGTGGAACCACTACGAGGTGGTCTCAATTGGGGGTTAAAAACAAACAGGATACAATCGTTGTTGTAAGCCGCCAAAACAACTCGGGAACATATTTCTTCTTCAGGGAGCATGTTCTGAATAACCGGGATTTCCGCATGGGAGCGCTTAAACTTTCTGGATCAAAAGATGTTGTTGAGCTTGTGGGCCGTACACCCGGGGCGATAGGTTACAGCGGCCTGGGATACTTCGACCCCAAACTGGTCAAAGCTCTCAAGGTGGCACTCAAGAAAGGCGGACCAGCCTATCCTCCCTCGCTCCAGACTGTCAGGGAAGGGAAGTATCCCCTGGCAAGGCCCCTTTACATGTACACCCTTGGAGAGCCCACCGGTGCTGTCAAGAAGTACCTGGATTGGATTCTCTCGCCCGAGGGGCAGAAAATCGTCCTGAAGGTGGGATATGTGCCGGTGAGTGCCGTAGGCCGCGGCACCTCTATGCGATAATTGCAGAAGCAATCGCTCGACCTGGAAGAGGATCTCTCGGATGGCTTCTCTTACGGGTTCAAATGCAAGAAAAAGGTTCGGCTCGAGATTGCGCAGTGCCTTGGCTAGGCTTCGCGAATGGGTGATAGTGTCGCTGATCCGGCTTTGCGGAATAAGCGCTGTCATTTTCGTTTTCGGAATATTTTTCTTCATATATCGTGAAGGGGCACCCTTCC
>QMVG01000035.1 GCA_003660975.1 Microcaldota archaeon
CAGTGGGGCCCGTGCGGTGCTAGCAACCTTATGGAAAGCCCACGCTGGGGCGGTGGAGGAACTGTTGATCAAGTTGGCAAAGCACCGCCTTGAAGGAGCGAGCTGGGCTGAAGCCCTTAGGAATGGACAGCTTGAGTTGCTCGCCAGTGGAACATATTCCCACCCCTGGCTCTGGGCGCCGTATCAGCTCCTTGGGAGGTGGCGATGAAATTTCGTGGGCAGAGTTTGCGCGTTTTAGTTCCAGCGCTCTTTACAGCATGGTTGGGCCTAGCTGGCGAAACCATTGTTGTCCCCGACGATTACCCCACTATCCAAGAAGCCATCGATGCAGCATCGGATGGGGCAGTAATTTGTCTCGGGGAAGGGGAGTGGCAAGAGGATCTAGTGATTCGAAAGAGCGTCACATTGCGCGGATTAGGCATAGGTAAAACAAGAATCAAGGGGGGGGAAGAAGGCTGGTGGCCGGTCATTGAAGTTCGGCACACCGAGACGATCGAGGTATTGATAGAGGAGATTTCCATTATTGATGGCAACAATGGCATATGGGTGGCAGGATCATCCCGTGTTCGTTTGTCCAATGTGGTGATCGCCGGACATCGCCAGAACGGGCTCGTCATCTGGGGAAATGCTGAGGTAGATTTATTGACATCGATTGTTGAAATGAATCGAAACGATGGTGTAGTCATTAAGGATTTCGCTACGATTAGAATTATAGACTCTATTATCCAGCGTAATGGAGATTTGGGCATTGAAGTTGAAGGTTCTGCCCTGGTTGTGCTTAAGGGCACGACCATTTCAGACAATGGTGGCTTTAGTTGTTTCCTGCGAGGACAATCCCAAAGTACAATCACCCGTTGCCTTGTTAGAAGCGGTGTGCTTGGCATCGCCATTAGCGAAACAGCCTACGCCGTTGTCACGGGTACGACTATTGAAGGCGGAGAATATGGCGGGCTTTATCTCCAAGACAAATCTCAGGCCACTATTATCGGGTCAAAGATTGTAGGGGACAAATCGTTCTACGGCGTTAGCATCCTGGACTTTGCAGAGGCTTCAATCTCAAGCTCGCTTATTGCTGATCAGTGGCTTTATGGAGTAGTCGTGCAGGACTCAGGACGGGTTTCAATTGCAAACTCCTACATAGAAAGAAATACTCACGGTATCATCTTGGCGGATTCGGCTTATGCCACGCTTATAGGCAACCAGATCACCCAGAATAGAAAGTATGGTGTGACGCTCTATGAACCACCGTGTTTCAATGTGGAAACTTTCTTTAGCGGATACATAGAGGGACTTTTGAACACAATTCCTGGCATATTAGAGCCGGGAGGAAACTTGGGAGGCCCGTTTTGCAGTGCCTTGCCATACGAGCTGGCCTTTCTTACAACCTCAGTAGGAGGCGTTCTTGATGTACGGGAATAATTTTTACGTTGGCTGCCTGTTTATCAAAAGGCAATCACAACTGAGAAGAGAAAATGCGTGCACTTCAGAGTTGCAGTTTCTGGCTTTACTGATAAGTAGAAGCCGGCCAGTTGCTGACTCGCTAAAGATCGCGAGGGAGATCTTTGGATGTCCAGACAGGTTGCAAGTGAACGATAGCGTGTTTTGTCCAAGGAGGTATCAATCATGAAATGGCAGATAGTGTGTCCCATAGTTTTGGCGACCGCGCTTTTGTTGCTTGGTCTTGAAGTTTTGGCTGAACAAGCTTGCCAAATCACTGTCCGGGAGGGAATGTCCCTCCAAGCTGCCATCTCTCTTGCTCCAGCTGGCGCGGTGATCTGTCTTGAGGCGGGCGTTTGGCGTGAGAACCTCGTAATTACGAAGCCACTAACGGTTCAAGGTATGGGGCCCAACGAAAAGAGCACCATTATGGGCTACGGGAGAACGGCCCCGGTGATTCGTGTCGAAGGGGACCAGAGCACAAGGGTCACGCTTAATGGGATCACGGTGATGTGGGGCCCTATTGGCATCGCAGTGGTAGGAGCTGCTCAAGTAATCATCGTCAACTCAGCTGTTCGGTCCTGTGGTTATGGTATTGCCGTTGCGAAGTCGGCCCAGGCCACCGTTACGAATTCCTCCGTTGCAGATTGCGAAGTAAGTGGTGTCTACGTAACAGATTCGGCTCTGGTCAATGTCCATAATGCGGAAATAAAGAGCACCATGGGTTGGATCGCAATCCATGTGGATAGCTCAGCGCGGGCTTTACTTACAGCTGCAACAATCAAGGACAACACATATACGGGTGTGGTAGTTGGGAACGATGCGCAGGCAGACATTCGCGATTCACTTATTGAAAACAACGGCAAGGACGGCATCGCGGTTGGAGGGTCAGCCTGTGTCTCGATCATTGCCTCGAAGATCGTGAATAACAAGTGGCGTGGTATCGCGTTGGGGGATTCAGCACATGTTACGCTTATAAACAATCATATAGCCGCAAACGGAATGTATGGCGTTTTCCTCTACGAGCCGCCGTGTGCCATTACTGACCGGGTGTTCCTGGGTTACCTAACCGGACAAAACAACATAATTCCAGACGTACTTGAACCAGAGGGCAATCAATTAGGGGCCGTTTGCCCACAGGTTCTCCAGTTCCTTGCAACTAAAGAAGGTGGGGAACTTGACCGGCGGCAATAATGCGTGTGGCCTGGATCGATACTTTGGATCGACACTCTGTAACCATGCCACAATACTCAAAACGGTTCAATAAAACAAGTACAATAGGATGTAGGAGTAATTAGATGAGAAAGCATATTTATATTGCTAGTGTGCTTCTTTTAATACCAGTCCTTGGCTTATCCCAACAAATAATTACTGTACCAGATGATTGTGCCACGATTCAGACCGCCGTAAATGCCGTGATGCCCGGTGGGACGGTACATGTCCGTCCAGGATGCTATGAGGAGAGCATAACCATTAATAAACCTATTCATCTTCGCGGCGAAGACCCTGCCAAGACAGTCATTGAGAGCCCGGATCTCGACTTTCCTGTCATTACTATTGCTTTTGACACAACCTTTGGAGATGTAATAATTGAGAATCTGGCAGTTAAAAAGGGTTATAGAGGTTTTTTGATAGCTAACAGTGCAGGTACCGTGCGTATCCGTTCATGTGTTGTAGCATTAAATGAAACGGGCGTTCTTGTTAGAAACAATAATGCCATAATCGAAGATTGCTTTGTCTGGGGTAATGCTTCTGGAGGCATTGTTTTATGGCCTGCTTATCCAACCCCTTATGCTCACTTCTTATTGCAACGCAATGAAATATATATGGGGCATTCAGGAATTGTGCTAAGGCTAGCAGGGGAACTTGAGATGTATGATAACACTATTGCGCAAGTGGGGTATGCTGTTAACAGCGTATCACCCTCATGTGGATGGCATGACGAGCCTTTTGGAGAAAGATTGCTACGCGTTTTGGTTGTTCGTGGAGAGAATAATAGGATACACGCTCTACGGACGTTGATCTGTCCACCTCTTGGCCAGAAGCCATGGCCTGATGGGTTTCTTGTACAAGGTTTTCATGAAGCCGTTTCTGCAGCATTAGCGCATTTGTTCGCCATAGAGACCGATGGAGTACAACCACCCGCCCAAAGCTTGTCTCACATTGATGCTGCCATAGAAATTCTACAGAAGGCTCCCCTTCCGCCATTGCTGGCCGACTTATATACCTTAAAAGCCTCGTTCCTTAAAGGAGAAGATCCAGAACAAGCAATTGAGGTTTTTCTGAAAGCTCTTGTCATAGTTAGAGAGCGGGGGATGGATGAAGAGATTGCTCTTATTTCTCAAGAACTTGGCGCATTGTATCTTGATCAGGAGCGTTATGAGGAAGCTTATGCTTATTTTGCCGAAGCAGCAGAGACCTATCTCCTTTTGGGGGATGAATTAAAGGCCGCTGCGGTCAAGACTGATGCGGGAATTGCGTTAGCAAAGCATGGTAGGTTAAGCGAAGCGCTCGAGCTCTTGAAGGAAGCCCTGACGTTGTACGAGCGAAATCCTGTGGAGGCGAAAGAATTAGCGAGGTTATGGCTGAATCTCGGCACAGTCTTAAGCAACTTGGGCCGTTGTGTCGAGGCATTGGAAATGCTCCAGCGTGCAAAAGCCGTTTTCTCCCAAGATTGTGATTGGGAAAGCTTGGCTATCTGTGAAATGAATATCGGAGTTGCACATGCAAGCATTGGCCACTTTGAGGAAGCTATTAGTTCGTTCGAAAAGGGAAGGAAGCTAGCAGAGAGGGAAGGCTTGGACCTCGTTTGGGCAAAATGTACAGCTAATATAGCCACAGCTTATCTAGAACTGGGCGAATATGGAAAGGCCATAAGTTTTTACCGGAAAGCATATAATGCACTGATTGGAGGCTCAACACATGCTGTCAATGCAACACTTCTGTTGAACATGGCTGTTGCCTTGTGGTACGCAAACCGTCTGGATGAGGCGTATGCTTGTCTTGTTCAAGCTCGTTCAATATTTGAAGAACTTAAAATGGAGTCAGCAATTGCTGAGGTTTCTGGTAACCTGGGCATCCTTCTTGCTCATAAGGGAGAATACGAAGAAGCTTTAAAAGAATATAATGTTGCTTTGCGTCTCTTTAGCCAAGAGCAAAGGTGGCCTGAGGTAGCCACAACCCAGATGAACATCGGTATTGCATTAGAGGGTCTAGGACGAGATGAGGAAGCCTTGACATACTACGAAGCCGCGTTGGCGTCCCTGAACCAGGTCAAAGAAAGTGGTGAGGACGATTGTATAACTTGCTCAAATAGATGGATCGTTTATTATAATAAAGGACGATGTTTCGAGAACTTAGGCTATAACAAAGCAGCAATAGAAACCTATCTGCTGGCTATAAAAGATGTTGAACTTATTCGCAGATGGCTAAAGAGAGAAGAACTTAAACTAGCTTGGGGCGAAAGGACGAAAGATGTTTACGAGCACCTGATCGACCTTCTGTACCGTATGGGCCAGGGAGATTCGGCCTTCCTTTACGCGGAGCGCTGCCGGGCCCGTATCTTCCTGGACATCCTGTACGGGGGTGGGGTGGAGCCGAGTGAGCTGGTGAGCCCGGAGGCTGGGTTTGCCAAGGGTACAGTGGATCCCAAGGCCATCGAGGAA
>QMVG01000036.1 GCA_003660975.1 Microcaldota archaeon
GTGATAGGTAAGAACAACCTAGTGATCACTCCGCAATTTGGGCCACGTGTCCGTCTGCGCGCCCTGTTTCTTGACGTGGATTTGGAACCCACTGGGCCGATAGAATTTGAACCCTGTGAGGGCTGCGATATGCCGTGCCGTCAGGCCTGTCCTCAGAAAGCCTTTAGAAGCGGATCCTACAGCAGAGCTTTGTGTGATATCGAGATGGGAAAAGCTGAGGCCAATGAGGTAATTGTCGAAAACTGGAAAGACGATGGTTCCCCGGACAGGGTCAGAAAATATTGTCGGGCTTGTGAACTGGCATGTCCTGTAGCTCGATAAACAAGTAATGAGAGCACGGAAACTGGTGCTGTCTCGCAAGAAAGACCTGCTATACGGAGTTAGGGGGAGCGACTCTCCTGGGGAGGAAGTCTATGGAACACAAATTAGAGTCATCCCTATCAAGTTTCACTTTCAGTTCAAAACAAAAAAGGAGGAGTAAACAATGAAACTCAAATATTCTACCCGTGTCTTGACACTTATTCTGTCGATGCTGATGGTAGCCGGCTGTGCAACAACCCCAGCCAAGCCAACTGAAGCCCCAACAGCTACTCCAACAGAGGCCGCTCCGATCAAGGTGGGTCTGATAGCTGCCTTGGGCGACGTTAGCGGTATCAATGGACAGAATGGGGCCCTTTTGGCAGAGAAGGAAATCAATGCTGCAGGAGGGGTCTTGGGACGACCTCTAAAAGTGATCGTTGTGGACGACGAGATGACGCCTGAGAAGGGAGCCGCGGCTGTAGACAAGCTGGCCACCGTGGACAATGTGGATGCATTTGTCATCAACTCCTTCAGCGGTGTGCATATGGCCCAGATACCCGCACTGAAGAAATACGGGAAAGTGACCATCGTGACCGGTGCTGCTTCACATCTTTGTGAAGAGGCCATCGGGGAGGATGCTGATTGGTATTTCCATCTGCATTCCTGGGACTATATGCAAGGTGAAGGCCAGAAGGCCGCCTGGCAGGCGTTTGCGGAGAAATACCCGGATATAATGTTTAAAAGCGTGTTCATGGCATACGAGGAAGGCGCGTTCGGGACCGCATCGTACCAATTCAGCCAGAAGCTCTTTGAAGACATAGCCACCTTGTCCGGGGAATCCTTCAAGAGTGCAGCCATGGGCGGCGGAGACTATAGCGCTGTCCTAGAGCATGCAAAGGCGGAAAACCCAGATTGCTTCACTTGGGTTGGGTATGCTGCAGATGCCTTGCCTATTCTAGAGCAAGCCAAATCAATCAACTTTGCCCCCAAGTTCTTCGTAGGCGCTCCCCCGGGCTGGCCACCGGACTTTGGTGAGTCGCCGTTGGCCGAGGGGGTCATCGCCTATGAGGTATGGGCAGATGCTCTAACCGAAGTGAGTGATATCAGCAAGAGCTTCTATGATGGCTATGTTGAGATGTTTGGCTCCGGCCCAGATAACTACCTGGCGCCTCTGGTGTACAGTGCTATCCATATCTTGGTTGAAGGGATGGAACGTGCTGGCACCATCGAGACTGAAGCACTGATTGCGGCTTTGGAGCAAACGGAATATAAGGCCCCAACCATGGAGGTTATCACCTTTTCACCCTCGAAGATCATTTCACATCAGGCTCCCTTGACACCCATGCTTACTCAGTACCAGGGTGGAAAGTTGGAAGTCATTTACCCGTGGGATAGGGCCACTTCCGAATTGATCTATCCATTCCCTGCCTGGGAAGGTCGCTGAGCGTACAAGTCATAGTTTCGCGATGAAACCATCGGGCACCAAGCCCGAGTATAAATTTACTTGGGCTTGGTGCCTTTGAAGGTGGAATATGGAATTGCCAGGCGTACTTAAGCAGAGAAGGAACCAATATGCACTCGCTTGTCTGTTCCTTGTGGTCCTTTTGATTCTTTGGAAACCCAGTGTTCTTATCTATGGAGTCCAAAGGGCTGGCTTGTATGCCGCGATCGCGATTCCCATGGCCCTCGTTCTCGGTGTAGTGGGCATTCTCAATATTGCACACGGCGATTTTATGATGATCGGGGCTTACCTCGCATACTGGGGGAATGTTCTCTATGGGGTTGACCCTCTGGTTGCCATGATTCCTGTCTTTGTTGTCATGTTTGTCGTTGGGGCAGTTACTTACAAGACCACCATCAAAAAGGTGTTGGATGCTCCAGAGTTCAGCCAACTCTTGCTGACCTTTGGCTTGGCAATGATATTGGAGCAGTTGGCAAACTTGTTGTGGACTTCCCAACCCAGAAAATTGCATGTGGATTATGCCTCTACATCAGCGACGATTGGTCCTTATAGCTTTGGCGTCTTTGAGTTTGCCAACGCGGCCATTGCCCTCCTTATTCTTATCACTCTTGTGTTGTTTTTGAGCCGCACCAGAACGGGGCAGGCTGCTCTGGCTGTGGGGCAGAATCCTCGGGGAGCCAGGCTTGTGGGCATAGACGTGGAGCGATCATACCTCCTTCTCTTCAGTCTGTCCATTGCCATAGTATCTGCTATCGGCGGTCTCTTTCTCGTTCGCCATTCCATCTTTCCCCTGGTTGGAGGTTCTTACACGATGAGATCCTTTGCTCTCATCGCTATGGCAGGCATCGGAAACCTCCCGGGAATACTGTATTGCAGCTTGGCGCTGGGCGTAGCGGAGAGCCTTATCATAAGCTTTAAAGGATACGGCGGGTGGGCAGATATTGTCTTCTTTGCCTTTATCCTGCTGGTAATCCTCATTAGATCCTATCGGGAGAGACTAACATAAAAACCTGGAAGCCTATCCTCGCTGTTGTTGTCCTTATCCTGTGCATAACTTTTCCCTTTTATGCTGGGACATATCCACAACGTGTGGCAACGACCATCATTATGTATGCAACACTTGCCTTGAGCTGGGACATGATGTTTAGATCCGGACAACCCGGCTTGAGTGTCGCAGGTTTCTTTGGCCTTGGGGGCTATGCCGCAGCTTTGTCCTTTCTTTATTGGGGGGTAAATCCGCTGGTATCTATTGCTCTTGGATGTCTGTTTTCCCTTCTAGTGGCGTTCATTTTAGGCTTGGTGATTCTGAGAATCAGAGGATTGTATTTCTCAATTGCAACGATGTCATTGTCCGAGATATTCAGGGTGATCGTGATGAATTGGCACCGCTTCACAGGTGGACCTTCGGGGAAAGCACTTCCCTCGGCGGTCTTTAATGGAGATTCTGCCAAGATATTCTGGTTGTTTTTGGTGCTCACACTCCTTACGGTCATCGTTTCAGAAATCTTTGAAAGAAGCAGGGTTCACTTTGCCCTCACGTCCATTCGGAACAATGAGATTGTTGCCAAATCAAGCGGAATAGACGTTTTCAAGTATCTGGTCGTTGTATTTGCGCTGACCTCAGCTCTTCAAGGAATGATCGGCGGTGCTTACGCTCACAGCTATGCGTTTATCTCGCCAGAGGGTAGTTTTAATTTCAATTTTGTTCTTTTGCCCGTGACCATGGCTCTCTTTGGAGGAATACACAGCACGCTAGGTCCGATAGTGGGAGCGGTGATACTAGGAGTGGTTGGAGAATATCTGAAATTGCAATTGCCCTATGGGCACTTACTGGTCTACGGTGTAATCATAGTGATTGTTATTCTGTTCTTACCTAAGGGAATTGTCGGAACAGCCAAGGAACGATTGAAACGCAAATGGGCTACCATATAGGCTCTGCTCTCGGAGTGTGAGTGATGCAAATTTTGGAGATTGAAAATCTGAGCAAATGTTTTGGGGGCTTGACGGCGCTTAACCAGGTGAATGCCAGATTTGAGGAAAGAGAGATCGTGGGGATCATTGGCCCCAACGGAGCCGGGAAGACAACTTTCATAAATGTCATTTCAGGGGTATACCCTCCCAGCAGTGGCAGGATCATTTTTGATGGGAGGGACATAACGAAATTACCTGCTCATACCAGATGCAGGCTCGGGATCGGGAGGACTTTTCAAGTTATTCACCCATTGCAAGATCTCAACTTGCTGCAAAACATCATGGTGGGTTCTCTTTTTGGGCAAGGAAATGGACTGAGAGAAGCTCGGGTAAAGGCACAAGAAATATGTGAATTTCTGGGACTTGACCAACTCGAAAGAGATACATCGCAACTAGACATCTTGGAAATTAAAAAGATGGAGATGGCCCGTGCTTTGGCAACTCACCCCAAGATATTATTCCTAGATGAGATTATGGCGGGTCTGAGCGCAGACGAAACCAAAGAGGTGATTGAAACAATCCGAACCATCCGTGACCAAGGCATAACCATCTGCGTTGTAGAGCATGTGATGAGTGTAATTGAGGAATTGACTGAGAGGGTCATAGCCCTGGATGGTGGAAGAATCATAGCCCAGGGACAATATAAAGAGGTAGCTAACAATCCTAGAGTAATCAGTGCTTACCTGGGAGAAGAAGAGTAAATGCTGATCGTAAACAAGATCAACTGTTACTATGGCAAGTTGCATGTCATCCGAGATGCATCGCTGGAGGTAGGAAACGAGGCAGTGGGCTTATTTGGGCCTAATGGAGCAGGCAAGACCACCTTAATACATACTATCATTGGCTTGTTAAAACCTGCGACTGGCAAGATTACTTTTGAGGGCAAATCCTTGCTTCACATGGAAACACATGAAATCATTCGAGAAGGGATTGCAATAGTTCCACAAGAGAGAGAACTATTTCCATTCATGTCTGTGCGAGGCAACTTGGAAGCAGGCGCCGCTTATATCCCAAGTGCCAAAAATAGAATGGGCGAGAGATTGGATTACGTTTTTGATCTTTATCCCTTACTAAAAGAACGATCAAAGCAGCTTGCCGGGACATTAAGCGGAGGAGAACAACGGATGTTGGCGATTGCCCGCGCTCTTATGGCCTGCCCCAAGCTCCTCATTTTGGATGAACCGTCTTTGGGCTTGCAACCTTCTTTGGTTTCGGAACTCTTTTGCAAGCTAAAGGAAATCAAAAAAGAGGTCTCTATCCTGATAGCAGA
>QMVG01000037.1 GCA_003660975.1 Microcaldota archaeon
CCCCCGGCCCGCCATGGCCGGATAGTATCCCAGTTCCTTGGCCGCTTGCAGGACCTTGAGGCGGGTCCCCTCGCTGATCCCCGGCCGGCCGTTCAGGACTCTGGAAACAGTGGAGGGGGAAACTCCTGCTCGGGCAGCGACATCGCTGATTGTAGGAGACATTTTAGCGTCCTTGCAAAGTTAATGCAACCGCTTGCATAAACATAAAGAAGGCATCTTTGGCAAGTATCACCCCCCTTCCCAAGATGTAGGTAAAGTCAAGGGAATTTTTCAAATTCGGTGGACAAAGATGCGAAAGAGGGCGTAGAGCCCGGCCAGGATCAGGGCTATTCCACCCAAAAGCGCGAGTCCCCCTGCTGCAGCAGCAGCGATCAGCACTCCCATCACCACCATCACGACGGCGGGGATCAGGGCCCACTTCATGCGGCCCTGGGGGGCGGGCACTAAAGATAGTAGGGCGAAGGTCAGCCCAAGACCCACGAAGAATACCCCGCCCAGCTCAGCGCCTTCGAAGACGGATTCAAGGCCAGCTACCGCCGCCAGAGTGAACATCGCACCGCCGGGGATAATTGCCCACCAGTGCTCGCGGTTGAAGAGGTAGATCACCCAGAAGGCCAGCCCGATCCCACCTAGAAAGATCGCACCGCCCAAGGCGTTGCCAACCTGGGGCCAGAACTCATCCAGGGCGATCAGCGCCCCTATGCTGAGGAGGGCGAACCCTGGGATAATCGCCCACCAGTTGGCACGGTTGGTCAGGAACATGTACACGAGAATCGCTCCGCCGGCGGCAAAGATAAGGGCCCAGATCAGGGCTACAACGCCCATGAGAATACCGAGATTCTGGAGCAGTAACAAGATCCCGAAGACGATCAACAGGATCCCGCCGATAGTACGTACATCGAATCGTCTCACAACAAAACCTCCTTCGTTCGTTCTAATGGCCAGGGATCAGGGACTAAGCACAGCATAACGTAAGTTCGCACCGCGTTTTTCTGCTCCCGGCAGGCCTTCGTACAGCGATGTATAATTTCGTTCCGTATTTCCCCTGATCGTGCGGGACCTTAGTCCCGCACCCTTGTCGGCACGGAATCGAGATTGGCGATTGCCGAGGGCGCTGGACCGAGGTCCAGCGCTAGCAAAGAAACCCGGAGTGAATTTACGGATGGTTGTACTAAGGACGGTAGGCGCTCTAATCCCTAGCCTCTTGTCCCTTTTACCGGATGTTGACCGTGCCTGACCCCTGGTCTATCTTCAGGGTGATAGTGTGCTCGGCGGTGCCATAGTTATCCGTCTCCCACACCCCATCGCCATAGCGCTTGCCCCGCACTAGCTCGAACCGCTCGTCGGGGTTGAAGGGGCCACTGCCCGCATCGAGCTCCACCCGTGCGCCCACGCTTTCGGGCAACACAATGGTGATGGAGCCGGAGCCACCGTCAATTTCGGCCTCGAAGGTGCTGCCCGACGGCAGGGTAAGGTCAATGGGCCCGGAGCCTGCATCGAGCACCAGTTTGCTGATCTGCAGACCGGTCAGGTCGAAGTCGCAAGGTCCGGAGCCGGTATCGAGCCTCAGGTCGAGGGATACCTCGGGGCTCAGTCGCACATCCCAGCGCTTGCCCGACTGGTCGCCAAACGACCACAGCCCGAAGAAGCTGCTATCCAGCTTCACATTGGCCCGACCGCCGACCACGCTTGCGTCGAAGGTTAGCTGGCCGCGATAGTCAATGTCGCCCTCGATGAGATTGGGCGAATCCTCCAATGCACTCAGATAGCCGGGCACGCTGCTCCAGTCAATGTAGACCTTGGCCTGTTCCACACCTTGCAGAGGGTATTCAACATGCCTGGTTTCAAACTCGGGTCGGATCCACGTGGGCAGCTCGAGAGGGGCGATCCAGTCGGATACAGCGGGGATGCTCGGAGTGAGGAGAGCCAGGACCACTATCCCGCCGATCAGGAGCACAACCGCTATCGTGCTGAAGATGGCTCCGATCACCGAGCGGCGTCCGATGAGCAGATCAATGCCGAGCGCCACCAGCAACAGCGGCCACAATCGCCAGACGACACTCCACGACAGAGGAGACAGGTAACCCAGGTTCGATAGCAGCAAGAGGACACCAGCGCTGATGAACACTATCGGCCAGAACACAGATGGTGGACGGCGGCTCCGTGGACGACGTGGTTCGTAAGAAGGCTTGGGTGGCTCCTCTGAGATGGTGGAGGACGGCAGAGTCTGTTTCTCTCCAAAGGGCTCTTGTAAACTTGACATAATGCACCTCCTGTTACATAACGGCAAATAAGCAATTTGCCTTTACTGATTCGATGTGGTAGAATTCGATAGTAATACCAATTGTCCAATGAAAGGCCATGTTTAGGATGGTAAAGCCTCGAGCGACTCGCGAATCCAATCCCACCCGGCCAGGCTCTTCACACGCTCTGGATCGGCGGCCAGCCGCTGCAACTCGGCCTCCACTGCCGCTTGCTTGGCCGCCAGACCGCCGTACACCCGGCCTTCAATCCGCTCCCGCAGGTATTCAAAAATCCGCTCCGCCGGGTTCAACTGCGGTGAATAAGGAGGTTGCTCAATGCGCTTGACCGGCACTTCTTCGTATGCGGCCCCGCGATGCCCAGGCGCGCGGTCCCACACGAGGATTTCGACGCCCTGTTCCGCCCAACTCCGGACCACCGGTGCAATGGAGGCCGCTTTCATGTTCTCGGTCCAGTCCCAGATGATCCGGCCCTCCAGTCCGTTCACCGTCAGGTTAAGGTACACCCACTCATACGCGTACTCGACTGCTTGTTCGATCTTCACCCCACGTGGAGCCCACACCCGCCGGGCTTGGCCGATGAGACCGACCCGCATTTCATCTGCCCAATACACACCCCGGCACCCACTGGCGCCCACCTGGCGCAGTTGCTTGGTGAGCCCCCTTTTTTCCAAGCCGCCTGCTCTGCGGCAGACGTCTTGGGCGACTTGGGACGGGGGACCTTTTTCCTTAGCCCCAGGCGGGCGAACACCCGGCGCATGCCCCAGTAGGTGTACTTCACTCCATGCGCCTCCCGGGCCCACCTCACGCCATCCCAGATGGTGCGCATCTCCCCCGCTTCGGCTTTGGCCACCAGTTCGGCTTCCTGCTCCGGGCTCAAGCGGCGTTCGCGCCCCCCGTGTCCGCCGTGCCGATGGCTCAACACTTCCTGGATGCCCCCTTGGCGATACCAGGCTACCCACTCCTGCAAAGTCCGGTAGTGCACGCCCACCAACGGCGCGACTTCGGTCATCGGCCGGCCTGTGCGGAGCAGCCACAGCGCATGGAGCCGCGTCCGATTTTGCACGTCCTTTTCTTGCCTGTAAAGTTTGTAAAGGGTTTGCTCATCCTCTTGCCAATCAATCTGCAATCGTCGAGCCATGTCTCACCTCACCAATCGTTTTGGCTGATTATAATACATGGCTCTTCAATAGGCAATTGGTATTAGGTCAATGATACGTTGAGATGGGGTTCATCTATTCACCTTCCTTGCAGTCCCTCAAAAGCGACGGGAGAGCCGCTTAAGGCTCTCCCGTCGGTCGCGTTGGATTGATGCTCCTAGGCCTTGGCGGCTTTCTCAGCCCTGGCTCGCTGAATGGCCCGCCAGCCGTCCCAACCCAGAATCAGGGCGCAGACGATGAGGATGAAGGCAATGACCCCGGCAATGATATTGCCAGCCACCTTCGCGCCTGCAGCAGCCTGCTGGAAGGCATATACGCCTTGGTAAAGCAAAGATGCGATGGTGGTTACATACATGAAAATGAAAGGCCAGAATGCCCACCGATACTTCTTGCCCTGATTGATCAACCATAGGGTGATGATCATCAAGGCCAGAGAGGCCATCATCTGGTTGGCGCCACCAAACAGTACCCAGATGGTCTGCCACACCCCGGTCCAGATTACGAGCAGCGACAGCGCCAGGGCCACGATGCTTCCCACGTGGATGTTCTTCATGATCGGAATGGCATCACCAAGAAACTCAGCGCTGGCTACCCTCATGAAGCGCACCACCAAATAGCAGATGGTCAGACCCATAATGGTCAGGAAGACCATCCCGTAGGGCTGACCAAAGGAGGTAGGGATGCCGACGTGGCTCATGAACTGGGCCAGGCCTACGGCGAAGACGCCGAACTTACCGGCGGCAAAGGCATCTTTGTAAGCGTCGAAGCTTCCCAGGGCAGAGGTGGCAGTCAGCAGCGAGATGACAGCCAACACCATCTCCATGAACATAGCGCCGCCACCTACCGGTAGAGCATCGGTCTCTTTCTCTAATTGCCGGGCCGTGCCGGAGCTGGATACCAGGCTATGCCAGCCGGAGATGGCACCGCAGGCGATGGTCACGAACATGATGGGCCACAGGGGTCCCAGCCCAGGGACAGTGAAGCTGGTAAAGGGTGGGAAGTTGGTGATGGTCGGATGCCAGACCAGCATGCCGATCACGCCGGCCAACATACCCAGAGCTATGATCCAGAAGGAGATGTAATTGGTCGGCTGAGCCCAGCGCCAGATGGGGAGCACCGCGCCCAGGTAGCAGATGATGGCGAAGACGATAGCCCAGAAGTACTTCGTCCAGCCCCCCAGAGCGGTATTGAGGCTCTCAAAGATGCCCTGAACACCGGACAATGTACCTACCCAGATGCCCAGGAAAGCCACCACCACGGTGATGACAGTCGTGAGGACGATGTCCTGCTTCATTTTGTAGGTCATTTGCCCTGCCAGCAGCCCCATCAGGATCACCGACAGGATGCCGAAGGGCACTGCAGGGTTGGACAGGAAGTTTATACCAATGACCTGACCGAAGGCCCCCATGATGAGCAGCAGGTACAAGTATATGAAGATGAGCAAGATGCTTCTGGCTCGCGGGGCGATAAGCTGGTAACTCAACGCGCCGAAGGTCTTGCCCTCCTCTCGCATGGCCACCACCGCGCTGGCATAGTCCTGCACCCAGCCGATGAAGAAGGTGCCC
>QMVG01000038.1 GCA_003660975.1 Microcaldota archaeon
ACTGCGTAAACGCTGAAGTTGCTGTGGCTGTTTACGAACTGAATGAGGTCTTTGAGGGCGGAAGGAACCTGATCCATCATGATGATGAAGCGGAAGCTACCGCTCTGGATACACTCCTTAATCCCGGCTTCGATTTCCGAAGCTTCACCGAAGCTGAGCAGTTCGCTCAGGCTTTCGCCCGTGGCGGCAAGGCGTTCCTCAAGCATGCGGAGGAAGCTTTCAGGATCTTGATATGTGCTCCAGAGGGCGGCACCGTAATCGAGTACCTGGGCAAGGACTTTGCGCTTATCGGAGTTCGAAAACAGCTTGGTTTCGATGATGTAAAGGTCCCCTTCACTATCGACCCCCAGGATGTCGATGGAGCCGGTTCCAACTGGGGTTTCCTTGTCGAGGACAGTGAACTGAGCGTCCTCCTTGATATCGGAGATGGGGAGGACCTCCGGGTTCTCGTAGACATAGCGTTGGAGCTCCGCCTCATTGGGAAACCTACTCTCGGAGATGATCTTCGCCCGTTCCCCTTCACGCTGCACAATGATCGCCATCTGACCTCCCTTCAAGCCCAGTTTACTCCGTCCCTAGCACCGTGGAAGGTTTAACCGTGATTCAAATGTAAAGACCAGACCCCATCGGTTTCACACATTCACATACCTCTTTCATGGAATCTCTTAAAATTATGTCACGCTTCTGTATATGGACAAGAGGGATTCTCATCGGCGGAAGTATTCCTTGTCCACTTGAATGTGCTCTAGAAATGGTGAAAGCCAATCCAGAAAAATTGACCTAGATAACCTGTCGGGGCCGAAACAATAGCCACAGGACACAAGGGAACATTGCTTCCGAGCTCTTGTAAGCCCGACAATGAGTTGACAAACTTCTCGTTCCGTTATGTCGCTGGGATTGCGGGGAAAGTGTCCGTTGTTCATGCCAACAATGAAAGCGTGCTGGCATGCGAGGCCCTTAGCACCGACGAGTGTCGTACACAAGACATCTGGTAGTGCCGGACTTTCTTCAGGGGGCCCGCTTTCATGACGCTTGGCAAGAAGCAGTTTATTTCGCACTTCCGGCGCCCCCATGCCTATTTCCTCTTCCAATAAGCGAACCGATTCCTCACTGAGTTTATACCCTTGTGCTAGTTGCCCTAGATAGCGAGCAACTTCAAGATGTCTTTGCACAAAATCCCCTGGAAGGAAATCACAAATATCTTTATCTTTGATAAGCGCTTGTCGGATACTTTCCTGCCAGCTGCTAGGTTTCTTGACATGCACAACTATGCGCCAGCCTAAACGGCTTGTGCTGTCTTTGGCAATCATCCGATAGCCCTCAACGATGTCCAGATGGGGATTGCGGGACCGGCGCAAGGATACATCTATACCTTGGTTGGTGAGCTCGCGGTATGCAGACTCAACAAAGTGACTCGGTCCCATTACAAGCACAGTAGGTTCGCCCTTACTGCGAGCTTCTGTAAAGTCCTCTTGCGGGATCATTGCGATCTGTTTTGCTATGAAACGCCCGATGTACGGTGCTTGTCTAGTATTCACAGAACAGTGAACGTCCGGTATAGTAGGATAAATACGACTGTCTTCCCATTTGTCCGGAAGGTAACATTCGAAGGGTTTTTCAATCCTATTTTCAAGCAAGCTTCGCCGTCGCGCCTCTTGGATCACCCGGTGGACAGCCTTCACAAGAACTTCCGTGCATCGGGAGCAGTAAGGCAGCTCAAAACGGTCGTATTGTTGGTCTTCCGCCAAATCTCTAATAAACTGCGGCGATGCGTTCTTGGATTCATAGAGTGCTTGATCATCGTCGCCAGCTATCAAAACCGGGTTTTTATCTGCTAAGATGCGAATGAACTCAACCTCCAGGCGATTAAAGTCTTGGAACTCGTCGACTATTAGGATTCGATACCTTGGAACATCCTTAGGGTGCCTGGCAAGATGCTGATAGACGCGGTAGACACAGTCCCAATGGGTAACTGCATTATAGTAGGTTCCAATCTCGAGCGCTGCCTCGATCAATCCATCGCTAGAATCCAAGCGCTCGTAACGTTCCTTAAGAATTGACTCGCTAACTTGTCGACTCTCGAGAATCGATAGATCCTCAGCTATTAAAGTGAAGAGATGGGGGTAGTAGACAAACGAGCGGTCCAGACCAGCGATCGGAATGCAGTGTAGAAGCCAATTACTGAAAGCGTGCAGTGTATAAACATCAGCGAGCTCACTCAGTTGGCGTTTCAGATCCTCCACGAGGTTGTTGATAAACGTTAGAACGAGGCCGCCGCCTCCACACTCTCTAAGGATTTGACCAAATAGGAATGTTTTCCCTGTCCCCGGCCCAGCGACTACCAACTTCTTGGTGGAGGTTGACTCTAAGATGAGTCTTACATATCGGTCGCGGTCTACAGTCATTGCTTCAAGACCGAACTCGGAAACCTCATTAGAGTCATCAGACGATTGGTTTAGTCTTTCACAACTCACATTTAACCCCCTTCGACAATCCTTATCTCCTCTTCGGTCAATCCGTAGAGGCGGTAGACGATTTGGTCGATGAGGGCGTCGGTAAGGCGGAGGCGTTCCTTGATCGGCCGGAGCTTGGTCAAGCTCCACTCGTAGGCCTCCTGTAGCTGGGCCATGAACTCGTGGGAGAGCGGGCGGCCGATGCGGCTCTTGTTCTTCCTGAGGATCTCCCAGAATTCCCCGAAGGGAAGTTCCGGTTCGCCTTTCTGGTAGTCGCCGAGGTAATTATTGAGCTTGGTCTTCCCGGTGAGGGCCTCGATCCCGATGCGGCCCTTTTTGTCGGGCTGGATATTGAGTTCCGCCTCGAGCCAGGAGAGGAAGGCCTTCATCTCCTTCTGCTTCTCTCGGTTCATACGGATCATCTCCTCGGCCAGGAAGGCGAGGATATCGTGGACCACATCGGACTGCTCCCAAGGCTGCCTTTCAGAGATCTGCCAATCTTTGTTCAGGGGGTCGGCGTTGTGCTTTCGCACAAGCTCGGGGTCAGGCTGATGAATTTTCTTGAGGCGCTCCTCCACAAACGCCAAGAGGTCAGAAAATAAAGCTTGAGTTGTGTTCGCTTGTTTGGTTTTCTCCAACGCCTCGCGATACAAGTGTTTCCCTTCCTCTACCAGCCTTGCCCGCTCTTCTTGAGGGGTAACGAAGGCGATCCGGCAGATGGGAATGCGTTCCATGTATTGACTGAAGAACCTAAGGTAGCCACCGCGGTATTCCGCCCCTGTACGTCGAAACCAGAACTCCACAAGTTTCCCATTAAGCAGTCCCAGCAGAAATGGATTGGACGTGCCAATAAGGTACACGGTGTTGTTTGCAAATAAACCTTGCGTGTCATACGCGAATGTGCCTCGCTCCGCAATATCCTGGTATAGGATTTTTGGATTCTCGAAGTCGGCGTAGTAATCAATGGTGTCTTGGATCTCGTACCACGCGTAAGCTCCGGGCTTGCGGCCCGGCCATTTTCCCTGTTTCTCTTCGTCCCAATTGGGAGGTCTCGGTTCCAATCGCTCCCTGAACTGCTCTAGGTGTCCCTTGATCGCAGGGTAGCGATCAATGTCGATCCCGCGCCTTGTGAAGATGAGATAGCGGTTCCGGAACTCGATCTCATAGCGCTTGATGTCCTCGCCCACGACGAGAGGTTTGATGATTTCAGCACTCTTGGGGTCCTCGGCGATGAGACGGGCCCGCGTGGCCTCGTCGATGAAAAACGCCTCATTAAGCCCAGTCTTGATGCCGTAGTTGATCTTAGTATCGCCCAGCCAAACCTTGAGGGGCACACCGATCTGTTCCATCTTCTCGAGGATGCGAAATTCTTCGGGATTCACCAGACGCCAATCAGCATCTTCAATGACACTAGACGGGAGCTCTCCCCCCTGTTCCTCTACCAGACGCTCCAGCGAGTCGAAATCGAGCGATGGCACTCTAAGGTAGCGGATCGGGCCTCGCTCTTCATCGCCTTTGATCGTGAGCACGATGCACGGGTAGGCCGACACTTCCAGGAACACCGGAAGATCTCCAAAATCGAGGATCTCGCGTACATACGCCACACGAGAAAGGAACTCCCGGAGATTTTTCCCATAGGCGGCCCGCATGAACTTGTTCGAGGTGACCATGCCAAAGCGGCCGAACCGGCGAAGTAGGCAGTGGCTGACCTCGTAGAAGTAAACGTAAAGGTCAGCGACGCTGTCGTAGACCTCGAAATGGTCTTTGAAGAAGTCCTTGTCCTTAAGTTGCTCCTGGCGCACATAAGGCGGATTCCCAATCACAACGTCAAATCCGGGGTTAGACCGACTCCCACGTTTGGTATACCAAACTTCCGGAAACTCCAGGGGCCAATGGAAGAAACGCTTCTGGCGGGCTATCTCTTGTGCTCGCTGGTAATCTTCAAGACGCTCGTCCGCAAACTGATCCTTCGGTCTGGATTCCTCTCCATAAGCATACTTTACAGCCTGGCCGATTTCTAAAACTTTAAGTTCAGTAAAATAGCTGGCAAGGACAACGTTTAACTGTAGCTTTACTGGTTCAATAAGTTCTTGAGCCGTTTCATAAAGCCCAAGTTTGACACCGCGAGATAGGGGTTTGCCTTGGAGTCAGCATTTCAGGGGCTATCAAGCACACGTACCCACTACAGGGCCACCACCCGGGGCGGTACCGCCACCCCCGCCGCCCGGAACCCTTGGTAGGCCCGCCCGGAAAGCTCCGTGCGGGCTAGGTACTGCTTCCCCTTCACCTCCAAATGCACCGCCTTCACCCGCTTAAGGTCCGAGAGCACCTCCCTGAAGCTCGCCCCCACCCCAAGTTCCTTGAGCCGCCGCTCAAGCTCCACTTCAAGGAGAAAAGCGAGGAAACACACCGCCACATGTGCCCGCACCCGGGGCTCGGTCCAGTGGTAGATCGGCCCCAGCTCAAGCTGGTCCTTCAGCTCCCGA
>QMVG01000039.1 GCA_003660975.1 Microcaldota archaeon
CCTAACCATCAACACACTACTAAAACACCTACCACAAAACCTAATCGAATACATAATCTACCACGAAATAACCCACGCCATAGAAAGAAAACACAACGAAAAATTCTGGAGAATAATAACAAAAAAATTCCCAGATTACAAAACCAAAGAAAAAGACCTACTAACATACTGGTTCATAATACAAAAACACATAAAGCAGTGAATTAATCTTCCATAAATCTTAAATAATGTTTTCCACTTGTTTACTAGTGCGGATGTGCTCTCAGACCAGAGGGCATATCCATTCGCGCAATAGTTAAAATCAAACTATTTTTTGGAAACCAAAGTTGAAGCCTTAACAATTTCGATATCTACACCCAAATTCCGCAAATATTTTGCAACCTTCACACCTTCTGCTCCTATGCAGATAGCAATTCCACCCGTCAAAAGCAAACGACGATCCTCCCTAGAATTTGGATCAACAAACTTCACAGTTCCTTTCCTATTGTATGCAAACTCGCAAATACGACCCCATAAAGGAGAATCGCGAACAAGCTGACTTTCATCCTTAAAACCCGGAGGATATTCCTTAAGAATAAAAATCAATGGGCGTTTTAGTTTAGGCAATGTATCAATTTTCTGCTTCTTTATAGGTGTGATATACTTCAAATACTTTTGTCCCAAGAAACTAACTCGAAGCTTATCGCCTAATTCCCTAAAGCAAGAACTAATATTCTTTGGAAAAAGGGAAGCCTTAGAAAGATACAATCTACGATCCAAAAGCTCAACAGCAATATCTGCCATAGCCAGAAAAGGATACATTTCATCACCCGCAAAATACACATTTAAATCCCTATCCTTGATAAGTTCCCACCCAAGCGTAACTTCACCTTCAAAATGATCCAAATGAAAACTGACATTTGCATCAGAATGATCATAGACATATTTCCAAGCACAACAGTGAGGGTAACTTGAACTAAGCTTATTCAAAAACTCAACAGGCTTCATCTCCTCAACGCCACTTTTATCGGCCCCATAAAACTTCACCACAGGCACCTTGTTCGTAAACAAATAAGAGTAATAATAATCAACGTTCACAAACCTATCAGAAAGACCATCAAACAACTCATTCAGAAAGGATATGCCATCCTTAAGCGATAACGCCGAAAGGACATCATAAGCCTTGTAAACCAATTTCTTCCTTACAATACCGTACTTTTTGCAAAGCTTCTCAAGAAGATCAAAATAAGCCGATTCAAACGCATCAACCTTATCAATTGTCAAAGCAACTCCAGTGCAAGCTTTAAAGGCACCACGAGTACCTTTTCGAATAAAATCGCCGGAATCAATCGCCACGAAAGACATGATTAAACACCAATTCATTAATCATAATCGTTTCATATTTAAGACTAAAGAAAAAGCTAGAAATAGGCAACACATTTGGATGTTCTGTTAACAGCGACTAACAGAAACTTTTACGATCGTCACAAAGGTAAGCCTCAAGATGCAATAATTAAGTGGTCTTATTAGGTGACGTATAACTCGGGAAGAATTTGACTACTTTTGTTTGGTCAGACTAAACTTGATCTCCTAAACTCTTCTATGCTTCTATCGATTGTTTTTCCAAACGTTTCAACCATTTTATCAAGACTTTCAAGAATCCTTTGCACGTGATCCCTTTCTGCCAAAGAAAGCGGTATCTCTCTTCGGATAAATCGACTTACACCTTTTTGAAATGTTATCGTATAAGCTTCAGTCAATTTTTTGGGGAGCTCTCTATCTAACAGTTTTTGAAGAATAGGCCCTAATTTCATGGAAAATTCTGAAGGTTCACCGTAAATGAAAAGAGAGAAAGCCGGTTGTGAAGTATTTAGGTAAAGTTTGATGTATACGCCTTGATGTTCAGTAGGATACCACGAGTCTTTCCAGATTGTAATGCTGTCACCAGTCCTCTCCATTTTCCACGTTTTGTCATTCCACCATGGACGCCGTTTGACTTCTTCTTCCAGAGTTGAAAACAATAGCTTCCTGTCTTGGTCAAACGCTTTTCTAACCTCTTCAATGTGTTTTTGATATTTATAGTATAATCTTGTTCTTTCGGAAAAACATTCGAATCGTTGGGGCATAATTATTCGCTCAAGTGTATTTGCGTAATGTGAAATTAAATATTTTGCGTCAAGGTTCATCGTTTCTTTTAATAGACTTTTAACAATTGAAAGAATTTCCCGATATGTCATATGGATAAAATTACTGTTTTTAGGTTTCACATTCTCGTTAAGAGAAAGAAATACAAAGAGTTCGTTTACGGCTCTGTTATGAAAATCTCGGTATAGACGGTTTGTTTGGTCAACTCCTTCTCCAGAAAATATCTTATTTTCAATTACGCAAAGAAAAGAATCAGAAGGATCCCTTATTCGTATATCAAGTCTGCTTTCATCGCCCGGTATCTCTCTGTCAATACGCAGACTTCTAAAGTCGATATTTGACAGGTTAAGTTCCTTCACTTTCGAAGCTGCTTGAAAAATGAATTTTTTGACGAAACGATCTGATAAATCATGATCAGCTTGAGGGTCAAGAAGCCAGGCTAAGAAACTGCTATGAGCCTTTTCATTATATTCTATATCAAAAACTTTCATTAAGCTGAACTCTTTCTTTTCCATGTTAAGAACTTCTTGCTCTAAGCTATGTAATCTCGTCTCGCATTCGCTAAGCTCACTTTCTTCAACACCGACCAAATCTTCCATTAGGTTGCGAAGCATTTGATCAGTTTCTAAAATCTCAATACTGATAATTCTATTCAACTCATTGCTAAGCTGCCTTAATGCAGAAACTGTTTCTTGAATTTCTTCCATGAGAGGCGTTTACGCAATTCGCAAAAATAACATTATCGCCTTTCTGTTAACGATGACTAAGAGAAAGAACTTGGCTTAATTCTTAGCAGAGGTTTTAAATATTTTAAAACTTGTATGAGAAGGATGAGTGTATGAAGCCTAATATTTACAACTTTGTTTTACGTGCGTTGAAAGAAGAAATTGAAGAAAGAGGTTATGATTCACGCAAAATTAAGACGTTGATAAAGAATTATTCTTGGTTTTTAAGCGAATATTCTCTACTGAGAGCTTTCTTAAGAAGTAAACTGCCAATAGACAAATATGAGCAAAGTGTGAGCTTTCTTGTTAGGCGTCATGAAGCTCTTGCGGATGAAGTAGATTCAGAATCAACTGTTTTGGATATTGGTTGTGGTTTAGGGATTCTTGCATGTATCTTGGCGAAGAAAGGTTGCCGAGTTTACGGCATTGACATAGACGCGGATAGCCTTAGTGTTGCTAAACGTCTGTCTAAAATGCTGAGAGTCGAAAAGCTATGCATTTTTCAAAAGGTTGAGTCAAACACGCTGCCATTTGAGACGTCAACATTTCACTATGTAATCTTAAGCTGGACGCTTCATGACATTAAAATGGAGAATCATGAACTTTTACTTTCAGAATGCATACGTGTCCTTAAACCAGAGGGTAGACTCCTCATACTTGATCCCGAAAGCCAACTCAATTTCCTCCAAGTTCAAGAAACGCTATCAAAACATTCTGCAAAAAGAATACAACAAAAAGCTCTTCAAAAAGTTTATGCCCATGGAGCTTTCACGGATGCCCTGCTTGCTATCTATCAAAAAGTTAGATGATTTGAATAATCCTTTCAGTGCAAATTCCTTTTTAAGGTTCCATTAAGAGACATTAATGGAAGATTAATTGTATCGTGAAGCCGTTTTGCATCGATATTCATATTCTTTTTGGGATTTATTACTCGCTTAACCATTTAATTTTATAGTATTCTTTTAGCATTTTTTCGAGTCCTTCTTTTGTGATGGTTTCGCCTTTTGATGCTCCTTTGTTTAAGCTTTCGCTTGTGAATCTTTCGGGTAGAGTGTCGTCTTTTTTGCTTATTCCCTCTCTTTGGTTGAATTTTGTGATGAGGTTGTTTATTCTTTCCGCCGTTGTGATTAGTTCCTCCTTTTTTAGTTCTTTTCCTGTTATTATGTTGTATAGTGTTGTTAGTTCTTCCCATAGTATTGGGCCTATTGTTGGTAAACATAGGAATTTGCATAGCACCATGGAATCTACTATGGTGTGGAAGTCTTCTAGTTCTTTGACCATTTCGGCTTGTCCGTTATAGGAAAGACGGTCTATTTTACCTTCTATGAAGGGATGTGATCCTGTGAGGTTGGGTCTGTAGGCCATGTGGCGTAGGTGGCATGCCCCCCTACATGACACAGCGTATGCTAAGGCGACGCCTTTCAATCCCCTTGGGTCGTAGCCTGGAGGCTCTAAACCTTTAACATGGACTGCCAATTTTTCAGTGCCCTTTCCAATAATCTCAGCACATCGCCTTACACCCTCGGCGAGTATGTTGCCTAAGCCCTCCCTATAGGCGATTTTCCTTAGTAAAGCAATTATAGCTTCATAATTTCCGAAGTTCAGCTTTATTCCTTCCGTATCATTTTTTGTTATGATGCCTTTCTCGTAGCACTCCATGGCAAAGGCTATGGCGTTCCCTGCTGATATCGTGTCCATTCCAAGTCTGTCGCAGACCTCATTAGCCCTCACTATGGACTCTAAGGTATCGTTTCCACAAAGCGATCCTAAGGCGAAAAGAGTCTCATATTCCGGTCCTTCAACTTCTGCCTCCTCTTTAATGACAGCGAAGCTGCCTAATGGAAGGATGTCGGGCACTTTTCTGACGATGGAGATTTTCCCGCAGGCGACAGCGCATGCAAAGCATGCCTTACTACGTTCAACAACGCGCTTCTTCATTGTTTCGGCGCAGATTTTCTCAAAGCCTTCAAATTCACCTTCCCTCCAATATCTTGTTGGCAAGGTTCCAGTGGCGTTGGTTAAAGCCATTATGGCAGGCGTCCCATACTC
>QMVG01000040.1 GCA_003660975.1 Microcaldota archaeon
GAAAACGATATAACCCGATGCGATAGACACATTTGTATCTGTCCAGACCCCCACAGTTGTTGTGTCGCAATATCCGGGCACGCGGACGTCCTCGGGCACGAAATACACCTTGTTCGGGTAGCATTCAGGAGGAGCCTGTGTCCTTATCAGCCAGGCATCTGACCCGCCAGCACCGTAAGACTTCGTATAACCGGCAATCATATAACTGTATTCTGATAATTGCTGAACTGCATACCCGTAATCATCATCATCACGTGCTTTGCTGCCAAAGCTCATGTGCCCCTGCTCGTTCCCTTCAGAATCTGTCTTTACCAGCCACACATCTTTCTTACTTCCGGTACTGTAAGACCTGGTATAGCCAGTAACGACAAAGCCGCCATCCGTGGTAATATCCACGGAATAGCCATAGTCATCAGCAGCTCCACCGTAAGTCCTGTTCCATTCTTCGTTTCCATTTGAATCGGTCTTTATCAGCCAGAGATCATGCTTACCAGCACCGAAAGACTTCGTACCGCCTGTAAGGATATATCCTCCATCCGGGGTTTGCCTAACTTCATAGGCTTGGTCCTTACTGGCTCCGCCGAAAGTCCTGTTCCATTCTTCTACACCCGTATCATTCACTTTCAGCAGCCAGAAGTCGTACCCGCCCTTTCCATCATGGTAAACCCAAGCATAACCCGCAGCAATGTAACCTCCATCTGACGTTTGCTGCACGGATTCGAAGGCATCATACTTTGATGTTAGGTCGTAAGTCCTATTCCATTCTTCATAGCCCGTTTCATTCACCTTTATCAGCCAAGCAGCATAGTTAAGGCCCGAACCGATCTTTATGTCTGTATTGCCTGCGATGATATAACCCCCGTCTGCCGTTTGTTGAACTGATTTGCCATAATCCTGATCAGACCAGCCATAAGTCCTGTTCCATTCCTCATTGCCCGCAGAATCGGTCTTTAGCAACCAGACATCATACCTGCCAGCACCATAGGAATATGTATAACCCGTGAGGATATAACCACCATCTGAGGTTTGACTGACAGATTTGCACCGGTCCTCATTAGTTCCACCGAAAGTCTTATTCCACTGCTCATTACCGCTGGAATCGGTCTTTATCAGCCAGAAATCTCTCTCACCGTTACCGAAAGAGAACGTAGAGCCAGCCATGACATATCCACCGTCTGATGTCTGCTGCCCTGAGTAGACATAATCATTTTCTGTTCCGCCAAAAGTCCTGTTCCACTCATCCGCAGCACTACCAACCGCAGTAAATACCACAAGTACTAAAACAGCAAGCGCTGTGGCTAATGCAATTTTATATAGTCCACTTTGTGTTTCCACTTTTTTTCTTTTTCACCTCCTATTTTTTTCAAACCTTGGAAAGGTTTGAGCATTTCTTTTTTTTATTTTCATTCCTATATCAGGGATAAGAGCAGCTTTCCGTAAGCGTGCAGTCCGACTTCGCCGCAACCCAGTAGCCTTCACCTCTGTTCATGTGAGAGAAGTCGTTGAGTTGTTCCGGGGAGTTTGGAATATATACCTCGTAGCTCTGTGTTGTTTCATTCCATCTCGCAACGTATGCATAGTTCTTCTCTATCGAGGAGAGTGAATCGTTTACTGGCTTTGAGCAGTAAAGCCAGCCGATCATATTCAATCCCGGCTGCAAACTGAGATTCATTGAAATGTATCCATAGCCACTACCTGCGTAGCTCCACAGGCTATTCTCAGTGGCATTCACGAAGTAACCTGTGCCGGGGTCCATTGTGCCATTAGTAACATTTTCAAACTGCTCTGTCTCTGCCTCATACCTGAAGACGGCACTGTACTTCCCGAGCAGCGACGATAATACTGCACTTGTGCTGTTATTATCCGGTATCAACGGTAGCGAGATGAGATTCCAGCGGGAAGACATACTCCGCGAGAATGGTGGTGCAGTTGTTACCCTCAAATTCACCGGTACCTCTACTTCTGGCTCGTCCGGGTCGTTGCTATTGACGACCAATGTGGTGTAATGATATCCAGGCTCGAGGTCTGTCGTGTTCAGCGTAACCGTAACGTTCATGGATTCGCCGGGTGTGACGTTACCCTCTGAGGGCTCTTCAGAGAGCCATACTTTCTCCCCGAGTGCACGAATCATAAAATCACCACCCTTACTTTGTAACTCCGTCCATGGCTTCCACACTTCTTCTCTGTGGTTCCAGTACCAACTTCGGTTGTCTTTTGGCTCGTCCCTATCTTCACCAAGATACGAGCTATATGATAGCGTTGGCGCCTCTCCTATGGCAATGCATTCGCCGGGTTCTAATTGGACCTTACACGCTGCCGGCAGCTCAGCTTCATACCATCCTCCAGTTATGTCAGTCGTAAAGTTGCAGATCTCAGCTCCTGGCGGACCTTCCGGACTCGTTTGGTTGTATATATGTATTACTACCGGCTCGAGATCATAATCAGCATAAAAGAACAACCGTACCTTTTCTAACCTGATACTTCTATTAAGATTATTCCGGAAGCAAACCGCAAACACATCCCCAACGCCCTTAGGCGAGACTGACCAACCTAATTCCGTATCGCCATCGTCATACGCTATCTCATACTGCTCTGGTACAACGTCAAAGTTTAACAGTCCAGTTCCGTTAAAATTACCGACTGTCAGGTTTACCTGGTTCATACTGTCACGAGGAAGTGCCACATTTATCGCTCCAGGGCTGACTGAAACATCGGGAGCCGTTACTGTTATATTTACCGGTACATTCACAGGATTGGCACCGGGGTCGTTATTTTCGATGACGATCGTCGTGTTATATTCACCAGCGGCGAGATGTGTTGCGTCAATAGTAACCGTGATGTTTGCGCTATCATCCACATAGACCCTGCCGCCTGCTGGACTCACATAAAGCCAGTTCTCTGTCATTACCACTACGTCATCGAGATACAACCCTGCTTTTGTAACCGAATAATCGGTTTTCAACCTGAATCTGACTCTGACTTCATCTGAACCGGTATAATCGGAGATGTCTATATATTCCTTAGTCCATGCTTCTTCGTACCCGGTATATACTTTGAGAGTGTCCCATGTTGAGCCGTTATCTGTTGATATCTCAACATAACCCTTATCATAACCGGTCTCAATGGCATACCACCGATAGAAACTGAGACTGGCAAACTCTGCGTCACTTAAATCAATCACAGGCGACACTAACGACTGGTTCGCGTAGTTCTCATAGTTATCATTAAGGTCAGTGCCCCAGCAATGATCGCCGGAATGCGCACTTGGGGGTCCATAAAGCGGAGTTCCCAGCTCCCATTCGTCTTCATCGCCGCTGTGTGTCCATCCATCAGCACCTGATTCCATATCATCGGCAAAAGCTTCTGTGCCAGCAGTATCGGTGATGTCGAACCAGAGTACGCCGTCTCCTTTGTTCCCCATTGTCAATGCCTTTTCTGTAGTGGTGTTCCACAATAACGTCACGTCGAAAGAATCAGGCTCAACATAAATATCCGGAGTCCCCCCTGCGAGCACTGTCAGATTGACCGGTAGGTCTATACGACCCTCGTCAGGGTCACTGCTTCTTACCACAACCGTTGCATTATATGCGCCGGGACTGAGTCCGAGAGCATCACAAGTTAGAGTGACGTCAGTACTGCTTCCCGGATAGGCAGCACCCTCATTTAGATCTTCAGAGAGCCAATTACAGGGGACGTAAATGACAACATCGTCAATATACAAGCCTGCTCTTGTAGTAACAGGGTCAGAATCCAGCCTGAACCTTATTCTGGTCTCGTTTGACCCAGTATAATCCGAGATATCAATTACTTCCTCTGTCCATGTCTTCTCCGAGCCGGAATATGTTCTGAGGATATCCCAGCTCGAGCCATTATCGGTTGAGATTTCAACATAGCCGTAATCATAGCCTTCTTCTATTTCATACCACCGGTAGAAGCTGAGAATGGCACTATCCACTTCGCTCAGGTCAATGACGGGTGTCATCAGCCACGCATCAGCATTGGTGTCATAAGTATTGTCAAGATCAGTGCCCCAGCAATAATCGCCGGATTGCGCACTTAATGGACCTTTGGTATAGTTTTTATAATCCGGTGCTCCACACTCCCATTCGTCATGAATACCGCCATGAGTCCAGTTACCGGGACAGGATTCCATATAGTCGGCAAAAATCTCTTCTTTCATATCATAAATTTTGAATACACAGGTCAGATTACCACTGTTCCCTATTGTGAGTGTGTAGTTCCTCACGCCATCTTCCAGTATCTGCAGGTCAAACGATTCCGGGTCAAATCTTATGTCGCAGACTGCACTGCAATTTATTGCTCTTTCTGCATTCACTCTACCCCAGCCATAATAAGGGTCCAAGCCGGGAGTGCCGAGGTCGTTCGCACTGTAAATCAGATGCTCTCTGACTGCCCGGTTAGTAAGAGCAGGGCAATTTGAGCACACAAGTGCCGCCACGCCTGAGACATGAGGTGTTGCCATTGACGTGCCGCTCTTGTTTTCGTAACCAGTTGCATTTTCAAAGCTGGGAACGGTAGAGAGGATGTCAACACCGGGCGCAATTAGTTCCAGTTCCGGTCCGTAGTTGGACCACCTGACGCGGTCAGTCTCGTTTTCTAATGCACCGACTGCAATCACAGTGTCAAACGCTGCGGGATATAAAACGCCAGAATTCGAATTCCCCGCCGCTGCAACAATAACGCATCCTTTATTCCACGCGTACTCGCAGGCGTCACGCAATCGCCAGCAAGCACGTGTGCCACCAAGACTCAGAC
>QMVG01000041.1 GCA_003660975.1 Microcaldota archaeon
ATGGAGCTTAAGACACCTGAAACCAAGAAGTATCCTTACCCGACCGCAGATATTACCGCTGATGAGACTTGGCACAGGATTTATATATCCCTAGATGATTTTTATCCCAGAATTCAGCCGTTAGACAACATTTCCGAGCTCGTATTCGTGCTTAGCGACCAAAAAGTCACTTCTGATAAGGGAGCCATATACATAGACAATGTCTGCTTCTCCAAGGAGAGGATCGGCTTTGGGCACCTTACCAAGACAGGTGTATCAAAGCGACCTGTGGAAGAGATCTCCCTAGAGGAGATCGAGCGCCGTGCCGTGATGTATTTCTGGGAACAGGCTAACCCTGAGAACGGCCTGATCAAGGATTGCAGCACCGAAGATTCTCCCTCCAGCATAGCCGCTGTGGGTTTCGGCCTCACCGCTTTAGCCATCGGGGCGGAAAGAGGCTGGCGCAACAAGGATGAGGTATACGACAGGATCTTGACCACACTGCGCTTCTTCAGGGATAGCGCCGAAGGGGAGCATGGCTTCTTCTATCACTTCCTAGACATGGAGACGGGCAAGCGATTCCGCTGGCCAGATGGGAGCCTAAGCGAGCTATCTTCAATTGATACCGCCCTCTTCCTCGCCGGGGCCCTCTTCGCAGGCCAATATTTCAAGGGCACGGAGGTCGAGCAGCTTGCCCAAGAGCTCTATGAACGGGTGGACTGGCTCTGGATGCTGAACGGTGGAGATACACTGAGCATGTGCTGGACCCCTGAGGATGGGTTCTGTGAAGCCCGCTGGGCCGATTACTCCGAGCACATGATCATGTATCTTCTGGCCATCGGCTCTCCTACTCATCCCATCCCTCCCGAAAGCTGGGATGCCTGGAAGCGGCCTGTCGTAAACCGCTATGGCCTGCAGTATATTCATAACCCTATCGAGAGCCTCTTCGTCTACCAATATAGCCATGCCTGGATAGATTTTCGCAATAAACACGATAAATATGCCGACTACTGGCAGAACTCGGTCAACGCGATCAAGGCCAATCGCGAGTTTGTACTGCAGCATATGGACCAGTATTCGACCTATGAACCAAACATTTGGGGCATTACAGCAGGGGACGGCCCAGATGGATACAGGAACTATGGGGCTTCCCCTGGCAATCATGACGGCACCATTGCCCCCTATGGAATGATCGCCTCGATGCCCTTCGTCCCGGAGTTAGCACAAAAGGGGATTGAAACCCTAGCAGAGAAATATGCTGACAAGATCTGGGGAAAGTATGGATTCACATCAGCATTCAACGTGGATCGCAATTGGTATTCCACCCAATGGATAGGTATTGACGAGGGGATCATTGCCCTCATGCTGGAGAACTACCAGAGCGGCTTTGTGTGGGAGGTCTTCATGCAAATCGAAGCAATCCAACAGGCTATGGAGAAAGCAGGCTTCATAACGGAGAAGATCGATGGCCCCTTGACCCCTTGGTATCTAGAGCAAATTGGAGGTTAAGAACATAAAGATCATCTTCTTGTTTGGCTGCGGTGCGGTTCGCTACGGAGGGCGTCGATCTGTATCCGACAGAACCGCTCGCTGAAGCGGGTAATGGCCCGGTGAGCATACCGACCACTGGGGCAGGGTCTCACTGTAAACAGAAAATTGCCCAATACCTATCTTTGTCACCCAAACCGGGGATTTGATCCCTCCGGGTGTCTAGTCCCCGAACGTGAAGCGGCGAGCCTCCGGTTAGTATGAGTCGTAGGGTGCAGGGGTTTGAGGTTGGTTCCTAAAACAGCGGCCAATATGCAAAAAGGCTGAGCCATACGCTCGGGCAAAGCGGTTCCGCGACAGGGGCGGCTCGGTGCAGAAATTGCCGCTTATGGAAGTCAAAAGGGGATATACACCAGCACTTCCTCCTTTTGGGTCAGGTTAACCCGCGCCCAGGGGGGCGAACTGTCATGAGGCCACTTTTCCAGACCCCCGCTTATCTTTTCTTGCTCTGACCTTCTGCAATGTGGGCGACGAGGTCGGCCACCCGACAGGCATAAGCCCATTCGTTGTCGTACCACCCAGCCACCTTCACCAACCGTCCCGTGACCATAGCTAGGTTGGCGTCGAACACGCAGCTATGCTCATTCCCCACCAAGTCAGAAGACACTAGTTCTTCCTCAGTGTAGCCTAGGTAGGGTGACTTGCCCGCAGCTTCCTTGAACGCCTCCTTCAGGGCATCCAATTCGGGTTGCCTCTGAGTGAGTGCCACCACCTCGGCTATGGAAACGGTGCGCACCGGAACCCGATAGGCATTGCCGTCCAATCTCCCTGCCAAATCTTCGATTACCTTCCCCACCGTACGGGCAGCGCCGGTGGTGGTAGGAATTATGTTGTCCAAGACCGCCCGAGATCGGCGCAGGCTCTTGCGGTGTGCCCGGTCCAAAACCGGTTGGTCATTCGTGGCAGCGTGCACCGTGCTCAACAGCGCGTACTCTACTCCCCAGTTATCGTCCAATACTTTGATCAAAAAGGCCGCACAGTTGGTAGTGCAGGAGGCGTTGGAAACAACCCGATGCCGGTTCGGGTCATATTTCTTCTCATTTATACCCATCACAACGGTAATGTCCGCCCCCTTGGAGGGCGCTGCCACGACCACCTTATCGGCTTGGTGTGTCCCTGCTTCCTCGGCGTCTGTGAATCTCCCCGTGACTTCGATTGCGAGGTCAACCTCCGCATCCGGCCAGGGGATGTCCTTCGGATGTTTAGCAGAAAATACCGCCACTTTCCCGTAGCCTGGAATAGAGATCTTGGGAACACCTTGCTCTTGGGAGAGGGATACCTCTGCTGGAAACGATCTGTGGACGCTATCGTGCTTCAACAGGTAGGCGCAGAATTCTGGCGGGGCGATGTCGTTTATCGCCGCCACCGGGTGCTCGGGGTACCTGGTATACAGGGCTCGGAATATGAGCCTCCCAGTCCTCCCAAAACCATTGATCCCGACCTTCATCTCGCCTCCTTTATTTATTTTTACGCCAGGAATTCTTATGCCCGCATAACGCAGCTTAGATTGTGACTACCATTCCATCATAAGACACTTCGATAGGCAGCCCTCCCAATCCAACTTGGTTTCGTTTTCGATTGACAGATAACTGCCACTCAGCATGATTCTTCGGTCTAGTGCCAATGGGCGTGTTTAGCGGCGTTCTGGTAAAATCTTCGTGGGAGATATGGACAAGAACCACCCGCTTTGGGCTCCAACTCTGGATAAAGGACAGGGCCCGTTGGAAGGACATATGCCAGCTGGTCTTTGGCTGTGTTCTAGGCTCGTTATACCAATTACATTCCATAATCAAGAGGTCCGGTTCCTTAAGGCGCTCATCCCGGATTGGGACGTCGTAAAAATCTCCCGTATAAACTACCTTCTTGTCTCCGTCTTGGAAAATGTAGCCTACTGCGCCGGGAGCTGTGGGGCCATGTTCCACCTTGAACGGTGTAACGTTGGTTTGAAGGCCAACTAGCTGCACTCCGGGGAAAGCGAGACGACGAATAAACAACCTCCCCTCCCCTTCGTTGCCAACGAGATAGCCGAACCTCTTCATGATCTCTCCCCATGCTGACTCCGTTGCATATGCCGGAATGGAATCCACCCACTCACTGCGCCGAAGAGCGCTAAGCTCATCAAGCCCATTGATGTGATCCGTGTGGGAGTGAGTGATCAACAAGGCGTCGAACTCCTCTATGGGATCGTATTCCAAACCAGGTGATGCACGCTGGCCCATAAGCTGCTCGCGGATGTCGGGGCCACAGTCTACAAGCAGTTTCTCTGAGCTTGTCTCGACAAAAAGAGCGGTCCGTCGGCGCCGATCTTTTCCTCCATGTGTCCTGGCGTAACTGCAGGCATCGCAGTTACATCCCAGCTCAGGATTCCCCCAAGCCGCGCCAGTGCCCAAGAAAGTGATTTTCATCTCACCCCCTTAAAAGCTGGCTTCTTGGTTTCGTCAAACAACGAATAGGTAGAAAACATCACCTCCACAAACGGCGCCAGGGGTTCCCCTTTTCACCAGGAAGACCCAAGTTCAGATCCTCGAGAGCAGAAGGGGTCAGCTCATCAGGCCCCGCCAAAATCGCTGCCCACACGCGGCGCTCCCACTTCCTCAACCGCTCCTTGAGCTTCTCTGCGTCTTCATCGGCGACAAATACCACGTCCGGGACCAGCGTGTCCGCCAATCTGTTTTGCTCCTCTTCTTGGGTGTTCAGATAGGCACTCTCGGGAATGAACCTGCGCAGGGTTTCAGGAACTACGTCTTCATACACTCCTTGCCCTAACACCCATAAAACGTCGTCGGTTCCGAGAAGGTTTCCTCTGTGCAGGCATTCTAGGAAGCTCTGAGCTTCCGCAGTCTGGATGCCCTCCACCACGATGGTGATTGGGATACCGTCCTGTTCTTTACGAAGTTTATCCAGCAACTCACCCAACGCCTCACATGTGAGCTCCTGCCACGGTTTCGCCTGCACCGCAGTCTCCCCACGGGCGCGTACTGCTCCCCGTTGCCTAACTGGGGCTTCAGCTGTTTCCTCTCCTGGGCCGGTCGGGATATAACCGCGGGTGCGGACCACACCCCGACTATAGAGGCCCTCTCTCCAGCCTTGGTTGCCTCTTCCCCGCATTGAAACACACCTCCTTTAGAAGCAGTCGAATTCCCCAAGCCGATAAGACTGCCATGGGCTATGTTCTTGCACGGCCTTCCAGAATTTGTCCAGGGCATAGACGATCTGTTCTCCGGCCTCCAATGGCATTGCACACACGA
>QMVG01000042.1 GCA_003660975.1 Microcaldota archaeon
CTTTTTTGTTTGGTGTGTGTTTTGTAGCGCACCAGTGGAAATCCAAACTGCTTCGCTATTGTGCCCTTCAACTTTTCCTCTCTTTTTTTTGCTGTGTATTCCACGCCCCTCAGCTCGCACATTGCCTTTCTAACCGTTGGAACACTAATGCCAGCCATTCTAGAAATGTTCTCCTGCGATATCTGCACCCACTCGTCTTTTTTAAAATCTGCCAGTGAACACAGTACGGGATAAACTGCAACAGCTGCTTTTGATAATTTTACCCTCTCACTGGTCCCAAACAGTTTTGGTAGAAAAACCCGCCTCTCCGTATTTATTTGTTTTGGAGGACGCCAGTGTTTTATCGCATTGTATAATTGCTTGAAATACCACTCCTGTTGCGCCCTTCCCTGCTCTCTCTGTTTGCTGATATCTGCCTTGATTTTTTTTGCTAGTGCTTTCATTCTCTCCCCCCGTGCTTGATTTTCTACAATAACATGTTAAGCTAGCTTTGTTTTATTTCTCTCCCCCACTCCCCCTGGCTACCACAAGAGCTGGGGGGTTTTAGTGTTTTAGGTCGTAAGTAAACCTTAAACATTCCCCCCATTTGTTCCGCCAGACCATAAGAGGACAATTGCTTTAGAGTGTCCGTCCGCAGCAGGTCGTAGTTGCAGCCTATTTGCTTGGCCAAGTATGCCGGGGTGCCGTAAAAACTATCCCATTTTCTTTGTTTGTAGTATTGTTGGTAGTCCTGTGGACTGAAAGGCAAATCCCCCTCAGTGGCGAAATACGTGTCAAAATCTTGCTCTGCACATATCCGCATGTGGAAATAAACCGCCTTTGCAAGTAGGGAAAGGCTTGCCCATACCCCACTTTCAATTATACAGGTATGGAAAGCAAAATAATTCCCCCTCCATTCCTTTACCAGCTCCCTTTTTACATACCCCACTTTATAGGCATTCCTCCTCCCACGCCTTATCTCTAGCAGTGGAAAGGTTGAGACTATTTGCTCCTTCCCCCTATGTTTCTTCACTTTCACTCCCACCCACTGGGTGAGATTGTCCACCCCCTTCCTGGCCGTCGGTATGCTAATGCCAGCCATTTTAGCCAGGTTTTCCAGCGATAAATGCACCCAGTCACCCCCTTCATGTGCTGCTTGCATACATAGGGTAGGGTAAACTGCTATTGCTGCCCTCAATGGTTTTGCATTATCAATAACCCCATACCGTTTAGGGAGATACAGCCGCTCACGCATGTCTATGTTTTTCCTGTCTGGGAAGTGGAAGCGTTTACGCTGTTTATAGAACTGTCTAAAGAGCGCTAGGGTTCTTTGCCTCTTTCTATTTACCTCATTGAATGATATTACCGTCATTGCCTCCTCCATATGGTTAGGAGTCCCCCATCAATCATCCTTATAACCCATTAGTTCTGCCCACTCTTCTAATTGCCTCCTCTCTGCTTCTTCTACTTTTTGCATTTGTGCCAATTTCTCTTTATCTAGTAAGTTTCCAATACAGCCTTCTACTAAATTTTTTAGAACATCTGGGGGCAGGGCATCTAGTTCTACAACGTTGTCCCCATATTCCTTAACAAATCGCCTGTAATTAGGATCACTCCGTTTACACGGGTCTTGTGGCAGATTATATTGCTTTATTTGGTTGATAGTTAGCGCCACCCTTTTGAAATTTATGGGTAAAACACCTCCATCAAAGTTTTGTAGCCTTTCCACTAGACTTTGATAGATAGCAAGACCGCTAGGGTCAAAATCACCAAAGTAGAACAAGTGGCATTTTTTTCCTCTATGACTATTATGCTTGAATCTTGAATAGGCCTCATAAATGGCAGTTCGGCTTACTTGACCCCTAACAACCAAAAAACCAACATCCCATTTGTCTGTAATTGGCCTGATTACCTCTCTCAGAGCGTCCTTTTCAGTCCATATCTCTAAGTAGTTGTCCTGGTTTATCCAAATGTCTTTTCTGTAAGAATCTTTCACAGTTTCCATAAAATCTTTGAGGTCTAACCAAGAGCTGGACTTTTCAATCTGTCTAAGTCTGTCGGTAAACATCCCCTCAGGTAATATGCCCTCGTCCCTACCAATGACGCATAATCTGGAGAGCTGTTTGTAGTATTTTTGTTGATTGGGGATAGTTTGCCTTGAGACCAGTTGATAATAAATCTGCCTTAAGGTTAAAGGAAAATCGTATTGAGCAATTACTTCTTGTACTTGTCCTAAAAGTAGCAGAGATTTCTTTTGCAATTTGTTATCCTCCTTTAAAAATTGAGGTTGTCCCCCCGCCCCACCGTATATGGGCCAAGGAGGGAAACCCCGGTAGGGCGAGAAGTTCAACCTCCTCCACTCCCCCCACTGCATGCAGGCCGAGGAAGGAGAAAACCTGCAGCAGGCTGAGGGGGGTATTAAAATACCTCCTTCGGATTGCACCCCTAGAAAACCCCTTTTCCAGCATGGTTTGAAACCATAAAAGTGGCCTTCAAGGCCGTTTTAAAATTACCCCTGAAACCCCTTTTAGGTGGTTTCAAAACTGGGTGCTTTTTGAACCATTTTTGAAGTTGAGGTCCCTCGTCCTTGTCAGGATCTAGCCCTACTATTCCTTGAGATATCCTGCAGGGATGGCTAAGCATTTGGATGGTAAAATATCCACCATGTTTGGCACGTTTTGCAATCTTTCTTTGGGTCCTCAGCCAAGGGTAATTTAGCCCACGCCTCCTGCAAATCTCTTCGTCCGGATACCAAATGGCCTTCTTTAGCCCCTCCTCATCTTCCATTGGACACAGCGGTGCATTGCAACTGTCAAAATACGGGCATTTTAACTTGTTCATAGTATTCCCCCTCCTCACTTGCTTTTTTTCTTGGGATAGCTTAAAATAAGAAAAGCAATTTTCTTTTTCTGTCACGTTTTCCTCCTTGCACCCCCTCCAGGGAGGGGGTGGTTTTTTTGGCTCAATACAGTTCCACTCCAGTTTCCTCTAAAAATCGGTTAAACAGTGGGGAATCCATTGTAAAATCCTCTTCCAAGCTACTGGGGGTGTGGACACCATAGAACCGCTGTTTGTTTAACCATTTCACAAACTCGGCTACAACTTTGAATGAATTACCCAATTGAAACCACCTGGATTGGCTCACTTTGTGAAAATCCCGTGCCCGTTTCACCTGCTCATCCAGCCTCTGAATGGCATAAGTCAATGTTTTTTCATCATGCCCAGGAAATAATCCTTTTAGTGTCGCTACTGTTTCCTGATAGTTCATTTTCATTTACCTCCTGTCAAAATTAATTTTTTACCCGCTTAAAACTTCTACCTTCTACCTTTTTCCTTCCTTGCTCCATCATTCTCTTTTGCTCCCGCTGGAGTATTTTTTGCAGAGCATCTGTGTCAATGTACAATCTGTGAGCAAATTTAACGAAAAGCCCATCCGCTACATATCTTCCCTGGTGTCTCCAAACCTTTAGAGTGCCTGATGTCACATGTAAACCATGCTCTCGCAACCGCTCCGTATCGTAAATGCTTACAAGGTTCATATTTTTCACCCCCTTTCGTTTAATTTTGTGTATTAATAAGACAATTTAACTGGAAAATTTAGTTAATCTTCCTCATTTAATTTTTAAAAATTTTTTAAAAGTAGGTATAAAAAAATAAAGGAATATAGGCTAGTTTAATATTGTTAATGTCCTCTAAAAAAGATAGGCTGAAAAAATTACTTGAAGTTAGACCAAATGGCTGAAAAATGGCAGGTTATAGGCAGAAAGTAAACAGCCTCGGCTCTCCACCGAGGCTGTTTTAATTGTCCTTACTTAATAAACTCCTTGCCATGCCATTATTATTCTGTCTATCTCCTCTACCATTCTGTCTATCTCCCTCAACACTTGTTTTTGAGTTTCAACAGCTCTCTGACTGTCTGCCAACATCCTCTGACTGTTTACCAATGCTCGTTTTTGGACTTCAAGACTATCTGCTAATACCTCTTCTATAATTTTCACTTTGTCCTCCAAGTTCACATCCATGATTTTCCTCCTTTAGTAAATTTTCCTTACCCTGCCTTGCCTTGCCCTGCCCTGTGCATACGCTTGCCTAGCTCAACCATTTTTTGCTGCTCCCTTTTTAAAATCCGCTCCAATGCGTCCAAGTCAATAAGTAGCCTATGGCCTAGCTTGACAAATAAACCGTCCTTCACAAACTTGCCTTTGCATTTCCAGATTCGTAGCGTCTCAGGTTTTACCAGCAGGCCGTGTTTTCTTAATTCCTCCTGATTGTAGATTGAGACTAATCTCATCACTGCTCCTCCTTTCTTTCCTCTCTGTATTATTATACTCTGCAATTGCCATTTCCTTAATGGCATTTTTATTTTTTTTCTTTAAAAAAACTAGTATAAAAGTAATAAAATAAGTGTTTTTATTTGTGTTCTGCTAAAGAAGATAAGCTAAATGGCAGGTCAGGTGAGTGGCCCCAGCAGAGAGCTGAGGCCTGTTTTAAAATGTTTGACATTACTCAATCAATTGGCTCAAGTTCCCCGTATGCAATCCTCTCTACTTCCCCCCGCCGGTATGCTCCCTGCACGCTAGCTGGATACTCATTGATTGGTCCAACACTATGATTGGCCCAGGGAATACCAAACTCACCAAACTGGTATCCACACCCCTCTAACCACTCCTTAACATCCTGCTTATTGAAGTCCGGTGGAACATTTTTGATAAACAGCTTCGGAA
>QMVG01000043.1 GCA_003660975.1 Microcaldota archaeon
GGTTACTTTCTGAATTTATTTTCTCCTTCCTTGGAATACCAGCTTCCTTTAAGAACACCCAGTCCAGGAAAGCACAGAAGGTTCAGGGCGTCGGCGAAGGTCTCCCGAAGAAAGTTAAACAGCTTCATGGTTGGCGGTTGGCAGTTTGATAGTTGGCAGTTGCGTTAGTCCTGAGTCTTGTGTCCTAGGTCATGGAGTCGATGTTCAAGGTTCTAAGTTCTAAGCCAGTAACTTGGAGGTTATGACTATGGAGAGAAGTGGATCCCCGTTGTCCATCTTTGTACTTTTTCAGCCAACTTGGGCTGCTTTGATGTTCTCTAAATGGATGCCTTTTTCCCTCAAGTCTGGAATTACCTCACTTGCATCAAGCACCTCAATGCCTGCTATCTGACCTTTCGGTCCTATGTCCACTGCTACTCGATCACTAAGCCGAATAACCTCACACTCTACTTTCTCTTCAATGAAACGAATATACAACGCGTCCACAGTAGGATCATAAGAGACCTTCAACTTCTCACCTCCTCAGAAATAATACACGAAGACAGTCACCACTACAATTCTATCCTTCTCCTCCAATATAACAGGGGCCACTTGTTTTACAGCATACCATTCGCCCCGCCACCGGCTGTTGAAGTTGAAATTCTTCCGCTACATTATTCGTCCTTTATAAGCTGGCTCAGGACTTCCAGTTTGAATAGCGATCTCCACTTCCTCCTCAGTTGCCCCGCGATCGGCAATTCTTTCCCGGGCGTGAGAACTTAAAATAATGGGCTTACCCTGCTGAGTTGAACGTTCCTCTCTCAATTTCTTCTTCCTTGAATAGCTTCCTCCGTCCAGCATAAGAAAAGCGAACAAGTCATCGTCTACAATAATGTCTCCTCTTGCATCCTTAAAAGATCTTCATCGGCTGCCTGCTCCAGGCCAAGCTCCCTAGCTGTCACGACATCGTGGCCCTGTTTTTTCAAATACTCCACCGTCGTGCGGTAAACATCCTGATCTGCTAGAAGTCGCATCATGGGAGTTCCACGTGAATTTCTTCAGAACGCACCAGCTCAGCTGCATATCTGGCACAGGCCTTAACATCCTCAACCGTGAGGTCAGGATAATATTTCCTCACAATTTCATCGAAAGGGATGCCCTCCTGGATTAACTCGAGGACATCCTCCACAGGGATTCGAGTACCAGCGATACAAGGTTTGCCAAAGTGAATCTTCGGGTCAATCACAATCCGTTCTATGTAATCCGCTTTTCCTTCCATTGTCTATCACTTCCACATGAAAGCCTTCGAATTTCCCAATTTCTGAACTCGAAGCTATTATATCACGAATAAAGCTTCTAGTGCCGTGGCGTTAAAGGAGACAGGTTACTTTCTGAATTTATTTTCTCCTTCCTTGGAATACCAGCTTCCTTTAAGAACACCCAGTCCAGGAAAGCACAGAAGGTTCAGGGCGTCGGTGAAAGTCTCCCGAAGAAAGTTAAACAGCTTCATGGTTGGCAGCTCATCAGTTGATAGTTGGCAGTTGCATTAGTCCTGAGTCCTATGTCCGACGTCCGAAGTCATGTATGTCCGAGGTCCTATGTCCTGAGTCCGGTGTATAAGGTTCTAAGTCCTAAGCCACCGGCCTTGGGAGGCTATGACTACGGAGAGCAAAGGACCTTTACTTCTCGTCTCATTGTCCGAATTTGAAAGGTCTTGGTGTCGAACAACTTATCAAATAGCTGGATAAACTTCTTCCAGTGCCACGTGCTTGGCAGCATAGAGAATCGCTGCCTTTATGTCCTCCCGGCTCAGAAAAGGATAATCCTGAAGGATATCCTCCTCAGTTGCACCATAAGCCAACTTCTCCAGAATAAGTTCGACAGGAAGTCTTGTGCCTCTGATTACCGGTTTTCCCAGCATTACCTTGGGATTAACTTCAACTCGCTTAAGCAGCTCTTCCATTTTAACCCCCTTATAGGCGCAAATCTAAATTTATCCCCAGTCACTACAACGAAGTAGCCCTTGAGTTTATCTTCATGTCCTTCTAAAAGCCTCTTCAATAAGTGTTTCTTTAAGCCTGTATCCTGGCCCTTTACTCGAAACAGAATAACGCCACCTACTTCCTTCTTCTGACGAAAGACAAGTTGTCCAAAGTCTTTATCGTTTGAGAACAATTCGACTTTCTTTCGCTGCTAATTTTAAGACCTGTTCATCCTCCATGAATTTGTCCAAATCCGCTACCCACTGAACTTCAAACCCTAGATTCCTAAGCAACTCTATTATACCTTTCTCCACATTAACATCTGCCAAGAACTTAAGCCGCTCTTCAAATTTGCTCAATCTTTGCTCCCCCAGTCTTTATGAGGCCTCCTACCTCTCTATAAGTCTCCACTTCTAAACTTTAAATCCCAAAAATTCAAGTGGCCAAAAATGCTGCTTAAGACCCAGGACATTGAATTTCGATCTAAGAATTGAGAGCTTCGGAAGTTGGGCTGGATGAAGCTGTGACCCATTCCTAGTGACCTGCCGCCAATAAATCGTTTATTTCTTTTTTGATGCTCTCGTTCAGTCTTTGAGGTAAGGGCGTCTTTGTCTCAGCCAAAAGTTGATAAAAAGCAGCCCTTGGTATGCCCAGCATGTGGGAAGCTCGGCTTGCTGATAACTCACCCTCAGCGTACATCTACAATATTTCCTGCAGAAACTTCTTCCTTATCCTCATATGGCTTCCTGTTTGCCTGGTAACCCTATACCCATATTTCCTCAGCAGTCCAGCAAGTTCCTCCCCACTTATGTCCCTGGGAAGCTTCATAGAGTTAAGACCTCGTCTTTGGTTATATGTAATGCTATTATCTCGGGCCTGTCCTCTCCTCGAAATGGCATCTGACTGCGTCTTTTATGGCTTCCTTTAAGGCTTCAAGGTTTTCAGCTTGTGTGTAAATCGAGTAGCCAAGCGCCTTGGCTGCGTATCCACCCTCTTCTGATTCTTCTACGAGAAATATGACCTCGTTTACTTTGTTCATCTTGACCTCCCATGAAGAAAGTCAAGTAGTCTCATGGTCGTTAGTCCTGAGTCCTATGTTCAGGGTTCTATTTTTCCCGCTTTATTAATACTGACCGATTACGATCAATGCCAGGTGCTTAGAAATTCCACCCGGTTTCTCATTTCCTCTTCCGACCTTGTGGCGATCAACTTTAACAAGCGGCGCATTTGCTCTCCTAAGGAGTAATGTTGCTGTCGGGCAAGGATGATGCCTGAGTGTGATTTGCCTCTTGCCAAATATTCCTGATGGAGCCGGTAGAAATCTTTAATATTGAAGCTGTACAAAATGCGGCCCTCCCTTGTTGCAAAGTCAAGATGCTCCTCATCCGAACGTTCGATCATGCCTGCTTCTAGAGCAGTGAGCACATCTACACCTCGGGCACGCAAACCTTCCACCAAATCCCTATCCATTGCATCTTCGTCAACATAGATTCTTATCGTCATTTTTCTCGCTGGCGGAGATAATGCTCCCGCTCAAGACGTTCAGCCTCCACCTCTTCCTCGGCAATATCCTGCTCTATCTCATCACGGTTTGCATGATAATAAGCCAGAGCAGCATAGACCTGAGCCAGTGTTAAATGTGGAATTTTAGTAGCGATCTCCTCCGGGGTAAGGCCCAACTTGTACCAACCTACAATGCGCCGAACCGTAATGCCGGTCCCGGCAATCCGTGGCCGTCCCCCACGTATTTCTGGACTCCGAACGATAAATGTACCTATGTCGGTTACCTTTGACATTACAATTACCCCCTCTACTTGGTCAAACCATAGTCTAAACTTAGTCTACTCTTTTTGTCAATAACTGTGGGATAGCAAGAACATTGCCGTTGAGAGCCTATGTCCTCAGCCTCAATCTCCAGCCCCTCAGTCACTAGTCGGCAGTCAGCTCAAGAGTTGAGGCAAGACCAATGGCTTGTCTTTCGCCCTCGTCTAGGTCAACAAGAGCCACTTCAACCTCTGACTCTAAGGGCTTGAGCTGTCTTACCGAGATAAAGTCACGCAGAGCCCTCTCAATCTCTTCTGATTCAGGCCCAAATTTCCCCAACAACTCTCGGTGAACCGCAGGTGGAATAAGTACCTCCTCTGCCATACTTTTAAGCAAGGAAATTTGAGCAATTTTAGCTAAACCAATGAGCGGGCCGGTATTTGAGACGATTTTCATTTGCCACTCATTCTTCTTATAGTTTCTAGATCTTTCTTTAGCTCTTCTTCGATTTCTTCATTTGAATAGTTAAAAATGCTGACTCGATACCTGCCACAGGCCTCGAAAAATTCGGTTCTTGACATTCCGGCAAGTTCAGCAGCTTTGCCGGATGAGATTTTCCCAAGTTCAAACATCTTAAGTGCTGCCATTAAACGAAGATGCTGCTCCGTCTCTTCCTTGGTCATATGCACGGCTTGCTCGAAGCCCTTGGGATATCTGATCTTCAACTCCTCGATCTTCATATCTTCACCCCCTCCTATCCATTATCCACCCTCGCAGGGTATTATACCACACACGAAATTGGTGTCGTTTCTCATTTTTTCTTATTTCAAATCCTAAATTCGAATCTCTAAATTCGAAACAAATTCAAAATTCAAAGCTCAAAAAGTTTAAGACTCAGGACGTAGGACATAGGACTCACTTATAGCTATTTTAGCCTTTCACAAGCTTCGGCAC
>QMVG01000044.1 GCA_003660975.1 Microcaldota archaeon
ACCCCTATAGATGATATATCCATCGATGGGCACTCCTCCTGTGTCTCTGGGGGGAGTCCAACGCAATCTGACCGAATAGTTCTGATTCTCACAGGTCAGGTTCTCAACAGGCCCCGGGAGATGCGGATAAAGTTTTGTTAAGAAACCATCATAAGGACCTCCACCGTAGCTTGTAGAGAGCGCATTAGAGGTCGTTGGAAATGATGAGGAGGCTGTGGGGCCTCCCAAATATGCATATCCTTGAATGTCTACTCCCAGCCCCATACAATAATCTTCTCCACTTCCACCAAGATATGTTCCGTATAGAATCTTCGATGTATTTATATCTAGTCGGATTAAGTATCCATCTGTGGATGCATTAAGTGTCGTGCTATATGAGCCAGGCACAACTGGAAAATTCCATGACCCAGTTTTTCCTGCCACATAAAGTATGCCCTGTTCATCTATATATATCCGCTCACCAGATTCTTCACCCGAACCACCGATATATGTAGAATATCGTAAACTAGATAGATTATGATTGAAAATGATTATTAATGCGTCCTTGTTTCCATTGTATGTAGTATCATATGACTTAGCCGTAGTGGGGATGTTTGTAGATGTTGTGCTTCCTATAGAATATAATCTACCCTTGGAATCAAATAATAAATCTACACAAGAGTCTAATCCATTCCCACCGAACAATGTAGAGGCATCAATCCTAGACAAGTTATATGGTAGAATTGCTATAAAGACATCAAAACTTCCACCATTATAAGTGGAATCATAACCACGAATTAAGGGGAAGTTAGATGATGCAGTAACCCCTCCAACATACACAGTCTCGTTATTCTCATCGAGTACAAGTCCATATGTGATTTCTGCCATTGAGCCTCCGAAGAAAGTGGATGCCATAAGCTGCGATCCGGATGGATTAAATATTGTGATATAACCGTCGCTACTCCCCGAAAGAGAAGAAGAAAATGCTCCAGTGGTGGTTGGGAAGTCTGTTGAGAAGGTATATCCGCTTACAAAGATATAACCTGTATTGTTAATTTTCACTTCTGTGCCATAATCATGGTTTGAACCTCCAAGATAGGTTGAAAGAATCAGATTAGAACCAGTTTTATTGAGCTTCAAAACGAATGCGTCTAAGTACCCACTTCCCCCATTAAAGGTGCGATCATATGCATTTGTAGTAGTTGGGAAGTTAGAAGAGTAAGTATACCCTGTTACATATGCATTATAGGATTCATCAACCGTTAGTGCTATCCCATAATCATCCCAATATCCTCCAATATAAGTGCAATAAATCATTTGCATAGTAGTTATGTTCATTGCCATAACAAAAACATCAAAACCTCCGTTGTTACTTCTCGAATAGGAGCCATTAGTGGTGGGAAAGTCATATGATTTAGCAAAACCCGTCACATAGAGCACATCATTTTTCAAAAATGCATGATTTATCCTATCATCAGAAATACCCCCGACATATGTTGAATATATAAGGGGATCTATTATAAGCTCCTTGTTAGGATCATACTCACCAATCTCAAAAGTGATAATGTGCGGGTCTACTTTTTTCCACGACACGTCTACAGGTCTTCCAGTGTCTTTTAGAAACGCATATGGTTTATTTTCATACATCACGTAACATTTAGTATAGAAATAAAGTTTATTCTGAATGATGATAGGTATGACTCCCTTATACTCTATTTTTATTTTTCGTGGCTCACCCCCTGGGTGTATCACAAAATCATATTTTACTTGGCTATTATTCAGATAGTATATAAGGTCAATGTTGGGGTATATTTCCTCATAAATGATGGCGGAAAAAGATTTTACGTTTGTTATCCAATACTCGCTATTATTTGTAATAAGAAAGTTGTAAGTTCCGGAGGAGGCCCCAATTCCTCTTGGCATGACTTTATTGCTCCCTATAAATTTTATCTGAATCTCTGCGTAGGATATATTGCTCCCAAATACTCTGTATGCTATTTGACTCTCCATAAATTCAACATTCAATGTAGGAGTCTTCAGAATATATAAAGCATCAGAGTTTTCCTGTCCTTTATTCTCTAGTATGGAACAAGTTGGTATCTTGTAAAAGGTGTCTTTAGACTTTGTATAACTCGGAGAGGGGGCTTCACACGATACACCCTCGGGTGATTGAGGAAACACCAAGTAAGTCAACCCACCCACCAGTAGAAGACAACCAAAAGACCATACTAATAACGACCTTCTAAGGAGCCTATCACCGCCCATGCCACTCACCTTGGGGTTAAGAGGCATATATACAGCTCCGCATATAAACTTTTTGCTTAACTTCTCAGGTAAGCACTCAACTGTTTCGCAGGGTTGTAAAATACAATAAAACGTCTTTAGGAAGAAACGAGATATTTTCCTTCATCTAATCATAAATTGAAGCATAGGAAATCCAGTTTTATAGTGTTATCCGAATAACCTGCGAGGATTTATTGGAAGGTAGCAAGAAATCTCTATATTCTTTTAGAGAATTCTAGAATAGATAACTGTATGGAGAAAGGAGAATGCATGTCATAGTGTATTATTGTTGATCAAAAGATTTCATACTTATAGTAATGGAGATTAAACAGTTTTGCAGGATTATATATCACCTTTCACAATATTTAATTTCGAGGAGAAATGAGGCAGACCAACCTGTTTTTCTCTTGGATGACATATCTTTTGGATTTAAAGCAAAAGATATTTATTAAAGTATTACTTCTACCTTATCAAAGGTTGAACCGTTAACTGAGTGCCTCTAACGATGCCGATCTTCAATCCATGACATGGAATTTAAAAGGTGGTTTCTATGCGAAACCTTGTCATAATAGGCCTTGACGGGGCTACATGGGACTTGCTCTTACCATTAGCCGAAAGTGGATTTCTTCCTAATATCCAAACATTGTTAGACAATGGTGTTTATGGTATTTTAGAGTCTTCTATACCCCCAATCACTGCTCCAGCTTGGGTCTCTTTCGCAACGGGTAAGAATCCGGGAAAACATGGTATTTATGACTTTATCATGCCTGAGGAGTCTCTTGCTAACCTCAGAACTATTTCCAGTATGGATATTAAGAGCAAGACTTTCTATGAACTTTTAGATTTTAAAGGCTATAAATCTATATTGATTAACCTACCTGTATCCTATCCTCCTAGAAACTCATACATCACACTCACCTCATTGTTAACCAAAGGGGGAAATTATTCCTTTCCCGAATCAATCGCAAAAGAGATACCGGAGATAAAAGAATACAGAATCTTTCCCGACGCTTCACTAGCCGTGAAAAAGGATAAAAAAGAATACTTTGAAAACATCCGAGATATGGAGCGTAGAAGGTATGCAATCGCTAAAGCCCTATTCGAAAACAAACCATGGGATTTATTCTTTGTGCTTTTCAGCGGTACAGATTGGGTCCAACATATGGTCTTCGACCAACTTATATCTAATTCATTTGCCGAAGGCCATCCCGCAATGTCATTATACAAAGATTTAGATGAATACATCGGATATTTCTTAAAACATCTTCCAAAAGGTGCTAACATGATAATATTATCTGATCATGGTTTTCGCACTTACAAAGGTATTGTCTATATAAATAGATTATTAGAAGAACATGGTCTTCTCAGAGTTAAAGATTCACTGAAAAAAGAGATACATATAACTGAATTTGAAGAACAAGTGAGTATGTTTAAACACAAGATAAGAATCCGTCTACCAATAAAGATATGGAACTTTATAAGAAGATGCAATTTAGTTAAGCTTCTTAATCTGATGCAAAAGAATACCCCTATTCATTTTTACCTTCAAGCAGAAGCAGATGTCGAAAATACTTTCGCTTATTATCTAACCTTCGAGTCCTTGGGCATATATATAAACAGTCGGAAGAAGTTTGAAAAGTCCTCAATAATCGCCCCGGAGAAATATATCCCCGTAGAGAATGATATTATAAACATTTTAAGAAGGTTGAAGGAAAGCCACATTATACATGACTTTTGGAAAGACACTGATATATATATTGGACAAAATCTTAAGAATGTTCCAGACCTGATATTCCTTCCAGAGAACTATTGGCCAAGTCCATTATTACTTACAGAAAACGATAAAGTAAACGCACCATTAAATCACCATGACCTATATGGAATTTTTCTAGCATTTGGACCGGATTTCAAAAAGGGAGAGAAGGTAGAAAACATGAGAATATATGACATTGCCCCAACAATTCTTCACTTGTTTGATCTTCCAATACCAGCAGATATCGATGGAAAAGTTGCATGGAATATATTTGAAGAAGATAGTTACTATAAGAGAAAGATACCAGAATATGTGTCGCCAAAATATTACGACCGATTTAAAGAAAAATATAAGATAAAGAGTGTAATAGAAAGGTTGAAGTTATAACATCATTTTAAAGATTTTAAGTTTCACTTACACTTTAAGGCTTTTTCAGATTTTAGAAAATTATAAAGTGAGAATCTAGATGCTTCAGAGGCATATTTATATGCACACGATTAAGGTGGACCGGGCGGGATTTGATTAGGAAGACTCCTTCGCTTGGAGTCGCCACATACGGACTCTTCCAACCTGTGCGGTTTCATCGTTTCTAATACCTTTTAGAAACCGCACAGACCCAAGG
>QMVG01000045.1 GCA_003660975.1 Microcaldota archaeon
CACCGCAGGACTCACCGAACAGGATCTCCTCCATACCCAATCGAAGGTTACCTGAGTAGGAAAAATCGCTGTCTTGAATAGCTGCCACTCCCTCGACCCTAAGGCCTTCCTTTTCGTGCATCGCCACAAGGCAATTCTTCATGGTAAGCTTGGCGCTCAGCATGACCCACACACCCGGTCCTACATCAGACTCCAGCATGCTCTCAGGGACCTCACTAAGGGAAATGAACGGCTCCTGTCTATCTGAGAATAGCTTGTCCGTCATCTTTTTTTGCGCAATCAGTCGGTTCTGAAAACCTCCCCCTCCATGGATCGCTAGATCCTCCAGTTCAACATGTCCGCCTTCAATCGTGATGGGAGATCCCTTCATCGCCGTTTTGATCGTGCTCTTATGTTTTCCTGCACCGACAAGACGGAGGTCTTTGTCAATCCTTACGTGCTCGCTGTAGGTACCTTCGCCAAGATGCAAGACTGTCCCGGGGCATGCCGCGTCGACGGCGGCTTGGATAGTGGGAAAGTCCCCTGAACCATCCACCTTTACGTATAAGTCGGCCACGGTCTAACCTCCTTTCCCTCCTTCTAACCTACGTTGCAGCAAACCCTTCGTCTTGAGACACAGTGATAAAGCCCATGTCAATAATCTCCTGCGGTGCTAAGAACCCAAATTGGAGAAAGATACATCGACCGAAGGCTATGTGAAGAGCTGGCAGGAGAAAAAGCTTGCTAAGGACGAGTTCGGTGAACTCTCCATGCTCCTCAGCGCCTACTGCACAGGGCAACAGATCGACGAAACCGATTGTCGAAGACTTTCGCAGCGAGCGGGCCAAGGCCTTTCGGAACAACCTTGCCCCACCCACACGATAGCAGGCAACAATGTATAGATCATCTGGATTGTATCTTTGCAACAGTTCTTGTCCAGGCTTCCCGGTTGCAGTGAGAAACGGTTGTATAGCTCTTGGGAGCAAATCTCCATCGAAGAGGATCGTTTGCCCGGGCATGCTACCGGGGTCAGCTAAGGGGGCAAGCTGTGGGAGAAGCTGAGAATACACGTATTTACCATAGTTCTGAAGTTCAATACCTTCCAGCTTCTGCACCTCCAATCCTGCATCCGAGATCTCCCGCCAGTTGAACACAAGAAAGAAAGCCTCCTCCTCAGAGCAGACGTAGTCATCCTTGGACGCCCACTCAAACATCCTTTCCACCATTTTGGAGTTAATCTCCTTAGCCTTCGGGTTTGTTGCAAGTATAGATCCCGCCATTTGAATCGCCTCCTTCCAGGAGAATGACGACTCTATCCTCACTTCTCAGCCAGTAGCTATCACCCCTAGCCAGGCATTGCGTTTCTTGTTCAAGTCCTTGCTTCTGGTAAATGGTCGCAAATAAAAAGCGGAACAACCGCTATTCCAAAACTCCCACCATTAGCTCGGCCTCTACGCGGCCTTGCTCTCATCACTTAGGCCAGGAAGGTTTATGATCGGTTTGTCAAGTGTGAGTGGGATCATGTTTCCACACTTTGGGCATCTAATGGCATTGCCCTTGCACCTAGCGGCTTCTAAATCTTCTATGATTATACGCATTCCACACTTAGTACACTCAAAGATCGCCATTATTGGCATGAACTTCACCTCCTATCTGAATCACTTCTGCCGATCTCTTGATCTGCGCCTTTCTCCCGTAGCTCATTCCAGATGTCACAAAAGCCCTCTTTTCACCTCCTCCGTTGTAAATTGAGGTCCATGTTCTAGTTATTTACTTCTCGATCTTTTTCACCTCCGATACCTGTCCTTTAGTCATTACGATCTCGTATTCGACGCCTGGGAGCTGATATAGCCAGTATTGATTGGCAGCCATGCGTGATATAGCACTCCCACTACCTACCACCTTCCCGAGCTGGCGCAGAAAGTCTTCACCGCTCATGCGCATGGTCGGCTGGCCCAGCAGTTCCAGGACCTTTTCTGCCTTCATGCCCACCGTGATCTCAGGGTATTTCTCCTTCGCGGGTGCCTTATCTACCAGCGCACTGACAAATCCTCTCGGCCAAGGACCTCCCAGGTATGGCGGATTCAAGGCACCCAAACGGTTGCCATCGGTGCTATCCTTTCCAGGGATGTTGTTACCCCTTCCACTCAGGATGAGCGACATTTTCATGGGTAAGTCTTTTTCGGGAGGCGTTAATGTTGCCAGCTCAGGATACTGCGGTGCAATTGATTCTTGTCCTACAGCCATTCCGAATCCTTCATTGCGAGTAATTGCGTTTCCCTTTATTATCGCTTCAACTTTGGGTGGGTATGTAATCTCTACTGGATCACCGGGAGCATAGGTAGCAAAGAATACGCCGTGCCCTCCATTGGCTGAGATTATGCTGTCAAGAAGTCGGAAGCGTGCCTTATTCCAGGCCAGAAGACCATGCTTCTTGTTCTTCTCAATGCGCACATTCTGGAAGCAAACGGGAGGGTTATCCTGCACAAGGACCCCGTACCCCTTATTGCGACTAATCTCACATTCAGAGATAACAGTTTCCTTCTTGCACACATCTTCCATCCCTCCCTGCAGGGCCATGCCTACCTTCTCGTTCTCGAGAATCTGTGTCCACTTGATAGTTGCGAAGGCAGATCGAGTTATGACGATTCCACAAGACTTGTTGTGTACAGCGACGCAGTCAGCCAACTCTGCCTCGGCGAGTTGTCGGATACGGAATCCAGCAACCTCGTTGGATTCTGCAACTATGTTGGCGAGCACCACCTTTGCACTACCTTCGATGCAAATCCCATCGCCCAACTGTGGATAACGATGGCCTTTGCCTCCCTCGACCTTGAGGCTGGATACAGATACACTCCCCCCGTTAATGGAGATCACCGGTCCTTCCTTGCTTTGGATAATCGTCAGCTCGGGACCAGCTCCCCGCAGAACAATATCTTTGTTGATCTGCACGTTTTCTACATACGTCCCAGCAGCTATTGATATGATCTCTCCAGGTTTCGCAGCATCGACTGCTTCTTGGATTCGGACAAAGTCGCTCTTTGGTGGCCCTTCAGGACTCACGGACCAAGTCTTGATCTGTCCCTTTTCTTGCTTCTTGCTTCTGCTGACGTCCCGCCGTAGGAATCTCATTTTAAGCCTCCTTAAATCCTCTTCTTGCTGCCATGATTTCATGTTTCCTTAAGTAGGATCTTCACAAATCGTTCAGCAAGCTTTTCCACTCTTGAACCTGCATGCTTTTCAAGAATTGTCAAGAGAATGTATCCACAAAGGAACCAGCAAAATAATGCTGATCCCGCACTCCAACCGGGATGAATAAGGCGACTGATTCTGAGGCCAACCAAAATCGCTACAACTGACGCTGGTATGAAAGCGGCAGCCATTGTGAGATTCTCTGTCGCCTTCTTCACAAGACAGGAACGGCAATAGGCTTTGCTGTAGATCTTTCGCTTGAAGAACTTGGTTCCCATCTCCATCGGATAGCCGTGACCTCCTGGTCGAACGGCTCTTTCCTTTCCACACTCCGTGCATAATATAGGGGTACATGAAAAGCAAATAAGCACTGCCTTACCAGCGATTCCACCTAGGATTGGCCTGGTTTCCTCTGCATGAAACCACCAGGCCCGGGATCCGCACTTTAGGCAATAATCCCTCTTTTCTCTCACTACCTCTATGTAAGCCCATAGGAGTATCAAAAAGATGAATAATCCCGCCAATATGGGAAAGAGACCTGGCATTATGACCTCTTTTCTTCCTCCGATTCCAGAGTTTTACTTTCTTCATCAGCCTCTTCCTGCTTTTGAATCAGAGACTTTAGAGCAGAGATCTTTCCTTTAATCTCCTGCTCGTGAGTGAAAGGGTGGTCCTCAGCGAACTTGCTGAATATCTCAATGGCTTCTCGGTATCTGCCTCTACCAATTTCCCCAGCAGCCTCTCGACATGTCTTTTCATAGATCTGTTCCACATTAATCTTCTTAGCATTCGCCTTTGAATCTCGGCGTGAAGCTACACGTTCTGCAATGAACACAACAGCAAGCACCGCCGGCATCAAAATCCACAGTGGCAGCTTTCTACCATAGAAATAAGCATAAAGTCCGCTTGCGGTTCCGTAAATGATTGCCCCTATTAGATAGACAAGTATACGTTTCATCCAATTGAGCAACATTACTCACACCCCTCCTTTTAGGATGAGACCCACTAAATTTTCTTCTTATATCATCAAAATCGGTGCCATTGTTTTTATTCCCAAAGAAAGCGTTGTTATTAATGGTAGAATCTACCTTCCCTTTTATCAAAGTTCCATGGGCGCGGATTTCTTTATCGTTGTTTGCGTACGGCACCCCGCTTGCTCCAGCAATCGCCAGCCCCACGACCTTGGCCGAGGCCATCTACACCACCTCCTCTGGTGACCTGATCCAGTTTCCCTACTAACTTCTACCTGGATCCGTGAGGATCCAGGGTTCATGAACCTCGCTATCCCGTTTCCCATCTAGATAATCCGTCCTAATGGATCTCACTTGAGCCTTCACCCAGCGGGTGAAGTTGTCCCAAGGGCAGGGCTCACGTCTCCTTCCTCGAAAAACCGCCAAACC
>QMVG01000046.1 GCA_003660975.1 Microcaldota archaeon
AAGTGGGCCTTCGTACTCATACCCGGCCTGATGATAGGCTTTTCCGTCCTCCCATTGGCGTTCATACCCGTAGGTGAATACTTTCCGTTGCCGGTAAGCACGTCTCTGCTGGCCGCGGTGGCGTTAATAGCCCTGAACCCGTTGCTGATAGTGCTCGTGGGTTGGGCCACGTCGAACAAATTCGCGGTGATAGGGTCGCTTAGAGAGGCGTTTTTGATAATTTCATACGAAGTTCCATTTCTTATATCCGTGCTATCGATGATTATAATCTATAACAGCATCGACCTGCTACAGATCGTAAACAAACAGGCCATGATGTGGGGTGCGGTACTGAATCCGCTGGCGGCAATCGTATTCCTCATAACGGCGGCAAGGTCGACTGGGAGGTTTCCATTCGAGATCTGTGAAGCGGAAAGCGAGCTTATAATGGGACCATACACCGAGTACAGTGGCCTGTTTTTCGGGATAGTGATGGGCGTATCCTATATGGAGCTTTACGCTTATGCCCTAGTATTTGCCGACCTATTCATGGGCGGCTGGCTCCCGGTTACGGCCCTCCCCATGACCGGAATAGCCCTTATAGACAAGGGCCTCCTTCCCGGCCTAGTTACGGTGGGGAAAGCGTTCATAATAATGGTGGTCATGATATTCCTCAGGTCGGTCTATCCAAGGTATAGGGTAGACCAGGGAATAAGAATAGGATGGGAGAGGATGTTTCCGATTTCCTTGTTGGCATTATTCCTCTCCATGGGATTGGTAATAGGAGGTGTCGCGTTATGAGCGAGCTCGGTAGAAGGTTTTCCAGGGTTCCGTTCAGGATCGACGACCATATAAGGGCCCTAGCCACAGGCCTGAAATACTTGGGCAGGCCCAGGATCACGCTAATGTACCCTGAAGAGACGATGGAGATACCGAAGGGTTATAGAGGTTACTTCTACTTGGTAGACAAGAAATGTGTCGGTTGTAGCTTGTGCGCGATGATATGTCCTGCGGGAGCGATTAAAATGATACAGGTCGAAGAGAAAAAGAAGAGGCCCTGGGTTCATTGGGGCTACTGCGTCTTCTGTAACTTTTGTATAGACGTATGTCCGACCGAGGCGCTCGTCGCTACACCCGTGCACGACTGGGCCTTTTACACCCTAGAGGAGCACAGGTTCGACGTCCAAAAGTTCCAGGAACCGCCCAAACCCGCATTTGAAAAGGCTAAGAAGGTCAAACCGGTCTTGGACGAAAAGGTGGGGATAAAATATGAACATAGTTGAACCCCTAATGCTGGTACTTGGTGCTGTAGCGATAGCGATGGCCCTTCTCGTAGTCCACTCCAGGTCGCTCGTTTACTCTGCAGCGTTTCTAGGTTTCCTCGGCCTGGCCAACGCATCGCTCTTCGCAATCCTAGGCTACGGTCTGGTAGCCATAATCCATGTACTGGTCTACGTGGGCGCTGCGGTGCTCTTCATCGTGCTGGCCGTTACGATGATGAGGGAACCAGCGAAACAGTACACGAACCTATTAATGGGCCTCGCTTCTGGACTCCTCTTCTTCGCCGTAGTTTTAGGCTTCTTCTGGACTTCGTCCAAAGGCCTTGCAATCATGCCTGTAGAAGTGGAATATTCCGAAATCGTAAACTACTTCTTCTCTAGCGCTAGGCCTGCCGTCGTGATCCTAGCGATTTCTCTGGCCGCGGCCCTTATCGGCTCGATACACATAGCTAGGTCGGAAAAGGTGAGATAGTTGTTCGAGCTGCTTCCCCTAATAGCGATGGCGATTTCCGCCATAGGTATATATGGTGCCGTTTCACGGAGAAATCCGGTAAAAATACTTCTCTCAATAGAGGTCATATTCAACGGCATACTTTTGCTGTTCCTTTACATGGCTTGGTTCTCTTCACCAGCAGGAGGTGCTACTTTGGCCATCCTTCTAATAGGCTTGGCCGTGGGCGAAATAGCCCTCATATTTACCATCCTCATAGCCCTACTTCGCTTTGGGGTAGTTTCGAGGATGGATGTGGACGAGCTTATAGTTAAGGAGGAATGAAAACATGAGCTACCTGATATCCTACACGATATTGGCGCCGATATTGGTGGCCGCCCTGAGCCTCCCCCTATCTAGAATGATGGGGCCAAGGCCCCTCTCGATAATAAACGGAGCTTCGCTGACCCTGCCGGGCCTGTTGTCCGTCTATGCGATATTGACCGGTGGCTTGCCGATAAACGATGGACCTGTGTTGGTCATAGACAATATGGGCACGTTCTCCTTCCTGCTCGATGGCATCAACATAGCGGTGGTCCTAGGCGTGGCCATCGTGACGGCCTTCGTCGCCGTATATTCGGTACCTTATATGGAACATAGGTTCAAGGAAATGGAGCACGAAGGGATAGATAAGAAGGTGCTGGACTGGGGCATCTACTTCTTCATGTACACCCTATTCTCTATAGCGATGGTGGGCGTTGCTACTGCTACGAACCTGATCTGGTTCTACATCTGGCTGGAACTAACGTTGATACCGTCGTTTCTACTTATCGCCTTCTATGGTTATGGCGATAGGGCGAAGATAGCGATACTCTATCTGCTTTGGACTCATCTAGGTGCTTTGGTGTTCCTGATCGGGGCCTTCCTCTTCGGCCTCAACGCCGGTACGTTCGACTTCTACGCCCTTGGAAGCGCGTTAAAGGGACTGGGAGAATCCGTCGTTTCCCCTAGCCTTGCTTGGCTCATCGCCGTGCTGTTATTGATAGGCCTCTTCGTGAAGCTGGCCGTATTCGGTGTACATATTTGGTTGCCATATGCTCACGCTGAAGCCCCTACGCCTATAAGTGCCCTGCTTTCGCCTAACCTGATCGGCTTGGCCGGCTATGCCATCATAAGGATCGTGTACGTCCTATTTCCAACCACGTTTTCGGTGTTACAGCCTTACCTGTTGGCAATAGCGATAATAACCGTAGCCTATGGAGGTCTGTTGACCTTTTACCAGACCGACTTCAAGCGCTTTCTCGCCTATTCCAGCGTCTCCCAGATGGGCTACATACTGTTGGGCCTTGCATCGATGACGCCGCTCGGCTTCATAGGCGCGTTACTACACTACTACACCCATGCCATAGGAAAGGCGCTCCTCTTCATGTCCGCCGGTGTGATAATCACGGAAGGAGAAGGGCTGAGGGATCTAAGGAAGATGGGTGGGTTTGCCGGAAAGATGCCCTATACTTCAAGCCTTGCCCTGCTCGGCTTTATGCACCTTTCAGGCCTGCCGCCGACGATAGGGTTGTTCAGCAAGTTCTTCATACTGGCTGGGTTGATAGGATGGCTAAGCACGACCAACTTCTTCATACCGGCGGTGGTGTTGACGTTCCTAGCGGTCGGGCTTACACCGGCCTACTCCTTCATAACGATGAAGAGGGTGTTCTTCGGAAAGGCGAAAATGGAAATCAAAGAAGGAACCGCGTTACTGATAGTGCCCATGGTCATCATAGCCGTTGCGGGGGTGTTGGCCTTCCTCATACCTTCGGGCCTGCTTACACCGTTGTTCCAAGACCTTGAAGCGCTGATGGGGTGAGGTAGATGGGGGCCTTTAGCTGGCTCGGTCCTGCGATACACCTTGCCTGGGCGGCCCCCATGATAGGGGCGGTCATCGCCCTATTTTTGTCCAGAAAGAGCGAAAGGGCTGGCGGCATCGTATCGGCGGCATCGCTTTTCGTACCGGCCTTAATTTCCACGTTGCTTGTACATGAGGTATTCACAAGAGGAGCGATAATAACCGAGCCCTCTTACAGCTGGATAAGGCTTGGCGGGATGGAACTCAAAGCCGGCCTGTTCATCGACGGCCTTAGCGCGATTATGGCCCTAGTCGTCTCATGGCTCTCCTTCCTCATAGGCGTTTACAGTTTAGAGTACCTACACAAAGACAGGGGAATACACCGTTACTGGTTCTTCTTCAACTATTTCGTGGGCTCTATGATGCTCTTAGTCTTGGCCGAGAACGTACTTTTGATGCTTATCGGTTGGGAAGGCACCACGCTAGCTTCGTATGCTTTGATAGGCCACTGGTACACCGATGAGGACGAAAGGTGTGTAGGCGACATAGGAAGGAAGGCCCTGGGCAAGCCGATGTGGTTCACTCCGAGCCATAGCGGCGTAAGGGCCATCGTATTTACCGGCCTGGCCGATCTAGGGTTCATCATGGGCATAGGGCTCCTTATGTTTATAGGGCTGAAGTATAACATGCCTGAAATACTGAGCATACATGCCTTATACCATAACTTCGGAGAGGTCCTCACCCTGCTCAACTCCGAAGGCCTGCTTTTGCCCTTCATATTCATGTTTACATTGGGCGCCTTTGGAAAGTCCGCCCAATTCCCCTTTCATGAATGGCTCGTAACGGCGATGACCGGCCCGACCAGCGTAAGCGCCTTGATCCACGCCGCCACGATGGTTAAGGCCGGCGTATACTTCCTGCTCAGGTTCGCCCCGATCATACTGGTTTCCGCCGTTCAGGTGGGCCTAGGCGGCCAGGTTTCCACCTTCTTCCTCTATACGG
>QMVG01000047.1 GCA_003660975.1 Microcaldota archaeon
CAAAAATATATATGCTCGCCTCTGGTATTAGAAGAAGGCTTGGATTATGAGCTTTACGATTAAGTTTGTAAGGAAAAGGGATGGGAGGGTAGTACCATTCGATAAATCGAAGATAGCTACCGCTATATGGAAGGCGGAAAAGGCCGTAGGAGGGAAGGACAGAAGCCTTGCGGAGAAGCTTGCCGACAGGGTAATCCAACAATTAGAGGAAAGGTTCAAGGATCGTATACCTACCGTCGAGGAAATACAGGACATCGTCGAGAAAGTCCTGATAGAGAGCGGAAGGGCCAGGACGGCTAAGGCCTACATCCTCTACAGGCAAAAAAGGACGGAAATAAGGGAAGAGAAGAAGAAGATATTGGAGAAGGAACAGATCGACGAGGTCGATAAAGCCTTCGACCTCAACGCCCTTCGGGTGCTTCGTTCCAGATATCTTAAAAAGGACGAGAAAGGTAGATTGGTAGAATCTCCAAAGGAGCTTTTCATAAGGGTGGCTACTCATGTGGGAATACCGTCGATCTTCTACGACGAAAGGCTGTTCAGGAAGGAGGCGGGCGAGCCCTTTCCTGAGGAGGCCTTCGATCCAAAAGAATACGCGGGCAAGGTAAGCATAGGGAAGTATAAACTTAATGAATTTCATTTAGAAGCGCTTAAACGGCTTTACGACCGAATGAATAGAGAAGGTAAAGTTAAACTTTCTTGGTCTGACTTTTTCGAAAAATTACTGGCCGGGGAGTTCGATGATTATGAAAAGGAGATAGATATGTTCTACGACCTCATGGTATCTAAGAGGTTTCTACCGAATACACCAGCACTAGCAAACTTCGGCAATTACTTAGGGATGGGCTCTGCCTGTTTTGTTTTGGATATAGACGACTCGCTTGAAAGCATCATGGATACGTTGAAGAACGCAGCCCTGATCTTCAAGGCAGGTGGAGGTGTAGGCTACAATTTCTCTAAGCTTAGGCCAGAAGGGGACTTCGTCAGGACCACAAGCGGCATAGCCTCCGGTCCTGTAAGTTTCATGAGGTTGTTCGATACCATGACCGAGGTGATAAAACAAGGGGGTATAAGGAGAGGAGCGAACATGGGCATCCTTAACATCGACCATCCCGACATACAGAAGTTCATAAAGGCGAAAGAGGGGAACAAAGCCCTCAAGAACTTTAACATATCAGTTTTGGTTCACGGAGACTTTTGGAAGTACCATGAAGAAGGCAAGCCCTATCCTTTAGTTAACCCGAGGACGAATAAACCTGTAGCCTACGTCGACCCCAAGCAACTGATAGACATGATTGCGTACCAGGCATGGGAAAGCGCGGAGCCTGGTGTGATATTTGAGGATAAGGTAAATGAGTTTAATCCGTTGTATGAAGCCATGGGCCCGATAGTCTCCACCAATCCATGCGGGGAGGTTCTTCTCTATCCGAATGAATCATGCAATTTAGGTAGCATAAACGTATGGGCCTTTGTAAAGGAAAAAGAGGATGGAAACGTCGAGGTGGACTGGGATGGGCTTAAGGAAACGGTAATCGATGCGGTACGTTTCTTGGACAACGTAATCGACATCAACAAGTACCCACTGAAACAGATAGAGGAGATGACGCTTAAAACGAGGAAGATAGGATTGGGGATTATGGGTCTAGCCGACCTTCTGTTTGAACTACAGATGCCATATAACAGCGAAGAGGGTAGGAAGTTCATGGAGAGGTTGATGGAGTTCGTTAACTACTATTCAAAAATAGCTTCTGTAGATCTGGCGGAGAAAAGAGGGCCATTCCCATTGTTCGAAAAGAGCAGATATAAGAACGGAGAAATGCCGTTTGCGGGCTTTTACAATCTAGAAGACCAGCATTTCGATTGGCAGTCTTTAGCGAAGAAGATAGCAGAAAGGGGGATAAGGAACGCCTATACGACCGTGATAGCTCCTACAGGAAGCATATCCATGATAGCGGGCTGCAGTAGCGGCATAGAGCCCGTTTTCGCGCTAGTATATGAAAAGAGCGTGACCATAGGGAGCTTCCAATATGTCGACCCGGTCTTCGAAAAGGTGATGCGAAGGGAAGGCTTGTACGACAACGACCTCTTAAAGGACGTGATCGACAACAGGGGTAGCATACAGAGGATCCCTTACATTCCAGATCAACTGAAGAGGATCTTCATTACGGCCTTGGATATAGATCCGATAGATCATGTAAAGGCCCTGGCCGCATTTCAGAAGTGGGTCGACAGCTCGATCTCGAAGACGATAAACATGCCATCCTCGGCTACTACGGAGGACGTAAAAAAAGTCTATTTGTTGGCATACAAACTCGGATGTAAAGACGTCACGGTCTACAGGGACAAATCCCTACCGACACAGGTGCTCAAAGCCACGACCTCTGAAACCAACAGTACCCTTTCGTTCAGGCTGACCACGATGAGCACCGAGGAGAAAAATGGGGCCCCAGACAGGTGCCCATCCTGCGGGACATCGCTCATTTACAAAGAAGGATGCGCTGTCTGTCCTTTTTGTGGATGGAGCGCTTGTATCAGCGCGTAGCCACGACGGGCCCCCCACAATGCCTACATTTTTCTATATGTAATGGGTTATTCCATCCACAGCGGGTACAGACGCCCATCTTGGCCGTTAAACGGAAGTGAGGTATAGCCCTTACTTTATCCATCGTAGAGGAGAAGTGGGCCATGTCCGCTCTCACTTCGATATTCATTCCCCCGTCTAGCACTTTAGCCAGTTCTTCTATTTCGCTCATCATTTCCTTCGTCGTGTTCAAGGTGATCCTATACCCCTGCGAATAACCATCCTTTAGGGCTATCTTCACCCTACCCCTTCCTTTACCTTCCAGATCTAATTGAGCGAGCCTCGTTCCACCATCGTCGGAAATTAAGGATACGAAGACCGGACCATCGAACTTCTCTATTATATGTTCTTTTACGGTTTCGATCACCTTCTTCTTATAAATCACCTTCTCTTTAGATGTCGGTTGTAAGAGGCCGATGGCTTCCTCGAGCCCCGTCATATTAACACTCATTCTCATATAAGCAGGCGGCTCCCTTTCTAGGAGGGAGTTGAGGCTTGGTAATAGCCCCCCTCTGATATGCATGGTCAAAGATTTAAGCCTGTAATTGAGAGCGTTCACTATCGTATCCAGCAGCATGGCCACCTTCGCTCTGAAATACACTTCGTCCTTATGTGACTCCATAGCCATCCTAGGCAGATTTATGGAAACTCCATGGAGAAGTATATTCAAAGGCTTCTTCTCATCGTAATACATGCCATTTAAGGTCGCACCTCCGTCGCCGTTAAGAACCACCGGGTTGCCCCCGTCCAAGATTCTAGAGGTTAAATCGCCATTCTTGGAGAGGGCTAACGAGACTTTAGGAATAGGGGTTTCAAGCGAATACTTTACGAAAGCTTCCAAGACTTCTCCGTCAGGTTCTTCGATCTCTAGCGTGATCATCGGTGAGTTGAGATAGCTGGGAAGCGCTAACGAGAGCTGTTTTAATGCCCCTAAGAAGTCATCTTTTATATTTTCAAACGCATTTCTGACGTAGATCTCCGACGAAACTTCTCTTGAGAGGGCGTAGATGAGTTTGAAGAGGTCCTTTACATCTTCCCTTGGCAAAGAAGGTAGCTTTAATCCGATATCCATGTTTCTGACAACTTCGAAATCGACTACTACGGTCTCGGGTTTGAGTTCCCAAGTAAACGTCCACGGAATGTGAATTTCCCCATTTAGATGGGCATCGGCCACATCAGGAGGAAGACGAGACTGTATCAGGTATTCGGAGAAGACCTTTCCGGCGGTATAATAAACCACGTCTTCTTGCGCCTTTTGGCTGGAACCGGCCTTCTCCAAGATCTCAGAAACGTCATAAACCGGCATCCCTACTCTGGTAAGCATCCTCCAATATTGTTCATGCCCTTGCTCTATAAGTATGGAATTTACCAGTTCCCTGATCAAGGAAGCGGTAAGGAACGACGTCTGAAATTTATAGATCCTCGACTCGGCTTCACTAGCCACCCTCTGGGCTATCTCGAGCGGGACGCCTGCCTCCTTGACCAAGGATTGCGTGATCTTCGAAGGGTCGAACTCTTCCATCTTCTGACTCGAAGTCCTTACGTAAAGCCTCCCACTTTCGATAAGGGCCTGTTCCTCAATCTGTTTAGCGGCCGTAAGCACCAACCTTCCTAAGCTAGTGAGCATGTACTTCTTCTCGGCTTTATTCTGTGCTATTAAGTTCTGTTTAAGGAGTTTCCTGAGGTGGTAGGCAAATTTACCGGATTCTTTTTTTGACCTAAAACCGGTCTGTTGTTTGAGCTCGGAATAGCTCATGCTTCCTTTCGCATTCAAAATTTTAAGGATCTCCAGCCTGCTTTGGGAGGCTATAACGGAAAAGATCGTCTTAACCCTCCTCATCTGTGAATGAAGGCTCAACCTACCACCCTTTAATGTCAATTTTGAGGTCGGTTTCCTTTAAAAGAATTATGTTGCTGGTGG
>QMVG01000048.1 GCA_003660975.1 Microcaldota archaeon
CTTCTAGTATTACTAATAAACTCTTATATTTCGTATATTATAATAATAGTGCTGCCCCTGTACCTAGCTATAGTGTAAACTTTACTAAACAACTCTTCTTCGATGACTTTGAGACAAGTAACTTTGCATCTAACTGGATCCAGGATAGTCAGAACGATTGGTTTAGAAGCAGTCAGAGAAGTAGGAATTATGGATCTTGGAGTGTAGAGGTTGATGGGTATACCTCTAATAGTTACATACAACTAGCGAATCCTCTAGATTTAAGAGGGGCAGGAAAAGCAATATTAACTTATTCATGGTTCATAGAAACTAATTGGGATAGTGGAGAGTCTATCTGTTTAGACATATATGATGGTAGTTGGCATACAAGTATTGATTGTGTTCAAGGAGATGTAGAAGAGGGCTACTGGATTGATGAATACATTGATCTAAGCTCTTATAACATGATTAATGGATTTAATATTAAGTATAGGGCTACGGTTTCTTCATCTGTAGAGGATGGAGATATAGACCTAGTGAATATAACTATCTTGTATTCAGATATTTCTGCAAGCCTTGGTGAAGAAGAGATCTTTATTGATCGTAATACTGGTACTACTAATAATCAGGGCGTATGGACTTGGGCTTGGGATTCAAGTGGCCAAGTTTATGGGGTGTATAGTGCAGTATCACTAGCTTCAAAACAGGGATGGACGAGTAGTAGGAATGCTACAACTTTTGAATTATTGAGCAGTGCACCAATAATCTGGTGGACTAATGCATCTCCACTATACCAGTTGAAATCTGGAATAGTTAACATATCTGCCAATGTTTCAGCACTTAATGGTATTGACAAAGTAATAGTAAATATTACTAGTCCTACTGGTCTGTATTATTCATATCAAATGATTCCAGCGGGTAATAATATTTATTATTATCAATTCTCAAATACAGATGAACTAGGAACATATTCCTTCATTGTATGGGCTAATGATACAAATGGGGAATCCTCTACTAGTAGTCTGAACAAGTTCTATATTGTTGAGAAGAGAGGAATAATGGCTATTAAGACCAGTCAAGATGCCTATCAAGGAAATATGAATGTATTGCTGGACTCTTATACTAAGTGGCGTTCCGGTGATAAAGAGCCAGGAGTTGTAACCTTGAAGCAAACAAGTGGAATAGTTTATAGTGATGGATTTGAAAACGGATTAGACAACTGGGTTCTAGATAATGACACTGTTGGAACAATAACTGATGATATTAGTAGTATTGATAGTGATAGTCTTCCACATAGTGGTAGTAAGGCTATGTACATGTATAGTGACTCTGCTGATGGTGCTAACGAGGAAATGACTGCTACTATTACTCTAAACCTTGCTGGTAGGACAAATGTAATCCTTGATTATTACTGGGCTCAGGAAGACCTTGAATCAGATGATGGTGGATTTCTAGATATATATGATGGAACATGGTCTACTGGAGTAAGAACTATTAATGGTGATAATGATGCTCACTCAACTAGTCCAGGGGATTATCAACACATAGTTATTAATCTTAGTCAAAACTATAATATGATTAATGGATTCCAGATAAGGTTTAGGGGATTAATGGAGGGTACATATAACATTGACTTATTCATTGTTGATGATGTAAACATTTATGCTGATCCATTCCCAGAGGAAAATTCATCCCCTATAAATTATTCTTTTGGAGGGGTTGATTATGAGGATGTTAATGATATACTCATCACGATTGGTGTTGATTCCTATTCTAAGAGCGGTTCAAATGCATTGAGTAATAATCCACCAGATATAAGGATTGGTGTGTTTAATGGCTCAGCCTATATCAATTATACCTGTGCATTATATAATGTGTCTTCCTTCCCATATAATTGTAGTATAAGGGTTAGGGATAAGGATGGCATGGGAATAGTTGATGCTTGGAGACTTGCTTCTAATAGAAAGGTCTTCATACAGGGAATAAATCTTGATGGTTCTGATGTGATCAATTATAGCTATGTAGAAGCAGAGGTGAATACTCCTTCAAGACTTGAGAATTATGGCCCAATCACTCTTAGTGGAAGATTGTTAATGCAGGTATTAACAAATAATAGTGGGGCATGGCAATTAGTTGATACTATCTATAATAATACAGTGACTCTTGATCCATTTGAAGTATTAAATATTGCATCTCTATGGAATTCTAATCCATGGAATACTGATTCATACTCTACTGGCTACTACATGGCCTATGCAGCCTTGGTATATGAGAATGGATCAGTGATTATTGATGAATATGGATATCCAATAAATGATTCATATATCTTTGAGATCACTACAGCTCCACTTGTAACCTTGATAAGTCCTCCTGACAACGCTTGGAGAAACTCTTCTTCGCAGATATTATACTTTAATGTCTCAGCTGTGAATGCATTACAGAATTGTAGTTTATATATTAATAATGTTTTGAATCAGACAAAGCTTGCTAGTGAGTTGGTTAATCCTGGTGTGAATAATTTCTCTGTGAGTTTTAGTGATGGTAGTTATAACTGGAGCGTGAAATGTTTTGACACCATTGGTCAGAGTGGTGTAAGCCAGGAATGGACTATAAATATTGATACTATTGCTCCTGTTGTCAATCTTGAGTCACCACAAAATAATTCTGAATGGAATATTTCTAGTCTTGTAACATTTGAATATAATGTTAGTGATGCTAATAATGTGACTAGTTGTAGTCTATGGATTAATGACTCAAATGTGCTGACCGATACATCTATTGATAAAGATATTACTCAGCAATTCCTTTATAATCTTGATAATGGTTATTACGAATGGTGGATTACTTGTAAAGATGTTGCTAACAATACTGCTAGTTCCGGGCATTACTTCTTGACTGTTGATTATACTCCGACTGTTTGGGAGAAGCGTTGGTATGAAACACTAGCTGGTGGGAATGCTTATAGTTCTACACAAATAATAGATTTGTTAAACTATCCTGATGCTCCTGATGGTAATGAAGACTATGTACAGATGAATGTTCCCACTAATAATGTTAGAACATTTATAATAGGTTATTCTCCTTATCTTGGTGGAAATGGAGTATATATCCCTGCAAATCAGAATGTTACGTTTGTAGGTGTATTTGAAGGAACTACAAATGTTGGTTACATTACTTGGAAATTGTATAGAAATAATGCTTCTGGTGATTATTTAATATGTATGAGTGGAGATGATTATACAGGTGGAACGAGAATCACTCCTGCTGATACTAAGGCACAGTTCAGTAATAAATGTAATATTGGCTCGTCTCCCATTAGACTTGGCCAGAATGATAGGTTTAAACTCATTGTAAATATTGCTAGTCAAGACCAAGCTGGAACATATACTCACTATTGGGATGATTCTACTCTCAATTCTTACTTTGAACTTAGTGATATGTATACTTTAAGCTTTATCAAGACTGAGCTAGTAAAGCCTAACACTACTACCTATCTAAATGTTAGTGATGAATTAAATGTTTCATGTATATATAATTGTACTCCTGGTAGTTGTCTAAACGTAAAGGTCTACTTGCAGTATAATTCCTCTACTACTACTTGGACAAATATTGGTAGTACTGGTGGATTAATCCTTAAGACAGGTACAAGTAATCCAATAAGTGTTGGAACAATTACTAATACTAGTGGATATGCTAATTATACAATCATTGCCAATAACCCTGGTAGTTATAATATTAGGTGTTATGCAGAAGCCACATATTCAAGTGATTATTCTGACACTGAACAAGTAATTGTTACCAGTTATGCAGCTCCAAATGTTACTTTGAATAACCCATCAAACAATTCATGGCATAATTCTCAAACATTAACATTGTATTATACTCCTAGTAGTGATTCAGGTATTAGTAATTGTACTCTAATTATTGATGGAGTTGTTAATCAGACTGATACAAGCATTACTAATAATGCCCAGAACAGCTTCACTGTTAATGGTTTAACCCCTGGCAAGCATTCTTGGAGTGTCAACTGTACCACTCCTGCTGGTATCACTGGTAGTAGTGATACATGGTACTTCTGGATTGATTTATCAAATCCCGTTGTTAATCTATACTCACCTCTCAATGCAGCTATAATAGATAAGAATACCGTAACATTTAATTTCTCATATATTGACAATCTCTCTCCAAATGCTACTTGTAGCATAACTATTGATGGATCTGTAAACAAGTCTGGATTGATATTGTTTAATAATACTATCCACTCTGAAATCATTACTGGTTTTAGTCAAGGAGTACATTATTGGAATGTTACTTGTGTAGATTTAGCGGGCAATAGTAATACATCTCAGACATGGTGGTTTAATATTACTGACGAGCCCCCAGTAGTTTCTCTATTAAGCCCAACAAATAACTCTTGGAGTAGTTCCTCTAGTCAGATATTATACTTCAATGTCACTGAGAATAACAACTTACAGAATTGTAGTTTATATATTAATAATGTTTTGAATCAGA
>QMVG01000049.1 GCA_003660975.1 Microcaldota archaeon
GGCAGCGGCTTTAGTTGTTACTGTTGCTGCGCTAATTGGCACTCCAATAGCAGCTTGGAAATGGGGAGAGGGGAAGGCTGAAGGTCGTACTAATACTTTGAAAGTTAAGATTACTCCCCCGTTTAATAAAGTTAAGCAAGAGATGGATAATGCTAAGATTAATGTAACTTTCTATCGAAACGAGGCATTAAAATACTGGCATTTTGAAGAAGAGAATGGTAAGATCACTTTTATTCCTAATGGTTATGAAGCAACTGTGGAGCAGAAAGAAGAGTTGGAGAGAAAGCTTAGAGCAAAAGAAGTAGAATTAGATAAATATTTTATTCAGACCTCAGGAGAAGAAGGCGTCGCCCTTCTTTATAAACCAGGAGTGGATCAGAAGAAGGCGGATGATGTATTTAAAGAATATAAAGAGTTGTATGAAGAGTATGTAGAATTTATAAACAAATATTTTGAGGAGAAGGAAGATTCTAATGGTAAGGTGAGTCTGGTATATAAAGTTTCTCCTGAGGCTGAAGAGGCGTTAGAAAATTATTTTGATGCACTGGATGCTAATAATCAAGCAATAAGCAAATATTTTGATACACAAAAAATTAAAGTTGATTTTGGAGGAGGTCAAGTTAAAGAGATTTCTTATATGCATCCCCGGAATACTGTAGGAATTATAGGAGTAGAAGAAGGTAAAGTTTATACTGCAGAGAAAATTAAAGATAATGCTTATATATTAAAAGAAGGAGAAAAACCTATTATTCTTTTCGTAGTAAAGGAAGGAGTGGTTGTTTCTTATTGTCAACTTCCTTCCCCGTCGTATCTTCCATCAGGCGCGCACATTGAAAAAGAAGAAGATGGAATTAAAATAATAAGGAACTCAGGCGACTATTTTACTCGAATTGTTGTAAGAGAGGATGGAAAATTGGAGATTCACAATTATAAGGCAACAGGCACTATTTATGGGATGTATCCTCATGGGATGTATCCGGGAACATTTACTGTTCCTCCGGATAATATTAATATGATAGATGATATAGATTCTCTCCCTGGGGTTGTTGATATAGAATTTGCTCCCCATCCCGGATATTTCTCAAGTGGTTATTATACCCCTGTAGGAATTTTAGAATTTAATACGGAAGATAGAAAAGGACCGGATAATATTCAATTTATAAGCACAGGTTTCTCTGAAGAGAAAGGATGGTTGGGAGGAATAATAGAGAAGATAGGAGAAGGTTGGAATCATATGATTTTTGCTCTCGATACAGACCCTGGGTTACCTTCTTTAACCGCAATAAATACTGATGGAGGAGTTATATATAGTATCCGGAAAAAAGATAGTAAAGCACCTATCTCTGAGGAGGATACTAAGGTTAGAGCAAGGTATGGGGTTTATGATATTCCTTATGTAGATGATTATTTTCCTATTGGAAAGGTATTGGTGGAGGCGAATCCTCTTCTTCCTGTTACTCCCGGTAAAATGATGACATTGCGTTCAGATTTATCGCCTGAAGAAAAATTATTTCATTTTTTAACTCCTAATCCTGTGGATTATTATTTAAGAGGAGAAGCATGGAAAAATTATGCTTATGGAAAAAATAAGGCAGAGGGAATAAGTTTAGACGAGGATAAGCTTTATGTTTTAGAGAAAGGTACAACTTTAGAAAGTTTAGATAAAGATACAGTCAATAAATTACTTGAAGTAAGAGAAGAAGGAAAATATATGTATTTCCCTGAAGCTTATACTATAGGAGATGCAGTATGCGATGGCACTTTAATTGTGGTGACTGTAGCTACTCTGGGTAGTGGAACTCCGGAAGCAGCTGCTGCAAGAGCAGGGGCAGCAGGTGTAGATATAGCAGCAGAATCAGCAGCAAGAACAGGAGCAAGAGTAGCTTTAGAAGGATTAGCAGAGACAGGAGCAAGAGAAGCAAGCAGAAGTGTCATTAAAAATGTAGTTTTAAATATAGGAACAAAAGGGGCAAATACCTGGCGGAGTTTACCAGCAATTACCCGTTCTTATGTTGTAGGAACAACCACTTATCCTTTAGCTGATAATGCAATTTCTTTAATTGAGAAGGGAGAGTCTCTTTCTTTAAAAGAGACAATGAACTCAGCAAGAGTAGGAGGAGTAGTAGGAGTTATTACTTACGGAACGCTTAAAGGATTAGGATTGGGAATTTCTAAAGCTTATCCTGAAGCAGCAGAAAGAGTAATAAACGGAGGAAGATTCAATCCAAAAATAGCAAAGTTAGAAAGTAATCCTTCCCGTTTAGGAATAAGAACAGTAGAGGAAGGAGAAATAATAAGGAAAAGCCTTCCTCGGTGGATAGCTGAGAAAGGAAAAATTTGGGGTAATAAAGCAGCAGAGAATTTAATAAGAGGAGCTAAAGGCGGTTGGTGGATAAAAACTCCTGAAGGTAAATGGAAAATGATAGAGAATTTTCAGAAGGGAGCGATTTCTGGTGCAGATTTAATTGCTCCTACTTTCAAAAAAGTAGCAGGTTTTACAGCAATTGGCCCAGCCTTTACTATCGCCGGAACTGGTGTTCAATGGTTGTGGGATTTAGGGATAAATTTAAAAAATAGAAGATTAGAATTGCCCGAGGCAAAATGGACAGGGAAAGAATTAGGATTAAATTATATAGAGGGAATGCTTTTAGAGACAGCAAGTTTTGCTAAAATGGGTGTGTATTTACCTTCTCTTTTAGGAGCGTTTCAGGTTCCTTTAGAGGCAACTGCGGAGGGAACTGTTTCAAGGGCATTATTTTCTTCTCATAGTGTAAGTAATATCTTTCGCACTGCCTATCGGGGATTAATAAAAAGAGATTTTCAGGCAATAGCTGAGTTGGCAGAAGAAAATTTAATAAGAGATATGGGAAGAAAAGGATTAAAGGAAATATGGGGAAGAGAGGGAGTCAAAGCATTAGCTAAGGAGATAGGAAGAAGAGGAATAAGGGGAATAGATAATGCTTTCTTTGTTACAGGAGCAATTCAGGTTACAGGTAAAGTTTCTGAAGAGATTCTTAAAACATTGGGAGTCAGTCCTGCTACAGCTAAGGAATTAGGGAGAGAAGCAGGCTTTATCAGTTTATTCTTTATTCCTGCTCCTCATCCTTTTGGAGAAGCAATGGATCCTACAAGAATTTTGATAAAGCAGGCGTTACGAGAAGAAAATATTTTTGAAGCAACCCACAAAAATCCAAGAGTAGTTTTTGATTCTGATAAAGGATGGGTGGTTAAAGCTACATCTTTAAATCCAGGAAGAGAAGAAACTATTGCTGAGGTTATAGGAGTTGTTCCTTCAGAAAAGTCTTATTCAATTATACTTGCCACAGATAAAATTCCTTTAGAAAATAGGGATAATCAAAATGGAGGAGAAAGAACTTCTTCTCAAAATAGAGAAAATGAAGCAGTAGTTGCTGACAACAGTAGGGAGGTTATTTTACAAAATGGAGGTAGAGTAGAAAATGTAAATTCTCAAAATGAGAGGAATGGCAAAAAATTAGATAATTCTCAGAGAGCACCACCCCAGATAGTATTTGTTAAAAAGATAGATGCTGGTTCCTTCCTCCAATCTTCAAATCTTCTTCCTTCCGATATAGACACCAATTCAGTCCGTATTTATGAAGTGAAAAATAATAATGAAGAAGCCGCCAGATACATTGCTTCTTATGACTATAAGGGAGAGGAAGTATTGTTAGGAGTAGGATACAATGGAAAGGGTGAAGTTGAGATTGGGGTAAACAGAGAGAGTCTAGGAAGAGAGATTGGAAAATATGAGATTAGAAGCAGTTATAAGACCGCTGAGGATTTAGCAGAAGCAATTGAGAAAGGTGAAGTAAATAGAGAAATAGGTGAAGAAGTATTGCCAGAGAAATTGTCAAATGAGCAACTTAAAAATGCTTTTATTCACGATGGTAAAGTTTCTCTTAATGGAAAGGAATTTATTTTAGAATATGAGAATGTAATTGATGAAGCTGAAAGAAGGACTTTGAAAGGAGAGATTAGTCCTGAGTTCTGGAAAGATGCAGTGGTAGAGAAGTTAAGAAAAGGAAGGATAAGTAAATGGGAGGCAGTTGTATTAAGTGGTGAGAGGATAAACATAAGAAAAGGAAAGGTTGAGATTCCTGAAGAGATAGAAAAAGCTTATGAAGAAGGTGTAAGCCGAGCAATAAAAGAAAAAAGAGAGGATTTAGAAAATGCGGGAATAGATGTGGAGAAGTTTAAGAAAGAATTAATAGAGTCAGGAGTAAGCGCAGATTTTATTAGAAGTGAAAATTTTGATAATTTTATTAAACAGCCAGGTATTGAAGAAATATGGAGGATGGAGAATTTTAAGGAAGCAGCTAAAGAGATATCTCAGAATGTCAAGATCAAGGTAGAAAAAGATAGTGGTAAGATTAGAATTGAAATTGATGAAAGCAAGTTAAGTGAAGCTGCAAAGAAATTGTTAAATATTTTAAAAGAGATATTACCTTGCGAGGGAGAAA
>QMVG01000050.1 GCA_003660975.1 Microcaldota archaeon
CGCATTTGCGGCCTGCACTCCTCTCAGCAGCTGCAATCTCTTTTCTCATGTCCTTCGACAATTTCAATACCAGTGTTTTGCTTGTAGGATCAAAAAGAACTCTTCCAGTACAAATCTATTCCATGTTACGATTTGGGCTAGATCCTACAGTCAACGCAGTCGCTGTTGTTCTTATCGGGACAGCTTTATTGATCGGGATCTTATCGAGAATCTTCGATGTCAGTATTATAAAACGGTGATAGACATGATGAACCATTTTAAGACCTTGAGAGTGCTGCGTATTGCGCACAAGGGTGCACCCACTCAGCGTCCAGAAAACACTCTGTCAGCCTTCTTCGAAGCGGTCGAAAAGGGAGCAGACCTGATCGAAATGGATATCCAGAGAACCAAGGACTCCCACCTGGTTGTTCTTCATGACGAGACTTTAGACCGGACAACGGATGGTTCTGGACTGGTTCGGGAGATTTGCTTGTCCGAATTGAAGGTACTGAGTGCGGGGGCATGGTTCGATGAAGCTTTTGCAAATGAACGCGTGCCAACACTAGAAGAGGCTTTAGCTTGCCTGATAAAATGGTACGATAAAGAGGGCGTAATTGCTTGCATAGATCTCAAGGACCCTAATGATGTGGATGCCCTCCACTCCCTTCTCTGCAAAAAAGGCTGGGTCTCACGAGTAATAGTTAGTTCTGTTTTTCATGATGCTTTGCGTGAGCTGAAAAAGAGTCTTGGGGGACTTCCGACCGCCGCTGATTTCGAGGAGCCCTTAGCGGAGGATGAGTACGTGGAACGAACTCTCCAGGCAATGTCAAATGTGCTGATGATCGAACACCATTTTGTAACACCAAAACTCATAGATCAAGCCACGCGTGCAGGGCTACCAGTTTGGACCTGGATCGTTAACGATTCTAAGAGCTTACAGGAGCTTATCGATCTGGGTGTGGCTGGGATTATGACAGATGATCTCGAAGTATTCTTTCAGCCCCCCAACGCTTTGTCGCAAGAAAAGGGCACCAGAATTGTGCCCGATTCCAAAACAAAAACACTGGAGGCAGGAGGATGAGCATCTTGGCTGTATCAACTCATTATTGGCGCGATAAAGTACTTTCTCAGGAGGAACTGGCCGAGATTCGAGCTTCTGGTTTTCGACATGTTGAAATCTTTGCCACACCGCCCCATGTTAGGCTAGACTCCTCAGTGTTCCATGAGAAACTCCCTCGGATTCTGCACGAACTAGAGCTCGAAATATGTTCTGCACATGCTCCCTACCTTCCCCACCTGAATATCGCCTCCCTGAACGAACGACGCCGAAAGGAAGCTTTGCATTCCTTCGAGCATGTTCTGGACTGGCTTGCCGCTTTAGGGGGGAAGTTCCTCGTCTTGCATCCCGGAACGAATCTGTTCGACCCGAAGCGGGAAGAGGCCCATGAAAGAGAGGCTCTTAGAAGCATACAGCACCTCGTAGAGTACGCTGGTAGGCTGGGACTTTCCGTGGCTCTAGAAAACCCTCCACCAGGGGAATTCTTAAGCGACGCAAGGAGGTTCACCATATTTTTAGACAAGGTAAGGCCTCTAGGGTGTCGGTTTTGTCTTGATACGGGACATGCCTTCATTCAAGGCTTACAGTTGAACTGGCTTAACGATTTTAGAAAGCAGCTCATTTCGGTTCATATCTCTGATAACAGAGGAATCAATGATGACCACCTGGCCCCAGAGTATGGACTTATCCCCTGGGATAGATACATGGACTTTCTAGTTGAGTGGGACAATGGCGAAACCTATTGGGTGTTAGAGATCGATCAAAACACTAATCCTCCAGGTGTCTTGATTCAAACGTACAACTGGTTGAAGCAGTATAGGGGTGATATCCAATGATTGACTCAAGAGGGAACCCATTCGAAGTGCCCGGACGCTGGCTTCGTGTAAACCTTCATGCCCATACCACGAGGTCAGACGGGCACATGTCACCAGTCGATGTGGCCGCTTGGTACTGGATGCACGACTATTGTGTTCTAGCACTTACTGAACATGAACACCTCTTCGAAGAGGAAATCCCGAATACTCCACCTGACAAGCTTCTTCTGCCCGGAGTGGAAACTACCTGGAAGCTAGGTGATGGTCATGAGGTAGATGTCCTTATACTAGGAACAACTGCAATGGTGAAGCATCTTTTGCAGTTAGCTCAGTCACGTGCCAGAACTTTGAACTCGCTCCAACATCTGCTTGAAAAGGCTAGACAAGTAGGTGCTTTTACAATCCTAGCCCATCCTCGCTGGTCTAATCTAGATCCCAAATTGGTCTCCGCTTTCTCTAATTGCGGAGCGTTTGAAATCTATACGCATTGTGCTGAATTGGAGAACCGTACGGGGTTTTCCGTAGAGTATTGGGAACGTGCCCTAATTGAGGGCTACAGACTTTGGGGGGTAGCAACCGATGATTCGCACGGCGATCTTCCAGATCTTGGTGGAGGATGGATATATCTAAAGACAGACGAGATAAACGTAACTTCAATTCTTGAAGCACTCCGCTTGGGATGGTTCTATGCAAGTAACGGAGCCGAATTCCATGACATCAGGGTGGGTAAAGGTCACGTAGTCGTCTCCGCAGATTCAGAGGCGACGATTTCCATTGTTCTGGATAACAGGGAAAAGAGAGAGTTTCGAATCTCTGCAGCGTCTGGGAAAGTAGAAGCTCGGATTCCTCAAACCGTTAGATTCGTGAGAATACAGTGCCGAACTAAAAGTGGGAAATTCGCGTGGACAAATCCAATTTTTGTTGGTGATTAGGACATGAATCAAGAAAAGATTCTCTTAGTAATTGATCAAGGCACAAGTAGAACTAAAGCTTGCTTATGGAACGACAGATTGGAGCTCCTATCTACGGGGTACTGCCCTGTAGAACGTGAAATGCCTCGAGATGGATATGTAGAAGAGGATCCAGAAGGTATATGGAGAAGCGTACTTGCAAGCACTGAGCAGGCCTTAACTGAAGCTCGAGTCCCGGCTAACCGTATCGCGGCAGTTGGACTAGCAAACCAAGGGGAAAGCGTTTTGGCATGGAGGGCAGAAGACCAGGCCCCTCTCTATCCCGCTATCATCTGGCAGGATCTTCGAACGGTTGCAGAATGTCAAAGATTGGCATCTGATCATAACCTTGCACGATTGATTCGCGAACGGACTGGGCTTTTCATCCATCCATACTTTTCTGCAAGTAAGCTTGGTTGGTTGTGTCGTAACGTTGTGGCCGTTAGAACCGCGTTGCGGAAAGGAACCCTCAGACTTGGTACATTGGATGCTTGGCTTCTCGCGCGAATAAGCGGAGGGAAGGTATTCGTTACTGACCACTCAACCGCGTCTCGAACCATGCTATTTGACATTACTCGTCTCGCCTGGGATCATGAACTATGCAGGATCTTCTCGGTTCCACTGGAGTTCTTACCCAAGCCTGTAGCTTCTGCTCAGCTTGTGGGGACAACCGATCCCAATAGATTTCTAGGAATAGAAGCGCCGATCGCAGCTCTGGTCTGTGATCAGCCGGCGGCTCTTCTCGGACATAACTGCACTAGTTCAGGAGATACAAAATGCACGCTGGGAACGGGAGCTTTTGTGCTCATGAACATTGGCAATCAGCCGCAGCTGCGTGTTAGGGGATTACTCACCTCACTTGGATGGTCCATCTCAGAAGGATCCCCCTCTTACTACCTGGAGGGAGGAATTTTCTTTGCGGGTGCTCTTGCTCAGTGGTTCTGCAACAATGTTGGCTTGATTGAAAATCCGGAGGAAATAGAGACAATTAGTAGACAAATTGGCTCAACTGAGGGAGTGTATTTCGTGCCCGCGCTCAGTGGATTGGCTGCTCCACATTGGAACCCTCTGGTTCGAGGCGTCATATTGGGGCTAAGCTCCAAGAGCGGTAAGGCACACATCGCACGGGCTGCAATGGAAGGGGTAGCGTTTAGACTCAGAGAAATTGTCGACCTGATGGATCAATTCCACCCGATCACAGGACTTAAAGTAGACGGCGGAGTTACAGCAAATCCACTTTGGATGCAAATAATTGCCGACATGCTTGGACGTCCAATAATTGTCTCCCGTGTCCGCGAAGCCACTGCACTGGGAGTTGCCAAACTCGCATGGACCACATTGGAAGGACCACAGAGTGAGAAGAAACTACAGGCTCACGAGCTGGATATACATGCAGTCTTCCAACCGCGACTTTCAGTAGAGGAAAGGGAGCAGCGGTTCCGCAAGTGGAAAAAAGCTGTTTCAATGGCCTTGAATTGGCAGTCTGCAAAGGAGGGTGATTGCGAGTGAGTCCCGAGAGCCTGAAGTTCAAGTATCTCTTTGCTCCTGGGCCGGTGTTGACTAGCGAAAGGGTTAAGCACGCTGTCCTAAACCC
>QMVG01000051.1 GCA_003660975.1 Microcaldota archaeon
GTAATCCTCCGCGGTCCGGTTGAGGTGAGCCGGGAGATTGACCGTATGGGGCAGGTGGCATCCCGATTGAGCCTACACTACGGCGTAACCATATCGATCCTCCCGCTTTCCGAGACCTGGTGGAGAAAGCGGGAGAGCCCCCTCCTTAGGAATTTGCGCCGCGAGGCCGTCCCGGTCTTCCCCCTGGCAGGCGAAGCGTCGCGCTGTACTGGGTGACAACCTTGACACGGTTGACATGATTTGTCATGTATGCCACGGGTGTGCGAAATCTCTTCACCTCGGGGGAGCGGGTTCTGGAACCCCCATCCGTAGCCTAAGGGGCAACTGGCGACGGCAATTCGGGCGGGCCAAGGCCCGCTGAGCCGATGCCCATGCCAGGCTTAGGGGTCAAAAGCGAGATCCAACTCCGGCTATAGCCGCGGCCTCGCTATGAATCTACGGGTCCAAAGCATGGTCTTGGCCTTGTCCATGGCCCTCTGCTTCCTTAAGGGAAGCTAGCTCATTGCCTACAAGTTCTTTACAAAGCAAGAACCAATATGCAAAAAGAGAGCGCTCATGTTCCTTATGTTCAGGGAATTCCATGGAGATTAATCTCCAAAAAGAGTCATTGTGTCGTCGCTCTAGGCGATGAGCAGCCTCGTGAAATATCAAGTATCGCAATAAATCAGCGGGAAGCCATTGTGCTAAGCGGTTCACAGTTATATTTCCGTTGGAACTGCAGCTGGCCCATTTTGTCCGCATCCTCCGAATAAAGATCCGATTGATATGCACTGCGTACGTATTCTCCGCTTCTTTCACGAACTCATCTAACAGCTTTTTAAATTCTGCTTCGCTTCTATTTGCAACTGGCAAGCTTTGAGGCCGCTGGAGGGCTTCACTTATCGTCTGATACTTGGTTAGGATCCAGTTCTTGTGCCTTGTGAGAATTTCTTCAGCATTCGTGTGCTCTGGAAGGACAAGTGTAAGGATGCCGGTCCGGAATTCCAGGCGTGGGTACCGGATTTTCCGGCGCACCACGCGGTATGGCACGCCCTCAAAGACTTGTGGCGATTCGCTTTTGGCCATCAGGGTTCGGGGCCTCCCAAGCTAAAGTTTTCTATCCGCTCCATGAGGAGATCGTAAAGACGATTCATTTCATCCAAACGTATCCCATAATCTGTCTTTAATTTTCTGACGAAAGAACGTACCTCTTGTTCCACCTTCTTGTGAAGGGAACTTTGAGCAACCCAGCCAGGCAGCAGAAGGGGACGGATTTTATTCGAAAGCTTCCTCACTCTCGCTACAAGTTCATCTCGTGGGCCGAGCTTTTCTTCCAGAACAAGTAGAACGGCGTATTCCATGTCAGAAAAACCAAGCTCTTTCTGTCGGTTACCCAATCTCTGAATTTCGTGAAGGATCTCTACCCCTTCTCGGTACAGTCGTTCATAATCCTTGGTTTTCTCTCGCCATGCTTTGACAAGCTTCTCTACCCGATCCAGCAGCGACATATAGACGGGAGTTTGGTTGCGTTCTACCAGCACCATCCGGTTCAAGGTAAACACTATGTTAGCTGCCTTTTCCTCCAGAGTCTCTAGTTGCGTTTCTAGCTTCTTTAAGTAATCTTGATCGAACTCCACTACAGGGAGCTCCTGTTGGATTTTTTCTACTTCTGTAGAGTGATGGATATATCTCAGGGTCTTCTCGAAATAGCGTGATATCTCTGCCGGTTCTTCCCGCCTGAGTGCTTGCTTCAAATAATAGGCGTAAATTGCTGAAAGCCACTTAAATCGTTCGAAATATTCCAACTTGACCTCGTCTGGACCTAATAGCTCGAAGACCTTCCGCAGGCTCCAGTAGCGCTCGCGGAATTCAGTCTCCCGATCCTCGTTTTGGGTGATCCTCTCAAAGGCCTGCAGTAAGGTGCGGCGGTCATAATTAAAGGGGATTCCCTCGAAAATCGCCAACAGCTCCCGGATTAACAGCACGAACTCCTCTTTCAGAGAGCTATAATCCCTTAGGACGTTACGGATGTCGTGTTCATCGTACATCTCTAAAGCTTTTTTCAGGTGTTTCAGGATTCCTACATAGTCCAAGATCAGTCCTGCTTCCTTCACATCGCGGTACGGACGATTTACCCGAGCAATGGCCTGTAGAAGTCTGTGTCCCTTCAATGGTTTGACCAGGTACATCGTTTGAAGGATCGGCGCGTCAAAGCCCGTCAAAAGCATATCCGTGACGATCAGGATCTTCGGTTCCTCCGTCTCCTTAAACTTGGCGATGATCTCGTCCCGAATCCTATCAAGGTCCAACTTTGGAAATCGTTTCATTAATTCCTTGCGGTACCCTTCGATCTCAGGCTTATCTCGATGCAAAAACGTCATGACCACTTCGCTGTAACTTGGGGGGAGGTATTCGTCCAAGGCTCGCTTAAAACGCACACAGGCCTTACGGCTTACAGCTACCACCATCCCTTTGAACCGACCATCGATGTTTTCGAGGAAGTGTCCCGCTATGTCTTCGGCCACCTTGCGGATCCTACGAGGGTTCTCCAAAAAGAGCTTTGTGGCATCCAGACGTTTGGCCAGTTCCCCTTCGACAGCTCTTCGTGTATCCTCTGGGATCTCCTCAAGCTCTGCCTCAAGGAAAGCTTCTAACAGCTCCCGTTTAAGTTGTACATCGCGCTCCAGCCGGGGTTGATACACAATCTTGACTGTATAACCATCTCGAAGAGAATCGGTAACAAAGTACTTGTCGAGATATAGCTCCTCCGGCGGGTAACTAAATTCCCTAAAAGTATCCCTGCCTTTGATAGCAATCGGAGTCCCGGTGAAGGCAAAGGCACAGGAATTCTTGAAGATGGCCCTCATCTGAGCTGCCAACACGCCGTACTGGGTACGGTGCCCTTCATCGACGAACAAAACGATGTCCTCCCTGGTTTGGACCGTTTCCTGTCGTTCGGATCTTGCTTCTAGCTCTCGATATAAATCCTCCAATTCTGAGGGTCGGAATTTATGAATAAGCGTGAGGAAAATCCCTCGCTTTCCCCGGTAACCATCATGGCGCAGAATTTTCCGGAGTGTGTCGATACTGTCAATTAACTCAGGCTTGATCACTAGATCCAAAGCATTAAATTCAGTCAGAAGTTGTTCTTCGAGCTCGATCCTATCAACGATGAAAAAGATGGAAGGGTTGCCCATGAGGTGGAAAAGCTTCTGTGCTGCGAAGATCATGGTGAGAGTCTTCCCCGATCCCTGCCAATGCCAAATCAAGCCGTTCTTTTTATCCCCTTCGCCTTTTAGAGCTTTCAGCACCCGATCCACGATCCGGTTGGCGGCCCGATACTGCATGTATCGGGCGATAACCTTTGTCTTCTCGCCCCGTTCCTCACGGAAAAAGAGGAAGTTGCGGAGGATATCAAGGAATTTTTCGGGCGCCAACATGTAGGTTACATCCAAAAGGGGATCGCGAACCGGGGACCCCTTGCCGCCGCTCTCTTCCTTCCACTCATAAGTGTGGACCTCTTCTTTGCCCGGGACAATGGGGAAATATCGGGCTATCTCACCCGCTGCTACACCGAATTGAACATACTTATAAAGCTCTGGAGCCAGGTTTATGTAATCCTTAACTATTTGTCTATATGCGTCCTTCCATGTCTGTCCCAAGCTCGCGGGGTTCTTACATTCAATGTCCACTAAAGGAATGCCGTTAACGTAGAGCATGATGTCGGTTCGTATGGGCTCTTTACCATAGTAAACAGCTTGTCTGGTGACGATAAACTCGTTGTTTTCTAAAACATCACAATCTATCAACCTAATTCGTGCCACCGTCTTACTTTTCTCCAGTTTGATGGGCACGCCGATCTTGAGGAACTGCAGGATCCTCCGGTTCCCTTCCAACCCGGTACTCGTTAGTTTCAACATGGTGATAACCCTTTGGATCTCTTCGTCCGTTATCTCCACATCGCGGTTGATCCTGCGGATAGCATTTGCCAAATCGGGGATCAAAAGCGGCTCTTCCAACTCCTCCCGTTCTAAAGCCTTTGCCGGGACGAACTTCCAACCCTGCTTTTGGAGCTCGTCAATCAAGAAGTCTTCGACCAAAGATTTCTCGTCAAACTTCGGCATGGTGGATTTTCACCCGTCTCTTCCCTGTCAAAAGATCGCTCATAAGCCCCCTCTTGATCTTCTGGAGTCGCTCTTTCTTCTGTTGTAGGAGTTCAAGCTTTTGGTCAACGGTCATCAAGATCTCCACAATCTTTTGTTGCTCAGGGA
>QMVG01000052.1 GCA_003660975.1 Microcaldota archaeon
CCATAGGCCCCCACCGAACGCTCCTGCAATGGCCATTGCCAAAACCAACGTCGGTATGGACAGAACCATATCGACCAGCCGCATAATGACTGAGCCCCAGATGCCACCGAAGTATCCAGCTATGAAACCCAGAGAAGCCCCTATAGCAAGTTCGAGGAGCACAACCGCTACACCGATCATCAAAGCATACCGGCTACCGTAAATAACGCGGCTGAAAAAGTCTCTGCCAAGTGCATCTGTCCCCATGAGGTGTTGTCTAGACGGGCATTGCAAGAGCTCGTCGTAGTTCTGCTTCAGGGGATCAAACGGGGCGATCCACGGCGCGAAGATGGCGATTAGGACCACTAGAAACACCATCAGGACGCCAACTACGGCCAGCCGGTTGCGCAGGAACCGCCTTAACCCCCTGGACTCAAACACTGTCAGTTACCCCCTTAGTCCAATCTAATGCGAGGGTCTAGATATGCGTACATCACATCTGCAGCCAGATTGGAAAGCAAAACCAACACTGCCAGGATCAGAACAACGCCTTGCACTACGGGATAGTCACGCTGGGTCACCGCATCGACTAAGAGTCTCCCCATCCCCGGCCAAGAAAATACCGTCTCAGTGATCACAGCGCCTCCAACAAGCCATGGAAGACGCAAAGCAAGGAGCGTTACTACGGGGATGAGGGCGTTCCGTAATGCATGACGGTAAATTACAGTCTTTTCGCTTAGGCCCTTGCTGCGGGCGGTTCTTATGTATTCTTCGTTTATAACCTCTAACATGCTTGAACGGACGAGCCGAGTAAAGAGCGCCATTGGTGGAAGCCCTAACGTCAGGGTGGGCAAAATCAGGTGGCGGATGCCTTCCAAGCTCCAAATCGGGCCCCCGCGGCCTGAAATGGGCAGCAAGCCCAGTGTGACTCCAAAAAGAAGCATCAAAATAATGCCTAACCAAAAATAGGGCATCGAAACCCAAAAAAGGGCAAATATGCGACCTACGTTGTCAATCCAGGAATACGGCTTAACTGCAGAAACGACCCCAATGGGCACAGAGAAGAACACAGTCACCAATAGAGCGACCGTGGTAAGCTCCAAAGTAGCGGCCAATCGTGCTCTTATAAGGTTCGATACTCGATCTTGCACATGAATTGACCTGCCCAAATCTCCATGAAGTAACTTGCTAATCCAGATGAAATATTGCTCATAAATTGGTTTATCAAGTCCTAGCTCTTTCCTCTTCGCTTCGATAGTTTCCTTTGGCACGTTCGGACCATACATCAGTCGAACGGGGTCACCGGAAATGTGCATGAGCATAAAAATAATAAGCGTGACACCAAACACCACAGGGATGCCCACTAATATCCGCCGGCTAATGTATGTCAACATGCCATCTTGATACGGAAGGCGGAGCAGTATGCCCCGCCTCCCGTGCTCTTTGCCCTACTTCTTGTATAGCACCAACGCCCGCATAAGAGGCGGCTGCCACGGGTGGGAGAACAGTTCCTCTAGGCCTCCGACATCGGTCTTTGCAGCTATAATGTTCACATTAGCCACAAGCGGGATCCAGATTCCCGATTCCACTACCATGGCTTGGGCTACGATGAAGGCCTCTCTACGAAGAGCGTCGTCCAATGCCTCCATTGAGAGATCGAGCATTTTGTCGAGAACGTCGTTCTTGTACTGTCCAAAGTTGCTAGAGTGGACGTTGTCCGAGTGGGTAAGGAAGCGCAAGTATGGCTGCCCGAGCCACCAGGTATTGCGGAAAATGCCGAGGTCGTAGTCCCCCGCTTCAGCGCGATCATAGGTGGCACCAACTTCAGCCAATTCCAGCTTTACCTTGATCCCCACCTCGGCCAACTGAGCCTGGATGATCTCACCAGCCCTCTTCCACTGGTCGATGTTCGAGAAGGTGATGAGTGTTAACTCAAGAGGCTGTCCGTCTTTATCGCGTACGCCGTCTCCATCCGAGTCAATCCACCCAGCGGCGTCAAGATAGGCCCTCGCTTTATCAGGATCATAAGGGTACGCCACGTACTCCATCCCTTTCCAGTAACCGATGGTACCAGGGCCAACCAGGCCGTAGATGGGGCTTCCCACGCCGAACCAAGCGGCCTTAGCAATGATGTCCTTGTTCACAGCGTGGGCAATTGCCAATCTAACGCGCTTGTCGGCAAAGATCGGCTTCTCCATGTTGCAGACGAGATATTGGACGCTGTACGTCGGCGCTGCTTTGACTGTTAGGGTATTCAAAGAGCTAAGCTGTTTGTAGGCGGAGAGAGGAACATCAAACGTATAGTCAATGTTTCCAGCCATAAGCTCGGCGATCATGGTGGCATCTTCAGGGATGATTCGCATGATAAGGTCTTCTACGTACGCAGGCCCTTTGTTGCTTACGAAATCAGGGCCGTGGGCGTAATCGTCAAACCTTTTCATCACTATACGGTCCCCCCGGATCCACTGTACGAACTTGAAGGGACCAGTCCCTACAAGTTCCTTCACCCCGATCTCCTCGTCCGGAGTGGACGCGAGCCAGTCTGCGGGCATGATCGCAAGATGTGCGTCAGCTAAGTAGTAGAGGGCAAGTGGCTTGGGGCTTCCAAAATGGAACACGACCGTGTAGGGATCAGGGGTATCGATCTGAATAATGCCGTTCTTACGAGGAGGCAAGTACGTGGCCAGCGGCGAAAGCCTGAAGTACCGCTCAAAGGAAGCTTTGACGTCCCTAGAGGTCATCTCTTGGCCGTTATGGAACATGATCCCTTGCTTCAAATGAATCACCATAGTGAGCTTGTCATCGGACCATTCGAGGCTCTTTGCGAGGAGAGGAACAGGCTCGTAGTTCTTATCCAGCGTGAGCAAGGGTTCAACCACATAGCTCAGTACTACAAGTGAATGGAAGCGCATCGTCTTGCCAGGGTCAAGGGTGTCGGGCTCCTCACCAAGCCCAACCACAAAAGTCCCTCCAGGCTTCGGCTGAGCTACCCCCATCAACGCAAAGCCCAGGACAAACACTAGCGCCAACACAATTCTCCCTCTTTTCATGCTCCCTCCTTTCTACAAGTAGTCGTAGGATCTGTTTGCGTCACGCCAAGTGCGCCATTTATCACCCCCTTATCTTTGTATCCATTTCCACAAAGCACGCTTAACACGGCTCCCATAGCCAACACAGGGTCAACTACCGGTATCCCTAATACATCCTCTAGATAAGGTGCGATTCGAAGTGTGCTGAAGCCAGTACAGGCAAGTCCAATGACACCACACCCTCTGACCTTTAACTCAACAGCCTTAGCCAAAATCCCGCTTTTTGCATCAGGTAGATCAGTGGTCTTATGAACACCGGGTACTTGTTCCACACAGAAGTCAACCGCGGCTAGGCTATTGGCAACCGCTGCCGGCAACTGAGAAGTGATCGTTAGAAATCCAATTCTTCGACCGAACGCTCAGCACACGTAGCTCAAAGCACTCCCAGCGCCCACTATTGGCATGCGTGGGAAACGCTCCCTTAACTCTGCCACACCGGGGTCCGCCGCACAGCTCACTGCGAGTGCATCCACATGCGGGGCAAGCGTCTCTCCCAGCCGGAGAATCGCCGGTACCGCTTCCTTTTCCAAGGCAGGAGTATACAGGCCGTTTGGAAAGCCCGAGATTGAACGGCTGTCAACGTGTAATTGCGGGTAATGCAGGGTCAACCACTCACCATGAGCGTTCCTAGCCCGTGGATCGGTCAGGCTTATCACGCGTATCAGTCCAATCCTGAGAGACGTTTGCAACACGCTCATCCCTGTGTACCGCCCAAAAGCACGTCAGCCTCTCCTAATTCCTCTAGAAGTCGTGCGAAAGCTGAAGTGGCAGTCTCCATATCTCGTATCGAAATGTGCTCCTCTGTAGAGTGCTCACGCCGTACACCGGTACCTAAGACCACGGTCTCTATCCCGTGCTCGTTGTAGATGGCTGCGTCCGTTCCCCCTAAAACCGTTCGTAACTCCGGTTGGAGCCCCGCTCCCTCCAGGGCACGTCGGGCCAGTTTCACTAGCTCAGACTCCTCAGAAACCCTCCAAGCACGATATGCAAGCTTGGAGTTAACCTGTGCTTCTGCTCCCATATACTCTGCTACAGAAAGGAACACCTGTTCGCACAGCTTGCTCCGCTTTAAACATCGGGAATGCTCGAGGCTTCTGCATTCCATGCTTACCCTGACGCGCTCTGGAACAACGTTTACAGCCGTCCCGCCTTCGA
>QMVG01000053.1 GCA_003660975.1 Microcaldota archaeon
GCATAATTGTTTGAAAATCTTTTCCTTATTTAAATCTTCTTTTAAGTAATATTTTGATATAGCCAGCATATTTTCCATATTTAGCATTATCTGGGATAGAAACTGTAAAGTTCACTTTTAGTTTACTCTTAGGAACAAGGATTATTGGAGGTGTGGGTTGCAAATCTATCCATGGGGTTATGTTACCATACACCTTAATAACAACATCAACTGGGAAATTATGGGAGTTATTAATCACAATCATACGCTTTCCCGTACCTCCACGTGGCAATAAACCAAAATGCATTGCATCTGGATCTAAGTTAAAACCGGCTCTATTAGAAACTACAACATCAACAGGAATGATTCTCTTCTCTTTAATCATAAACGTAGAAAAGAAAAGTGCTGTACCTCCAATGGCCAGCAAGAGTATTGAAATGGCTAACAATACAAATTTTCTTGTCATTTTCTTCGCTTCCGCGCAGTATGCTTTTCATAACCAGCAAGTTTTCTGAGAACTGAAAAATTAATTATGATCAAAAGCGCAATTAACACAATTATTAAAACCAGTATCAAAAATGTAGGACTAGTTAAACGTACCAACCATGGTTTTTCTAGAGTTTCAACTACTCTTACTTTAATATCTTTTCCAACACTCCCTCCTTCATATCTAACAATTACTCTTGCATCATATTCCCCAATTTCTATACCATGCGTATCCCAATATGCTCTGAGGATTGTTTTTTGAAAAGGCGGTAAGCTTATCGTAGGCGATTGTATCCTTCCGTTTGGTAAATCAACTATAGCATATACATTTTTCAACATACTATTCCAATTGCTTTGCACTTCAATATCAAAAGGATTTATAGTATCTTTTTGGAACTCTATAGTGTAGCCTGTTATAGAAATTTCTAAAGTTCCAATTTTGAACGCATCTTCTACCACAGTTTCTTTTCCGTCCCAATATATTGTTGCTTCAGCAACGTAACTTCCAGGTTCATATCCAAAAGAATCAAATACAACATACAGGTTCTTTTCACCACCAGAAGCAATAGAAACACTATCTGTATAAAGCGTTGCTAGTACTTTTTTTCTATCCGGTGTTAATATTCTCACAGTAGACTTTACTTCTTTTATCTCTTCATCTCCCCAATTTTCAAGATGAATTGTAATTTTAGACATTTCGCCGACATTGATATTCGGTGCATCGATACCTGCTTTTAAGTATTTTCCTGGATAAAGAACTCTGACTACGATTGGTATAGTGATTGCGGTTCTTCCTTTAAGCATGTTTCCACCGGACTTAGCTTCTATAACTCCGAATCGGATTGTATGTAATCCAGGATCAATACCCCCATCATCTTTTGGAAATTTTAGAATAATGTTAAAAATAGGTGCAGAACCAGGTGCTACACTTCTCAAAATCGGCGGATCAAATTCAACTAAATCTTTAAGATCCCCAGTAGCATAAAACTCGTAGTCAGTAACATAATTCACAGTAGTAATTAACCTATATGTAAACTTAACAGTTTTTCCTGGTACAAAATCAAGTTCTTTCTTTAATGTTTCTCCAGCTATACTTTGGATGCCAATACTGTAAGAAATTCCAGCAAAAACGAGCACTAAGAAAAATGAAATTAAAATTAAACGCAGGTTCATTTTTTAATACAATTATTAAGTGTATATAAAAAAGTTTTGAATAAAGAAGAAAAAAGAAAATTCTTTGTTTATACGTTTGCTGTAAATGTTATTGTATCTGTGAAACTTGCTGGTTTAGATTCTTCCGACAAGGTTATGTTTATCTGCACTGCAAATGCGTCATTTGCATCAGCGTAGGTAAAGTTGTAGCATACAGGCAATGCTGTAGTACTAAATGAATTGAATGTCGATTCATAATTGGTTGCCCCTTGATCACATGCCGAACCTTCATCTATTATCTTAAACTTATAGCCAGCATTTGCGTCATCAAAGTAACTTGAACCTTTAAATCCTGTTTCGCCATTACTTGAAGTCATCGTCACATTGCTTATATCAACGTTTCCAGCATTTTCTAATACAAATGTTTCGTTGTCATAATTAACATTAGCATCTGTTTCTGTGAAACCATCACAGTAAGTGGACTTATAATAGTCATCGCCTGAAAAAGTATTACCAGCAACCGTCAATGAACCATCAGATCTTAAGTGACAATACTGCGTACCTGGAGCACTTCCGTTAATTTGACCGCTTCCAAAGTTAACTGTATTTATCCTTAGTGCAATAATCGCTGCTGAAAGAACTTGAATTTGTGCAGTTCCCTGTTGAGTTGTCTGATTACTTGTCTGTAATCCAGTTATCCTTAAATTCCCTAATTTGCTTACGCTTACCCATGTTCCAATTAACGAAATAGCTATTGCCACAATTAGCAAAGAAACAAGGGTTTTATTCGAAATATCACCCATTTTTTATTTCACCTCCTTTTTTCACCTCTTTTTTATTTAGCGATTTCAATTGCAACCATTCCGCTCACACTAACTGGCTGTGGTGGCTGTTCAATTGCTATACTCACTTTCCCATGCCCAACACCAGACAGGCCACGCGATGAAACCGGTGTTATAATCTTTGTAGACGATATAGTATCAAGTAACGTCCAAGTACAAATCATTGATGTAATAATTGCGATCAACAGAACCACTAAAACTGTTTTTTTAGAAATATCATTGCCCATTTTCCTATTCACCTCTTTTAGTCTCTAATTTGTTTTTTCAGAGAAGATATTTAAATATTTCGTTTTCATTTTTCAGATTCTTGTTAAGTAATGCACTAAAATAAAAGATTTACCCATGTTTTTTCCTTGGAAGATACTTCAAAAGCAAAATAGTAGAAACAATCAACATAAACACAGCAGGCATTAAATATAACCAAATGAGGTTTTCTACCAAGAAATTCCTCTTCACCGCAATGTCAGAATCGAATTTAAAGGTTCTATTTCCTCCATGTATTTCTATTATCAATTTGTAATTTCCAGGCTTCATATAAGAAGGAACTTCAACAAAACTACAGATCTTATTTGTCGTTTTTGGCAATAAGCTAAATTTGGATACTTTTCCATTACCTGCTATTTCATTATCCCCGATTATATCAAACTCAATTTCAATATCATCAAGTTTCTCATTCCAATCGTTGTAGAAATAAAAATACATTTTATTTATTTTTCCACGTATTAATTTTTTTGTATGATATTTAAGTTTGATTACAGGGTTACCTATCACAATCTTATCCAATAACTCAATTGAATTTTCGTCGTATTCTACAGTAGAAACAAATTGATACGCGCCATTATCAAAAAGCTCACGTGAAAAACTATTTGATAATATCTTCTCTTCGCCAGGATTTAATCCAGATGCTTCACCAACGAAGTCAACTAAAGTCTTTTCTTTCTCTTTAACAGCCATATGCGCTTCAACATTTTCTATTCTTTCTCCTCCAAGATTTCTTAACCACAAACCCAATTCAACTGTTTTATTTTTTATATCAGAAAAAAGTGATGCTTTGATGTATTTTTTAGGATAAGGCAATTCGACATTTACTTTATGCGACAACCTTACTCGCGCAGCAACAATATTATCACCGATTTTAAAATAAGGAATCGCCTGCTGAACTACTATCCCACCAAAATAACTTCCTGGTGGCGTATTTGGATTAAGCTTAAAATATACTTTTTTTGAGAATTCATCTGAGGAAAAATGAAGTTGTGTATCGCTTAGCGCAATAAAATCAGCTATTTCTCCTTCAGGATAAATTACTACATCAAAATCTTCATGCTCACTATTGACTATCGTAAAAAAATAAGTTTCATTAGTTTTTCTTACAACACTTTTAACAGGACTTATTCCTAAAGCAATAACATCAAGTAATGAAATACTAAAAAGAATACAAATGAAAACGCCCAATACAAAAATTATCTTTGCCTTCATGGTACTTCAAAGGTTACGTTTGATATTTTTGTTCCAGCTCCTTCGTTTGGCGGAACTTCAATTCTAATATCAGTTTCAGCAGTATCATGTATGTCATGCCAATCAAGATCCCTGATATCAATAGTATTACTTACGTTTGTCATGTTTGTCCATTCAGTCGTTGAAAGAGTAAAGTTAAATGCTCCGCTTTCATTTACATCAACTTTGTATTGATAATATCGAGATGGATAATCGACTGAAATAAAGAGAGGCGTTCCTGTTATCGTTATATTTACAGGTATATTAC
>QMVG01000054.1 GCA_003660975.1 Microcaldota archaeon
AAGGGCCAGTCTGCACCTGCGGGCGGCGCGGCTGCTTGGAGGCGATCGCCTCCGGTCCGGCCATCGCCCGCCGGGCCCGGGAGCTCCTGGCGACGGGGGAGAGCTCGGTCTTGCGGGGCCTCTCCGAGCTCACCGCCCAGGAGGTGGCCCAGGCTGTGGCCGCTGGGGATCCGGTGGCCGAAAAGGCCCTCCGCGGGGCCGCCCAGGCCCTGGGGCTGGCCTTGGCCCAGGCCATCACCCTCATGAACCCTGAGCGCATCGCGGTCGGGGGCGGGGTGGCAAGGAGCGGCGAGCGCTTCTTCGCTTGGACCAGGGAGACGGCCCGAAGGTATGTGCCGCCCCAAGCCCGGGTGGACATCATCCCGGCGCAGCTCCTCGACGACGCCCCCTTGTGGGGGGCCTCAGCCTTAGCCGAGCGTGTTCTTCAAGGCAAGAAAGGGAGATGCAGACAATGAATCTGAGAGGTGCTAAGTGGCTCATTTGGGCCGGTGGGATTCGTAACGTGGTAAGGCCCATTTGGTACACGCTCTGGAAGGCATGCCAAGATCTGAGTTTCCACTTGCACACTGACCAGAGGGAGAAGGAGTGGGGGAAGGTAGTTGAAGCTCGACCTAAAGACAAGGAAGCCCAATTCGAGCTGGCAAACGGGGGGGGTCTGAGAGTTGAATTCCTAACCCAGGATACTGTTTGTGTATCATGGAGCCGGCCAGATGAGTACCTACCTCCCTACTCTCTCGTGGAGATACTCGAGGCCCAGGGCTCTGACCATGAGGTGACTTTAAGTTCGGACAAAGACTACTGGGAGCTGCAAAGTCCCAAGCTGAAGGTCTTGGTCCATAAATCCGGAGCTTTGTCGTTCCACCTGCTCGGTGGAGAACTTCTTACTGGGTTGTTCCCCCCTGTTAGAAAAGGAACCGGATTTCGCCATAGATTTAAGCTGCAAAGGGACGTTAAAGTTTTTGGCTTAGGAGAAAGGGCTTTCGGTTTGAACCTTTACGGCAGGAGCTTGTGGCTTTGGAATCGCGATCCCGGAGGGAGTTACGGTTTCGGCGAAGACCCCCTGTATATTTGCGTCCCGCAGTGGATAGTGTGGAACAAGCGGTGCTCTTACCTCGTGTTTTATGACAATTGCGCTCGTGGGAAAATAAGCTTTGGGGCCGCAGACTCTGACGTCATAGAAGTAAAATTTGAAGGCGGAAGGGAGGTTTTTTACTTCGTTATCGGGGACTTGCCCGCACTACTTATGCGCTACACTTGGCTTACAGGACGTCCTCCGATGCCACCAAAATGGGCTCTGGGTTACCACCAATCAAGATGGGGTTATAAAGACGAAACCAAGGTTCGCGAGGTAGCGACCCAGTTTGAGCGCTTTAAGATACCTGTAAGTGCCATTCACTTAGACACCGACCATACTGACAGATACAGAAATTTCAGTGTCAACCGGCAGCGATTTCCTCATCTTGAGAAGCTGGCTGCGGAGCTCCGGAAGAAAGGGATCCATCTTGTAACAATCCTGGATCCCGGAGTACCGGCGGAAAAGGACTTTTCCCTATATCGGGAAGGGATCCAGAAAAGTATGTTCGTAACGACAAAATCTGGCAAACCCTGCCGAGCACCGGTGTGGCCAGGATGGTGTGTGTTCCCCGACTTTACGAGGCTCGATGTCCATAATTGGTGGGCAAAGCAATACAAAAAGCTGTTTGCCATGGGCATTGATGGAGTCTGGCATGACATGAACGAGCCGGCCGCGTTTGTCATATGGGGCGATCCGACCCTGCCCTTGAGGGCTCAGCATAGCTTGGGGGCTCATCAATGTTTCCACAATGTTTACGGTCTGCTTGAGGCACAGGCAGCCTTCAAAGCCTTCCAAGACCTGCGCCCTGAAAAGCGGCCGTTCATCCTTTCGCGCTCTGGGTGTGCTGGAATCCAGCGGTACGCTTGGACGTGGACCGGCGACGTTGAAAGCAGTTGGGAAGCTTTGCGTCTTTCCATATCCACAGTGCTCAACCTTGGCCTTTCAGGCATTCCTTATTCCGGCCCGGATATTGGCGGCTTCAGCGGTAACCCCTCTCCAGAGCTTTATTTGCGGTGGTTGCAACTGGCGGCTTTCCTCCCTTTGTTTCGTACTCACTCTGCTGCGGATACGCGGGAGCGGGAACCGTGGTCGTTTGGGGAACCTTATACTTCTTATGCCCAGGAAATAATAAGAATGAGATACGCGTTGCTTCCTTATCTCTACACACTGGCTTGGGAAGCATCAACCTATGGGTGGCCAATTGTGCGGCCTCTTTTCTGGAGAGAGAGGGTGCCAGAGGAGCTAGTTGAAGTAGACGATGCCTTCTTGCTTGGAGAGGCGGTCCTTGTCGCGCCTGTTATTAGGGAGAGGGCAAGGGCTCGAGAGCTTGTGCTTCCTGCGGGGACTTGGTACGACTTTTGGGACGACAGCTCCAAGCATGGGCCGGGAAAAACGCATCTTGACGCTCCTTTAGATCGCATACCGCTTCTCGTAAGAGAAGGATCGATACTCCCCATGGCGGATATAGAAAGGCCTGAGAGGATGTTTCTGCACATCTATTATCCGCGGACCCTGGGTTCCAAGGAGTCAGTCCTCTACACAGATGAGGGGGATGGGTATGGAGATTTCCGCCTCGACAAATTTAAGTTGGTGAAAAAGGGCGGCCGGCTAGAGATCATTCGGTCCAGCGAGGGCACACATGAATGGCCCTATAGGCAAATAATAGTGGTACTTCACGGTGCGAAGTTAACGAAAGCTACAGTAGACGGGATCCCCATTCAGGTTCACAAAAACAAGGTTGACACCGACCATCTTTTCTCAAAATGCACTTTTGTGGTTTCTTCAAGCGAGGAGGTAGACGATAAATGCCATACGCGAACGTAAACGGTATAAAAATTTATTACGAAGTTTACGGCAAATCTACTGGGTTGCCACTCCTTCTTATTAACGGGCTTGGGGGAACGTGTAATGATTGGGGTCCATTGCCCAAGATGCTTTCCAAGGATAAAAAGGTTATTGTATATGATAATCGAGGAGCAGGACGAACAGATAAGCCAACCCCTCCTTATTCAATGGACATGCTTGTTCGTGACGCGCTTGGCTTATTGGACTGTTTAGAAATACGTTCATGCACAGTCGTTGGGATTTCGATGGGAGGGATGATTGCACAACATTTAGCATTGAAAAATCCAGACCGGATCAGAAAGCTTGTCCTGGGTTGCACAACCTGCAATTTTGCAGCTTTGGTCTGTAAAAGCCCTCAGGTTTTTAGCTGGCTCGTAAGTTGGATGCAACCTTTTCCACAGGAGCAAAATAAAAGGAAAGCAATTGAGAAACACTTGAGTCTCTCCTTCTCCCGCTCCTTCCCGTCAAAACATCCCAAAAAGTTTATAGAATTTGTTTCCAATGCAATGCAAATTATCCAACCAATTGAGGGGTTCGTGGGACAACTGGCCGCTGTAATGGAACACAATCTTTGTAACCAACTCTCGGAAATCCTTAGCCCTACACTTGTTTTGCATGGTACAGAGGATAGAATCATCCCGCTGGAGGAAGGAGTAAAAATTGCTGAGCGGATCAATAGGGCTCAGCTTATAACACTTGAGGACTGCGGACATCTCTTCTTTCTTGAGCACCCACATCAGGTGGTTGGTTTATTGAATCGTTTCGTATCAGGATGAGGTGACAGCTTGGATGATTGGTTGGGTAAATCGTGGCCACTCCCATAGGTTGATCGTGAATTACCATATGGCCCAGGAGACAGGCGATTACCAGCTGCTCCTTTCAACCAAACTTTATGAGATCCCCGAGAAAAGAAGATCTCCGCAGCCACAGCGGCTCGCCTCTTCGCGCAGGTCCTGGACCACGGAGACCGCGAGTTTGTGTTCCTTGGGTCATCGGGGCTATTGGGGACCCCCACGACCGAGAGGCAGAACTTGTGAAGGAAAACTGGGAAGTACACCTTATGTACATAGCACAGTTATCGTAGTAAACTACCTTTATTTTGTCCAGCGTGGAAGCCAAAAGAGTGGCACCACATCATGGCTCACCTTCGCTCCTGGATGGCAACTGGGGGGTATTTCAGCTCCTCAGGAGACTAAACGTGGCCGTAGGCCGTTAAACCTAGGTGAGAGTTGGCCGCTGGGTATGGTGATCTGGCGGGATAACTCGCTGGAAGCCC
>QMVG01000055.1 GCA_003660975.1 Microcaldota archaeon
CTGGCGGAGTGGAGCTGGACGGGCAAGGCCCTCCGCACAAAGACGCATGGGAACTTCAAAGTCACGCCGGGATTGGGAAACCTGTCCCGGGGTGCTGCTGTGGTGCTGGAGGGCTGTCCTGAGCGTATCCTCATCTTGGCCGAAAATGATTAGGAATCGGGCTGAAACATTGTTCTGAGGCTTTATGAAAGCTAGAAAGGAGTGAAACCATGTCATCCAAGGAAACAAACTTAACATCCAGCACGCCCCTCGTTTGCTGTACTTCCCGGGGGCTGGGTGACCCCACTAATACTCAAGTGCCCGCTGGGTGCCTGGTTGTTCTCACCTATGGGGAGTACAACGACTACGATTACTATGTGGTTGGACGTACTCTCCAGGATGTGGACTTCCGGGAGCTAAAAGAAAAGTACCAAAAGGAAGCTGGGCTTTATCCAGACATCTCGGGCTTTGTGGAGTGGCTGGAAGAGCAAGGGTTATTCTCACCTCTAGCCCACTTCGATGTTTATCTGGGTCCCCTGTTTATCCGGGAAGGGAAACAGCATCGCACCCGAGTGCTGGTGGATGCGTAAGACTCATCCAAAGAAAAGAAGAAAGAAGATGATACTATAGAATTCCTGAGCAACTTTACACCTTATTCCAGGCCACTCCGGTTTGTAAGCCTTGACTGAATCCAAAACTAAGGCGGAGGTGAGTCATGCTAATCCGCAGAGGTGCTATCTTTATCCTCCACGGCCCGACCGAATACGAGGGCGAGGGAATCGTGGGGCTGTTCCAAGCTCGTCAGAATTTCGACCTTCAAGCCGAGTTGGATAAATTCCGCGGACTGGAGCCAGGAGAAAAGCCGGACAGCCCCAGGCGAAAGACCTTCAACGCCGACTGGTTTACCCGTTATCTTGCTAGCAACAGTCTGGTAGTCCCACTGGAGTTTCTGGACATCTTCATGGTTCACGCCGATGGTCTTCCGCTGTGCCAGCCTCACTGCATTGAGCATGTAGAGCTGGACTAGCGACTGCGTTTCAGCTTTGCCAAGCTGGGGGGGGGAGGGATACTCCGATTGTTTCCACTGTGCTAGGTATAAGGAGGAACCTGATGGAGACAGTAAGAATCCCATCTTTTCACGAGTTTTGCCTAGAGAGAAACCTGCATCCAGACCCAAGAAGCCCAGCTAGGGAACTCTATGCCGAACACGTAAAGAAAACCTTGGGACTGACCGAGTTGGAGCGGGTGGGTCTATCCGCCCGAGAGTTTGTGAGATTGGATGGAGAATGGTTTGTCCGGGAGGAACACGAGGTATTCTTCACCTCCTTCAATCCTGCTCTGGAGGAGCGGGTAGTAACCTATCTCTGCTCTTGTGGAAACACTCACTTTCAGGTGAAGATACTCCACGGGTATGAGCTGGAGGTGACTCTGATTTGCCCAAAGTGCGGACTGCAAGGATTGGTATAACTTTCGGTCTTGCCAAGCTGGGGATAACTCCGGTTGTCCCCAGTTGGCAGCGCCGAAATGTAGGTGCTGCACCGGATACCCTATGATCCGGCTCCTGCAAGGACGGCCCAACCGTCTGGAGGGAGATAAGACCGTAGGGGCAGGACGGGAATGGGCCACGCATTCCCTATCCTGGTGGTGAGACGTGGCACGCTGCCGGTGGGAATGAGGACCTCCCATCGTCCAGCGCGGGAGCCTTGCTCCCATAAGCGTCCTCCCTCTTCGGTGCTGGAGGTTTCCCGGTTTGGGCACAGTGCCGGAGAGGTATAAATCCCAGGTGATTCTCTTTTGACTGATGGAATGCGCCTGGGTTTGCCCGTTTCCTCGCGGGGAGGACGGCTGACCTCGCAGAAAAACCGGGAAGCAATCATCCTATTACTTGTCGTCACGGGAGGGGTTATGCCCACCAGATTGCCAATGCGAAGGAAAGAACGGCTGTCCGTCCAGAGAATGCGGATAGCCAGAAGACAAAAATACGATGAAGCCCACATGTTCCTCTTCTCCCTCGCTACAAGAAGATGGATGGTCTGGCTTAGTACCACGGTTTGGAGTGGGAGCTTAAGCGATGCAGTGCTTTGGTCTATTTATCACAAGAGAATTGCTGCATCTGGGCATCTGGTGCTGTTCCCAGTCCCCATCGTTAGTGATTTCACATTCGAGACAGTTCAGGCGGTTAGATTGTATGAGTTTCGCGGGAAAGTCCCCAATTGCAAAGCCAGACCCGAACCTTGGGAGCCTGACGGGGAATCCTCCTTTGCGCCGGAGTTGACCCGGCTAACAACCCGCCAATCTAGGCACTTATGGGAGAGGGCGCGTGCTCTACAAGCCCGGACCAATAAGTGCATTGACTTTTTGTCCGGACTCTCCCGAAGGAGAGGAAACGTGTTCCCAGGAGTATCCTATCTGGATGCTGAGCTAAGGGAAGAACTGGCAGAGGCTTTAGATGGGATAAGTCTAGCCAGATGTGGGTTGTGCGAGCTGTTCAATACCGAACAACTGCACAAGGCTTTGGGTGATTCACCCTGCCGGAATATGGTGGGCTACTATACTGGCTGGGAAAGGACCATCGTAGTCTGGCAGAATCCTGAGCAGTTGAAAACCATTCTTGGCTTTCCGAGAGCCAAGGATTTTGATAGTGTGTCTTCAGCCGTGGGTGGGAGGACTGAACCAACTCCTATCCAGGACTGAGGACACAAGATAAACCATCCGGTCCCGCCTTATGGAACTGCTGATGACCGGAGTACTGGAGGGCACTTGTGTTCTCACCCGCGTTACCCCATGAACCGGGGCCGAGAGGTTAGTGCATCTTTGGATGTAGCTGCCTCTGTCGGCCAAGAGACCGTGGGGACAGTCCGGGGCTTACCCCACGAAGCAACCCGGGACTGCTCAACAAAGACCGTGGGGCACCCAGGAGCAGTCGGCGTGGGTGCTCGTTCCTGGGTGCGGGCTAGGTGGAGTGTGGGCCACCAGCCCTAAGACCCACGCCCGGGTATGGGAGCGGTTTCCGGTTACTCCCACGCTCGGGGTGCAGCAGCACCAACCTTTAAGGCCCGTCCCTGGAGAGTACTGCTGACTCCGGGGCGAAAACCGGAACCTGGACTCATAGGAGGTGGATCATGCGTCCCATGACCAGGCGGGAAAGGAGAATGAGAAAAAGAATAATCCGTGAACTCCGCAGGAAGGCAGAGCGTGAAGGAAAGTTTCTGTTTAGGGTAGCTGAGCGGAAAGTGTTCAAAACTGGGAGGAACATCTGCTACTCTGCGGATACTCGTTCGCTCATTGACCAAAACAAACTTGCATTCTGGGATTTCCTCAGTGAGCGGGCACTACTTCGGACTGCCCATGTTGTTCTGGTTGGAGCAGAAGTCTTGCTAGAAGCAGCCCAGGAGTTTCCCAGGGTTCGTCACTCATCTTGGTATGGTTGGGCTCGCTCCGGTGTTGAAAGCCAATCTTCCCGCTATTTGATAGTCCATCATCCCGGGGTGAGGGGGTGAATTATGCGTCTCAGACAGCAACTATCCGAAGGAAGAATTGCAAAGGCACAGACAAAGAAAGATGAACGATGCGTGAATTTCTTGTTCTATCTGTGCATCCGGAGATATGGAGCCTACCCCCGTACTCTTTCCTACCCACCATCGTGGTGGAATTTGCTCCGGTTCGGAGTCTCGGAGCAAGAGATAGAGTCAGTAATCCTGCATCGTTCTGGGCGGTTTGCTTTGGTATGGGGAAAGTACATAAATCAGTTACTTGAACGGTGTGACTTTCCCAAACGACTTTACAGTGACTTTCTCATCTTCCCAACGGACACGGGAGGTGAATCGTGAGAACAAAGAGCTTCACCATTGGTTCAGACCCGGAATTTATCATTTACACAGGAGACGGGCAGTTTGTGGAGGCGGATACGGTCCTCTCCCAGTATGGCAGGGTGGGATGTGATGGACATTCTTCAACGGGGGAACTGCGTCCCGACCCGGGAGAAAACCCCTTGGAGCATCTGGAGCATGTGGCCGATGCTTTGGATGAGTTGAAGGAGACTTTGGACTCAGAGTTGGGGGAGAGCTGCTGGTACGTAAGAGCGGGTTCTGGTGTACCGGGTGACCCCACGGGTGGGCACATTCACTTCGGCGGTCTGGACCC
>QMVG01000056.1 GCA_003660975.1 Microcaldota archaeon
GTCTATTAGAAACTTAAGGCTGAACCAGTATGTCATCAACGGCACGATCATGCCGGCGCCGAAGGCTATCAACGCGCTCGATATAAGGTAGGGAACCAGATATTTGGCGGATCTTTTAGGGAACATGAAGACCAGCTGCCCCTCCTTCTTAATTCCGGGCGAGACGCTCATGGCCAAAAGGGGAGAGACGAGCGTAAATCCGGCCATCATTAGGTAGAAGAGCCTGTGTGCCTCGAGACTGGAACCCGTAAGCATTTCTAGAGGATAGAGCGCCCTTAGAATGAACCCTCCAGCGGCCATACCGAGGGTTCCTACAAAGAAGGAAAGGGAAAACGCCCTCGTCCTGGATTCGCCGGCCGCCTTGTCCGCAAGTAAGGCATTGTAGGAGGAACCCAGCATCGCACCGGAGAAGCCGGAAATTACCGCGGCCAGAATTAGCTCCTCGAACCTCCCCGCATAAGCGACAACGACCATCGCCATACTGGAAAATATGCCTCCAAGCGCGTAGATCCTCCTCCTGCCGTACCTGTCAGAGAGGTAGCCGAAGGGCCAGCTGAGCACCACACCGGTTAAGCCGGATATGGTTATGATTATGCCCATGACCCATCCAGGAAGCCCTAGTACGTGAGGTATGTAGTAGGGAAGGGAGAAGCCGAACGTGCCCGAAGTGAAGCTTATCGCAAGATAGGCGAAGATGAGCCTCCCGACCTCCCCTCGCATCTCGTCGGAATAGGGCACCCTCAACGACCGAACCTTTTATCGAATAGAATTTAACTTTTACAATGATATGAAATATAAAAAAAATTATAATACTATTACCGAAAAATTTTAAATATAAAAACTGGGAGAAGTTGCCGACGGGCCTTGGACGGATACCTTGTCTACGAGCTCCTGATACCGTTGTCCATTGTCCTTTCTTTGGTCATAGCGTTCTACCTTAACAAGTACATAATCAAGTTACCTGCAGGTACCGATAAGATGGTCTTCATCTATAGGGCGATAAGGGAAGGTTCTATAGCTTATTTGAAGAGACAGTATAAGGTAGTTTTTCCGTTGATGGTCGTGATCACGTTCGCGATCTTCGCCGCTATAGACCTTCCTACATATGGAGGGATGCCATATGTTTCCGCATCATTCTTCATAGGGACCGTCATGAGCCTTCTCGCCGGCTTCGTGAGCATGGATGCTGCGACGAAGGCCAACGTTAAGACGGCCCAGGCCGCGAGAGAAAGCGAAACCAAGCCCCTCGTCGTCGCATTCAGAGGGGGAATGGTCCTCGGCCTTATGGTCGTGGCGCTTAGCTTGGCCGGCGTAGCCGGCCTCTTCTACCTTTACTGGTTCATAACCGGCATAGAGGTTAGGGAGATACCTCTCCTCATAATGGGATATGGATTCGGGGCGAGCCTGGCCGCCCTGTTCGCCCAGCTCGGAGGAGGCATTTATACCAAGTCGGCAGACCTCGGCGCAGACCTGGTCGGTAAGGTCGAGGTCGGCATACCGGAGGACGATCCTAGGAACCCCGCGGTCATAGCGGATAACGTCGGAGACAACGTCGGGGATTGTGCGGGCAGAGGCGCAGACCTCTTCGAATCCATAAGCGCTGAAAACATAGGTAGTATGATCATAGGTGCTACGTTGTTCGCTACCGCTATAACGATACCACAGCTCAAACCCTACGCCTTCGGCTTCATCATATTTCCGATAGTAGCCAGGGCCGTTGGGCTGATAGCCTCGATAATAGGCGCCTATTTCGTAAAGCCCAAGGAGGGTGAGCATCCGATAGCCTCTCTAAGGAGGGCGTTGATCATTTCCAGCGTTTTGGCTGCGATATTCCTGTATCCGACAGTCACAGGAATGCTCGGCCCTCATTCAGAATTCCTATATATAGCGGCGCTCTTAGGCATCGTAGCCGCCCTAGTCATAGAGGCCATAACCGAGTACTATACGGGTGACCATGGGCCGGTCCTCGAAATAGTAGAGTCCACGAAGACCGGAAGTGCGACAACGGCCCTTTCCGGCTTTGCCGTAGGTCTTAATTCAACGGCCATGCCAGTAATAACGGTGATGGTAGTGCTGGGCGCCAGCTATGTGCTGGGACTCCATTATTCCTCTTTGGTTGGAATCGATCCTCATATGGGAGGAATCTACGGTACCGTCGCGGCTACAATAGGCATCCTAAGCCTTACGGGGATAATATTGGCCATAGACGGGTACGGCCCGATCGCAGATAACGCTGGAGGGATCCTTGAAATGAGCGGCATGGAGGAATCCGTCGGCCATGTGAATGAATTGTTGGACGCGGTAGGAAACACCACAAAGGCCCTCGCTAAGGGATTCGCCATGGGTTCCGCCCTTATGGCCGCCCTACTTCTGATACAGGCCTACGTGGACGTGATAAAGCATGCGGTTGGCGACATCTATAATATCGTATCCCCGTCGGTGTTGATAGGGGTTGCCATAGGGATCGTCTTACCTTACCTGTTCAGCGGTTATGCCATAAGGGCCGTGAGCAGGGCTGCCCACGAAATGATAAAGGAGGTAAGGCGCCAGTTCAGGGAGATTCCAGGAATTCTGGAATGGAAGGCTAGGCCCGAATACGGTAAATGTGTAGATATCGCGACGAAAGCGGCCCAGAAGGAAATGATCTTGCCGTCGCTGCTCGCCATGGCCACCCCGATACTAGTCGGCCTAATACTTGGTGCGAAGGCCGTAGTGGGAATGCTCGTAGGCACCACGTTCGCAGGGGCCGTATTAGCATTCCTATTGTTCACCAGCGGGGCCGCCTGGGACAACGCTAAGAAGTACATAGAAAGGGCCGGAAAGAAGGGCACGGACGAACATAAGGCCGCTGTGGTGGGCGACACGATAGGCGATCCGTTCAAGGACACGGCCGGGCCATCCCTACACATAGTCATAAAGCTGGTGAACAACGTCGCCATAGTATTCGCCATCGTGTTCCTGATGTACGGCCTGAACCTCCTCCCCTAAACATTTTATACATTCGAAGCGGTTAGGATGAAGTAAGAAGCTCCATGTCCAAAGGGGACGTTCTAGTCCAGATGGTCGGGATAGTAAAGAGATTTCCCGGCGTTATAGCCAACGACCACGTGAACTTCGAGCTCAGGAAGGGCGAGGTACACGCCCTGTTAGGGGAGAACGGCGCCGGAAAGACCACCCTTATGAACATACTTTACGGCCTGTACAGGCCAGACGAGGGCAGGATATTCGTCAAGGGGGAGGAGATAACCTACCATTCGCCTAAGGATTCGATAAGGATGGGGATAGGCATGGTGCATCAACATCTCAAACTAGTTCTCCCCCATACCGTCGCCGAGAACATAGTTCTCGGTCTAAAAGAGCCCAGGTTCAGGCTCGACCTTAGAAGGACCGAAGAAAAGATAAGGGCGTTGGCCGAGAAATATGGGTGGAAGATAGACCCAAGGGCCAAGATATGGCAGCTTTCGGTCGGAGAAAGACAGCAGGTCGAGATACTCAAGCTGCTTTATAGGGACGCCGACATACTGATCATGGACGAACCGACCTCGGTACTCACGCCACAGGAAACCAGACAGCTGTTCGAATCCCTTAGGAAGATGGCCAGCGAAGGAAGGGGCGTAATATACATCACCCACAAGCTCGATGAGGTATTTGCCGTATGTGATCGGGTAACCGTGATGAGAAAGGGCAGAGTGGTAGCGACGAAAAGGGTCTCCGAGACGGACAAGCAGGAGCTTGCGAACCTCATGGTCGGTAGACCGGTTTTGTTTAGGATAGAGAAGAAGGACGTACGGCCAGGTAAAACGGTATTAGAGCTAAAAGATGTGAAGGCCTATAGCGACAAGGGCTTTCTAGCCCTTAACGGATTGTCCCTTAACGTAAGAAGCCACGAAATAGCCGGCATAGCGGGGGTCGCTGGGAACGGATAAAGGGAGCACGCGGAAGTCATAGCCGGCCTTCGTAAAGCGGTTTCAGGTAAGGTGATAATAGGTGGGAAAGACTTGACGAACGCCTCGCCTAAACGGATTTTGGAGGAGGGCGTGGCCTTCATCCCGGA
>QMVG01000057.1 GCA_003660975.1 Microcaldota archaeon
GTACCACCAACTGTGTGACCAACTGTGGCTTTCGGGGTAGGGGCTGGTATATTCGTCCACCAGATGCCAGAGACCGGTGGCAGTCCAGTCACTAGCGCCGCTTTCCATATCGTCGGCGTAGGGAGCACTAGGTGTCCAGTAGAAATCTCGTTGCCAGGCATTGTTCGTCTCGTCCGATTCGGCAATGAGGTTGTCCGGGTCGGCCACGAATTTGAGTGTATGCCAACCAGGTGTGTCTATGTAAACTACTGGCCAGTCGAAAAAGGCCCAGGTCCACCCGGCCAAAATGTTGCCGAAGTTGTAACTTGCCAGAAGGTCATCGTCCAAGTACAGGTTCCCGTAGGCGTCCCCTCCGCATTCCGCATCGCCACTGTTGGTGATACCCCAGTCTATATAAGTAGGATAATTGGTGTAGAGTGTGTTGACCTCAGTTGTGCCGGTTATCGAGGAGGGGACGATGGGGTATTGCCAGCCTCCCCACTGCGAGGGCACGAGATCAGGCCAAGGACACGCCACAGATACGCTGAAAGAGTCAGACCAGGGGCCGCCGTTGGACGCAGTGATGTTCAGGTCAAAGCGAATGACGTGCCCGTCAGGCGTGCTGGAATCCACCGCAAAGTCAAAGTCGTTGCTGTTGCTGCCCGTTCCTCCGCCTGAAATGTCCGGATAGTCACTGTCGGTGTTGTAGAGCCAGGTGACGTAAGGATCGCTGGTGCTGATGGCACCGTTCACGCTAGTGGCCATGCCATCGCCCTGGTTGCGGAGGGTGACATATAGTTCGATAGTTTCCCCACACTCCACAATGCCGTCTCCATCACCGCTGCTCTCGCCATCATTATCATCGTCAACCGTGTGGCCGTCGTACACCAACGGGCCGACCGTGGCCGGCTCTGCTACGGTGAAGTTCCAGGTGTTACTCCAGTCGCTCTCGCCGTACTGGTTTCTGGCTTTGACTTGCCAATGATAGTCGCCGGGCCACAGTTGACCGATGTGCCAGTCGGTGCTGCCGATCCAGCCGGAGTTGATGTCTATGCTGGGTCCGCCCCAGAGGTGGGCGTAGTACTCGGTGGCACCACTGCTGCTGTTCCAGTCCAGGGTGATGTTGGCGTCGTGGGGCAGCGTAGCGCCGTTGGAAGGGCTGACGAGGGATGGGGGGGACGGCGAACGGTCCAGGGTGATATACACGTACCCACCCGGATCCATCACCTCGTTCCCGGCATTGTCCCAAATATGGATAGTGAGCCAGACGCCTTGATCGCCGATGGAGGAGCAGTCCCAATTCCAACTGTAGGGACTGGTGTGATCGTCCCCCAAGTGATGCCAACCCCCATCGTACCAGGCATGGAACTCGACGAAGTCCACACCACTCCCCGCGTCGCTGGCCTCGGCCTGGATGGTCAGCGGGCATGCACTGATGACAGCACCGTCTGACGGCGAAGTAATTTGACCGGTCGGGGGGGTGGTGTCGCACGCCGAGAGTTGCTCCCAGTTCATCTGGATAGTCGCGCCGCCGCCGTTCTCATAGTGCTCGAGCCTCAGTTGATGGTCACCGTCGCTCAGATCAATCTCGGGGCTGAAATTGGCCACTTGGTCGTGCCATTCATCCAAGATAAGGTTGTCGTCAACCCAGAACCGCACACCGTCGTCGCTGGAGATATTGAAACGCCAACGTCCGCAATCGAAGTGCACAGTGCGCTCAAAGCGGGAACCGAAGCGGTCTACCGGAATACCATAGCCCGGCCCTCCGTCGCCCCACTGGTGGTCAATGAAGCCGTGTCCCTCGTTGATTTTCATAACTGGATCCCACCACAGCGCCCGGTTGCCCCAGTATTGGGCGTACCATTGGGAGTTATCCTGCGATTGGCGCGGCAGGTCGAAGCCCGGCCCCCACCAAAAGGCGGTCAGGTAAGCATCCCCGGTGTTCTCGTAGTATTCCACCTCGATGTTGTGATAACCGCTGCTAAGATTGCGTGTCTCATAGTGTTGGGCAGAAGGAGCCCAGCCGTCCACCACCGTCTGCCCGTCCACTTTGATGCGAGCGCCGTCGTCGTAACCCAGCGCGAAGGTGTAATCGCCGCCGGGGAAATAGACCGAGCAGGAGAAGCGGGCGCTGAAATGGTCGGAGGGGCAACCACCGGCGGGTGCATCGCCGCGCCAGTCACCGAAGACGTAGGTACTGTTCTGGTAGGTATCAGAGCACTTGCTGCCCAAGTGATTGTCGCTGAAGTACTCGACATGCCAGTCGCCAGAGGGTGGTGGGCTACCCGGTTCAATGCGGAAGCGGCGCGGGGGAGCCCATGGGCCGGGATTATAGGGAGTGCACGGCTTGCAGGCGCGGACGGACCAGTAGAGATCGGTGTTGTCCCATTCGGAGCCAAATTGCTTAGTGACTTGGGTTCCTCCCTGCCCCTCGTCGAAAACCGTGATACCTCCCGAGTCCATATCGGGCACGGTCTTGACCCGGAATGTATAGCCGTCGGGGGTACAGTCTGGTGGAGGACTCCAGTTAAAGGTGATGGTGCGGTCCGAGGAGGTGTGGACATAGCCGTCAGCGGGTGAGTTGAGAGAGGGAGCGGAGCAGGTACCGCCGCCGCTTAGAGTTAGCGTGTCCATACCGATGCTGGAATAACCCTGGCCATACTGGATCCAGGTTACCCCCCATCCACTCAGATTGGGGTCAACAATCATATATTGTCCGCTATCATCGCTATAACCCACTCCAGTTACGATGTGGTCTCCCCATTGACTGCCCATAAGACCCAGAACTACAGGGCGATCAGCATCAATCTCGCTTTTGTACTGGGTGAAAGTAGGGCAGCTGATGTAGGATGATTGACCTGCATATCCTCTTTCGGAGACGAAAGCCTCCATCGCCTCGTCAATATCATCCCACCAGGTACACCCATAGCCGGGGTTACCACATACAGTTGCCGATCCACAGCACCAGGTGCCTGCAAGATCGTGCAGACGCTCAATGACTGCCTGACTACCCCCAGACATCAGACTTGGGTAGCCTCGGCTAGACCAATATCCCATTAACGTGCCTGCAGCAGTAGGGCCACACCCAACGTAGCAGCTTCCATAGCAATGTTGATAGTAGGTGGGCACATCCAGTTGTTTGAATCCTAGTGTCGCATCGGGTGCCAGCAGATTGTCTTGATCTACGCCATTTACATTTTCTGAAAACGACAAAGGCTCTGTGCTAGTACTCTCCGTGAACTCCTCAGGACTCAGGAAGAAAGTGCGCGAGTCGTTCATATCAATCAAGACTACTTGTCCCGTTGGTGGTTTGCCATCGCGTAAATCTCGCACCGTAGACTCGGACGCAGCTATACAATAGTAAGACAAGGCTCCGAGGTAGAAAAACCTGTCATCTAGGAGTGTCAAGTTCAGATCAGATGCGACGCGTTCGCAATTCTGTATTCCCATCAAATGACGAGGTGGTGATGATGACCACTCCAGAACAGCGTTTGGGTATGCATGCACTCCGATTACAGCATAGCCTACATACTGACTCTTTCTGACTACAGAAAACACGTATGCAACAGGTTCCTGGTTCAGATCCAGATACGTCATCGGCTCGCCGATGGTAGCTCCGGACCAAATAGACATTCTACCGCCTCGGGTTTCGTGAGTGATCAACTCTCTTGCAATTTGGGCTGCTTCATCTAATGTGCGAGGTGGTGGCTTTGCTTCCTTGGCGGATGCTGGTGTTGCTAAGGGCCGTGTATAAGGTGTCGGCGTGACTGTAGGTTGTGTCGGTCCAGGAATAAGCTCAACAGGGCCCCTCGGCCCTTCTATGCTTGGCGGCGCCGCAGTCACAGCCGGCGGAACCGCAGGCGTAGCCTGGGGTCGCCGCAAGGCATCAGCTTCGGCAGCCTGCATGCGCAATTGGCTCTTCTCATCCACCGGCACCAGGCTCTCCGGCATCCCGTCCAACCACCGGAGGTACAGCCCGTCGGTGCTGGGCATCAACGCTTGCCATGTGCCA
>QMVG01000058.1 GCA_003660975.1 Microcaldota archaeon
AAAACCATACATTGTGATAAACAATGAGCAAATACCAATAAAGTACAAGACATACTATGACCCATACAACGATCAAACATATTACTTCTTACTATCGTACGGTTGGAATGAGTCTACTGGTGAGTCCTACCGATATTACACACTTTACAATGACACAAAAGTAATTGTTCATGAAGGAAGAGCTGCGTACATTTTCAATGTATCTGTTGATGTCATCGATGACCCAGTTACATATTCCTCTCACCAGGAATGGGTCCTCACTTATATGAATTATCCGATGTGGGATCCTGCTTACAATCTTCATTTCATACAGCTAATTAACGGCGATTTCGTTTATATAAACAATTATTATTCCTTCAATCCAAATGACAATAGCACAATGTTTAGTATTGTAGGGACCGCAGAATTAAACGAGACTCACGGCTACTTCATGATAGTAAATGGTTCAATATGGTTCGAATTAGCAGATTATATGTACTATGATTACATAACTGATGCCTACTATGTTATACTTGCAAACGGCACAAGAATCGACTTAACATACGATGACGTAAACTATTACTATTACTTCATGGAAGGCAGCACTCTCTATGTTGTCTCTCAATGGGGTGACTATTACACCGGAGAATTTACATTTGGCTCTACAACATATTCATTATCTGTGCCATGGCAATATATACAGAATTACTATTACACAACTTGGCCAGATGGGCTAGTTCATGTTTTGCCAAAGCCTGATACACACGCCTACTGCTGGTGTGATTTAGAAAGAACAATCACTGATCCACATTGGCCCGGCATGGTTCCTGTTCTAAACTTCACAATTGTAAATGGCACACCATATCTACTCATTGATAATCACGATGGTACCTACAATGTAACAATAAATGGAACAACATACAATGTCGTTATACAGAATGGAATATATACGCGGGTTAATGGAATCGATGTTTGGAACATTACTAGAATAGGAACAGAATTTGCAGTCTTTACACCCGATGACTATGAGAATCCTGTGATGTACATAAACAGTTCTTATGTACCATTTGATCCAAACTACGCTGGAAGCATATATGATCTATACAACTCTGATACAGGAACATATGACATTCCACTATTCAATGGAACAGTATTAACTGCGGAAGGAGAATTTGTTCTTAAAGTATATTATGTGAAAGTTGCTGACAAAGACACAGTCATTACAATGTCTCCATGGCTGAATTATTATGAAGATACAATGACAAACATGAGCTACTATTATCTAACTCTAATCAATGGTTCAAAGATGATATTCAACGATTGGGTTCCAGTTGAAGTTGTCGACTTCGAATACGTGCTACTTCCACACAAGAATACAACTGTAATGGAAATATATAGTATGGTCGGCGACATGATATCCCTTACTGGAATTCAATTGCGTGTAAATGTATCAACGAGTAGGCCATGGGTCAATGGCAGTGGCATGTACATCACAATAACTTTGGATAATGGTAGCACATACAACCTAAAATTAACTCCGCTTAGGGACTGGTACAACGATAGTTTACCATCATTTACGACTTCTGATGGCTACACCGTTCATTATCTATACAATACGACCTTCAATAATTCTTACTGGGTGGTTTCTGACCCACTGTATGACACGTACACGTGGTGGCGCGACAATTCAGCAATAATCTGGAATGTAACAGTCAATGGGACTACATATGTAATCAACAAGACTCAATTGCTGGACTTATACCCAGAGATACGCCAAATATATCATGTAGTTGACATGACCGGTGACTTCTACTTCATTAAGCGCGACTTTTACTTGAATACACTACCAATATTCAATCTAACCTTCCCAGACGGAAGCTGGTTCATAACATATGCTGATAAGGAGTTCATTGAGAAATCGTACTACATCTATGGCTACCCATATAGTTGGCACTTTGAGCCAATGGACATCGTAGTGATAAGAAGTACAGAAATGTTAATCTTTGGTACCCCAAACTTTGGTATGTGGGGCTATCACGCGTATACAATTAATCCTGAGAATGGTGCTCTGGACTTAGACGGAGATTTGTCAACAACTGAGGATCAGTTCTACGTCAAACGTGTTTATCACTCCAAGGATACTTGGAGCTATCAGGAAGATAGCATGTTTGTACACATACTTTGGGAGCCAAATGCTCAAAGACCTGACGATGAACTAGTAATAAACAGCTGGATGGGAATCTCCAGACACTCTTGGTCATACGAATGGAATGAAACCTACTACTGGTACTACGCAAACAATGTAAGTATAGTTTCACCAGAGACAATGGCAATGATTAACTCTACCTTGTGGGGTAGCAATGCTAGTGACACGCCCGCAGTAGGATATTGGGACATAGCACATATGAGCATTAATGTTACATGGCAAGACATTGTTGAGAGAGCCAAGAAAGAAGGTTGGGACTGGCTCGTAACCAATACAGTTAACTGGACTTGGCTATGGTTTGGATTCGAAGAAAGCTACTGGACTAACTGGGAAGACAATACAACTGGTGCTATAGGTGCGGCTAGAGTATCCCTAAGATACGAGTATGCCGGTATGTTCATTTACAATGATACTGACGATGACGGTTTGATGGACATATCTCTGAGTGGATATTCCATCAATGACACAGAAGCAACTCACTACTTCATACCTACATACGTTGACTCTGTGATCTTCACCAGCCCCGGCGCTAACTTTGGTGTTCTAAATGATTCTGGACACTTAGTACTTCCAATGGATGCTAACATAACCTTCGGTATTGAATATGTAGACGTGCATGGTAAGACAATACCATTCGCATCTGGAAGAGCGTTCTGGGATTGGTGGGGTGCACCACCAACCGGTAGCGACTTTAGAGGCTTTGATGATAGACCAACAGACGTAACAATCGATAGCCTAATGTTCTTAGTGCACTTCCAAGGCAATACTACACCAATTCTATTAGCTGACAACGTAACCATTTACTCCGCAAGCATAAAGATAGACCAGCACGTTGGTAACTGGGATGTTAACATCACTGGTGGTAGAGATGTACTAGTTAACAGAAGCCTTTCCGTCAACTGGTATGTATTTGCTGAGACAGAAGGGTACTGGTCTGTAACTGCAAACGGTACAACCGTAGACAACAATGAAGTTATGGCCTCTCTCTTCTACAACATGACTATGGGCGACAGAACATTCGCAGAAATTAGAATGAACCCAACATATGTCTGGGGCAAGAATACTACTGCACCTTATACTGCCGTAAGTCAAACTGTACCTGTAGGAACCTTCCAGGCAGCATATTCATCTGCGGATAGAAGTTCCGACTCATTAACTGGCTGGGCAATCACATCCACAATGTACTTCTTAAGCGTTGGCTTCCCAGAATGGGATGGCTACTATGTATTCAATGATCCAGAGACAATCGTTTACACAGGTTCAAACACTCAAGCTGGCGGTGAAGATACGAACCCACCAGTTATTGAGAGCATAACTTATGAACCACAAGAACCTCATCCAAATGATCAAATTACCTTGAGATTTGCAGCATACGATGCAGAATCTGGTCTAAAGGACGTTGTAGTTACATACTCTTACGATGGTAACGAATTTACTGCTACTACAAACAATGTTGGTGGCGATTTCTACGAGGCACAAATTGGACCTGTAGACCATGAGACAACAATACATGTTGTCATAAAAGCAATAGACAATGCAGGAAACGTTAACGAGAAAACAATAGACATTACTGTCACTCAAGCGGCTCCAGGAGGTATTAGTCCTGGCCCTGGCGGTCCTGGTGGACTACCAGTAGATAACACAATGTTACTCATTGGCCTAGTAGCACTTGTAGCGATAATAGTGGCTGTGGTAATTATCAAGAAAAGGCGCTCGTAATACCCTCAATTTTTTACTTTTTTGTTTTTTATGATTTAGTTTTTTCTAAGACTTGTTTCTGATATATATAGTTTTCAAAT
>QMVG01000059.1 GCA_003660975.1 Microcaldota archaeon
CTCTTACTACAAATAATACACCTCTGTATGATGTAGAATTTAATGGAGACGGAATTTCATGGATTCTTCAGGATGGATTGATTGTGAATAATCTGATTTTAACTCAGGGGGTTCTGGATTTAAGTGGACAGTCCCTTACCTTAAACGGCACCTTCACCAATAACTCCACCCTTAAACTTCTTGGTTCCGAAACCTTAACAAACTTTGTCAATGACACAGATTCAGGGATCATAGAATACTATGGAGACGGAAACTACATAGGAGGCCTTACAGCAGGCTCTAACTATTGCAATCTCATTTTTTCAGGAAAAGGGACATATGTTTTAAATAATGATTTAAATGTTAAGGATTCTTTGAATAACGCTTCTATCGTAGACACAAATGGCAAAATTATCAATGTGGAAGATTCCTTTGCTAATACAGGGACAATTACTAATTCATCTTTATCAGGTAATATAGTTATTACCGCAGGAAAAATGGCCACCGGCTCAATTGTTAATGATTATGGTAATATCATTTTAAAAACTACTTCAGGAAATATGTCGGTGGATGATTTAAATGCGGCTGGTAATAGAGTTTCTTTAACCTCAGCCAGCGCTGTTATTAATAATTTGGCAGGGCAAGGAGTTAATATAAAAGCTGCTGATTTAGTAATATCTGCTCAGACAGGTATTGGCTCAGGCAATCCTTTAGAGACAGTCATATCCAGCTTAGCTGCCAATAACACAGCAGGTGGCGACATTAACATAACCAATAACCATATCTTGGATATCACCACTGTAAGTGGAACAAACGGTATAGCCAACAACGGTGGCGGCAACGTCAACATTGACAATACCGGCGCTTTGACCTTGTCCCAGGCTGTCCAGACCACCGGCGGTAACGGTAACATCAACTTAACAACTCATTCTCCTATGAACATCAATGCCAATATTACTGCTTCCGGCTCAGGCAACATCAACTTAACCGCCAACGGCGCTACTGACGGCACAATCAACGTCAACGCCGACATAGCCTCCACATCAGGCAACATCAACCTTACCGCGGCCAAAGACATATTCCAGACTGCGATAAGTCGCATAGCCACCTCCGGAGACGTTACCGTCAACGCTACAGGCAACTACACCATGGCTGATGGCTCAACCATAAGTTCAACCAACGTGAACATGACCACAACTACCGGCGATATCACCTTAGGCGGAGTAACAGCCACAGCCAATGCTTACCTTAATGCTGCCGGCGCAATAAAGGATGGCGGTGTCACTAATACAGACCTAACCGCGGCTACAGCCGAGCTTATTGCCGTAAACGGTATAGGTTCCGGCAATGCTTTAGAGACTGAAGTTTCAAACTTGCAGGCAGCTAATACAAATTCAGGTAATATTGAGATTGATAATGGTGGTGATTTAACAATATTTGGGACTGGAGTCAATAATAGCGCTCCTGCTGGTCAGATTCTTATCACAGCTGCCTCATTGATGAATATAGACTCGCCTATAAATAGTAACGCTGGATACGTATACTTAGAAGCTACTAATGATATAACCCAGAATGCTGATATTACAACTTCAGGGGGCAGTTTTAAAGCCAATGCAGATTCTGATGGAGATGGCAGTGGCGGTTATAATATGAAGGGTTTTAAGATTAATACTATAGGCACAACTGATGGTAGTGTGATAGTTATTGCTGGTAAAGGAATCTCACAAATTGGCGGAGAAGATATAAAGGCAGGGACTATCGATGCTGGAAATGGAACAGTTACTCTTACTACTTATGAGGGTTCAATATATGGCCAGCCCGCGGTTAATGTCATTGCTGATACGCTCTATTTAAATGCTTTAAGAGGGGACATAGGAATTAAAGACTCGTTAAATGATAAGCCCTTGAGGACAAATGTAAATAACTTATATGCTTATGCCAGAGGGTATATAAATATCTATGATATTGGCAGTTTGACTCTTCAGGATGTTGAGGCAGGGATTGATTCAGTATATGTAACTTCTGAGAATGATATGTATGTAAACTATGTTTGTGATTCACACTATGTAGAGCTTACATCACAAAATGGAGCAATAATAGACGCTAACGCCGATACTTTAAATATCCAGACCAACCCAGGAGGAGAGTTGATTCTTTCGGCTTCAACAGGTATTGGCTCAGGCAATGCTTTAGAGACTGAAGTATCTAACTTACAGGCAGCTAATACAGATAACGGAATAGAAATAGACAATAGTGGCAATTTAACTATTGCAGGAAATGGTATAAATAATACAAATGGCTGGGTGAATATAACAACTGTTTCTTCTTTAACCGTAAATTCAGACATAACTGCAAAAGGAAACATCACATTAACAGCAGGCAATGATTCCTCTAAGTTGGGGGATAACTTAATCCTGGTTGCTAACGTAAAGTCAACAGGCGCGGGTACAATAATCTTAAACGCGGGAGATGATATTTTTCAGAATTCAGGAATTGTTTCTACGCAAGGAGGGACTATAACTGTTACTGCCGATACTGAAGAAGATAATTCTGGCGAGATTATTCAAACAAAAGGAAGTTCTTTTGCATCAAATGGAGGAAATATTGCTTTAACTGCTTATGGCGATATTAAACTTGCTTTGCTTAATGCTTCTTATGATGAAGGTGATGTTTCTGCTGTTTCTTCTGTCGGCTCCATCCTCGATAATGATTTAGGAACAGTAGAAGACAATCCTCCTGATTATGATATTGTTGCCAGAGATATAATTTTAAACGCAGGCTCGATAGGCACAATTGGCCAGGCTGGCGTAGGTAATGAAATTGATTTACGGTATTCAGGAACTTTAAGGGAGAATGTGCTGCCTGTTTTAGGGCATCTTACGCCTGACCGAGAAACTGGTAAATGGATAAAGAATAAGTCAAATGATAATACCATAGAAGTCTTTTGGGAGGAGGCGACAGACCCCAATTACTATACAGGAAGCGGCATAGCAGGTTATTCTTATCTATGGGATACCAGCGAGGCCAGCGAACCTGATACAGAAGTTGATACAAATAACAATAAAACTGTTAGTGAACAGTTGGGTGATGGGAAAACATGGTATTTTCATATTAAAGCGATAGATAAGGCCGGCAATGCTTCCGAAGTAGTTTCTGTCGGCCCTTTCTTTATCGATGCCACGCCGCCTGTTATTATAGCAGTTCAGACACCCGCTCCTAATAATAATGGCTGGAATAATACGGTTCCAGTTACCGTTAGCTATACAGCCGAGGATCCTTCTTCAAATGGAGTTTCCTCCGGTATTGATGAAGCAGAGAGTGATTATACCGATGATATTTTTACCGCTGAGACTTCAGGTGCAACTGCTGAAGCCATTGTTTATGACTTAGCAGGTAATTTTGCTTCCATAAGTAAGAATGTAAAGATAGATACCACACCTCCGATAGTTACCGCCGGCGCACCCACTGGCAAAAAGGGGAATGATAATTGGTGGGTGAGCGATGTAACAGTACCATTTAGCGCAAAAGATAATCTTTCAGGTTTTGATGAGAACGGTACTCTAAATATAGATTTTAGTAAGGTAACCACAGGTGAAGGTGATAGCCTTTATGTTGAATCTGGTGTAGTTAAAGACCAGGCCGGCAACGAAGCTTTAATTATGAATCCTGAAAATTTAGGTCCGTTTAAAGTGGATAAAACGCCGCCCGAAATTACTGTTACCCGTACTCCTACTCCTAACGCTAATGGTTGGAATAATACTACACCAGTTACAGTAAGTTTTAATGTGAGTGATAATGTATCAGGAGTTGATTTTAGTCAGACCTTCTTGCCAGATTCTACTACTTATACTGATGAAATTGTGGGAGATACCCTCACCGCCGTAGCCTATGATAATGCCGGAAACAGCACCTCTTTAACTGAGGTTGTAAATATTGATAC
>QMVG01000060.1 GCA_003660975.1 Microcaldota archaeon
AAACTCACCGGACCACCACTGCCGCCACGGCGGTGGCCAGCGCCAATAGGACCACCAGTGTTCCCAGCACCATGTGGGGCAGCGGCTCCACTTCGCCCACCCATTTGAAATGGATAGCGAGTCCGCAACCGGCCGTTACTACGGCTAACAAAAGGGTAGCGACTGACAGTGCCTTCACGATCATCTTATACCCCCTCAGTATCGGGTTGCCCCACCGAGCGATATTTGGGTTTAAGTTGAATCCGGTTTCCCTTGGGCACCTTCTTTCTCTCCAAAGCACCTCTTAAGCTGTCCCATCGTAGTCCCGGTGCACCGGGGAAACCTCGGTGCAATGTGGGGTTCCGGCCGGAACAAAAGTACTATTTTCAGGGCAGTCTCTTGCAACAAATGTCTTATTCAATTGCTTTCTCATACGGTTGCCACGGGAACCTCAAAAGCGGCCGCTACGCCTTTCCAGTAGAAAAAATGGGCTCGCCGCACCGGGGTTGGTTTAGACTTTAAATTTTTGCCAACGATTAGGAGGTCCACCCTTGTCAATAAGAGCCAACCGAACCCGTGACGCTCCCTCTGGCCTACGGAGCTTGAGTTCAAGGCGTTGTGGAAACTTTATGATTACCTTCAGTGGATCATCTGTGGCCACTTTCACTTCGGGGATGGCTTCAGTGTATTCTACAAGCTGGCATGCTTCAGATAGATTAACAAGCCAAACTTCACCTTCAGGCACTGTATCTGAGACAAGAATCGGGATATCTAACCAGTACCCAGCCAAGCCAGGTCTTCTATCCCATAACCCCTTCTCTTCAGGGCTTGGCCGTTGGAATCCAGGTAGTCCCCTGAGATAGTTACGCGTTTTCGGATGGGTAACAACAAGTTCCGGACTAAAGCCACTTTTGGCCAACTGGACAGCAGCTTTATCAATATCAGCTGTAACAAGTAGTCCCTCTTCGAATGGCTTAAGACACAGAGCATCGTTCCATTCAGCCCATGGCTTTCCTGGCGCGATAACGATAGGCAATTGGTTTCTTACAAACACTTCCTTAGGTGCCTGCACAGGTAGTGTGTTACCAGAGTCTAACTTAGCAGAGCATATTTCCAAACGATTCGGCGCAAGCTTTTGGAATAAAAATCTGATGGCGGACGTTGCGTTAAAGCTTTCCACACACTGGCGGGCAAACTCAGCGACCGTGCTCGGCACAATATCAGCCTTCTTGATTTTTTCTATCTCTTTTTCCCTGCTCAGTTCTAGAAGGCCACGATGAATAGATTCGAGGTTCTCAAGCGAGTTCTCGGTCAGGCCTGGAATGAGCTCACAGTACCTAGCCAAATCAGTGCGTACTCTATTGCACGACGCCTGGAGCGGTATCCACAATTCCTGGATTAGCTTGCTTGGTTTCTCCGGCCACTGCGCTCCTGATGATGCCTTTGCTATACTGCCCAAGATGTAAGTTTCGATAAAGGGACCACGGTCTCCTCCCCACGTTTCACCTAGTGGAGACATGATTTCGCGCTTCCTGAAGTGCTCTGGTCCCTTCCACAATTTGTAAGCATCAATCTTTTCTAGTGCGGAAAAAAGCTCTGCCGGGCTTTTGGCCCATGCCAAGCTTAGTTCAAACCCTTCCCGACCTAACTCCGGGTTGATACTTCCGTTGAGGACATCACTGATCATGGCCGCGGCCAAGTAATAACCGGTTGCCTTGTATGTGGCATCTAACCTTTCATTGGCCTTGTCTAGCAAGCTCTCGTTGCGGCGAATATAGGAATTGGGGTCCGCCGAATAAAGTTCTTGTTTGACCTCATACTGGACAAGGCGTTCAAGGTCGTTCCATAGCTCAACAGCCAAACGGCCACGATTTAGTTCAAATGCCAGCTTCACCATTTCTGCAATTGACCAGATTACATCCGTCAGCACTACTAACGCACCACTGAATGCATGCTCAGTGGGTGCAGCTCGTGCATATCTTGCCGCATCTTTGCCAACTTGTAGCGCATAATAAATGCTATGATTAATACCTCTCTTCTCATCAACAAGAAGTGAGTTTCGAAAAAGCTCCTTCAGCAGAGACAAATAGTCCCTCGCCGTCTTGCACGAGCCTTTTGTCAGCATGGTTTGGACTTGTCTGTACAACCAAAAGGCAAGAGTACTCAGGGACTCGTCAGTTCTCGATTCAACAGTGTGTCGAACGATACGACTCAACCCACGATGTATTACCCAATCGAGTCCCTCAACACTGCCTAAGTCGGCCAAATGGGAGAAGAGGCCAAGCCATTGCTCAAGGGTAATGGGATCGCTCGCATTTCTGATAGTTTGTTCCGTTGCAAGCTCCAAAAGGTCTACATCAGAAGGACCACGAGCATGTGGGCGGCGTCTACTGATAAGAAAACATGATTGAAGTCCTACAAGTTCTTTGAGCGGCAATTCGGCGTTATCCTTGATACGGATCAATACTTCCCCTTCCTCAACGAACGAATCCGGCCATACCACAACGATCAAGTTGCTGCTTAGTTGGGGTCCTAATCGTTGAGCGATCCTGCTCAGACGGTCGAGATTGATGTCTTTGAGGAGACCAGACCGCTGTGCCTTAACTAGCGGCTGGCCGGTGGAATCAGTTGAGAGAGGGACAAATCCCAAGCCTAACTGTGTGCACGCTTCTTTTAATCGCGCTATGCGAAAACTTCGCCTACGCATACGTGCTTGCCCTCGGGCATATGCACCGATGACTACATTGGATACTAGAGCGAACCGCCTCCAGCTAAGGAGAAGCCCTCCTACCTTATTTAGCCATAAAAGAAAGAGAATCATGAAAACTGCGAAAACAATCAACGCCCACGCGCCCAACCGGTATACTGGATGTGCGAGAATGGGCTCGCTCGACAGGAACAAGATCGTCTTTTCGGTCGTTCTCAGTTTTGCTGCCTGGGGGAGAAGGACAGCCAGTCCGACTACTAGGAGTATTCCACACAAGAGCAGCTGAAAGAAACTAACATTCATTATCATAAGATCTGTGAACTGTGGCCCCAACTCCTCTCGTGTCACACTTACTGCTAGAATGAGGAGTGGGATAACAACTCCCAGTAAAGGGAGGAGCACCTGGAGGAAGCGCTCGTTAATCGCCCACAACACGTCAATACCGAGTGCCTTGCCTAGCGTGACTGACCAGGACCAAGCTATGTCTGTAATCACAAGTGCAGTAGCAGACAAAAATACGAAAACAAAAGAGCTGCGCAACACTAACCAATGCAACAATTTCTTGAGGTGCCGTTCCTCAGCCTGGCTTAAGAAGACGGGGCTTTTGGTAACCCCAAGTTCGTAGCATATGTATTTCAACAGGTCGCATACATAATTAGGAAATAAACAGCAGGCAGCAAAAAGTCGTTGCGCTCCTCCCTTCGTGTACCCAACAAGAACCAACCTTCGGAAAGATGGCAAGTCTACTCACCTCGTCGCACAAGTTTAGGCTTTGAAGAGTATGATAATAACGGCGTCGAAGCTATGCATCCGCTTGAAATATCTTATGGCGCTATTCTAGCATCTCCGAAAGTGCGTGCCGTGTCAGGGTCCCTTTTTACCTTTTACCGCCATCCCTTGTGGAAGGCGTCGCAGTCAGGGCGCTGTCTTCCTCGCGATCACACCCAGCTCGAAGTGATCGGAGGCCGGCACCACGCGGCGGTAGAATCCCCGCTCGGTCACACCGAAGAACTCGACCCGCTCGAACCCCGCCCGCTTGAGAAGCCACCTCAACTCCGGGCAGGTGTAATAGCGCTGGGTGCAAGTCAGCTCGCTTTTCCCGCCGTCCGGGCGGGCTGCCTCCAGT
>QMVG01000061.1 GCA_003660975.1 Microcaldota archaeon
AAAACGTGTTCGACATCCAGCAGGGGGTGGCCATCGCGTTCTTTGTCAAGCGTGCCAAAGGGAACGGCGTACAAACCTGTGTGCACCATGCCGACCTCTGGGGCTCGCGAGATGAAAAGTACGCTTGGCTTTCCAAGCACGATTGGAAACATACCCCTTGGCAAGAGCTCCATCCCGGGCCGGGGTTTTACCTGTTCATACCTACCGACGAAAGGGCGCTTGAGCAATACAACGCCTTCCCCAAAATCACCGACATCTTCCCGCTCAACGTTATTGGTATTCAGACACATCGGGACCACTTCGTCATCGACTTCGATCGGGAGGCTCTCAAGCACCGCATCCGCACCTTCCTCGATCCCAGCCTCCCAGACGAGCTCGTGCGCGAAACGTTTGGCCTCAAGGACACCCGCGACTGGAGACTTGTTGAGAAGCGAAGGCTACTGCAAGAAGATAAAGATTGGGAGAAGAAGATAGTGCCCTGCTTGTACAGGCCATTCGACATCCGCTGGTTGTTCTATCATCGGCATGCCATCGACTTCAGCCGCGAAAAGGTCATGCGTCATCTTCTGGACGTAGATAATGTCGCACTGCTTGTCAACCGGCGTACTCACGAACTTGATTGGAAACACGCTTTCGTAACACGGTGCCCAGCTTCGGCTGTAGCTGTCGAGGTCAAGGCAGGCTGCTATGTAATGCCTCTTCGACTCTTACCGGGGCGACCGATGGAGGAGGAGGCGGAAAATGTCGCTCGCGGGCTTCTTGAAATACTGGCAGATCGTTTCGGGAAACGATGCGAGTCCAGCGAGATTCTCGCATATGTCTATGCAGTTCTCTACTCTAATACATACCGGGAGAAATATGCTGAGTTCCTGCGCATCGACTTCCCCCGAATCCCGTTCACTGCCGATTACGAATTGTTCAAGCGAATGGTCGAGCTGGGAAAGCGGCTAGTGGACCTGCATCTCCTCCGGTCACCGGAACTCGATCCGCCCATTGCGAGGTTCCAGGGCGAGGGGGATGGCAAGGTTGAGAGCGGGAAGAGGGGTCTACGCTATGACCCGGAGAACGAGCGCGTTTACATCAACGAGACCCAATACTTCGAGGGCGTGCCGCCCGAGGTGTGGGAATACCGAATCGGCGGTTACCAGGGGTGCCACAAGTGGCTCAAGGATCGCAAAGGCCGCGTCCTCTCCCTCGACGAAATCCGCACCTACTGCCACATCGTCACCGCCCTCACCAAAACCATCGAGATCCAGGACGCAATCGATAAGCTCTACCACCAGGTGGAAAAGGAGCTGCTCACCTATGCTCCCAGCGGAGGTGGCAATGCGTGAATAACCAAGCTGGGAAAGTGATTAGGCTGCCAAAAGAGTTGGACGCTGACCATCTTGAGCATCTCGGCGCAGCTATGCTTGCAACAGGTGGGCTATTTGTGGAGAAAAACATTACAGAAAAAATCGCCTGCCGTGTAGAGGTAGAAGAAATAGACGCTTTCGGTAGTGCATGGCGAGATGGGAAGGCATTTAGCATATTAGTCGAGGCCAAATCGGGGCATTGGAAAAATCAAGATATTTTCGCCCTTCTTGGCAAGAAAGCATATTTGGGGGCCACTGCTGCGGTTCTGCTATATCGCTCCCATGTTGCTGTAAATGAAAAACAAGAACTGCTAACTAGGTTTGAAAACAAAGGGCATAGAATAGACTTGGTGAGCGCTAATGAGGCACTTAAGCCTCAAACTATCGCGGATCTTTGTGAGGAGGATGAAACTACCGTATTGGAGCGGCTGAACAAGATCTATAGTCTGCAAGCTTGGCGCTATGCGTTTTGGACAGAGCGGGTTTTGTTAAGGCATCTTGTCCAAGAGGCTAAAGCCCTCGGCGACATTGTTGGCAGTTTAGTCGCTGTACGAGAGTTGCTTGATAGGCTCAATGAGTGCTTCTTCCTACCCGATTGCAGGGATCAAGCACTTGGCTTATACGACTTCTATTTCAAAAACCCTAAACTGACGCAGCAGATGATCGAGGAACGACAACGAAAGGCTCCTGGAGATGAGCTTCGCGGTCTTTCCCCAGAAGAAGCTTTCCAAGCGTGCTTATACGATGGCAAAGTCCCTGGGGTACAAGCTTGTATGTACTTGGAGCATAGGGCTCGTTGTCTCATCCTAAAAGCTGCGGTTGATATGGTTATGATGCATCGCTGGGCACCACTTAAGCCTGCCAAAGTGAAGGATTTTCTACTCCCTGATAACTTTCGGCGCTTCGTGCTTAAAATATCTTGTATTCCCAATCTAGAGAAACTTGCGCAGCTCTGGCAAGCGTATATTCTTGGCTGGGGCGGTTTCATCGTTATCGACCGTATAGATGAGGAATACGCTAACATTGGTCTCGAAGTAGGGCTGGAGCCAGATGAGGTAGAAGATGGCTTGAGGGTTTTCGATCAGCTATTCCCTATCGAGAACGGATGGCATTATGAGCAAAGTGGTACTGGAATACGCATCCTGAAGTTTGTCCCGAATGCTATTCGAGCTCTTGGAGTCCAAAGGCGACGTTGGATTTATGGTGACGAACAGTTCTTCAGTAAACTCCCGCCCTTGGGGTTTCAAGATTGCAAAAAGTGGGCGCAATGCGGCTATGGACTCTTGGAAGCTGACGCTTTGCCTTCTTAGAAAGTTCAGGTTGTGCCACTAGTAATGTAGAGGAAGAGTGTCCGCGGGGTCTGGTCTTGCGGTGCAACAACTTCCGAGTTGTTCCAGTTTTAACCGCTTGGCTCAGCCCACGGACTGCGCGGAGGCCAAACTCGATGGAATTCCTTGCCTGTAGTAACGGGTTGAAGCGGAGGTAACAGGAACTCTCGGAGATCAGCGATCAACTCTCCGAGTTTTTGCGGCACGGCTTCCTGGATGCCTTTTCCTCGCTTTGTGAAAAGTCCAGTCCGTTGCGTAGGAACGGGGGCGAGTCTTGAATCTTGACCTTTCCAGAACACATCCACGGGTTTAGCAGGTTATTGAAGCCGCTATCTCAATCACGTAGCGGAATTTTCGGATCCGCCCAGGGCAGAGAATCACATCAGGCGGCGGAGCTCGCGGATCTTGTCCCGGATGGCGGCGGCGAGCTCGAACTCCAGACGCTCGGCCGCAGCGCGCATCTGGCGTTCCAGGTCCTTGATGGCCTGGGCGAGCTCCTCCCGGGTGAGCCGCTCCGGGGCTTTGGGAAGCGGGATCTCCTCCACCGGCCCGCCGCGCACTTCAGCGAAGTGGTCGCGTATTGCTCTCTCCACGGTCTTGGGGGTGATGCCGTGCTTTTTGTTGTACTCGAGCTGGATCTTGCGGCGACGGTTCGTTTCCTCCACTGCCTCCCGGATGGCGTTGGTCACCTCGTCGGCGTACAGGATCACCTTGCCCCGGACGTTCCGCGCCGCCCGGCCGATGGTCTGGATGAGGGAGGTGGCAGAGCGCAGGAATCCCTCCTTGTCCGCGTCCAGGATGGCAACGAGCGACACCTCCGGGAGGTCGAGCCCCTCGCGAAGGAGGTTTACCCCCACTAGCACGTCGAACTTCCCCAGGCGCAGCTCCCGTAGGATCTCTACCCGGTCCAGGGTCTCGATCTCCGAGTGCAGGTACCGCGCACGAATCCCCAGCTCCACCAGGTACTCAGTGAGGTCCTCGGCCATGCGTTTGGTGAGGGTGGTCACGAGCGCCCGCTCGCCCCGCTCGATCACCTTCCTGATCTCGCCGATCAGGTGGTCGATCTGTCCCTTAAC
>QMVG01000062.1 GCA_003660975.1 Microcaldota archaeon
GAGCCCTTAACCAGCCTCGCCAAGCTCTGCCCTAAATAAATATATGTTTCAAAACATAAATTGAATTATACAACAGGATGGTCAAAGAGTGGCAAAAAAGCACATTGTAAGGGTGGTCTTAAGTCGTCAGCACAAAGAATTGCTGGACAGGATATGTGAAAAGCTGGGGCAGAGCGAAAGCGAAACTCTCCGCATAGCATTTTTGCAATATGCAGAAAAACTGAATTTAGTGACAGAGAAAGTCCACAGCTAAACACCAACAACAATAATAAGCAGAAAAATAAAAAATTTCACTATTTCTTGTCAAGTCTGCGCTTTTTTTATTAGGCAAAATTGGCATATTTCGTGACGATATAAGATGAAAAAAGCAGAAATAGCATTCTTGCTGGATTTGAAAGCATTAATGGAACATGCAATATTGCATCAGCAAGGCGGAACCAAACTCGATATGCGTTTAGCAATCAACCATGCTCATCAAGCAGTAGAACTAACGCTTAGGAAGAAAGCTGAGCTTTTGGGCAAATCCCCTCGCTATTTCCCAAGAATCATAAAGGTGTTGAAAAAGAAGGGTGTCAAGATCCCATATGAAAGGCAAATCGACGAATTGAACGAAGCGAGAAGGCTAACTCAACATTATGGAACCACTCCAAATGACAACGATGCGCGCAGACTGATTTTCGTAGCCAAAGATTTTCTGATAGATTTTTGGAAAGAAGCTTTTGACGTCGACTATGGCGATATTTCCATGATCGACCTGATAAGCAATGAAGAGGTAAAGGAACCATTAGCGGAAGCCGAAAAAGCTAACAAAGCCAGAAACTACGAGAAGGCCGTTATCAAGTCAGTTTTGTCGACTTATAAAGTAAGATGGTGGATTAGAAAAAGATTTCACGGAAGGACACCATTTCCATTTGGAGGTCCATTATTACTCAGTGAAGCATTAGATTTCATCTTAGATACTGCTTTGTCTGGTCCATTCGCCTACAAACTTTGGAAACTCAGAGAGAGCACCGGTATAATTTTCTTGCCAATCGCTGGAGGAGAGCCTGTAATGCAACAACTAAGTAAGCATAAATTCTCTTCTAAGGATGCCACATTTGCCTTGGAACTTGCGACTGAATATGCATTGTGGGCGGAGCAGATCTACAGTTGAGTATTTTGAATGGAGTCAAGAAACTTCACTTTGTCTAACTGACGCATTCTAAACTAAAATAGATTTTAGTAATGAGTTCTGGTTTTTGTTTCGCCATTAATCAGCTTTCTAAAAACTTGTTTGACTTCTTCCTTTTTTTTCTTATATTCTGTGTGCAAGTATAACCGTATTGTCCATATAGAACGGGGTACTTCTCCCCAGGATGTCTTTCTAATTGGTTCATGCCATACTTCAGGCGGTGATTTTGATGTATCAATTATGCATACCTCTTCTTCTCCCACCATGGGATTTAGAGGTAGATTCGGTGTGTCTACAAAGTAAGCATCAGTAGGTAGCTCATCTTTTAACTTGGTAGACAGTAAAATGCATAAGTCCTTCTCATTTAAGAAAGGCATAGCCCGTTCTGGAATTACTCTTTCGTCAATTTTTCTGAAAGGTATTATTCTGTTCATCAGCATTATTCGTTCTGGAATTTTGTTTAGTTCACTTAAGTAGAAGATGCTTTGTTCATCCAGCTTTTTGTACTCATCCACGTCGGTAATATATTTTTTGAAGTCAATTATTTCCTTTGCTTTTACCAAAAAATTATAAATTATATGATCGACAACCCTCGACCACCTGTGATAGTAAATAGTCTTAAAAGAAAATAATCTTGAAAGCAAGAAAGCATCCAAGGTATCTCGAGATTTAATGTCTAAGGCAATTTCGTTCTCAACCAAGTGAGAAGAAAGTATTAGTCTTTGCCAATCAAAGTTTCCATATCCGGCTCCGGTATAAAGATTATCTCTTAATAGATAATCCATTATATCTGTGCTGTAGAACCCTTTTAGAATATAGTAGAAAGCCGCCTCTGTGTGTTCAGTCTTCCCTAAAGTTCTTTTCTCTGCCCATTCTTCTCTGCTTTTTCCCAAATATTCTGCTAAAGTCTCTGGACCTATATCGTAGTCTTTTAGCTTCTTGTCGATTATTTCTGCTATATCGTTATCTTCCTTAACAATCTTGGCTGACATATACTCGTGATTCAATCCCATTTCTTCAAGTACTGCTTTATCAAAGCTGTGAGAGAAAGGGCCATGTCCTAAATCATGTGTAAGCCCCCAGAGTCTAATCAAAAAGAAGAAACGAAGCAATTCATTTTCGGAAATCTCATGCTTATAAGGTTCAAGCAATTGCTTCACAAATAGCCCTGAGAGGTGCATTACTCCTAAACAATGTGAAAATCTTGTGTGTGTGGCACCTGGGTATATGTAATGTGCCGAAGGCAACTGCTTTATGCGTCGCAATCTCTGAAATGATGGTGTGTCAATAATTTCTCTTTCGTGCTCGAAAAGTGTAATGTAGCCATAGATAGGGTCTTTTACAAATTCATGAGGAATTCTGCTTACATCAGTATCCCTGTACATGAATCTTACCTTAGTAAGCAAAAATATTGTTTTTGATTTTTTTACCCATAAGTTGTTTTGACCATTTAACAAGTTCTTCCGTATCAAATCCCTTTAAGTTTTCCACTTTTTCTTTCAATTCCTTTGCCGATTTAATTCCGTATTCTTTTTCGATTTGAGTAGCAATCTCTCGACCTAACGGAGTTATTTCATAGATAAAGAGTTCTCCAATCTTGCTTGCTTTCAAATAACCAGTTTGTGCCAAAATATCAATATCATTTTGGAGTTGTGCAGAGTATGGCCCATAAAGATAGGCGGTAAATCTGTAGCCAAAGTCAATATCGAATTGTTCTTGGAGTAGAAAGACAGTCTTTTGAAAACGCTTTCGACCTTCCACTTTTCCAAGATAATTAGCCGCTAATATTAAGAGTTTGATACTGGCAACCGTCAACTCAAATTCTCCTTTCCTATTTTCTACTTTTCTAATTCCATTTGAATAAAAGTGTTTCCTAAAACAAGAATTATACAGCAACTCATTACAGTTTGTGTGTGCGTGCGCGCTTTCTCGCGTTTAGTGCAGTCTCTCTGTTTCTTTAATGAATCAGGCTTTCTTCTTTTGATGAAGTAATAGCCTCTCCGCTGACAAATCTCTTTATTACTTCATCTCTCTGGCTTCTTTTGTGAGCGTGTTTAGTCTTTCCACGGCTTCTCTGCACACGCACGCACACGCTTTCTCGCGTTTTTGGAAGAGAGCTTCCTTTTAGCCCTGTTCCTTTATTTTACGCTTTCTCACGTGTGCGTATGTCCTTTCATCAGCCCTTCTGGATTCTCACCTCCTCTGCTCTGTTCTGTTTCAGCCTTATGTCGCTCAGCTTCAACTGTCTAAGCTTCTCTTTCATGTGTTCGCTGACAAACTGTTCTACAACTTCAACGTCTATCCTGTAGATGACTATTCCAAACGGGTTCTTTGCCACGGTCTTCAGAAAGGCCAAGTCTTCAGTCAGCATCTGCACATACTTTCTTACCGTGCGCTTGTCTGCTCCTACGCTTATCTTAATCAGCCTCTCAACCTCCGATGACGGTATCTGAAGCGTGTAGCCTCGTCTGAGCATTTCCTCAACAAGCTCAACGCATTTCCTAAAGGCTTTGCTAACCATCACGTCTACCTCACAAACTCTATTCTGAAGCCCCGCTCGGTTATCGCATAAAGC
>QMVG01000063.1 GCA_003660975.1 Microcaldota archaeon
ACGCCGTTGATCCACGTCTGAGTTTCATCCTGATCCCCCTGCCCATCGGTATCGTACCAGATGTAATCGCCGATGGTGCCATCGTCGGAGGTCATCGGAACCGCCTGCCGCGTCCGGGTGGCCCTGGCGGCTCCTCCTTCCGTGCCGCTCACCATCAGCCCCGAACCCCTCCGGACGTGGAAGGTCACCGTGACCGTCCCGCTCTGCCCGGGCGTCAAGTCATGGCCCCAACCGTGGGGCGGTGGCGCGGTCAAGTCGTTCCACACAAGCCAGCCATTGAGCGGGTCCACGCCATTGGGCATGGGACGTCCCTCGGGCCGATCGAAATAAGCGGGGTCGTAGACATCTCCCAGCGGCAACACGGTGATCTCCCTCCCGCCGGTGTTGGTGATGATGATGTTGAAGACCACCGTTTCGCTCACCGCCGCCGTGCCGTCAATGGGCTCCACCAGCACCTTGTCCACGGCCACGCTGGGCGGGCAGCACTCCGGCCCGCCGAAGGTATCATCGTCCTCGCCCAGGAGCTCGTCGGACCACAGTTCGACGTGCAGAGTGTGCGCCTGGCACACGTCTATCGAGGGGTAATCGGACCAATGGAGCGTGACCGTGGAGTTGCCGGGTGCATCCACTTCGTCGAGCCATTCCCCATCCACCCAAATCTTCAAGGTGAAGGTCCCGCTGCCGACGATATTAATGTCGGCACCTTCGCAATCTGCCCTGGTGATCTCCGGGTGACAGAGGGGGGCTGCCGTTGCTGAGAGGACAAGCCCTAGAGCGATCAACAAGGCAAAGAAGGACACAAAAGCCACGCCTATCCATCGCCATCGCTTCTTGCCATACACTTTACTTCCCTCCATGAACTTAACAAATCAAAGCGAGTCATCCGCTCCCTTGAACGCGAAACAGCGCTGCCCCAGCATCACCCATCAAGGCTGCACGCAAAGACAGCGCTCCTTTCGGCCCCCTTCATCATCCATCGGACTGAGCCTCCCCGTAGGGCCGAGCCGTGGAAAAAGCCGCCCTACCCGCTAGCCACCATGGGCAGGTAAAGCCAAGGGACGATCTCCAGCCCACCAGGCCCCGCTACCTCCACCCACACCGGGCCATAAAGAGTGGTCTGCCCATCAGCATAACCCACGCTCTCCAGCCAATAGTAGTACCTCTTGCCCGCCTCCACATTCACGTCGTACCAAGCATAGTACCATGCTCCTCCCGCTCCTCCGGGCACGCTGCCTACAATGGGCTCGTCGTTCACCCGTTCCCGCTCACCCTCCTCCACTTCACTCCGATAAATGTTGAACTCCCCTTCCCACCAACCACCGCCTTGCAGATTCCAACTGATACGTACAACTTCCCCTTCCATCTCTGCCCGCAGATCCAAAAGGGCAAACCCTGTGGGGGCCATGAAGCCAAAATCCAACCCCAGTTCCTCCTCCCCAGGACCCAGGTCCGCACTCATCACCGGCTCCGAGGTGAGAATGTACCCCGTCGGCGTCAACACCACCGTCACCGTGTACGTGCCGGGGATCAACTCGCCTTGTAGGTAGTAACCGCTGGAGTTGGTGGTGGTGTAAGCAGAGAAAGGAGAACCATAGAGGTCCACCCCTTCGATGAGCAACCCTACTCCGGGAATGCCGCTGCTTTCACCACCGTCTTGCACCCCGTTGCCGTTCTCATCATTGTAGGCAAAGTCCCCCAACCCAGCCCAGGCCAGGTCGCCGAAGTTGTTGTCCACGTCGCTCCCGCTGGGACCGATGACGATCAACTGCACCTGGAGCACATTGGGGCTCCAGGACGCATCTTCATAGCCAGGCGGGTTCTCCTCCTCTACCAAATAACAGCCCGGCAGCAAACCAGGAAAAGTGTAGGAGCCATCGGCCAAGGTCAGCGTCTGCGAAAGCTGGTTCCCAGGAAGCGGCGGCGGACCAGCACAACTCGAATCGCTGTACAAGGTCACCGTCACCCCCTCTATCCCTTCCTCCGGCAACTCCTGGACGCCGTTTTCATTCCAGTCGTACCACACTATGCCCGCTATGGTCCCCCGCCCGGCGTAACCGAAGTCGGCGTCATTGTATTCCTCCCCGATGCCAAGGCTCACGTCGTGAGGCTCGGGACCGCTCTGGGAACCGGGGATGAATTCGTAGCCCGCCAGAGCTGCGCTGGACTCATCCACATCCACACAGTAATCGCCGGGCACAAGCATGGTGAATTCATAGCCGCCATCGCCCGCGGTCACGGTGGTGGAGTAGGGCGAACCGCTGGGGGGACACGCCCCCTGGTACAGATTCACCGTCACTCCGTTAATGCCATACCCCGCCCCCTCGTCCTGCACCCCATTGCCGTTGGCGTCGTTCCACACATAATCGCCGATGGAGCCGTACTTGTAGTAGCCAAAATCCGCCTCATCATAATCCATCACCACGTCCGGCAAATACACCCACATGGGCTCCGGCCCCTTGGTGCCTCCGCTGGTGAGGGTATAACCCTCCAGCACCCCGCCAGGGGCGAAGTTACTATCGTCAACCTCCACCCAGTAAGAGTTGCCGTTGGCAGTGACGGGGAAGTCGTACCAGCCATGCTCCACTCCGGGCGTCTGGGGATCGTCGCCGGTGAGCATTTGGGCCTGAAACGCGTCATCGGTCCCGGGCTCGAAGACCCCATCGCCATCATCGAGCCATAGTTTGACCAGGACGCCGTCGAAACCCGTCTCGCCGCCATCGGGCCAACCATTGCGGTTGGCGTCGTACCACACGTAATCACCCAGGGTGGATTGGCCTTGGGGCGAGGCTCCATTGATGGTGAGCTTCATAGGAGCAGCCCATCCTACGCTCGCCAAAGTCAACACCAGCAAAGCCAAGGCCAACATGACGCTCACTTTCAGCCCTACATGTGAAAACCATTTCTTCTTGCTATTGTCGCACATTGTCGCCTTCCTTTACAATAGGATGATGAATCGGTGGTTGAACCCCATACCCGTGCATGTAACCGTGGCCGGGATTCACGATGGGACTCCGTCCCAGAAAAAGGGGGAACATCATCGTCCACGGTTGCCTGTGGAGCTACCTTGAACCCCCGGATTGACCAAAATCGGACACAGACATGAAAAAACCAGGGTTTTTACCTGCCCAGAAAGAGCAACTCTATAGAGTCGGGCCGGTCGCCAACATGGCACCCTGGTTCGTGCGGAAGCAGCTAGGGTTCGGTTCTTTTAACGAATGTTGCCCTGCACGATCGGAAGAGCGCCTTGGGTGAGCGAATCCAGGCTTGCCGGCCCTCATCCTAGAAGGATGTGATGATACCAGAGCATAGGTCGCCTGGAACTTTGGTCAGTCCCCGGCTGGGGCCCGGGGACTGACCGCCCCGATGGGCTCCTCCTTCCTAACTCCCACAAAGGGGCACTTGAAGATTCAGTGACCCCCTTGTGTTCGACTACCGCCTTTTCGTCGAATCATACCTGTATACCACGCTGTGTTATTTTAGCATATTGAAATTAAATACTCATAAAAATCGGCGGTTGTCTCCCCGTCTCCCTGTCCCCTTGTCCTAGAAACCGGGCGTGGGAGCCCGCTCTACTGCTCTGTTGCGGTGTACTGAGTCTCACGTCTCTGTGCTCATATACAACTCGCCCAGCTCGAACCCCCGCTTGCGGTAATACTCCCTGGTCCCCACGGCGGCGATGACGGCCAAGCGGTGGAAGCCGCGTTGCCGCGCCACACGTTTGGCCTCTTCGATC
>QMVG01000064.1 GCA_003660975.1 Microcaldota archaeon
GGCCGCATGTGCGAACAGATCCTCGGCTACATCCATCACCTGAGCCCGCTCGGCGTAGCGGGCCAGGCCTTCCACCAGGGAGTCGATGGCCCCTTCTCGCTGAAGGTCATCCAGCCGGCCCAGATACGCAACCACCTTCTGGCGGGGTTTTCCCTCCACGCGCACGCCCTTGACGATGTACAGGTATTCCCTGACCGAGCCGTCCTTGTTGCGGAACCTTTTCACCCGCACGTACATAGCACAGCTATTTTAGCATATTAGCTACTGCTTGTCAAGACCACTCTCATATTCCTAGGCACTACAATTTCGGGTACCGAGGGCCTCGATGCCATCCCTTGGGCATTTAGGGCCCCCGGAGGGATCAAATCCCAGGCTTAGGTGTCAAAGATGGGGACACCACGTCCCGGGACGTCACCGGGTGCTGCTGCGGCCGTATGTGGTGAAGCGAAAGATCTCCGGGGGTCATCGGTCCTGGGCGGGGGCGAGGAAGCACGAGGATTGACGGGCATACTTGCCACCTGTCGTCTGAGGGGAGAGAACTTCCTGGCGGCGGTGACTGGTGCCCTTAAGGCCGCCGTTGCTTCAGCTCGCTAAACAGTTACCAGCCGGCGTTCGCCACCTCTAGGTCGTCGAACCGTACATAAAGCCCAGGCCCCCCATAGAGTCCAATCGACCCTTCGGTTAAGGTGTCATCCTCTACGGTGGCAAGGAATTGGCCGTTGACATAGAGGTTGATCAAGGTCCCTCGGACGATCACCTTGAGCAGATTGGCGCTGGCGCCCTGATATATGGCTGTTGACGGCTGGAAGGCGATGAGTGGGGTATACTCTCCGTTTTGGCGGAGATACAAGGCGTACATGCCCATGCTGTTCACTACAAAGGCGTAGAAGTTCTGATCGTCTTGATAGCGAAACACGAGGCCATAGGGTAGGTGTTCCGGACCAGTGGCGGGTTGAGCTATTGCTTGATAGCAGAGGTCTGAAGGTGGCTGGAATCGCCCGTTTACCGCTGGTTTTAGCGAATCAGGATCGGCAATGGAGATGAAGTACTCCTCCAGTTCGGGCAGGTACCCGCACACCCCTTCTTCTTCGGGCCAGCCCGAGGTTGGGTCGGCGAAGTCATCCGTAAATAGGGGAGGGCTTTGGCATTCGGGTGCAGTAGGTTCGGCCTGCGGCCCCTGTCCGCCGATCGAGGCGGCTGTAGGGCGAGGCCTGGAGATATGGTGGCGGGGCGGACGGACTACGATGGGGGATGAGCAGTCTAAAATGGAAATAGCCAGAGTGCTGGTGGCACACCCGCAGGAGATGAGGTACAACCCCGGGGGCACAAGCATCCCGGTGGCATCCCGGCCATCCCAAGTGAACGTGATAGAGGAGTGCGCGGCCAGGCCCCACAGCCAAAAACTACGCACCGGCGCCCCCGGGGCTCCCGGAATGAAGGGTCGAATCTCGCAGCTAAAGAAGTCCGAGCCCACCCCAGTGGGGTTCATGACATATATAGGGATCGGTGAGCCGAGGCAGTAAACCAGGTCAGGCGTAGACAACCTGCAACCCGCCTGGGCCCAGGGACTCACATCGAGCGTCCCTTCCCACTGGCACCCTTGTTCGATGTCTACGATGACTTCATACTGACCAGGGGGCAGAGGACCAACCCGCTCGCTGAAGCTCCAGGGAGTAACGACCTGGGGGCATAGTATCCCCGGCTCTTCGGTCTGGAGCACTTGCCCGGTGATCCGGATCTCCTTGCCAACCACTTGGAGACGGTGCGTCAAGGTGTAGCAGGGGTCGGGGAATGTTCCGGAAACGGTGATGGTGATGCTGTCCTTGGAGGTGGGATGATCGGGGACGATCTCGACCTTACAGGCCTGGGCTGGGGCTACTACAATCGTACGGGTGGTGGAGGCCGTGAGTCCGGTTTCGTCCTTCACGGTCAACTGGACCCGGTACGTACCAGGCGCGTTGTAGGTGTGAATCGCCTGAGGGTGCAAGAGCCAGCCTGAGGGAGGTACCTCACTCCCGTCACCGAAATCCCAGCGGTATCCTGTAATCGTCCCCTCCGTGTCCGAGGACGGCGAGGCATCGAAGCTGATGGGCTCCATGACGTGCGGTTGGGTGGGTGTGTAGGTAAATGAGGCATTAGGGGGTTGGTTTTCGCGCTCCATACACACGTCGACATGAACGATGGCTCGCCACGGGGCTATGGTGGATCGAAAAACTGCCACCACCCGGGCCTGCGTGATCCTGGGCCTACTGTAACCAGTTTTCGCCACACGGATCTCTAGGTACTCCTCCTCAATCAACTCCAAGATAGCGTCCTCCGTGTCCTCCCACTCTGGAAGGCAAAGATCGAATATTGTGGAAAAATTCCCGTAGGCATTGGTATAGCCACGGTCGTACCTTTCCCGGTCATAATAGATCTCCACTCTGGCAGAGGGGATCGGCTCACCAGTGGTACAATCCACCACTTTCACTGTCAACTGGATGGTAGCTAGATAATAGTCCCATGGGCAGCCGTCTCCCAACGAGTACTGATCAGTTGGGATAAGCGCCAAAGCGGCCCCGATAAGGACAGGTAAGACTTTCAATCGGGCCATAGGGAATCACCTCTTAGCCGAAATTTAGTGGGAGGGGGCTCCGAGCGCAACCGGAAAACAGAGTAGCGGTGGTTCCTTGCACTGCCAAGCTCTGTACTTTTAGGAAGGGAGGATGAAAAGCTGCTACGGAAATGGAAGTTAGGCATCGCCGTGGCCACGGTGTTGGTGGCCCTAGCCGTGGCTGTACTGGCTAGCAGCACCGGAAGGGAGATCATGTCCATGAAGGGGCATTCCTCTTGGGTCTTCTCTGTGACGTTATGAAAGCGCGCGCCCCGGGCAGGGGTTAACCTGCCCAAAAAGGAAAGGAGGGGTCTGCGCCCCTGTGGAGGAACCACTTTTGACCCCCGGTTTCGGCTAACGTTCTGGGTGCAAACCCTTCATTTACAAGATACTCTATGGGTGACCGGTAGCCAAGTCGGGAGTGCCTACGCTCGCAGTTGTAATACTTCATCTGCCTCCTGATCACCCACCCCAGCTCCTCCAAGGTGGCTGCGTCCAGAAACAGCGACACGTTCTCCCCGTTGAAGTGCGCCCAGAACGATTCCATCCACGGGTTGTCCTTCGCCCTACGTTCGCAGTAAGACACAACCGCCTTGTCCACCAGCAGAAGCTGCCTCAGCCAGCGGTAGCTGGTGTACACTGAATCTTGGTCGTGATGCACGATCAGTCCCTGCGGTTCACACCCCATGCGGCCAGGTTGGCTTTGGCCATCTCCCAACACCTCGGAGCTAAATCACGGTTAGCGCTTTTCCCAACCGCCCAGCCTGCCACCCAGCCGCTCCCGGGATTGATCACCGCCATCAGTTTGCGCCTTCCTCGTGCCACCGGCGTACCTGATCTCCGTGAACTCGGTGCACAGAACCTGGACCGGCTCGAACTCCCGACCGCTCACCAAATTAAGCTTCCCTTCCGCCTCCTTGAGGATCCGCCGCACCCCGCTGGGCTGGGGCCGGGCCACCTGCCGCCTTAACGCCAGGTCCCACTCCGAAAGCAACCTTCGCAGCCGCTTGTGGTTTACCCTCACCCCCCAGGCGGCTGCCAGCTCCACCTTGATCCTGCGGTACCCGTAGGCGGGGTGCTCTTCAACTACCTGGAGCAC
>QMVG01000065.1 GCA_003660975.1 Microcaldota archaeon
CCAACAAGTGCAAGCGTCTCGTTTTCATTTATTTCAAGGTTGACACCATCTACGGCTCTGACTGTAACGCCGTCAAGTATGAAACGTACGTGTAATCCTTTTATTTCTAGTAAAATACCCATACAACTCCCTCGTTTTGTTTTACTCTTATTGTGTGTATGGTCAAGTTATAATAATTTTTACAAAAGTAGCAATATTTAACAACAACAGTAAAATCATAACAGTATGGAGATAGATGGGTTTAGAGTTTTGCTAAAACACTGGATCGAGCATAGCAGAGAGAGCACACAGCAAAATACATAGATTTAGCAGAAAAACTGAAGGAGAAAAAGCCAGAAGTGTCTAAACTGTTAAGTGAGGCTGTAGAAAGATTTAGAGAAGGAGAGAAACTTTTAGAGGAAGCTTACAACAAGCTTTGACGAAACGATATTGAAGTTAATGTGTTATCAAAAATTTTTTGATTAGCTCTTTGGGGATCTAGGCTGGAATAAAATATAGGGAGAGAGGGGGCCCCCAAGAGGGATGACGTAATAAGTTATTTAATATTAGTATTACTAAACGCATAAAAATTTTTCGATTCGTAGTTAAGGCTTTCTTTTGAAACTTCCCACACAGCATTTTCTGGAGAATATCGTAACTTCGATTATTTTTAAGACCAAAAATAAATAAAATTGAATTGAAAAAACTGAAACATCTTTTAATCTCTTCGTTTTAACATACTGCAAATAACTGCTGCTATGGCAAACCCAGCTATGGTAACCTCAAATGGAAATGGGGATTTCTTCTCTTCTACCGTCTTTTCTTCTGTTTTACTTAACTTCTCTTCAATGATTCCAAGCTCGATTAGTGGATCAACTCCAGCAGTTTTAAGCTTATTAAGCGTATTACTATCAATTTCGAACTCTTTCACCTTTGAAATGAGATATTCTGGTTTATCTAAGTAGTCCATCATCCATAAGTCGAGTTTGAGTCTCGCATACCACCACTTGTAGCTTTTGAAATCTTTGAAGTCTGAGCGGTTTATTCCAGCCTCCTTACATACCTTATTCCAATCAAATGTAAGGATAATTCCTTGACCTTCACCTTTATTTCTATCCCATCTTATGTAGATTCCAGCTATGTTTTTCATATTATCTGGCAAAGCATTAGTTTGTTCTTTGCTTAGAGTTTTAACAACCATTTTTCTCTTACCGACCGTTGAATCGAATATCATCTGTAGAGTATCATCTTTACACCAAGGCGGAACGGCTAAAATCTGGTACTCTTTACCACTTTCAAGTGGCAGTTCTTTCTTCAGGTATTGAGCAATTAGATAGCCAGAAGTTAAACCTGGGCATATATGATTGTGGAACTCAGCCGATTTCTGTAACTCCCATGGCATTCCTCTAGCCCACACGTTTGCTATTGTCATTATAGAAAATTCGTTACCGTCGAATACTTTGGATTTCATTTTCGCATCCCAATCCTCTGGATTTGAGAGGAGATTGTTGGCAGCAATATTTTCTTTTGCTTGTTTTGATATCTTTCCATCCTTAACTTCAATATAAATGCAGTCTCCGGTTGATCTATCAAAGAAGGCAAACCAGAGTGGTTTGTTGTAGGAGTTATGTACAAAAATGACGTTTTTACTCGTCGATAACCCGAGTTCAGACACTTTAGATAGGAATTCGTCAAGGTATATCTCCGAACCCCGGGCGTAACCGGTGTTCGCCATTATCAATATGTTTTGATTACCCTTCTCAAATGGAAGTTCTTTCATTGCTGTATTTACGACCTCATCGATTACGTTTTCCGCTGCTGCGACCCCTAGTAGAGCGATAAAAGCCACAATACATATAGTTATACATAATTTTGCACTCATTTTTAACACCTCGTGTTAATTTTTTAGTTAATATTGCTATATAATCTTATCGAAATCATTTTCTGTTGATATTTGTAATACTATTAAATAGAAAAGTATAAATAACTATTACGGTAAGGAGAATTGGTGTTAAATATGTGTGCGCCGATCTCTGTCACTGCGGTAGGAGCACTAGCAACTGCAAAAGCGGTACTTGTCAGTCAGATATTGGGAATATGTACAATTGCTGGGTTGTTAAGCTTCAATTTCAAAGATGCTTTGATTAGAATTGCTAAAAAGGTGAAGTAGTTCCATTTATTTTTTATTTATTTATCTTATGAGACCGATTATATTACAAGCTGAGTTAACTAACGATTGTAATCTGAACTGTAAGATATGCATGCGAAGGTATTTGGATAGAGAAGTTGGATACATGTCTTTTGAGAACTTCAAAAAATTACCCCTCAATAAATTCAAAGAAATTGCGTTTCATGGTTGGGGAGAGCCATTGTTGCATCCTCAGCTTTTTGATATGATTAGATTTGCAAAATCAATAGGAATTAAGACGAGTTTAATAACAAACGCGACTCTATTGGACAAAGACAAAGCTGAAGAACTAATAAGTAGTGGATTAGATGAAATTGCTTTTGGAATATACAGTAAAAAAGTGTTATCTAAAAGATTTAGAAACATACAGAGATTTGTTGAGGCTAAGAAGGAACGTAAAGCGAAAATAAAGATATACTTTGACATAACGATTTACTCGGAAAATTTGGACGAAATTCCAGAAATTATCGAGGTTGCAAGCTTTGGAATTGATGCAGTTGTTTTGCATAGGTTATTTAATATATATAAAGTAGATAAAACTGTAGAATACATATCTGAAAAAGAAGAGAAAGAATTATTTAAAAAAATTAAAAAAGCTGGTAAAAAAGCCGGAGTAAAAGTATTTTTACCAAAAAAGCATAAAATTCCATGTAGAATAGTAAAATACTGCACATTTGTTACTTGGGACTGTAAACTTACACCATGTTGTTTTCTATCTGAAGAATACTTAGGAGATGCTTTTGAGAATGTATTTGAGAAACATGAAAGATTCGTTAGAAAAATGAGAGAGCATGAAATTTGCCGGAGGTGTATATGGTGAGGTATAGCATAAAAGAGATTAGCTTGATGTTTGTATGTGCAAGCATTAGCTGTCTAATTAACACGTATCCTATAAAAGCAATTTTGAGCAACTTAAATATAAATGCCCCGGCATTGGGCATGGCAATATTTGGCGGATTTATCTTTGTTTTCTGGATATCATTGGCATACAGGATTGTGGATAAGCACTATTCAGGAGTTTTTACTTCTTTGCTTATAGTGTCACTCTGCCTGCTTATAAGCCCGTGGTATGGTGTTGTTAAGCCAGAGTGGTTTGGAATTTACGGAATAATCGCATTCCTCGCAATGGGGGTTTTAATTGAAAAGTTAAATGGTGGATTCGGAAATTTAGCATGCTTGCTTATAACTTGGTTTGCATTAATCATGCACGCAAACGTAAAAATCCCGCTTAACATTGGAATTTTGCTGGCAGTAGTAGCCTTTATTTCTGGATTTGTTGGAGACAAGCTTGCAACATCTGTTTTAAAGTACTCAAAAACCTGAGAGATGGATAAGATGAAAACGTGCATACGCCAGCTTTCAGAGGCCGTTAAGGATTACATAATTAAATTTAGATAATTGAAAGGGTCTTTTTATTTTTCACTCAAATAATGTTTAAAGTAATTAATGAAAATAAACACATAATAGCAAAAAACCATGCCAACTCATTCATAAGGAATAATATTGCCGTAAGTCTGA
>QMVG01000066.1 GCA_003660975.1 Microcaldota archaeon
GATTAAAGGGATTGGGCTTATTCTGATATAGAGCAAGTCTCGAAGCTACAGTTCTAACCTCCGCCTCAAATGAGCGAACCTCTGAACCATCCTCCATAACCGCAGCAACAATATATCTATAACTTTCTCCTGGCCGAACCGACCTATCAATGTACTCCCTTGTGTCTCTCGAAAGCAAATTGTCTAAAAGGTCCTCATATTCACTTCCGCCTGTTGCCCGATAGATGCGAAATCCCTTTATCGGCTCACCCTGCGCAATCTCCCACCTGAGTACCACACCTTCCACATCCGACTCTGCAACCAATGACTGAAACAATGTAGCAACAGGAGGATTAATCGTTATTGTAGTAACACTCGTATCCACTACACCAGGACAACTATTCGACCACACTCTATAGTAAATGTGCTGGTCAATATAGTACGAATCCCCATGAATGGGATGGAGAACCAAAAGTGCAGATGGAGGTGTATAGCTTTGACCCGGTGTAAGCACCGGAGTGGTGCCTATAAGTGAAGTTGGCTTGCCATTGTCATCAAGGGTTGCAGGACCATCCGTTGAAACCCTGTAAGAGAATGAAAGATTAACATTGGATGTATTTGTTATTGAAAAACCCTGTAGTTCAATCGTCGAATAATCCGGAAGAGGACCCACGGTAGAATCAGCCGGACAACTCAAAGCTACTGCATCGGTCAGGCAGTTGTAACCCTTTATGCCAAGACTCAAACTGCCTCCAGCTGCAACCGCTACAAAATCAGAGTTTGGAGAGGGAACATTGCATTCACCATGGTCATTATATCCCCATGCTACAATAGTTCCGTCACTCTTTAGACCTAAACTGTGCTCCCGTCCAGCTGCAATCGCTATAAAATCTGAATTAGGCGAGGGTACATCGCATTGGCCCCAGAAATTATCTCCCCATGCTACAATAATTCCGTCACTCTTTAGACCTAAACTTTGCTTCCTCCCAGCTGAAATCGCTATAAAATCTGAATTAGGCGAGGGCACATCGCATTGACCATAGAGGTTCCTGCCCCATGCTACAATCGTCCCATCACTCTTTAGACCTAAACTGTAATCCCTTCCAGCTGAAATCGCTATAAAATCTGAATTAGGCAAGGGTACATCGCATATACCATAAGAGTTATACCCCCATGCTACTACACTCCCATCACTCTTTAGACCTAAACTGTGACTCCCTCCAGCTGAAATCGCTATAAAATCTGAATTGGGCAGGGGTACATCGCATTGACCATAAGAGTTAGATCCCCATGCTACTATACTCCCATCACTCTTTAGACCTAAACTGAAATCCCATCCAGCTGAAATCGCTATAAAATCTGAATTGGGAGAGGGTACATCGCATTGACCATAGCCGTTATACCCCCATGCTACAATCGTTCCATCATCCTTTAACCCTAAACCGTGATGCACTCCAGCTGAAATCGCTATAAAATCTGAACTGGGAACGGATACATCGCATTGACCACAGTTGTTCCTGCCCCATGCTACAATCGTTCCATTATTCTTTAGACCTAAACTGTGCCACACCCCAGCAGCAATCACTATAAAATCTGAATTAGGCGCGGGTACATCGCATTGGGCCCAGAAATTATCTCCCCATACTACAATCGTTCCATCACTCTTTAGACCTAAACTGTGGTAGTATCCAGCTGAAATCGCTATAAAATCTGAATTGGGAGAGGGTACATCGCATTGACCCTCGTAGTTCCTACCCCATGCTACAATCGTCCCATCACTCTTTAGACCTAAACTGTGAGACTCTCCGGCTGCAATAGCTATAAAATCTGAATTAGGCGAGGGAACATCGCATTGACCAAAACCATTAACTCCCCATGCTACTATACTCCCATCACTCTTTAGACCTAAACTGTAACCCCATCCAACTGCAATCGCTATAAAATCTGAATTAGGTGAGGGTACATCGCATTCTCCAGAACTGTTATCCCCCCATGCTACAATCGTGCCATCACTCTTTAGACCTAAACTGTGATCGAATCCACCTGCAATCGCTATAAAATCTGAATTAGGTGAGGGTACATCGCATTGACCATAGCCGTTATCTCCCCATGCTACAATCGTCCCATCATTCCTTAGCCCTAAACTGTGGTAGTCTCCAGCTGCAATCGCTATAAAATCTGAATTGGGAGAGGGTACTTCGCATTGACCATAGTAGTTCGAACCCCAAGCTACAATCGTCCCATCACTCTTTAACCCTAAACTGTGATCCCATCCAGCTGCAATTGCCACAATATCCTTTAAGTCATCTTCGGAAACTCTAACTAGTCTCCCCCAACCCACTATTGATCCCCTCGGCTGCGAATATACAAAGCTGGAGTAAATCAATGATATAAAAAGAATCACGAATATATAGATAAGTATACTCCTCTTCATTGATTTCCCCCTCGGTTTAGATATTATTAAAACCCCTTAACGGCTTAATTTTACCACATCACTTAAAGTTAATAAAAGTCAATTTTCGTCATTTCTTGAACAACGGGAATATTTACATAAATAAAAGAGTATATAACTTGCTTATAAATCAGTACTGTATGGATTTTTTAAATACTTTATATAAAAAAAGGGACTGCACTTCTTAGCACAGTCCCCTTCTCATTTTAAACCGGCGGCGACCTACTCTCCCACAGGGTTGCCCCTGTATAGTAAATTATTCAATTATCTCAATAAAACCATCTTCCTCGAAAGAACCTCTTTCTCAGTCTCCAAACGATAGAAATACATCCCAGAAGCTACCTCTCTGCCACTGTCGTCTCTACCATCCCAGAGCAGTTCCTTAAAGCCAGCCTGCATTACCCCTTCAAACAACCTCCTAACAAGCCTCCCACGAATATCATAAATCTCAAGCCTCACATGCCCCTCTCCCGGCAATGTAAAAGATATCACCGTCGATGGATTAAATGGATTGGGCTTATTCTGATATAAAGCAAGCCTTGCAGCTACAGTTTTAACCTCCGCCTCAAATGAGCGAACCTCTGAACCATCCCCCATAACCGCAGCAACAATATACCTATAACTTTCTCCTGGATGAACTGACCTATCAATGTACTCCCTGCTTTCACTCGAAAGTAAACTGCCTACAAGGTCATCATATTCACAATTCCCCACTGCTCGATAGATCCGAAATCCCTTTATCGGCTCATCCTGGGCAACCTCCCACCTGAGCATCACACCCTCCACATCCACCTCGGCAACCAACGACTGAAACAATGTAGCTACAGGAGGATTAATCTCTACTGTAGTAATACCTGTATCCACTACACCAGGACAACTGTTCGACCACACCCTATAGTATATATGCTGATCGATACAGCATGAATCTCCATGAATGGGATGGAGAACCAGCAACGCAGGAGGAGGAGTAAAACTCTCTCCAGGAGTAAGCACCGGAGTGGTGCCTATAAGTGAAGTAGGTTTGCCATTGTCATCAAGGGTCGCCGGACCATCGGTTGAGACTCTGTAAGAAAAGGAAAGGTTCACATTAGATGTATTAGTAATAGAAAAGTCCCTTAGCTCAATCGTAGAATAATCCGGAAGTGGACCTACAGTAGAATCAGCCGGACAACTCAAAGCTACTGCATCGCTCACACAGTTGTAACCTTTTATACCCATACTTTGCGTATATCCAGCTGCAATCGCTACAAAA
>QMVG01000067.1 GCA_003660975.1 Microcaldota archaeon
CTAGAAAGATATTACGAAGATCGGGGTTGAAACGGCAAACAAGCTTATAAAATATTATTTGGAAAAGTATGGAAGGTACATACCCCATAACCCTTTCAGCAGGCAACTTCCTGAGAAACGCCTAGTAGGGAGTTTCAAGCTCATCAAAATTCAGGCTCATGTGAGGCTTTACAAAATTGTACCAGGAAATGAACTCGCCAACAGATTCAAACTCAAATAACTTCTGCTCGATTAAACCAAAGAACCTCTTTAGCTTTCTATTCGTTTGGTGATGGTTTATCCTCGCTAAGATATGTTTTACTCCATTCTTCTCAAGAAATTTCTTGAATGAATGCTTAGCCTTTTCTCTGTTCTTAGCAGCAACGAATTGAGTGCCATGGTCTGTTAATATCTCATCTGGTATGCCATATTCAGCGAATCCTTTCTTTAGAACTTTAATCGTGTTAGCTGCTGTGGCAGAATCAAAGACACCGTAGCAGGTAATCAAACGACTAGCATCATCCATGAAGGCTATAATCCATCTCTTTCCAATTCTCTTCCAGTCTCCCTGCCATAAACTCATGGAGTGGGTTCTTGTGTCTTTGGATCTATTGGTTTGAGTTTCCTTCTTGCTTGCTTTAATATAGGTATTACGTTTGTTTCTCTGTACTGTCTTTGTATTTGGTAGATTCTTCTTGGTGTTACTCTCATTACAGCTGCTATTTCCTTGATTGGTGTCCCCCTGTTAAGCTGTTTGATTATCCATCTGACCCTCTTGTTCGTTAGCTTTCTCACAAGAATTGGATTAAAGTTAGTGAAATAATTTCGAGATAAGACAAATTTTTTAGCCATCTAAAATCAATAAGAGATAATGAGAGTCAAAATCGAACTTTACGCAACCCTCCGAGAGAAGTTTAAGAGGAAAGAAATAGAAGTTGATGCTGCAGATCTTAGAGAAGCGCTACAAACAGCGGCAGAATCGCTCGGTAGCGAGTTTCTGGAGGAGATTTTTGATAACGATGAGCTTAGAAGAGATAGAATAATTATTGTAAATGGAGAAATAATCAGGGACATCGAGAGGCTCTCAAGTCTAAGGAATGCAGAGAGGATAGCGATCTTTCCCCCATTGGTCGGAGGATGACTTTAAACTACAAAAATCAAGATTGCCCTTTTCTCCTGTAGAATTTTAGAATGAATCCATTCGTGGAGACGCTAACGATAACATTCCATTTTTCCGAGTAATATTTCCTGTAAATCATCAGAATGTGTTCGGCTAAAAATTCACTCACTTCTCTTCTCCTCATTGTATGCTCAACAAAGAGCTGGATCCATTCCTCGTTTTTGGTTACCTCTATGTAGTCCACTCTATTGAGAGCTCTCCAACCTCTGCGAACAGTATCAAGAAATTCTTCAAGTTCTATCTCAACGAAGGGTTTTTTTAAGACCCATTCGACGGCAGTCTCCATCATGCTCTCCTCGATAGCCCTCTTTACATCTCCACAAACGAGATACATATACTGACTTCTCCCACACCCGGTGAAGTCGAGTTCTTTAATAAGTCTAAGTAAGAGTAAATCCTCCTCGCTAAGGACAGTCGATTGAACATCGAGCAATTTAAGAGCTTTTTCAATAACTTGATTATAACCCCCATCATCTTTATGTTTTTCTAAAATTTTGAAGGCTTCCTCGCTTAGGGTTGTTTGCAATCTTTTTTTGGCCATTAACCAGATTTTTTTAAGGAGTAATAAATAAAGCTTGCGAGCGTTACGTTGTTATCCTTCTCAAATTATTTTCAGTCAACAAACTTTATGAAATAGGTAAAAATTTTTAAATCACAGGATAAAAGTTAAATTCTAGAATTTTCGCGTGCATTTTCACCTGTTAAGGTTAGTTGAATTCTCTTCAGGGTTACAGAAGCGCTTTCCGAAACTCTGCCCTTGTTTACCTCAACAACCTTTTTATTGCCCTCTAGGGAAACCGAATCGGTATTCTGGTGGTTCTGCCTCCTCACCCTCTGACGCGGCCTGTTGCAAACGAACGTGAAGAGCTAGTAATGCTTGATATTTTGTGCTGAGAGGGAGGATTTTGCTCTCTATCTTTCCTAGCCTGCAATCGTGGATTTTATCGCTGTTCCGGAGTAGAGGTATTCGCCTAGTTTAAAAAATGTAAAGCAACTTGTGTTCGTGGTTGCATGAAGAAAACGTCATCGCATAATAAAAAGCTGCACCATATACATCCAGTAAAGGTGTTACTTAAGGCTCTACTAGGCTAAAATGATAACTAGTAGAGGTAGAAGACCCCGCTTCTTACAGCATTCCAGCATCAATCATTATCACACCCATGGTGTAATTCTTTCGTTTGATGCACAACATCGTTCCCATGAGGGTCAAAGATAAGTAAAACTAGCTCAAAACGAGCTGCCTTACTTTCTCGGATAGGACAGAATAACCGAATTCTGTGAGTGTTCTTGTGCGGAAATGGAATACTACTCTGACGTTCAGGATTCCTCTGTAGATGGCCGCATACTTGTAGTTGAACCAGATCGAGATTATCTGGTTGAGTATGAGTAAAGGCTTCATATCCATTTTATCCTCCTTTTCTCCATTTGTATTTTCTCATAATTCCAGCTATTAAATTTATTCTCGGAACTCTCTTCATATATTCCCTGTATGCATCACCAAACTTTTCTATGTTTCTCTTTTCTTCTTCTATCATGGCAAGACACAGTAGAGCAACTAAGATTGCGCCAACAATCAAGCTGATCCAGTGTTGTGAAATAATAATCAGCGCAAAAATTATCAAAATATGCCCTAAGAATTCAGGATGGCGAACGAAAGCATACATTCCACTTTCAACAAGAGCTTCCCTTCTGACATCTTCTTCTATATGCCCTTCCTTTCGTGATTTGCTTGACCACAACAGAAAAATAATTCCAAATGCCAAGATTACCCATCCTGCATATAGTAATTTCGCTAAATTAGCAGAATTGTAAAGAAAAACGGTAGATATTATCAATACTCCATATAAACAAACATATACTGTATGACCTATCAAGTGACCAATATTTTTATTATCCACATCCATCCCTCCTTGTTTTTAATTTAGGCTCGATTTCATGTTGCGGATAAAAGAGAATACTGAAAGTAGCTGAAATCCAATCACCTAAACTGTGGTAATTATCTTTTCTTTACTCAGGTATCCTGTTAGATAACTCGTAAGAACCACCAAAAACAATGAGATCGCCATAAATGCTATTTCAATCAGCAAAGAGATGCGATAGCCTTCTCCGATTAAGCCAAGACCTCCAAACAGAGCACCGAATATTATCATGAAGATTACCGTGCCTGCTATTCTAACTTCTTTCATTCCAGCGAGCAGATACAAAAATCCTATCAGGCCTACAGCAGCGAGAACGAAAAGAGGAATGGTTACAAGCAAATGCAGAACAAGCATTGGTGAGGGAAAGATGATTGATTTTAAGAGAATGCTTGAAATCAGAGCAATCAAAAAGGCTGATAAAATGGCTATGGCATAGGATGGAATCGCAGCACCCAGAACTTTACCAAACCATAGCCTTCTCAAGCTAACAGGTGTGCATAGCAAAGTTTCTATGATCTTATCCCTCTTTTCCCTGAAGAAGATCCTTCCAGTGGAAACGTATGCAAAGAAGATACCCATCACCAAGGGAATATAGAAAA
>QMVG01000068.1 GCA_003660975.1 Microcaldota archaeon
GCTACCAGAAAGGCTAACCCTAATGCGAGAATCATTTTAATTGTTGGCAACCACGAGTTCAGATGGAGAAAATGGCTTTACGCCAAGAAGATACAAGACCCTATTTATGCGGAGGCACAGAAAATCGCAAACGTAGAAGAGGTAACGCTTACAAGGCTGCTCCATCTGAAGGATCTTGATATACAACTTGTAGATTTAAATCCAGATATTGCCAAATTTACCGATAACTACATCAAGATTGGAAACCTCTATATTGGACATTGGGATAGGGTAAATAAACACGCCGCTTATACCGCCAAAAATCTGCTTGCAGATAAAGGAGTAAATTGTCTTCAGGCTCACACTCATCGGATTGGCACCCACGTTAAGACTACGCTTGGTGGAATCTTAGAGGCTCACGAAATTGGTTGCCTTTGTTCTCTTGATCCACACTATACTTGTCGCCAAGACTGGGCTCACGGCTTTGCCGCGGTTGAGGGAAACAAAAATTTTACACATTTCACCGTCCACCTTATACACATCAGAGACTACGAATTTAGATACGGCAAAAAAACTTTTAAGGGCTGAAAGGAGGTGACGCCAAATGAAAATCAACCTGATGGTCCCGATAAGGCTTGCATTCCTCTGTTTGGCGATGGCCTTGACCTTTAGGACGCCGTTCTTCTATATCTTCTTGGCGATGGCGCTCGATGAGATAAAAATCTATGTCAAGTTTAGGAAGAAATAGGCGCAAGAATTGCTATCATTTGATGGTAAATCAGGTATCTGAAGGGAGGTGAGAAAATGCCAATCCGAAAGTGTAGCAACTGCGGGGAGAAGTGGCAGGTGTCTTGGCTTTGCCCCGTCTGTCAAAACGAAATTATCGAGTATCACGAAAAGACTGGCCAATGGCGGTGCCTTGTTTGTAACCAGCAATTATTGCTTTCTGTAGATGCAAGAGGGCACCTGCGTGGACTTGTTTGCCCTTATTGTAAAATCGTCTATGTTTTTGAGGCAACGCTTGCGATATAAGGGGGTGATAAGATGAAATGCTGGTATTGTGGGGCGCCACTGGGCGATAAGGCTTATCAAGTTCCCGACCTGCTTGGATTTTACTGTTACAGATGCGCCCTGCTGCTCTGCGGCAAATACAAAGAACCCGTTATTGTGAAGGTCGACAACGATGAGGACGAAAAATAAACCGCCGAGGAGGGGTTGGTTACTTAGTAATTGACTCCTCCTCTCTCTCCTTCTTATCACGATGAGGGGGCTACCAAAAGGTTCTGTCCTGCGGGAATCCCCCTCCTTATACAAAATTATAAGTTTCGTGATAAGGAGGAGGGACGCTGAGCCTTGCTCAAATCCTGCGTCCCTCAGGAGGGTTGCACAAAGATGAAGCGTGCAATCACTCTCGTTGCTCTTTCTATCCTTGCCTTTGTTCCTGCTTTTGCAGGGCGGGGCATTCTTCCTCCTCCCATCTACTTCGAGAACCTTGAGGAGGTTCTTGCAGGGTTCGACAACCCTTACCAGTTCCTTAACAGAGATCTGCCTGACGAAATCGGAAGGGTTATGAATTATCTCGATGTATTCGTTGGCTGGCTTTCTACTGGCTGGATTACCATCTACGGCGAGGACGCCTTCGTGCCTACTGGCATCTCTCCAATTGGCTTCGGCACTGCTTGGCTTGCTTGCACCATCGATAATTGGGATTATTGGGTGACTGCTTATCACTGTGCTGTTTCTTATGAGGAACGCTACGAGTTTACCCATTTCCGCATTCGTGGTCAGTCTGCTCATCTTATCTATGCCAACCTTGAGAAGAATATCGCCATCTTCCGCACCCAGCATATGCCAGGGGTCGTCTCTCTCTATATGTGGTTCGGCCTTGTCCCAGATGAGCCGCATATTCTTCAAACTCCTTCTGTTGGAGATGTTGTCTTCATTTCTGGCTGGTCTATTGCTGGTGAGCCAGTAGAATGGAACAATCGTTGGGGCGATTGGCGGATTGCCCTACTTCGTGGCACCTCCTTTGGTTATGTAATCTCTACGCTGCCCGACAATCTCGTATATCTCAAGGCTGACTGGTTTGCTTTCTTTGGCGCAATCCCTGGCTTCTCTGGCTCTCCTGTAATCATCTATCGGCCAAACGGCGATGATGTTCTCAACTTCCGTGACTTCTATCTTGCAGGCATTCTAAACATCGGTGCTGGACATTATCTTGGAATGACGCTTATTCCGCCTGACATCTTTGACAGAATAAAGCAACTCCACGAACATCTTACCAACATCACTCTCTGGGAGGAGGATGAGTAATGATTAGGGGGCAGAGACGGGTTTTCTGCCTCTGCCCCCTCTCTGCCTACTAATTGGGTATAGCCCAATAAAACAGCACACTTTTATTGGATTCTGTTCCAATAAACTATGAAAGATCTTTCGAAAAGGTTAGAAATAATTAAAAAAATTAAACCTAAAAAACGAAAGATATGGTATTTAGTATTATCAAAAATTGGTTTAGACACCCTGAACCGCCGCAGGGGATTATTGAAGATCCAAGAAAAGAAGAAGAAAAAGAGTTAGATTATCAAGACGAGGAGATTTTAGAAGTTGCCCCAATTGCTTGGCCGAGATGGGAGGCAATAAAAACAAAAATTGAGAAAGATTTGTCTCATTACAAGGTTTTCAATCAAGATGGCTCTTCTTCTTGTTTAGCACAGGCAACCGCACTTGCTTTAGGAATTGATAATTATTTAGAAGAAGGGAAGTTTATTGCTTTCTCTCCTGCTGATATTTATTGCAGAAGAGCAAATAAGCCAAGAAAAGGAATGTATTTTCAGGACGCACTTCATTTAGCGTATAAAAGAGGGGCAACGCTTTATGATTGGCTTCCAACCGATGGATTGAACGAAGAAGAAATAAATAAACTTTTAGACAAATATCTGCCAAGTTATGGAGAGGTGGCAAAAGTATTCAAGGCAGGAAACTATTTCTGGATTAAAGATGGTCATAAAGATATAGAAAGAGTTGCTTATTGGCTAAATGTAGAGAGAAGACCTGTGATTTTAGGAGTTGCTTTTGGAAATAAAGAGTGGCCAAGAACAGAACCCAAAATTCTAACTAAATATGCTATTTATAGACACGGAATTTGTGCTGTGCCAGAAGGAGCATTTTTGAAGAATGGAAAAGCATATATCTTAATTCAAGATAGTTGGGGAGTAAATTCTGGCTGGAACGGAAGAAGGTTTGTGTCAGAGGATTGGTGGAAACAGGGTAGGATTTTAGGTGCTTTAACCTTCAAAAAACTAAAAAATACTTGGAGAAGTGAAGAAGATAGACCAAAGCCAAAATATAAGTTTGAAAGAGATTTAGTGTTTGGAATGAAAAATGAAGATGTAAGAATGCTTCAAGAATGCTTGAAGTATGAAGAATTATTCCCGATAAATGTTCCATCGACTGGGTGGTATGGAAATATAACTGCTAAGGCGGTTTATAAGTTTCAGGTTAAATATGAAGTTGCGCCGATGGCAGAATTAGATGCTTTAAAAGGTCGCAGGGTTCGGCCAAAAACAAGGGCAAAACTTAATGAATTGTTTGGAAAATGAGAAAATTCTGCAGAAAATGCGGGAGAGGCTTCAACGCTCCAGAAAAAGCGCCAGATTTGTGTCCTAAGTGCCTTTTAGAAGAGTATTATAA
>QMVG01000069.1 GCA_003660975.1 Microcaldota archaeon
GCGCTCGGGATTGACGTAATCACTACCGATGACGATGTCCACGCCGGTCGAGTTGATATTCCAGGTGATTACCGAAGCAGGATCATGGGTACTGCTCCATTCACCGCCCAGCCAGAAGGTGTTGGTCCGAATGGCCCCACCGTCCATGGTCCACGTTCCGTTGCGAATGACCATTCGGTAATCAGCCCTCGTCTTGACAACGGTATGTGGTTTCATGATAAACGTTCCTTGTACAGTTGAGTCGTACCCGATAGTGAAGTATCCTAAACCATCTGGACCATCTTTCTCATCTCCGAGTACGCCACCCAGCAATTGGTACTCACCTGGGCCGGAAGCGCCGATGGTAAAGTCGGCCATTCCGCCAGCCCACCATGTTCCACCGTTCTGGATAATGGTGCCCTTGGTGCCACTGATACCGAGGGCGAACGCACCTACGACCCGGCAGCCCTCTTCCAGCACAAGTGTGGAATCGCCACTTACCTCCATGGGACCCTCACCTACCCCTGCGTAGGCGATACATTCGGATGGAGGCGGCCCAATCAGGGGCTTAACCGTAACGGTTTCACCGCTATAAATGATAGGCTTACACGGAGGAAAGGGTGGGCCTTCCGGAGTCCAGTTGCCACCGCTAAGATACATACCGTTACCGACTTCACCTGTCCAGAGGTAAGTGGTTGCTGCTTGGACGAGCAATAATGCCTTGGACGATAGACTTGTCCCTGTGTAGGTGGTTACTGCTTGGACAGTCATTGCCCATATCAATAGGGCAAGAATTCCTACAACTACGATTGTGCTTTTCATCGCTTTTCTCCTTTCTGATCTGGCTACCTTCCGCAGGCAGCTTGCGCCCTTGCCATACCCCAATGCGAGGAAATAAGCCCAATTACCCTACAACGCCGTTAACGAAATCTTTTGAGCCTTTCCTTGCTTCTTGTCTGTATTGACATGTGTATTGATGTGAATAACGGCCTACTTTGAGTGAGCAATTGTCACACCCTGTCCGGACGGGTTACCCCCATCCTTTACGAACTATTATTATACCACAATCCCGCCTTTTACCAAGAGGAAATTTCCTGAAAAACGAAGATTCTTAGCAGGCTTGCCTGAAAAGCCTCCTGCCTACCCCTGCCTTGCAGACAGGCAGGTCGCCGGTAAGGCAGGCAGGTGCAAGGAGGCTTGCCTGAAGACGTGCAAGCAGGTCAATAAGACGATTTGAAATGGGTAACGAACGATAGATGTCATGCCGGGAGTGTTCATTTCCCCAGCCTGGCGATGTATTCCATCCGTTCGATGATGGGTAAGTGCTGGGGCTGATCTGACAGGAGGGCGTACGGGAGCCCAATCAATTTGTATAAGACGAAGAGCCTGCAGGTATATATCTTACCTGCAGGCTCTATCACTTCCTTACGCCTCACTCGACTTTGAAAGTCGAGTTGCCTTTCTTATTTCCTCCTGCGTCGCAGCAAGATGCCAACAAGCCCGAATCCAAGCAGCGACATCGTGGCTGGCTCGGGAATGGGCAGCTTGAAGTTGAACTCAGAAGGTATACCACCACTGGTGGTGGTAAAGACGAGCATCGTTGCCGTACCAGCAGCACCAGGAGCCGTCAGCACCCGGGCAATGATTGCCGGGCTGTAAGAGCTGTCATCACCGGTAAGGGTGTCATAGAAACTCCAGTCTAAGAGTGCTACCGGTGGAGTTTCCATGTCAGGAGGAAGCGGCCTGTACTCATTGTAGATGAACGAGGTGCCCGTGTCATAGTTCACGTCGTAAACGGTGCTGCACCAGGTGTCCATCGGCAATGAGGGGCCACCCTCGGTTGCCATCGGGATGGGATCCGCGATGGTAGCCTCTTCCATATCGACAATCAACCGAGCGTTGGTGAACTCACCATCTTCTGGCCCCCAGGACAAGACGAAGTCATATACATCTTCCCCATTTGGGCCTCCACCCAAGTTCCAATCGACGGTGACTACAATCTCTGCGCTGGCCATACTCGCCAGTGCCCCGACGAGCAGTACGGCTGTTAGAATTGCTAATGTTCTTCTCATCTCTTTTCTCCTTACTCAACTGTTATAGTTACTTTCAAAAGAACACAAACTTTCACACACACATCCTTGCAAACCACTCATTTCCTTCGGCGACGGATCAGTGCCAATCCACCGAGACCAAGCAAGACGAGCGTGGCTGGCTCGGGAACCGATGAACCGGCAGAAGCAGGAAGTTCACATGGATTACCCCAGTTGCTCAACAGCAGGTTCAGGTCGGAGTCATCAACGGTATCATCGTCGTTGAAGTCGCCTTGACCCCACTCGGTACCTGTACCCCAGTTGCTCAGCAGCAGGTTCAGGTCGGAGTCCTGGACCTTGACGTCCCAGTCGGCATCACCCGGTACCCACGGGATCTGCGTCGGTGTACCGTCGATGTAGGCCTCGGGGTCAATCTCGCCATAGTAATAATAGAGTGGATGGCCGTTGAGGTAGAGTTCCGTCTCTGCATTGACCTTCAAGATGTTGACGTACAGGGCCTCATTGTCCTCGCCATCGGCGAGATTGTCATAAGCGTCTTTTAGATCTACTACAGTATAGGTTTCTCCATCACCGATAATGAGCCCTTCAAACGCGCAATTATTACATAGACCTGCAGGGTCTGGACCGATGTCTTTTCCGGCAACTTCAATATAAGGATTGGTTGGATCACCACCTGCAGGTGTTTGCAGGACTTGGAAGGTGATATTGTTTAGACCGCTGAGGTCTGCAGACCTATCTTCACCATCGACTTCGCCAGTGTAGTAGTAATTTTCAAGTCGCCCATGAACTTTCATGAAGACGGTTTGGCTGGGGTTGCCAGTCTGTCCAGCGGCACCTTCGGTTGCGCGCCAATAGCACCTCATTGCACCTGGTGAAGGTGTATAACCAATCTTTATACCCGCAGGTCGGTCGGTGCCGTAGAAGCCTATTTCAATATCTACATCAGTGGAGTTAATCTCCCAGGTTGCAGATACAGCAGCCGACCATTCACCGAAGTAGAAGGTGTCGGTTCGGAGTGTTCCTCCGTTCATTATGTATTCACCTTGACCACCACCCCAGCTGCTGATAACGGTCCTGTAATCCCATCTTGTTCTAACAACACCACCGTCCTGGATGAACTTTCCTGGACCTCCCGGACCGATGTAGAAGTAACCCAAACCATCTTCCATGGGGTCACCAGGAACAGCAGGGGCACCGAGAATACCATCAATAAGATGATATTCTCCATATCCGCCGTTACTACCGATGTAGAAATCCGACATTCCACCATGCGCTAACCAACTTCCACCGGTTTGAACGACTTTACCGGAACCATCAGCATCGCCCAGGTGGAATGCACCGGTAATCTCGCCACCTGGAACCACATTTATTTGACTGTCACCACTCAATGTCAGAACTTTGCCCCAACCTATCCCCGCGTAAGCACCTGGACCATCTACTATAACGGTATCGCCGTTATTAATGATAGGCTCGCATGGGCTCACCCCGTCTGGCGGGCCTGTCGGGTCCCAGTTGTTACCGTTAAGATACCTGTTATCCTCTGCACCTGTCCACGTCCAGGTGGTTGCTTGGACAGGCATTGCCCATATCAATAGGGCGAGAATTCCTACAACCA
>QMVG01000070.1 GCA_003660975.1 Microcaldota archaeon
GGGCGGTGGAGATAGAGGATGGAGCGGGGCTCAAGTACAGGCTGCGGGATGAGATCCCCGGGGAGGCGATGCCGGCCTTTCGGGCGCTTAAGATGACGCCGCCCAAGCTGGTGGAACGGCTGGTCTGATCCCCGGCTTCCCATCCACCTCCGGGGGACCATGGTGCCACACACCCTCTCAATACACGCTAAGTCCGCTTCCCAACTGGATTCCTCAAAAAACACTTGTCAAAGTCGGGCCTAATGCATGATAGGTGATGAGTAATGAGTGAGGCGTAACGTGTAGGATTCGTTGGATGGTGCGAAAGCAACCAGGGAGACCCTGCAGACCTGGGCCTCGGTCCCCTTCCTCTCGGCCTTTAGGGCCTCCAACACCACCTGGAACTTGAATGACGGACTGCACCTTGCTCCGTTGGTCTCCCTTCTCCGGAATCTTGCTCGCCTCTACTGTTAGCACTCCGGGTGGTTCCGTTCCAGGGGCGCACCGCGGTTTGATAACCCAGCTTTCGAGCAAGGTCTCCGCAACGGTGGTAGACAGACACAAGTTCTTCAGCAGAAGCCTCATCGATGTAGCGGAGAACTCGTCTGAGGCTCAGGGGATACCACCGGTCTCGAAAACGTGAGCCAAAGGGAATCCTCTGGTGCGACGCCGGGAGCATGTCTTCGTAGAATTCCAGCTCCACATGTTCGCAGATCTGCCGAAGCGTTTTCTCCGGCTCCTGCAATAGGGCCTCGAGGCACACCATCAGCGTGTCCTCGTCGCGATCATTGGTCGGATCCCGTGAGTTTTTCTAATGCCGATTAAGCACGTTAAGAAAGTCATACTCGTCTTTTAGCAAAGTGAACAACATGGCTCTGTCTTGTGGATGTAACGAATATCCTTTGTTTAAGGGCTTATATAATATTCTCTGTATGCCCATACGTTTGAAAAGATCAATAACCGGGTACATCCGGTGGGACCGCAACCGTTTGCTCAGTCTCATTGCCGTGCGAATCAGAATTTGGGACCGCACATCTCTGCTTATATTCACTTTCCTTCTAAATAGTTGCTCCGGGACATCTACTATAGGCAGCCCAATAGCAGAGCACATATTCCGCACAAATATCTCAGGGCTTTGGGCTAATGTTTCGTGATAAAGGATGACCACTTGCTTTTCACCAAAAACCGATTTCCAGCGAGGAATATGTTTGCTATAGCGGCTTGCTTCAATAATGTCTGGAATCTCTTGAATAGCTTGTTCCAGTGGCTTTCTCGTCCACCCATAGCGCCGAGCGTGTAAGTAGTGGGACCAACTTCGTCTGACCGGATCCCTTACGGTTACTACAACCAGCACGTCCGACCCGAGAAGCTTTTGCACCCTTCTTGGAGCTTCGAGATGTGAAAACAATGAAGGATCAACCTCAATAACTGCAGAGTAATCCCTCCTCTGCTTGAAGTGTGAAGCATACCAGCCAACCCCTTTGTGGAACATATTGGAAAAGAACCACGTCTCTTTGACGCCTTCAGGTAGAACTATGTCCCCTCGAGCCCGAAGATACTCCCAAATCCACGTTGTGCCGGTTCTCGGCGGTCCTACAAAAAGAACCTTTGGCAGTAACAGTTTCTTCATGGCAAATCAAATCTGCACATCAAAAGAGTAGGATAATAATCTTGCCCTGATTCCAGCTTGGCATTAAGCCGAGGGTAGCGGTCTAGCATCCAGCCTTTGCGCTTCCAGACATACCAGAGCAAGTTCAGCACCTCAATGGGCTTCATCTTGTTCCTCCAACAAGCTCACGATACAGCGCAAGATAGCGCTCTATAAACAGTTGGAGATTGTATTCCTGTTCTGCTCGTTTTCTGCAAAGCTCCCCCATCTTTTTCCGTTTGGTGTCATCAGTAAGCAAGTCTGCGATGGTATGCCCTAATGCTTTTGTATCACCTAATGCCACAAGTTGCCCGCACCCTTCTGTTACCTGCTCAGAGATCCCTCCCACGGCAAACCCCACTACAGGCGTCCCACAAGCTATAGACTCCAATACAGTAGGGAGAAAGTTATCCGCTAATGACGTCATGCAAGAAAGATCTGCAGCCCTTTTGGCCTTCGCCACGGCGCCAACTTCGTTGTCTTTAGTCTTCAGGGCTTTCAACACCATTTGGAACTTCAGAGCCGGACTGTACAAAGTCACCCCCGTTCCAGCTTTTCTTCAACAAGTTTCAGGTATCTCTTGACAGACGCCTCGATTGTGAACCGTGCCCAAGCTTCCTGAGGCACAGGCCTTCGTGGTTCATTCAGAGTTCTTATTATAGCCTCTGCCATTGCTTCTGGGTCACCTGGGGGCACAAGGTATCCCCACTTGCCATTTTCCAAGATTTCGGCAGGACCACTTGGGCAATCGGTGGAAACGATCGGGGCTCCAAGGGCAAGAGCTTCGATAAGCACGGTAGGGAGTCCCTCTCGTCGCGAGGACAGAACGAAAACAGCTGCTCGAGATATGTATGGAAACGGATTCTTCACCACCCCAGGCATCATAACGTCCTGCTCGATAGAGAGCTCATTAGCAAGCTTTTCTAGTTCGTGTCTCATTTCACCTTCTCCCAAGATCACCAGCCTAGCGTCTCGTTTCTGGCGAACCAAAGCAAACGCCTTAAGCAAAGTCTTAAAATCCTTGGCCTTGCATAAGCTCCCCACCCCCAAAATCACAGGAGGGCCATTAGATGCAAACCAGGGGAGCTGAGGTTCTTCTTTTGCCTTTACAAAAAGCTCTTTGGAGACTACGGGATTGTAGACCACCTTCACATGATCCCTAGGTAGCGGCATAAGCGACACAAGATCTTCGGCAGCCGCCTTGGAGACTGCTACTACGGCATCTGCTCGCAGATGAAATGGGCGCACGAGTTGCCGTGAAAGAAGTTTCTTCCAGACTGGAGCTTCACCCCACCTTTGGCTCAGGGTAGTATGAACAGTTGCGATTATCCGTGTGGGTACATTGGTGAACTCACGCACGAGCACTGCAAGCACCCCTGCACGATTATCTTGCGCTAAAACCGCTGTTGGGCGAGTATCTAAGAGATATCTTCTAAATCTTAAAAATGCTTCAAGCCAATTCAGGGCGTCCAAACTTACAACGTGAACCGTTTGTGATATTTCGTCCTGCAGCATGCTCCCTGGCGTGAAGACAACCAAGTCTGTTGGTATCCCAACTGCGGCGATTCCATTTGCAAGGTTAATTGCAACCCGTTCTCCCCCACCGATTTTCTGGCCTGGAATAGCTAACCGCGGAATCAGAATGCTAATGCGTTGTTTCATCTCATTCCCCAGCTATCAACAGAGCCTCAAGCTCCTCACATTGGAATTGGATTGCTACCTTTTTGACCGCAAGGGCAAGTCCAACGAAATACCAATTGAACGGATCGCCGATAAAGGGGCCGGCGTTATGGAACAACGAATTCACCAGATACCCTGTGAACGCTCCTAGCAGACCTATTCGTGCCCCATTTAGGAAGGGATGAGAACCCCCAGGGCTTTTGCTGACTCGAAGCAGCGGAAAGAGACAAGCGTAAAACATTATCAATAAGATCAGTCCCGGCAGCCAGTAATAACCCAGCATGTTTAAGAACTGATTATGGGCTGTGTGCTTTAATAC
>QMVG01000071.1 GCA_003660975.1 Microcaldota archaeon
ATTCGAAATTTCTAAATGAATACCATTTGAATTGTTCCGTATTGTATTCTCCTGTATAGTATTCCTATTTGTTGAAGAAATCATGTGTATTCCGTCCCCAGTGTTATTATAAATTGTGTTGTTGTAAATAATACTCTGCTCCATCCCTTCCATGTAGATGCCTCCGGTATCGCCATTATTATGAATAAGATTATCTGTTATAACAGAAAGGCTGGATTTATAAAGATATATTCCTGCTTCATTGGAATAAATGTTATTATCAACTATACGGTTGCCCAAGCTCCAGCTTCCATAGATAGCATATAATGTGTTATAGATAGTGTTATTTTGGATGGTATTATTGTGAGAATTATCCAGACATATGCCCATTTTGGTAAGGTTGTATATTGTGCAGTTTATGATGGTACATCTTGCTGCATTTTCGAGATATACACCATACTCTGCGGAATCACCTTCAATGTTGAAGCCATCTACTCTAACCCAGTCACTCTCAATTTTTACAACATAACTTCCTCCTATTTTAATAGTAGGCTTATCGATTCCTATCAAGTCTATTGCTTTATTCACCACAACATTTTCTTCATATACCTGTCCATCTGTCCCTATAACATACACCCTCCCGCCTGGAGGCACAGCATTTATTCCAGCCTGTATGCTATCCACATGCGTTGGATCATCGAGCCATCCTTCTGGCGGGTCATTATTTACCCATACTTCTGTGGCGTATCCTGCTCCTTCCGCAAGCCAAGCGAGAACATTGCGGAGATAATTTGTTCTGCTCTCAGGGTCTATAGCATCGTCATTCAAATCGAAGCCAAGAATTATACTTCTATTCCTTCCTCTTTCTGCATCTATTGCATAATAGCCAGCAGGCACTCCCTGTCTCGTTGCAGTTAATACTACATCATCCAGATAGTATCCATCATATCTTACATAGTGGTCTGAATCCAGGAGCCATCTTATGCGTATGCTTTTGCCTGTATATGCCGACAAATCATATGTTTTATGGGTCCAGCTTTCTTGGCTTCCTGTATAAGTGGCTATAGTATGCCAGCTCGAGCTTTCATCATCATATACTTGTAAATATATATAGTCGTAACCATCTTCAAGAATATACCAGTCATAAAATTCTAAGGTAGCACTTGTATAGCCATCTAAATCAATCCAACCCGTCCTCACGTAACAGTAAGCATCATTATTGTATCTATAATCAGAGCCGCTCATATCAGTTCCATAACATCTGCTTCCACTATGAGCCACACCAGGTCCACCTCTGCATATCCCCCAGTCCCATTCATCTTGACTTCCACCTGTTGTCCATCCAGGATCCGTTTCCATATCCTCATCGAGTAGTGTTTCTTGTGTCGATCCTCCACCTGCTTCGAGAGAATATTTGAAAAGAGAGCCAGATTGCTTGTACAGAGCATAGGCATACATTGGTTGAGTAATATTGAGGGTGGCAATGCTTATTTGACCAGAAGATGTATTTGCAATGCCAACGAGCGTGCCCTGAATCGTGTAAGGCTCTCCCCTAAAGTAGTCATCTCCTAACCTACCCGAAAATGGAACCCAGTCTGGATCGTAATGTATGCCTCCTGTAGGCTCTATCAGGCCAAGAGTTTCACCAAGCCATATTTCATCATCATTTGCTCCATTACCAGGATAATCTTGTAAATCCCGTGCTGCATAAGTTCCGCATAACAAAAGTGTACCAGCTGTTACATTTCCTGTAAGATGCTCAGCTAACTCATATACATGGTCAGAGGTATCGTCATATCCTTCCGTCATTGGTGTACTCCATGTATTATCATTGCCATCCCAATTTGCGTTGCCGCCGTCTCCTGGGAAATCTCCTGTACTCCATATGACTATATCAAACTGATTTATCAACGTGTCATCTATCCTTTGTCCTCTTAAATCAGGAGAAGTATATTCATCATTTGTGAAATACCAGCTATCTATTGCCTTTCCATAAGAAAATTCTGATTCCGGCATAATGGATTGACAAGCAGCTATGATGTTATCAATTCCGCTATCCCATCCTATAGGTGTATTGTCTACAATGAGGAAGCGAGGAGGAGAAGCTGTTGCAGGTGAATATACAGTTATATTTTTCTGGTATGTATCCCATCCTCCATCATTGTCAGTAACGTTGAGAATCACTGTATAATTTCCTGGAGAGGAATAAAGGTGAGTTACTATTGAGCCGTATGCATCTATAATACCGTTCCCATCAAAGTCCCATGACCAGTTTACTATATAGCCATCTTTATCATACGAATATGGAGAACCTCCATCAAATGTTACACTTCTTGCCGTCGTTACATTTCTGGGACTGTATGAGAAACCTGCTATAGGCAGAATATTTGGGACAGTTACAGTAATTTCAACAGAACTCTGCCCTCCATTATCATCTGTTACTATTAATGTAACAGTATATGTTCCGCTTCTTCCATAGGTGTGACTTGGATTAGGATTTGACGACGTGTTACCATCGCCAAAGTTCCAGAAGTATGAAACTATAGCTCCGTCTGGGTCAGTAGCAGAGGAATAAAAGTTTATTGTTCCATCAACTTCTGGGTCAACTTCCCATGTGAAATTAACTACAGGAGGAATATTCTCCGTAACATTTATTGGAGGAGGAACATTATATCCATGTCCAGAAGTAGCAACTCCTACTTCTCCCTCATCATCTGTGACAGTTAATATTATCGTATAAACTCCAGGATTTTGATACTGATGCACAACCACTTTTCCATATCCAATATTTCCATCTCCAAAATTCCATTTATAGGTTACAATAGCACCACCATCTGGATCATAGCTTTGGCTTGCATTAAAGACTATTATTTCCTGAGTCTTTGGGTCCAGCGGTGTGTAAGTAAATATAGCGACGGGCGGCATGGTGTGTAGTATGCCAGATTGCAATATACCAGAGAAAATTATCGAATTACTTTCCTCATCTATTACGGTTGCGCTGATTTGCCAATTTGTTATATTACCAAAAATAGAGAGAGCATCTATTTCAATATATTCTCCAACATCCCATCTTTTATTTGAATTACTGTCATTAAAAATTGCATGTTCTCCCATCAGTTGCCCATTAGAATCGAAATAGTACATGCAGCTATCTATTTCGCCTTTCCATGCGGTAATTTTGATGTCTTCCAGTTTTACACTTTCCCCTCCTTTATGTTCTATAATGATATGTTGTTCCTCATTTATATATCCAACAAGATTTAAATCTGGTGATGAAGTAGATGGAGAAGTAGAAGACATTACATATATTGCGAAAACAGAAAACGTTGTTACAGCAATAGCTAACAATAATATAGTGCCTACAACTTCTGATACTCCTTTCTTCCCAAACTTTTTCATAATGTTCATCTATCAACACCTTTTTATTCCTTTCTTTTTATTTTGCTAACTTTTTGCTAACATTTATAATCAGTTCTCATATATAAAGTTTTCTTCCTTTAGATTCTCCACAAATTCCGAGATATTTAAAAACTCTCCTTAGTTTATATTTTGGGATGGGAAATGGAGTGTCCATATTGTGGAGGAAAGGACATAGTAAAAGCTGGTAAAAGATACAACAAA
>QMVG01000072.1 GCA_003660975.1 Microcaldota archaeon
GGAAATATTTCGGGAGGCCAAGGATATTCATAGTAAAGGGTGAAGCTTAAAACGTAATCTTCTTCCCAAATGGCGTGGAAGTAGGTTCCATAATCTCCTCCTGTTTCAGCTGCAGCCTGGGCAGCCTCAGATGCTAGATAATCGCCTTCAATCACTTCTAAGCCTTTTAGGAGGGTGGTGTTGAAGCGGACTTTCCACTGGAAGCCCACAATCTTCCAGTCTTCCATTACGTCTTGAATGGTTACATTTACTGTGACAAGGTCACCTATCTCTTTTGCAGTTACATATTCAGGGTCGATTTTCAGTTGAGGCAATGGTGGTCTAGGGGCAGCAAACTCGTAGTAGCCATGCTCAACATCATAGTCTGTATAAGTGTTGCCATCAGGATCTAGGAAGATGATGTCGCCAATTGTAAGATCACAGGAAACAGACCTAGCTGTAGGCGGAGCTTTGGCTATTTGGAAGGTTATTGATCCTAAGACCCCACTTCCCGTACTTCCTGGGACGTCTCCAAGCTTGGTTACTCCGAAGAGAACATAGCCTTCTTCAGCGTTAATTTCGATTGGAACCTCAAAGTTTGGCGGTGGAAGGAAATGGCCTGGAGGATAAACAGCTTCAATGGCACTCAACAATTCTGGGTCGAAAAAGAGTTTAAGCTCGTAGCTGTAAAGCCCAGGAGCTTCCCAGCCACTTGTAGAAATATTAATGCTGAAGGTGTCGCCAACAAAGGTGGTTTCTGTAGAAAATACATTGTCTTTGGGTACTACGAAAACCTTAGGTCTTTCTTGACCTCTTGTCGATAGGGCAGCGACATTTAAGCTTAACAGTAGAATCAAGGCGATAATTGAAAATTTTCTTAATCGATTGTTTAAACTCAACTCGTTCTCCCTTCTCCTTAATCAACATTAAATATAACTATTTATAATTTAAGCCTTCTGGAATTATCTTCTAGCCAAAAAGCTAAACAGCCTCTCAAATATTTAACTGTAAAGTAAAGATACTAAACAGCCTAGAGATCCTTGAAACCCAGTTTAAAATGCCTAGAGTTTATTTAATGTATCGAATAAATTTTGATTGAACCACACTTTTCAAGGATAAACACTCTCTAATTTAATGTTGTACCATATTCTGCTGAATAGTTCACAAGAAATTAGCAATATATCTTTTCAGAGAATATCAAGAGTTTAAAAAATAAAGGGAGGATAAGAGATTCCTACTATGGCCAACCAAATTGTTTAGCTATTGCAAAGATGTCTCTAATGTCTACCTTGAAGTCATCGTTAATGTCTGCCCTTTCGTCCCACCGCTCACTTCCTGGGTATGGTGGCGGTGAAGAGCCAAAGGCTTTAGCGATTGTGAATATATCTTTTATATCGACCTTGATGTCGTAGTTGAGGTCTTCCCTTATTGTCACGTAAATGGTTAGGGTTGTCTCTGCTATCGGGTTCACGGAATCGCCTGTTTCATAGACTTGTATTGTAACTTCGTGGACCCCTTCTGGAAGGTTGAGAACTTCTCCAGGTACTGCATACCCAGCGAAGTCGAAGGGGTCTATTGAAGCGCCCACAGTCACAGTGGTTGCTACTTCACCGTCTATCAGTACGTCGAAGAAGTCTATGGACACGGGAACTTCAGTTTCTCCAGCAGCATCCTTTGCACCTAAGTTCTGTATTACAACCTCGAATGAATAGCCCGTCTCGGGATCTATCCTTGCTGCAGCATCAATACCCACAGCCACTGGGCTGTATACCCAGTAGTTAGGATTTTTTCTTACCACAGCAGTCCCAGCGGCTGGGTTCCATTCAACAAAATAGTAGGGCCCAGCGTTTGTCAAAGCTTTTAGCGGCAGACCTGTCGGTGGTGGGTCTCCAGGAGTCCAACCGGCAACCTCGTCGGGGACAGGTCCAGTATAGTCGCTCATCCAGTCTTCCCAGCTTATTTCCCAGACAGCATCATTGATTGTGTCCCGTGTTGGATGCCACTCCGGATTGTAAATATGCTTTGGCCAATATAATCCAAGTGCCGAATAGTCATAGACTATGTACTGAGAGGTAATGTTCAAGTAAGCAGTGATGGTGTTGGGGTCATGTATCTCTATCCACATCAGATACTGGTATGTTGAGAAGAATCTTGGGAAGTTCTTCATGAACTCCCATGAGAATTTTATGTCTTCTACTGTTATTGGCCATCCATCCTGCCATCGTGCCCCTTCCCTTATTCGGAACGTGACTTTTGTTCCGTTGAATATGTTAAGAGGTTCCCAATCGAATGTTTCCATAGACCAGTCTACTGCGATAAAGGGCATATCCACAAGATCTGGATTAACCGCTGTTAGTCCTTCAGTTATCCTGTCTAGAAGCCAGGTTTCGTATGCAGAGTCTGCCCAGCCGGGATGCAGGTTGTCTGGTTCTGCACCTAGGATGTATTTGACCGTTCCGCCTGTGGGGCTTGCCGCCCAGTGAGCCAAGTTCCATGTCCATCCGTTGTCTGCTCCAACACCTTTCATGTTTATCACGTTTACTATAGCGTCTGGAGTGTTCCCTCTTGCTATACACCAGTAAATTCTGTGGTAAAAGTACACGTAAGGTACCAACACTTCTACGAGGAGTCTTTGAGCCTCATAGCATGCTTGAATCTTTTCTTCGTAGACCAGTCCCCATTTAACTGTTTCTATGGCGGCATCTAGATCTGGGTCGGCTATTCCTGGGCTGTTGTATCCCCATGGAAAGTCTTGGCTGCTGTGGAAGAAGTCGTAGAGAAAGTCTGGGAATCTGCTTAGACCCCAGCATAGCCAATATATATCAAAGTTTCTGTATTGAAACGCGTTCACAACTTCGGTGTTAAACGGAAGCGGTGTATGAACGAATACACAGTTTGTCACTCCGAGGTATGTGCCGAAGAATTCGTTCCATTTGTCTACAAATCTTTGGCAAAACTCCACCGAGGTGGGAGCCTCAGAGGGGGACTGTACAATTATTTCATCTCTCACTGCAACACCGTTAGGTTGATACAGAATACCGCCGTCTATGGTGAATCCTGCTCCTTCCAGTATTTCCCATGCCTTCGGAAAGTCGCCTCCAGGCTTCTCTACGTCAGGATTGTGCCATATTCCTAATGCTTCCGGGATTATTGTGTAAGAGGGTACAACTACTCCTGGACCATAAATCTCTGTAATGTGAGCTTCTTTCTCTTCCATAGATGGAGCTGCCCACGCCAAAGCCTGTCTAAACGCTGTCCAGTTAAGAGGTGCTAGTGGCCTTCCCGCGTCAGGTTGTTCAGCGTCGTCTGGAACATAATCTCTTGTATTAATGCCCGCATAGCAAACGTGGAATCCTGGCATGCTATAGGTTGAATGCCCCAGAGCGACGGCTTCCTCAATATGCTCGTATCTTATAACGTCAGGGTAGAAGTCAAATTCACCTGCTTTGAACCTTTCCCAACCCACTTCAGGATCGGATTCAACTATAGCCTGAATCTCATCAAACCTCGGCATCCCTACTCGCTGAACTTGGGCAAAACCTGATGGAACACTTATCATCGAAGCGAACATTGTAGCTATCAGTACC
>QMVG01000073.1 GCA_003660975.1 Microcaldota archaeon
AAGTTTAACCAGTACAGGAGCAGGTATACAGGCGATATCAATAGTAGCAGGAGTAAATAATGATGTAACATTAGATGCACAGGGAGGAGCGATAACAGATGATGGATTAGCAGCAGTAGATGTGACAGCAGATGTGTTAACAGCGGATGCAGTAACAGGGATAGATTTAGATACCCAGGCAGTTAGTATTTCAGGTACCAACACCACCAGTGGGGATATTCAGATTGACAATACAGATGCAGGAGGCGGAACGACAACAATAAACAATTTATTGAACCAGGATACAGGTGGAGCAGATGCAGGAGGAAGTATTACATTTACCAATACAGGAGGGAATTTAACCATAGCAGGAGCAGTGACTAATAATGATGCCGGTCCGATAAATATTGATAATACAGGGGGAGCAATAACTATAAATGCGCCGGTAAGTGTTACGACAGGAGCAGGACTCACAGGAAATGAGACAATAACAATAACTGCTCACAGTCCTATAACAGTAAATGCAAATATAACTGCGCCTGGAGATATTACTCTTGATGCTCAGGAAGCAGTTCCTGCAGCAGCAGGTGATGACCTTACACTTAATGCAAATGTAACTTCAACTGGTGGGAATATAATTCTTTATGCAGGTGATGATATTATTCAGAATACTGGAACTGTATCTACAAATGGTGGAACAATAACAGCAGAAGCAGCCCATAACGATAATGATAGTGCAGGTTCATTTACTCAGGCAGCAGGAACATCATTTGTTTCAGGAAGTGGTGCAGTAGCAACCGGTGGAGCGATAAGTGTAACAGCAAGAGACAATGTAAATCTTGCTTTGCTTGATGCAAGGGGAACAACAACAAATGGAAATGTAACAGTAACTTCAACAAATGCAGATATAACAGATAGTGACCTTGGAACAGTTCCAACTGATATAGATATTTATGCTAATGACCTTACACTTTCAGCAGCAAATAATATTGGTGGACCTTCACCAGCAGAGATTGATATAAGTATGACAGGAAATCTTACAATGAATGCTGGTGGTTCAATATATGTTGGTTTCCTTGGAGATGTTTCTCTTGGAGCAATAACAGCAGGTAATCTCTGGTTGTCAGCAACAGACAATATTTATGATGATGAAAGAAACGCAGCAAATACAGCAGCAGAGGCAGGATATGACTGGACACTTGTAAATATTACAGGCAATCTTACACTTATTGCTGACAGTGATACCGATGGCACAGGACAGATTGGAATAGACCATAATACTCTTGATAATGATATGGATGCTGGTTACCTTGACTTAAGAGTTGGCGGAACAGGAACATTCTCTTCATCTGGAGATGTTTACCTCAACTTTGACCAGGCAGCAGCACTCAACACCAGCAACCTTACAGTTAATTCACCAAACAATGGTAATACAGTTGCGATTGTCAATAGCAGTGGAAATATAAACTATAATGGAGGAACATTCCAGACAGAAGATAATTTAATCTTTGCAGCAGTTGGTGATTTCAATTTGAACAGTGGTTTAACTCATGCACTTACAACAAATAGCACATTGGTTCTCAATGCTACAAATGATGTAAATCTTGGAGCAAATCTTTCAACAATCTGGGGAGATATAAATATAGCAGGTGATTTCTCAAGCAATTATCTTGGAATTGCAAGAGATAGTGTTGGAGCAATAACACAGTCAGCAGGCACAGTTTTGATAGGAGATGCAAATAGAGTTCTTACTCTTGAAGCAGGAAGTGGAATAGGGGCAGCAGGTGTACCAATATTTACTCAGGTAAGAAATCTTGTTGCTTATAATACTGATGGAACAACAGGAAGTGCTTCAGGCCATATTGTAATTGATAATACAGGAAGATTGAATATAATCGCAGGTGCACTTGGTGATGGAGTAAGAAATGAAGGTGGAGTTGTTAATATAACAGCACATTCACCAATATATGTCCTTGCTCCAATATGGGCAGTAAATAATATTATGCTAACAGCAAATGGAGCAGTTGATGGAGATATTGATGTAGGAGCAAATATAACTTCAGGAAGTGGAGGTGTATATCTTACAGCCGGGTCTGACATTATGATAAATACCGGTATAATTTCTTCAAACAACCTAATTCATATGATAGCAGGTGGAGAAATAGCACAGACAGGTGGAACAGTTGGTTCAGGCAGTGAAGACCTTGTTCTTGATGCAGGAGATGATATAAATGTAAGCAATGCAGATGTAAATAGATTGGCAGCAAAAACAACTTCTGGTTATCTCCTTGTAACAAATAATGGAAACCTTACGCTTGCAGATATTCTTGGAACCTGGGGATATGCAATTTCTAATTCTGACAAGGATATTTTAATTACTGTAAATGCAGCAGGAGCAGAAGCAGGAGATTTGACAATTTCTTCACTTGTTCAGAATACTGGAACAGGTCAGGTTATTCTTTATGCAGATAATGATATAACTCAGAATGCCAATATCACAACAAATGGTGAAGATGTTGAAATTGATGCAGGCAATCTCTTTACAATGGGTAATGACATTCAGATTAACACAACAGCAGGAACTGCTGAAATAGACATAGAAGCAGGTGGAAATGTAACTCTTGGACAGTTAATAACTGGAAACGCAATTGTGGAAAGTACAGGTGGTTCAATAACAGCAGCAACAAATACCTTACCTGAAATTCAGGCAAATTCAGCAGACCTGAAAGCAGCAACAGGAATAGGTGGAGCAAACTTCAACACCCAGATAGGAACACTTAAAGCAGAAGTTACAGGCACTGGAAATATGGAAATTTATAACAATGGTGGATTGACAATAACTTCTGCTATAACAAATAATGGTTCAATTAAAATAGATACGCAGAATGATATGACAGTAAATTTTGTAGAAGCAGGTGGAACTGGTGATGTAACTCTTATAGTGAGCACCTCTGGAAATATGAATATTGACACAATTAAAGCACTTGGAGATGATATATATCTGTCAGTAAATACAGGTGGAATTCTTGATAATAATGGGGCACTTACAAACATCACGGCAAATGGACTTTCAGGTGATAGTGATAATGGAATTTCACTTGATACAGTTGTTTCCCAGATGGCTCTTAACAATGACGAAGGACAAATTGACATATTCAATCAGGGAGACCTTGATATAACAACAGTTGGAACAATAAACGGAATAACAAATGATGGTTCAACAGGACCAGCAGATATAAACCTTGTAAATGTTGGTTCCCTTACAATTTCTCAACCGGTTTCAATAACAACAGATGGAGCAATTGATATTCAGACACATTCACCTGTAAATGTAAACGCAAATGTATCTGCTCCTGGAAATGTTTCTATAACAGCAGGAGACAATGATGGAGCGACAACTGATGATATAGCGATAGCAGCGAATATAAATATTCAGAGCACAGGAGGAGATGTTTACTTAACTGCAGGAGATGATATAACACAGGCAGCCGGGACAGGAGTAATCAGTGCAGGAGGA
>QMVG01000074.1 GCA_003660975.1 Microcaldota archaeon
AGGGGTGTTGCACTGACCTCCTCCGATAACTCTCCCTCTCCCACTCCATTCACCGCACTCACCCTGTAATAATACGTCTGGCCATTGGTCAGCCCTGTATCGTTGTATGTAAGAACGTTCCCTACTGTGGTGAGAAGAACTTCATTGCCAGAACTCGTACCTCGATAGATCCTATACCCTACAATCGGTGAGCCCCCATTATCAACAGGTGCTTCCCAACTCAAATTCACATATTCATCGCCCCACCTCGCACGAAGATTAAGCGGTTTTAATGGAATAGCCTTCACATTCTGCCATTTGAAAAACGGATATGTTCTACCCTCCCAAATCTTCCAGATGATTGTAAAGTCCCAGCCCGCAGACGTAAATGTAATTTTCTTTCTCATCTCATCCGTAGTTTTTCCAGTCCCTCCTGCGCTCGTGGTCTGTCCTGTCGTGCTTTTGTCCCAGAAACTCTCAGTAATTATCCCGTTTGCGTTAAATCCGATCAATCCGCCCACATCAGATGAGCCACTCACTCCACCGGCGGCATAAGTGTATTTTACCGTCCCATAATAACTACGCCCGACAAGTCCGCCTACAACCACCCTTCCGTTCACATCGCCGATAGCATAACAGTTGCTTACAGTCCCAAAGTCATTATACCCAATAAGCCCACCTACATCCTTATCTCCACTCACATCACCATTTGCACAACTTTTGCTCACCGTCCCAAAGTCATTATACCCAATAAGCCCACCTACATCCTTATCTCCACTCACATCACCATTTGCAGAACTTTTGCTCATCGTCCCATAAAAATAATACCCGACGAGGCCGCCTACATAATCTCTTCCGCTAATATTGCCTGTTACATGACAGTTGCTCACCGTCCCACTACCATAATCAAACCCGACAAGCCCCCCTACATAATCTCTTCCGCTAATATTGCCTGTTACATGACAGTTGCTCAACTTTCCAACACAATTAAACCCGACAAGCCCCCCTACATAATCTCTTCCGCTCACATTTACATCTAACACCCCAACATTCTTCACTATTCCTCTATTATGGCCGAACAGTCCCAATTCAGAAGCGAATGATATATTGATGTTCACGTTTGATATATCATGTCCGTATCCATCAAACTCCCCTTCAAAGTATGGAATGTACAGATTTGGCTCCGAAGATAAATTCAGATCCGCAGCCAGCCGGAATTTGTTGTTCATGTCCACAAAACCCAGCATATCCTTCAATCCCTGCACACTGTTTATCTGGTAATAACCTCCTGCTGGGATCAGCGTAGAGGAGTAATTAGATATATTGAGATGCAAACCGTGCGAAAACCAGTCATTGTATTGATGACCAAACAGTCCACCTATCGTTAGATAATGTCCGCCGTTAATCAGCACCTTACTCACATTGTAATGCGAGTTCTTCACCGACCCATAACGATTATACCCAACAAACCCGCCCACATAATTACTTCCATTCACATTGCCAGTTGCATAACTATTGCTTACTATCCAACCATTCTCCCCAACGAGCCCACCTGTCCTGTTGCCCCCACTCACATTACCAGTTGCATAACTGTTGTTCACCATCCCATAATGATTATATCCAACGAGCCCACCTGTCCTGTTGCCCCCACTCACATCACCAGTTGCATAACTGTTGTTCACCGTCCTATGATGATTGTATCCGACGAGCCCACCTGTCCTGTTGCCCCCACTCACATCACCAGTTGCATAACTGTTGTTCACCGTCCCATGATGATTGTATCCGACGAGCCCACCTACAACCACTCTTCCGCTTACATTACCTGTTGCATAACAGTTGCTCACCGCACTCACATAATTATATCCAACAAGTCCACCTACATAATCCTCCCTTCCAGTCACATTTCCAGTCGCATAACAGTTGCTCACCGCACCCTCATAAATATACCCAACGAGTCCACCCACATAATTCTCCCTTCCAGTCACATTTCCAGTCGCATAACAGTTGCTCACCGCACCCTCATAAATATACCCAACGAGTCCACCTACATAATTCTCCCTTCCAGTCACATTTCCAGTCGCATAACAGTTGTTCACCGCACCCTCATAATTACGCCCAATGAGGCCGCCTACATAATCGCTTCCGCTCACATTTCCAGTCGCATAACAGTTGCTCACCGTACCCTCATCATTATATCCAACGAGACCACCCTCCTTGGTGCCCCCACTCACATCACCAGTTGCATGACTGTTGCTCACCATCCCATAACGATTATACCCAACAAGACCACCTGCCATATTCCCATTACTCACATTGCCTGTTGCATAACTGTTGTTCACGGTTCCTACATTATACCCAACAAGACCACCTGCCCCATCCCCATTACTCATATTGCCAGTCGCATAACTGTTGTTCACCGTCCCATAATTCACCCCAACAAGCCCTCCTAAACCCCCTCTTCCGCTCACATTGCCTGTTGCATAACTGTTGTTCACCGTCCCATAATTCACCCCAACAAGACCACCTGCAGCGGAAACCCAACCAATCACCCTGCCAGTAGCATAGCTGTCGCACACCGTCCCACCATTCCATCCGACGAGACCACCTGCACTACCGTCTCCGCTCACGTTACCAACAGCATAACAGTTGCTTACGGTCCTGCTACTCTCCCCAATGAGTCCACCCACCCTACTACCTCCACTAACATTGCCAGTAGCATAATTGCTGTTCACTGTCCCAACACTTTTCCCGACAAGACCACCTACATACTCGTCTCCGTGCACATCACCGGTAGCAAAGCTATTGTTGATCGTCCCGTTACTCCTACCAACGAGTCCACCTACATAATCCTCCCTTCCGCTCACATTGCCAGTTGCATAACAGCTGCTCACCACCCCCCCATTCTCCCCAACGAGTCCTCCTATATAATCCTCCCTTCCGCTCACATTGCCAGTCGCATAACAGCTGCTCACCACCCCCCCATTCTCCCCGACAAGACCACCTATATCATAACTCCCGCCCATATCACCTGTAGCAAAGCTATTGTTGACCGTCCCGCTATTCCCCCCTACGAGGCCGCCTATATAGTCCCTTCCGCTAACATTGCCTGTCACATAACTGTTGTTCACCGTACCAGAATTCCACCCTACAAGACCGCCAACATTATCCTCCCCCCTTATGCTTACATTCACAAGACCAACATTCTTAACCACCGCATTTCTTGATGTGTAGCCAAACAGCCCCACATAATCCCATGAGGAGCGATTTATTGATAAGTTGATTATCTTATGCCCCTTCCCATCAAATGTCCCATTGAAAGGGGATGTGGGGGTTCCTACAGGTACAAATCCAAGTCCACCATTCCATGTTTTCGTGACTGAGGCGTTGATGTCATTAGCAAGTGCATAATGTCCTGCTAGGTTCTTACTTATGTTCTGTAGCTCATAAACATTGTGTATCCAGATCACCGTACTATCGGTG
>QMVG01000075.1 GCA_003660975.1 Microcaldota archaeon
CATTTGGCAAGACTTGTCGATTTGGGGCATGCTTACGGGCTAAAAGTTCAGCTCCATTGTTGCGGAGGTTTTGCACCCCTTATTCCTCTAATGATAAAGGCAGGTGTCGACGCCCTTCATGCTGTACAGCCGAATTGCAAAGGAATGGATCTAAGAAAACTCAAAAAAGAATTCGGAGAAAAGATAGTTTTCAACGGAGCAATAGATTCTCACCACGTTTTGATAGAAGGTACTCCCGAAACAGTACGTGAAGCAACGAAACAGGTTTTAGATATAATGATGCCGGGCGGAGGATATATCGCAGGAGCAAGCCACGACAGTATCCTGGAGGAAACGCCCGTAGAAAACGTCCTTGCTATGTTCGACACCGTAAAAGAGTATGGAAGATATAAATAATTTTTTCTTGAATTCTTACCTTTCTCTGATCTTCCGTTTGGTGTTTAATTCAATGCCGGAATCTTTCACGCTTCCAAAATCCGCTCAGCGATGCTTTCCGGTGTGAAGGCAAACTTTTCTGCCAAAACCTTGTAAGGCGCTGAAGCTCCGAACCTCTCCACAGTAAAATAAAGCCCGTCGGGCCCGCCAAACCGATCCCAGCCATGGCGCACCCCCGCCTCAACCACAGCCCTCCGAGGTCCCTCCGGCAAAACTTCCCTGCGATAAGCTTCCTCCTGCCTTAAGAAGATTTCCCAACTCGGCATACTCACAACTCGTACCTTCTTGCCCTTTGACCGAAGAATCTCTGCGGCCTTAAGGCAGAGACTCACCTCGCTACCCGTTCCGATCAGGATCCAATCAAGGGGGGGATCCTCGTCGCTTATTACATAAGCACCTTTCAAAAGACCGGAGGCAGGAGCGAGCTTTGATCGGTCTAAAACCGGCACGCCTTGTCTTGTCAGGCAAATTGCAGTAGGACCCTCGCGTCTCCTTAACGCATGGAACCAGGCATAAGCTGTCTCTGAAGCATCGGCTGGCCGCAAGACATCCAGGTTGGGCACTGCTCTCAACGAAGAGAGGTGTTCGACCGGCTGATGAGTAGGACCGTCCTCTCCAACAAAGATCGAATCATGGGTAAATACGTAAATCACCCTTAGCCCCATCATGGCCGCAAGACGAATGGGCGGCCTCATGTAATCAGAAAAGACCAAAAAGGTGCTTCCGTAAGGAATCAGCCCTCCGTGAAGAGCCATACCGTTCAACATAGCCCCCATTGCATGCTCTCGGATACCGAAGCGCAGATTTCTGCACTCATACCTTCCACGCGCCACATCTCCGCCTCCTTTAACTAGGGTTTTCGTGGAAGGCCCTAGGTCTGCAGATCCTCCCACAAGTTCGGGGAGCTTCTGAGCGATTGCGTTGAGAATGGTTCCCGAAGCAGCTCTTGTAGCTACCGCTTTCCCTACTTCGAAAGTGGGAAAGTATTTCTCCAAGTCTTGAGGAACCTCTCCTGAAAGCAAACGCTCAAGCAAAGATGCCTTCTGGGGTTCTTCCCTCTTGTATTCCTGAAGCATTGCCTCCCACCTCTTGTAGGCCTTACGACCTCTTTCGGTGCTATTTCTGCACCACTCAATCACTTCCGCAGGTACTTCGAAATCCTTATCCGGATCAAAGCCGAATTTCTCCTTCACCTTTCTTAGCTCCTCCTCTCCCAAAGGCTCTCCGTGGGCGGAGGCAGTATCCTGTTTCGTAGGAGCACCATAAGCTATATGAGTCCTACATATGACTATGCTGGGCTTATCTCTTACCTCTCTGGCCTTCTGGAGTGCAGAGGCGATTTCTTCTCTGTTGTGACCATCCACCCGCTGAACATGCCAACCGTATGCTTCGAACCTTCTTCCTACGTCTTCACTGAAAGCAAGGTCCGTCGATCCTTCGATTGTCACTTTGTTGTCGTCGTACAAAACGATAAGTGACCCCAAAGCTAGGTGTCCTGCCAGAGAGGCTGCCTCTGAGGCAACACCTTCCATGATGTCTCCGTCGCTTGCAAGCACATAGGTATAATGGCTGAAGATAGGGAACCTATCTGTGTTGAACCTACTTGCAAGCATACGTTCCGCCAAGGCCATACCCACAGCGTTTCCGAAACCCTGCCCCAACGGCCCTGTAGTGGTTTCTATACCGGGCGCGGCATCGTATTCAGGATGGCCCGGTGTCTTACTCTCCCACTGTCTGAATTGCTTTATGTCATCTAAGGTCAGATCGTAACCGAAGAGGTAAAGTAAGCTGTAAAGAAGCATAGAAGCGTGGCCTGCCGAGAGAACAAACCGATCCCTGTCGGGCCATTTCGGCTTTTCCGGACAATGCTTCAAGAAATGGGCCCAAAGAGTTACTGCTATATCGGCCGCTCCCATCGGCATTCCGGGATGGCCTGATTTTGCCTTTTGCACCGCCTCTGCACTCAAAACTCGAATCGTATCCACAACCCTTTGCTCTATTTCCTTGTTGCGGCTCATACTCCCGGTCCTCCTCCGTGAAATTTCTTCCCTCTTTCCCAAAACGTTCTTAACGAAGAAAGATATCGGTCTTTTCTGCCGATATCAAAGCTTTCTCCTTCCCTTAAACAGTCGGCCACATGACTTGAAGCGCAAGCTCCAACCGGAGGCTTTCTAGGGCCGGACACCAATCGGAGGGCTGTCCGGAGACTCTCTTTTCCAGCGTCTTTTTCTCGGTTCCCTGCCCCTCCGACGGTCTGCTGCGTTTGCAGGGCTTTTTGGCAGCGCCGAGAGCTCCCGTTCCAATCTGAAATTTCGCCGAAAAGAAAAACTCTTCCGGAAAGGTAAGCTCCCATGTTACCTCCAATGAAAAAGCAAGCACTGAAGCGGAATCACAAAACTTAACATAATCGCTCAAAGGCAACAAGAGAAAGGACAAAAGGCAACAGGGGAAAGGATCAAACGCAACAAAGGGAAGGATCAAAGGCTCATTTCCCAGAGATCAACATTGGGAAAAGCCGCAACTGGGGCAGTGCACGCATCCTTCTGCAAAGGTAAGCGCTCCCCCACACTCAGGGCATTTGATACGGAAGCCCTGTGTAGCTTTGCTTTCCGTTTGGCTTGCGCTCTTTTTCATTGATTCAAGAAGGGGCTCCAGGTCGAAATCTCCTAACAAAAGCTTTTTAAGTCCGAAGTGCTTCTTGGCAAGGAGGTATTTCTGAATAGCCTTAGCAAGACCGTCAGGCAGCGACATAATCCTTCCTGTCCTCGAAGGCACAGAAAGGCTGGATCCGATACCGTCAAGTTGTTTAACTACGTCCTCAATGCTTCCGCCGCAGCGCAGAAACAGACTTATCAACCTGCACATAGCTTCGAGATCTGAGTTCGCTATATCTCCTCCTCGCCCCAGTTGTGCAAAAACTTCCCGCTCCAGGCCTGTGCGAGGATCCACAGTTATCTTCACATGCATATTTCCGAAAGGCGTAAGCTGTCGAATCCGCAGACAGCTAATAA
>QMVG01000076.1 GCA_003660975.1 Microcaldota archaeon
ACTGTACCATTCATCCATCCACTAATTACACCTTGGTCAAAGACAGATGCTGGAACTGAAGTCTGCCAGTTAATGTTTAATGGATCTTCTGTGAGATAAACGGCTTTGAGTGTGATTTCTTCTGGTAGGGTCATACCATCTGCTTCTGTGTGGTGAATTACCACTGTATAGAGGCCCGGACCTTGCCAAGGCACGAACAAAACTTGTTCTGTATCGCCAGTAGTAGTAGAGTAGTCAAAGATACCCCAACCTATATATTCAATTGGCGATGTTACTACCACATCAGAAGAATTGTAGATGACGATTACATCAACTTGCGAATACTCACCAGCCCAAGAAACATCAATTACTAGTCCTTTAGTGTTGTTGTCCTCAACTAGCAGAGGATAGAATCTGTAATCGCCAGCTTCCCATCTCCATGACCAATCAAGTGCACCATAGGTTTGGAACAGCGTATATGGAACCTTTTGAGTCATATTGGTTGAGCTGAACGTATAGAGCTTACCTGCAGTAGCCAATTTATACGCAACAGCATATGAGACGGGCATATAATATTCTGCAGAATTGGTTCCATTGGTAACAGTTATCTTTAAGACACCTTCATATGCGCCAGGCATTGCAGAACCAGGAACATTTATAGTAACAGAGTAGTTGAATTCATTTAGGCCAAACTTAGTTCCTGTAGCACCAGCAGCAACAGTCAAATCGCTCCAGGATGCACGCTTGTATAGTCTTAAGACGACCTTAAATGCATAGCTAATACCATATGCAGCGTAAAGTGGGTTTCTCACAACTAATGTGGGTGTTCCTGTAAATGTTGTAGCAACATGGCCAGCAGTAACAAGGAGTACAGGTCCATATCTGAAGTCTGCATTGATTCTGTGCATTTCTTCAGTGTGGTTGTACACGCCATCACCATTTTCATCATGCCAGTCAACTAGATATACGTAGGGTGGATTCATTCCGTTCATTGCAAAGTCATATCCATCAATAGCAACATAGGCTTTAAGCAAGTCTGCTTGCCATAGGTCATTTGTGTTTATACCACGTTCTTCAAGTAGCTTTGTGATGTTGAAGTATACATCCTCTCCGAATCTACTGTAGTAATAGAACTCAATTTCGTCTGTAAGTTCTAAGTGCATTGGTGTAACAGTGACAGTAGCTCCTGACATGTAGGTGAGTACACTAACAGTTGCTGTTGTTGAGCTTCCGGGCTCCAATATGCCACCGTAGAGGCTACCAAACAAGATGTCTGTATTATTGACAAGTGCTTCTCCATCTTCTAGATAAGTAGAATTCTTTAGTTTTAGTATGGCATTCCAAGAATCAACTGTATAGGCCATTATGCTATCAGTAACACCTGTTTTATCTTTATTAGCCATTCCAAAGACAAGTTGAACTGCCTTCAATACATTAATTCGACCAGCACCTTGCACAAATGGATCGTATCCAAGATCATCAGCTGTACCCATTAATATGGCCTTTACCAATGCGGGTGTGTATGAGATTCCGTTCTTCTTAAGAGCCTCAATCACAACAGCAGCTGCACCAGCAACCATTGGAGTTGCTTGACTTGTACCTCCAAACAAGTCGGTAGTCATGTTTCCGCGACCAAGGAATCCAACATATCCATCCCAATAGGCAAAGGTACCAGGATAGTTTGGTGAGTTAGAATCAGCAGCATAAGCACCAATTGCGACAACATCTGGTTTGACTTCACCTATAGGTGTTGGACCACGGTTTGACCAAGGAATCATTTGATTAGTACCTTGTGGGAGTTTCATGCCCCTAGAGTAGTTCCAGTAGTACCATAAGGTAACAGCACCTACAGAAATTGCTAAGCTGCTACCAGCTGGTTTTGTGATTGTTCCATATCCGAAACCACCGTTACCTGTGGCGATTGTGAATACCATACCAGGATAGCTGTCATTGAAGTATCCAGGCAGGGATAATAGATCTGCAAGTATGTCCTCGAGGTAGAATCCAGGAGCAACACTTCCAGCAATAAAGCTAGAAATACCCCAGCTGTTACTACATATATCTGCATGTCTACTTGCGTTGTAATCATACCACTTTGTTGTAGAGTTGTATTGAAGACCTGCTACCCAGAACCAAGCACCCATTAAGTCGCCGAAGTACCAAGCATTCGCAGCGATTACAGAGGCACCAGGTGCCATACCAGGAATCTTGGATGCGTTGTTTTCTAGACCAGGAACATACCATGTATATTTGCCCATACCAGCGGCAGTGCCTGCGACATTTGTACCGTGGTTATGATCTCTTGCCCACTGCAATGCAACAACAGGCCAACTGTCATTAACACCAAGCAGAGCGGGTGGTGTTACATTGTCAACAGCACCAATACCAGGAATTAAACCTAAACCAGTAGATCTATAACTGTCTAAGCACCATGCTAAAGCGCCCATTGATATGTCTGGTATACCATCGCCGTCAAAGTCTCTTGCAATTACTTCGCTATTACCAGTAGGATCGCCCCAGACATGTGGAGCTTCATCAGCAAAGCTATGGTCGTAATAGGTGCTGTTATTTATGCCGAGTGGGTCACCACTTTCATTCAGCGCCTCGAAGTAGAAGGAAGACAAATCGAAGTAGACCGTATCATATACTTTTTCTGTAGCAGTGTCAATCATCAAAAATGGTACAATGTATGAACCAATAGATGCATCAAAGTAGAAGAATACACCGACTCTGAATAAACCACTCTTGGAAGCACTATATTGTGCAGAAGATATAGTTAGGTTGTAGTCAAATGTATATGAATAGTAACCAACCGGTGTAAAGTAATAGACAGTTTCTCCAGCAACTGGTAAAATAGTTTCATTGATTATATCAGATTTGTTAACTTCTAATGTCGCAAAGCCAATTCCTATACCATCTAAGTTGATTGACAGAGGATATCCATCTGCATCTCTTGCTTGTCTAACTTCTGGGTTACCGAAGTCAACACCAGTGTCAATAACAGCAATTTTGACACCGCTACCATTTACATTAAACTCGTTTGATGCATTCCATGCGCCTTGTATGTATGTCGCATTGAATTGAGTGAGCCCAACTTGTGAGCCAAGATTATATGCAAACTCTGGTATTTCGGGGTACTCTAGTTGAATGTCTCCCATTATTTCAACAACATTAGGTAAAGCTGCCAAATGCATAAGAGCCATCTGAGAAGAAACAGCACCAATAATTATATTGGCAAATCCTAATGGATAAATGCTTTTGATTGTAGCATATCTGCTTATTTCTGCCAATCTTGCACTAGAATCAGTTACAATAATTATTCCAATTGATTCAGGCTCACCGTTGAATCCACGATAAACACGCACT
>QMVG01000077.1 GCA_003660975.1 Microcaldota archaeon
GGGCGAAAACGGGTGGCCCACTATGGGTGAAAACACTTGGACCAGTATAGCCCGAAAGATGACACCCCGACAGGGCGGTCGGCTGCGGCGACTTGTTAGCCGTTCCATGAGGCCTGCGGCCCCATTCTTTCAGCAAGTAGACAAACTGAGGTTTGTCTACTTGGGAGGCAAGTTTTGCCACGTTATGGGAATGCAGTTGCAACTCATCGGTGGGCGCGCCTCCAAACCACGGCACGAACGCCTTGAGCACTATGCCCAAGAACGAGGACGGCTATTCCCTTTGACTCAAATACCCCTCTCGTTTCCTCGCCGCCAAAGATACCTTGCTGCTCGGACCATCGCCCCGCGCTACCGAAACAGCCACCTTGTTCCCGACTACTTCCGCGATCTCAGCTACATCTCTGTGCGTGAACCCAGGACAGAGCAAGACCGAGTCAATAGATTCCTTCTCAACGAAATCCTTGCATACCTCTATTGCTTCTGCCTGATTCCTCACTACAACCGTGAAGAGCTGATACTTCCCTGTCTCGATAACGCTCCTGTGTCTATCCTTGTTCGCATCAGGAGCATGAGCAAGAAAAAGTACCTTGAATGCCATTGTTATCCCTCCTTTCTACATCAGCCCTACCCATGAGGAAGGCAGAAGGCTTCCGAGCCCGCCAAGGGAGTCTTTCGCGCCCCATCAATCCGATGACAACCACTCCGCTGTTTTCAGTGACTTTGGCGCGCCCAACGCGAGCATCACCCGCCGAAGGCGGGTCGGGTGAATGCAGGGTTAGCCCGTTCTTTTACTCCGATTATTGTGTGAACCCTGTACAAATATTACCCCCATTATCATTATTACCATACCAATTATTTGCACGAAACCCAATCTTTCGCCAAGAAGCCACCATGCCAATAACGCCGTTCCCAAAGGCGTAAGATTCAGCATCACGTTCATCTCAAGTGCTGTTAATATCTGTAACGAATGATTGTAGAGTACATACGCCAAAGCGGTATTTACGATTGCCAGCCAGAGGGCAATTCCAACAGATTCTGGAGATAACAGAGGCATCCCTTCAAGGGGAAATGCTATCAGCAAAAGAAAGCCACCACCAATGGCAAGTGGAATTGTTGTTAGTGTTAGTGTGTCAAGTTGTTTCCCCCTCGCGATCTCGCGCCCCAAGACGCCAAATAACATAAGCCCCATTAGCCCAACCATTACGATAATAATCCCTACCGGTTCGCCAGATTGTAACCCCGATGAGAAAAATAACACGCTGCCCAATAAAGACACGATAACCCCAAACACTTGCCATCTCGTTGGTATCTCTTTAAGCCAAACAGCGCCACCAAGTAAAATTAACAGAGGAGACAAACTCATCAAAAAAGAAACGGTTGTGGCTGGTAAATACTTCAACCCCCAAAAAAGCGCACCATTTCCTATCGTATACGCACTTATCCCAATTGCGAACAGTCGAAGCCCAATTCCCCTTGATATAGGCGGCTCTATCATGCCTTTATGAACCCAAAATGGAAGCAAGACCAGGAAAGCCAAGAAATATCGAAACCCTGCTATGGTTAGCGGACCCATGTACTCTAAGCCTATTTTCACAAAAACAAATGATGAGGCCCATATTATCGTTGCCAAGGCGCTCTCACCAATTGCTACAATTCGTTGTACATCACTTGGTGATTTCATCACTGTTTCCACAATGCGTTTGTATTGGAAGACAACGGGCTAACGGCCAGGAGCCCAGCCGCCGCCCGGCTCAGGCGAGGTTCATTGGCTGATGATCACAGCAGCAGGCCCAACCTCCCTGGCTAATCGCCACGATAGGGCGGTCGGCTGCGGCGACCCGTTAGGCACCACCCGCCCGCTTTAGCGCTTGCAATCCTTCCACAAACCTCTGCGCCTCATCAATCCCCCTGAAAAAGCCATACAAGGCCAACGGCCCCTCTCTCCAGGGCCTACCCTCCGTAAAACCCGGAGGAAGCACCCCTACTATCTCCTCCCTCCCCACACCAAGATACTCAGCAAGCCGCTCAACATACAGTGAATATCGTACCCCTTGAGCCGCTTCGCTCTCGCTTGGCACAAGACTAAGTATCGTCCTCCGTCTCCCATCAATAACTCCTATGAAGGCAACCGTGCTCCGCGTTGTTGTCCGTTGATCAAAGTGCCTCGTCAACTCCTCTACAAGCCACCTGTATAACTCGCCCACCCCCTTCCGGTCCGCCATGGCCTGCAACTCCTCATACGTCAAGGGCGGCCTCCTCTTGGAAGCCCCTCGGGTCTGTGACTTATACTCCACCTCGCTCGGCTCAATCAAGAACACCCTCGCCAAGAACTCCCGCCCCTCTTCATCCTGGAAATATTGAAATGTCACGGCGTTTATCGCTACCCCATAAGTGTCCGACAAGTAATTGATGATCCTCTCAGAACTACTATCCACCTCCGACGCCACGATGAGTATTTGATGATGCTCATTCAGTACCTCCGGCAACTCCTCACCGAAACGCTGCCTGTAGACATCCTCTAGCGAAACACCCCCCCCCGAAATACTTGGACGCAATCTCCGTAACCCTCTCGCTCGACAATTCCTTCACCCACGAGGCATAATCCAACGCCTGCGCCGTCACCTCCCGCGGAGTCTTGTCCCGCTTCAGCTCAACTATCACCAGGTCACCCGTCCGATCCAAGCACAACAGATCTATGAGCCCCCCAAAGTCGGTCTCAACTTGTCGACCGATCACTAGCAGATCATCCGACACAATCGAAATATCCTGCTCAAGCCACTTCTCTATGCGCTCCTCCCAATCCAGCCGCGAGCGCCTTATCTCTTTCAGTGAATCCCCTTTCTCAATTGCCCACAACCGAATATCTTGAGGCATTCCACCTTCCTCCATTCGGTGCCTAACGACCCGCGCGTGAGCCGCCGCCCGACACAGCCAAGGTTCACTGGCTGACGATCACAGTGGCAGGCAGGCTCCGCCCCGCTGACCGCCACGATAGGGCGGTCGGCTCCAGGCGCTTGTTAGGCCAAACACGCCATCTGCGAACCTCCCCGCCTGCCGCCCCAATAGGGCGGTCGGCTCCACGCGCTCGTTAGGCCACTACACCCCTGCCGCTTTGTGCTCCAGCCTTACACCCCCAGCCAGACCGACCTCTCCCCCAACATCACCCACCCGACCAACCCCAACGCCGCCTCCCGTCCGCCTCGCTTCCAGCCAGCGCAATCACCACATACCCTCACGCCGCCCATCCTCGCCTGCCTGCTCAACGAGGCCTACACCCCCTACCAC
>QMVG01000078.1 GCA_003660975.1 Microcaldota archaeon
CCACCTGGCCACCCACGGAGAGTTCGATCGAGAACTCCCGTTGGCCTCGCGGGTGTACTTCAACCAGTGGGAACCATTGTATGCCGGGGAGATGTTAGGACTTGAGCTTCAGGGGTGTGAGCTTGTGGTGTTGTCGGCCTGTCAAACAGGGCTGCCGCCTGAGATCGAAGAGGGGCTGGTGGTGGGGGATGAGCTGCAGGGGCTGGCGCAGGCGCTGTTCGTGGCAGGCACGCCCAGCGCGGTGTTGACTCTGTGGAACGTGGACGACGCCTCCACGAGGCAATTAATGGAGGCGATGTACTGGGAGTTGATGTCTGGAGTCTCCAAGGCCGAGGCATTGCGACGGGCACAGCTTTCCCTCATCCACAACATACCCTATCGCCACCCCTACTACTGGGCCCCGTTCGTGCTTTACGGTGTATGGAGGTGAGAACAGCATGATTAAACGTGGAGCGCTTGTAACCTTGTGTGTGTTGGTTTTTCCCGCCTTTCTTCTACAAACCCAGGCAAGCGATCCAGAAACTTGGCCCGTCGTCTACCAAGACGATTTCGAGGATCCGGGAAGCGGCTGGCTCACCGGGGATACGGAATATGTCAGTGGGGCCTATGTGGCTGGCACCTATAAGATTCAGGTTAAGAACGATTGGTTACTCGTGTTAAGCCGGATTCCAGGAGATCAGGAGTACTTAGATTTCGCTGCCGAAGTTACCTTTTGGCTCGAAGGTGGAGAAGGAGAAGCTGGCTTCCTGTTTCGCTATCAGAATACTGGCAACTACTACTGCTTCACTGTCAGCACCCGAGGTGAATACGGGCTCTGGAGGAAGCGAGAGGGGAAATGGGAAACGCTGATCGCCTGGACCCCCGTGACAGCACTCAATTTATATGGTGCAAACAAGCTTCGCCTTGTAGCTCAGGGAAACACATTTATGTTACATCTAAACGAGGTTTTACTTGGTAAATACACCGACCCTATGTTCAGGATAGGCCAGCTGGGAATATGCGTTGGGACATTCGAGAGACCTAGCATCACGGTGAAATTCGATAACTTAGTAGTGCGAGAGGACCCAGAGATACGAGTCCTGGCCACGCGAGCTCAGATCCTATATGACCAAGCCGAAAGTGCATATAGCGATTGGGATTTGCAGAGAGCAATTGCAGGGTTCCAGGAAGCTCTTTCTTTGTATCAGAGACTGGAGTGGGAAGACAAAAAAGCTGATTGTTACCTGAGATTGGGAAACTGTTGGTATATCATTGGCAACATTCATCGGGCGATTGAGCAACATCGTCAGGCTCTGGCCATATATCAGCAAATCGGGAACCCAAAGGGTGAGGCAGTTAGTCTTAACAACTTGGGCAACTGCTACTATTCCCTAGGTGATTACCAGCGGGCCATCGACTACCACGAGGAATCCTTGGCCATCAAACGGGAGATCGGGGACCGGCGAGGTGAAGCAGCTAGCCTAAACAATATCGGTCTCTGCTACGAGGCCTTGGGAGATTATCAGCAGGCCATTGACTACTATGAGAAATCCCTGGCTATTAAGCGGGAGATCGGGGACCGGTGGGGCGAGGCATCAAGTACCAACAATCTTGGCTTCTGCTATCGCGCCTTGGGGGACTACCAGCGGGCCATCGACTACCTCGAGGAATCCTTGGCCATCTCCCGAGAGATCGGGGACCGGCGAGGTGAAGCAGCTAGCCTAAACAATATCGGTCTCTGCTACGAGGCCTTGGGAGATTATCAGCGGGCCATCGACTACTACGAAGAATCCCTGGCCATCAAACGGGAGATCGGGGACCGGCGGGGCGAGGCGCAAAGCCTCAACAACCTCGGCAACTGCTACTATTCCCTAGGAGATTATCAGCAGGCCATTGACTACTATGAGAAATCCCTGGCTATTAAGCGGGAGATCGGGGACCGGCGAGGTGAAGCAACCAGCCTAAACAATATCGGTCTCTGCTACGATTCCCTAGGGGATTACCAGCGGGCCATCGACTACCACGAGGAGTCCCTGGCCATCAAACGGGAGATCGGAGATCGACAAGGCGAGGCGAATAGCCTCGGAAACCTCGGCAACTGCTACTATTCCCTAGGGGACTACCGGCGGGCCATTGACTACTATGAGAGATCCCTCGCTATTGAGCGGGAGATCGGGGACCGGCGGGGTGAAGCAGCTACCCTAAACAATCTCGGTCTCTGCTATGAGCTACTGGGGGATTACCAGCGGGCTATCGATTACTACAAGGGGACTTTGGCCATTATGCAAGAGATCGGAGACCGGTGGGGCGAGGCGGCCAGTCTCATCAACCTCAGCCTTTGTTACCACTTCTTAGGGGACCACCGGCGGGCGATCGAGTATTACCAGGAGTGCCTTCAGATAGTCCAGGGATTCGCAACCGAAGAGGGCTACCTCACCGGTGCATCGGAAACCCTGTGGCGACTCCATTACGGCTTGGGTTCCTCCTACCAGGCCGTGGGGGAGCTGTTACAAGCGGTCCAAGAGTGGAAACGAGCGGTGGAGGCCATCGAGTGGATGCGGGGAAGGCTCGCCCGGGCCGAGTTCAAGGCCGGGTTCATGGGGAACAAGCACTTCGTCTACCGCGAGCTCGTCCTCACCCTGGTGGAGCTGGGCGCCCCGGATGAAGGCGTATTCTACGCCGAGCGGGCCAAAGCGAGGACACTGGTGGACATGATGGAGACGGCGATGGTGCAAGAGCCCCTAATCGTGCCCGCTGCGCTCCAGACGGCAAGTCAGCTCCTGCGGCAACTGGAGACAGCCCAAGCAGCGGAGGAACTCCCCACCAGCCTCAGCGGGGAACGGGCCGGCCTCGAGCGGGCGGCCCAACGGGCCCGGGAGGAGCTGGAGGAATTCTTGTCTCACCTCTCCCGCGCCAACCCCGTCCTCTCGGACACCCTGTCCGTCGATCCCGACAGGATCGCCTCTTACATGGAGGACGTGCAGGGGAACCTGGGGGCGGGAGAGATTATCCTGGAGTACTTCGTGGCCGGGGAGGAAACGATCCTGTGGGTGATCACCGAGGACGGTATCCAAACGGCAGCCAGGATCCAAATCCCTCGCGCTGATCTCGCGGAAAAGGTGCGGGCGTTGCGGGAGGAGCTCAACGAGGTTCCGGATGATGAGGGTGAAAAGGTAAACAGCATGCTCAGAGCACGACAACTGGGGAAGGAGCTTTACGATCTCCTCATTGCCCCGGTGGAGGACTATCTCCAGGCCGCCTCTCACTTGGTGATCGTTCCCAGTGATGTACTCTTCTAC
>QMVG01000079.1 GCA_003660975.1 Microcaldota archaeon
CCACAGCCGATTACCGGTACATCAACGCGCTTGGTGAGTATCTCGGCCGGTTCGGGCGGAACGGCTTCGAGTAGTAAGGCGGTGGCGCCTGCTTCGACCATCATTTCAGCTGTTTCAATCATTTCGATAGCCATCTCCGCCGTCTTCCCTGCTACCTTGTATCCGCCGATCTGTCCGACCCGCTGGGGCGTCAGGCCAAGATGAGGCATCACTGGTATGCCGGCTGTTGCCATCGCACGGATTACCTCAAGGAGACGACGATCACACTCGACCTTTACGCAATCTGCCCGTGCCTCGACGACGTATCTACCTGCGTTAGCAATTGCTTGATCAGGATTGGTATAGGTAAGGTAAGGCATATCAGCCACCAGATACGCCAACGGCGCTCCGCGTCTTACTGCTGCTGTCAATGCAACTGATATATCAAGCGATACGCCTATGGTATCGGGCAGGCCCAACACAGGACCAGCCAGGCTGTCTCCAACGAGGATAACCTCCACACCTGCTGCTTGCTGCAATCTTGCCATCGTGGCATCGTAGCAGGTGAGCATCGCAAACTTTTCCCCCGCTGATTTGTGCTTCCTCAAATCCGCTATCGTGATTTTCTTCTCCAGTGCCATCTCGCAACTCCCTTGTTATCACGTTATCGTCACTTGTCCGGCCCGGCTAACCCCTTCTTGATGAGCTCGCTTTCGCTGATCGTCTTACCGTCGAGAACAGCGGTGATCGTATATGCGGGTTTTTCCGGGTCAGGGCGGAACCACTTCCGACCTGGGTTAACACCGGTGATCACCTTTTTGATACCGTCTTTCTCTACGGTGATAGTATAGGTGAATTCCTTCCTGCCGTTCATATCCTGCACGAAGTCAGGTAGGATAACGACGTGTTCGATGTCGCTGGGCGAGGGAGTGTGGCCGTCGGTTCCAGTCAGGCATGAACGGTTGGGCTGACCGAGGTAAAGATTCGACGGGCGAAGTTCGGGATTATCTCGAACATATCGATACTTCAACACCTTGTTCTCGGCAGGATAATTTCTATCGTCCACTTCATTCTTGACCGTAACCTTCGCTCTCGACACAGGTTTACCTGCCGGGCTAAGAACCTTCACGTCGAGGTAATACTTCGGTACGGCCGATGCTCTCGGTTGGGGAACCCTAATATTGCTGAAGCGGCAATTCACCATCCCCAGTTCACTTCGGTACCACTCAGGCCAGCGACTGTTCCAGAATGACATCATTTTAACGCTTGGTCTGACCGTTACGATTTCTTTACCGAAGTCACTGTCATACACGTTGAAGCGATTCTTCTGGCTGTTGAGTAGGAACATTATCTCCACCGGGCTCGAAGCAGCAGAGAACTTCAAGCCGCTCATATCGAACCCGTAAATGTCGTAATTCTTGATGAAGATGCAAAACGCCTTTTTCCCCCTGACGAACTCCTTTCGCTTTTTCGGTTCATTACCCGAGGCGGAGTATTCCCCGGCATCGGCCTGATGAACCCTGGTGAACTTCACGTTCTTCAGGTACAGTTCCCTCGGTGAATCGAGGAAGAAATACGCACAGTTATCCACCGTGCAATTTTCCATCAGGACCGAGCCGAACTGTCCGTATGAAAGTGCGCTGAGCCCCCCCGTCCACATCCCCAGGTTGTATCCATAGTTCGCAGCCCCTACGAACCGCCAGAGGAAAAAGTTGTCCGTATCGGAGGTGATGGTAGCGTCCTTGACCTTGATAGTGGCACCGTACATTACAGCCAGCTTGTGCTCACCGGGGGTATCACAATGCATCTTGAGCGTGGCATTGCGGATGATGAGTTCAGCCCCTTCGTCCACAACAAGGTCGGTATAACATGTGAAGGTCCTTTTGCTCTTATCGTAATCGAATAACGATGGGTTGTTCACCATTCGTGCAACGTCGTCGAGCGTTACGCCTCTTCCGCGGATAACAATACCTTTACCCCAGACGGGATTATAACCTTCCGTTCGTGGGCGGGTGCCGCCCATCCACCTCAACTCCCTGCCTCGCCACTCTCGAAGTCGCTTAGCACTGACTCTGTAACCGTGGTGCCGCTTGTTAATCCTGGCAATGTGCTCATCAGTTATCTCCGGCACCTTGAAATCTTTCCAAAGCTCGATCAGGTAATCACGATTAGCCCCGATAAAGGGCTTATTCATGTATCGCCAGTTCTCGATATAGCGGGTGAACCTGGCGGATTTTCCAGGGTAGAAGTACTTGTCCTTGTAAATCTCCATTGCGTCAACATAGACCGTTGCCATCGGGAAGATGTCCCATAATGGCCGACGAAGACTCATGATCACGTAGGTAGAGTCTTTTCCACCGGGGTTGTACCCGCGGAACTGCAGGAACGTCCACCCATCGTCGATACTGCTTACATACACCTGCAACCAACCATCTTTCCTCCTGATAATAGTCACGGTGTACCATCCCCGACCCTGGGTGAATCCGGAATCCTCATCCATGTGTAGCCGGACGTTACCAGGGTAGTACACTTCATAGAAGTAGTTGTGGCTATCAGAGACCTTGTTGTATCGATAAGCATGGCCAGTACTTCCGCCTATAAACTCGTAGTAAAGGCTGGTCCGTGGGCCCGAACCACCGTTGGGCGGGATGAAATAACCCATCGGGAAGCGGAATTTGAACCTCCATGTACCGTAAGCCGTTGTTGATGGAGCGGTAATTGCATAGGTGCATTTTTCACCTTCCTTACCCGGTTCGAGCATGAAACGGACGGCCTGCGGGGCAATTCCCCAGCTGTGCTTTACCTTCCATTCCGGTAATCGCCTGCCCCACGGGTCGGTCTGTCTGCGATTGGAGAACCGCCCGTCGGTGAAATAATCGAAGAAATCAGGTGCTTCGGACACTTTGAGCGTCGAAACCACCCACTCATTCCGGGCTTCTGCATTACCCTTGCTGGCGCGAACGTGAATCTCCCATATGCCCTTATCATCGGGTACGGTCCAGGTGAATGTCTTACCGGTGTCCTTTTGAACTTTCTTGTTCACCCGCCATTCGTACTTTTCGGCACCTTCGCAAATGACGGTAAAGCTGATCTTCTCACCGGACCTAGCCAGGAACATCCGCTTCTTATCCCCGGTCCTCGTGTTGAACCATGAAGATATTCTGACCGTGCTGGATATATTCTTCCTCTGCCCTACTTGTCCGTTCAGGGCTTCTGCTCCAACGGCCCAGGCGCCGTTGATAACAAACCCAGATAGCACAACCACACTGGCAATCATTATTCG
>QMVG01000080.1 GCA_003660975.1 Microcaldota archaeon
CACCCGGTCCTCGGGCTGTGATTGGGGGCTGGGGTGCTGCGGTGGACCTTGTCCGTAGAAGGGTTAAGGAAGGACTTCTGTCCTTTTCCCTCACTTCGGAGGCCTTAAAGACGGACAGACCGCCTACTTCTTTTTTAGGAGTTGCAAAGCTGCTGCGGCAGGAGGGGCCGAAGGCACTTAAAGGATCAAAGGTCGTTCGAGTTTTTGCAGAGGCTCCTGGTGAAGTAGAACTTGCATTGAGTTTCGGTGCTTCCGAGGAGCGCAGAATCATCCTTGTAGGCTGCAGAAGACCGGATCTTTTGCCCGAGCTTTCTGTTTCTTCAGACACTGTAGTGATCCCCCCTTTTACCGTAGAGCCGAATAAGCTGAAGAGAATCGCTCAAGCAGCTAAAAAAGGTGTCTGCTTTGCCTTTGGTTCGTTTGCTGAGGACCAATGGCACATTAACCTTCGCTTCATAGCTTCACTTGCTGTTGTTTACGGCATGCCCAGAGAATCTGCTTTGAAGGCCCTTACCTTGAATGCTGCAAAAGCTTGCGGTCTTCCTCAGGTACCATTAGAAGTGGGAGCAAGACCTGATATAGCCTTTTTTGGCGGAGACCCTCTTGATCTGCGTTCGCCTCTTATCTGCCTAATCGGTAACGGCAGGGTTGTTTACAGCACAAAGGGAGGGAGGTAGTGAAAGGAAAGTTCTGCTGCATTGTTGCTCTTCTTTCAGCCTTTTGTGGAAAGGAAGTATGGAGTTCTGAATTTGTTGTTAGGGCTCAGACTATCTATACGGTCAGCGGTCCCGTTCTCAAGAATGCCGCTTTGGTTATTGAAAACGGAAGAATAAAGAAGATTTTTACAGAACCTTATACTCCTCCTTCGGATGCAGAAGTTCTGTCTGCTCCTGTGGTAATGCCTGCGTTTATAGATGCGTTCAGCAAAATAGGCCTTGCCGAGCCTGTGAACGAAGAGTCAAGCGAAGTCACCCCGGACCTACGGGTATCGGAGGTTTTTAGCCCGTGGAGAAAGGAAGTGAGAGTTGCTCTTTGGCGTGGTATAACCCTTGCCCATGTAGAGCCAGGAGAAAGAAATGTTGTGGGCGGTTTTTGCGCGCTGGTTCGGACCTGGGGGAAAACAAGGAAAGGCAGTGTTCTGAATCCGAAAGCTTCTTTGAAGGCAGTCCTCGGCATGGAGCCTACGTTTGGTAACAGGGGGTATGGGTGGGCCCCCCCTCAAGATATTTTCTTTCGAAGACCGACAACGCGCATGGCTGTGGCTCGGCTTTTCAGGGATTCCCTTAGACGGGGGAAGGAAGCGATTTCAAAGAAACGTCTTTCAGCGGAAGAGCATGTCTTGCTTGAAGTAGTGAAGGGTAAGCTGCCGTTGAGGGTTCACGCGGGCCGAGTTTTAGACATTAGAATCGCTGTGCGGGAGAAAGAGAAATACGGTCTGCACCTCATACTTGAAGATGCTTGGGAAGCTTACAAAGTTGCGGACATAATTGCGAAGGAGAAGATTCCAGTCGTACTGACGCCCGATGCGGTGGGCCTTCGACTCAACGACCCTCCTGGAGAAAGAAGGCTGAATTGCGCTTCCGTTCTCGAAAGGAGGGGCATTGTCTTGGCATTCGGAACTGCCGGAGTGGATGTAGATCTCAGACTTCTCGCTTCAACGGCTGTAAGATACGGACTTTCCGAGAAAGGGGCTCTCCAAGCTTTAACTTTAAATGCTGCGAGGATTCTTGGAATAGCTGATCAGTGGGGGAGTATCGCACCGGGAAAGCGCGCCGATTTGGTGTTACTGAACGGTCCCCCTCTTTCTTTGTCTACAAGGATTCTTTATGTGATCGGCGAAGGGCGGATAGTTTACCCCCAAAAGGAGGATCGCAATGGCGATAAGTAGGATTCTCAAATTTCTTTTGATTTTTGTTTTCCTCATTGAAGGGAATGTTTTTGCCGGCCTTCTTGCCCTTAAATGTAAGTTGGCTATTACTTGCTCAGGGCCGGATATCCCGAATGCCGTTATATTGATAAAGGACGGAGTGATCGATCAGGTCGGGCCCTCCAGTAGGGTTAAGATTCCCTGGAATGCCGATGTGATCGATGCCTCCGACAAAGTAGTTATGCCCGGCTACATTCTTGCCCATACCTCAGAAGGCCTTGATCGCGAAAACGAGTTCATCCCGGATACCCCCTTTCTTAACACCTACGATGCGATCGATCCTTTTAGAAGATTTTTCAAGCATGCTCTTCGTAGCGGCATAACCACCATTCTTGTCATGCCCGGAAACAATACCAGGTTCGGGGGAATGGGCACAATCGTGAAACCCGTCGGAAAAACAGTAGATGAGATGCTCATACGAACACCCTACGGCTTGAAAATCTCCCTGAGGCCTGCAGGCGGTTTCACGCGCATGGGGCATATGCAAAGGATAAGGCAGAAATTGGATTCGGTCAGGCGTTACCTTAAAGAATACGAACAAAGAAAAAAAGAGGCTCAGCAAGCTGGCAAACCCTTTAAAGAAGAAATTCCCTTTGAGATAAAGCCGCTTGTAGATCTTCTGCAGGGTAGACTCCTGGCCTTTGTCTACTGCCCGCTTGCGAGCGACGTCGTTAGGGCACTCCAACTTATCAAGCACTACAAATTTCGAGCGGTATTAGTCCTCGGTCCGAGGACTTATCGAGCTGCGCCTCTTATAAAGAAAGCGAAAGTACCCGTCATCCTCCCACCTAACGTGGTTTTTCTTGAGGAAGATGAGTTCACTGGAAAGAAAACGCGAAGAATTCTTCCTTTGGTATTCCGAAAAGCAGGAGTCAGGTTTGCTTTTCAGATCGATTCAACGAGCTACAAAGCCCGGTTTCCCTGGCAAGTTGCTGCTGAGGCGGTAAAGTTCGGACTGTCCCGTAGGGACGCCTTTGCAGCTTTCACCACTGTGCCTGCCCAGATAATCGGAATGGCAGGGGAAATAGGCCAGATAAGAAAGGGCTATAAGGCGAATTTGCAGCTCCTTACGGGCGATCCTTTGGACCCTCGGACTTGGGTCGACAAAGTTCTCATAGATGGCGAGGTTGTCTACGACCGCAGCAAGGATGAATATCTAAAGGAACTTTTGGGGAAGAAGGAACGCATGGAGAAAGAGAAAAAATGACTTCTTTAGGCCTTTTGCTCTTTTTCTTCTCCTATAACTTGATCATAATGGGCGATTCTGCAGCCTGTGCGGACGGCGGAAAACCTCATTTTCTCCATTCACAGATTACCGA
>QMVG01000081.1 GCA_003660975.1 Microcaldota archaeon
AGGTAGAAGTGCCATACCTCGTCGGAGGCCACCCTGTGGGGGGCGGAGACCTGGCCAGCTATCAGCAGGTAATAGATGGCCGTGGATGCCGAACGGGGACCGCCATATCGCTCCGGAAGGGCGAAGGCGGGAAGCACAAGCCCGGAGCGGTACGTCTCCCGGTAATATCCCCCCTCGGGATGGGGCCGGAGGTCTAAAAGCTTTACGATGGCCTCAGGGGTCAAGTCCCTCAAAGCACCTTCCACGATGCCTCCTAAGGTGGGAATATACCACAAGCTCCACTTCAGGTCAAGGGAGCCTTACACCGGCTTTTCCAAACTCAGGGATTTCGAACTTTTTGCTCGTCGCATCAGAAAGTTTTTATTAGATTGTGCTCCGATCTGTGTCGTACAAAAAACAAGGGGGGTGCTGTGTCGATATCCGAAGATGCGATCTTGGTGGAAAGAGCTCTTAAAGGAGACAGTAGAGCCTTTGATGCCTTGATGGATCTATACTATTCCTCGGTGTATAGTCTGGCTCTGCGCATCGTTCGAGACATCGACGAGGCATACGACATCGCCCAGGAGGCCTTCCTTCAGGCCTATCTTAATCTGGATACCCTGAAGGACAGGACGAAATTTTCGACATGGGTGCTCTCTATCGCCTCAAATCTCTCGAAGAACTGGATCTTACGCTATAAGAACCGGCGGATGAGCTTAGATAATAGACCGATGGGCGACCTTCCGGGCGATACTCGGACGCCGGAGAGCGACTACGTCAGAGGCGAGGAAAGATGGTTTGTGGCCAATGCGCTGTTTTCTCTTCTGAAAGAGGATAGGGACCTTCTGATCCAGTTCTACTTTCGAGGGATGTCCTATCGGGAGATAGCGGAATACCTCGGGGTGTCCGAGCAGGTGGTACAGGGAAGACTGCAGGCTGCACGGGACCGGCTTAAGGGAAAGATAGCACAGACTGTCGATGACGTATTGGACGAAGCGCTTTCCGGCCGTTCTTTCCCCACCAGGCTTCATATAGGGCGATCCAGCAAGAACATAAGGAAGTTCGATGCCGACACAGATGTCCAACACGTCTTTTTCGGCGGTATCCCCAGGGTTATCAAAGTTGGATCGGTGTATAAGGCCTGGGTGGTGTGTCTGCCTGCCCGTTCGGACATCTTCTCGGTTCCCCATCAGATCGTCCATCTCACCTCGCAGGACGGCATCCATTGGACGAACAGGGGGTCCGTATTCGAGGTACATGCGGACCCTTCGTCGGATCGGTTCGACCGATACGGGATCGGAGGGCATTGCGTCCTGTACGACGGTTCCTTCTATCGGATGTGGTACACCGGATATATGCGGGAACAGGGAGGGGAGCAGAAGATAGGCTGTTCGATATCTCCCGACGGGTTGGAGTGGGAGAGGATATCCGGTCCCTGTGAGGGAGGTGCCGTGCTGGATAAGGGAGAGGCGAATGGTTACGACTGGGAGGGTGTATGTGCCCCGTTCGTGAGGGTGGACTAAGGTATGTATAAGATGTGGTATGGGGCCATACTGAAAGAGAGGGATGCGGACCGTACCCACCATGCGATCCATATCGCCTATGCGGAATCGAGGGACGGGGTCGTATGGGAGAAGCGGGGGGTGGTGTTGTCCCCCGGAGGGCCCGGGGACTTCGACCGCAGGTGGATCTATCCTGGGAGCGTGGTGAGGGACGGGGATATGTATAGGATGTGGTATACTACGGACGATGACGTCCGGAGGGTATACGCCATCGGCTATGCCTCGTCGTCCGATGGGGTCGTGTGGAACAAGCAGGGGAAGGTCTTAGGTGGGGAATCTCCCTTCGATGTGGCGAAATTTCCTTCCGTGGTGTGGGATGAGGAGGAGCGCCGGATATGGTATCGCACGCTCGAGGGGATCGCATGTGTCGAATGGGAGAGCTCGGTGGGAGGATAATGTTCAACAGGGTGTAAAGAACTGTATAGGTGATTGTATTGGTGATGTGGGTGCACCTATTAACGCCAATTTACGGAAGCACCTCTGCAACAGCCATAACCAAACAAGAAGGAGGGCACTATGAAACGCTTTGCTTACTCATCACTTATCTTAATTCTGGCGAGAGTGATCACGGCTGTAGTATTTTTATTTCCGGCAGTTGTATACTCACAAAACCCTGAATGGATGAACTTTACCTCCGGTGCAAATGTGCGTGCCCTTGCAGATGATGGAGACTATTTGTGGGTTGGGGGAGTGGGACTTACAAGGCTAAATAAAGCTACAGGAGAGATGGTCTTTTACAACAAAGCTAACTCTGGGCTGCCGTATAATGATATTCTGGCTCTCGCCATTGATACGCAAGGCAACATATGGGTTGGGACTGATGGTGGTGGATTAGCAAAGTTTGACGGAGTTAACTGGACAGTCTATAGTCGAGCAAACTCTGGGCTGCCGAATAATCAGATATTTGCTCTTGCCATTGACTTACAAGGAGACATATGGATTGGAACTTGGGGTTTGGCGAAGTTTGACGGAGCTAACTGGACAGTCTATAACACCGGTAACTCTGGATTGCCGAGTAATCATATTAATGCTCTTGCCATTGATACGCAAGGCAACATATGGGCCGGGACTGCTGGCGGTGGCTTGGTGAAATTCGACGGAGAGAACTGGACCATGTATGACCCAACCAACTCTGGGCTGCCGAATAATGATATTCTGGCCATTGCCAGTGACTTACAAGGGAATCTATGGATTGGGACCAGCTTGGGGTTAGTGCAGTTTGATGGAGTTAACTGGACAGTCTATAACACGGGCAACTCTAGACTGCCAGATAACTATGTCGATGCTCTCGCCGTTGATTTACAGGGAAACTTATGGATTGGGACCCTAAATGGTGGTGTAGTGGAGTTTGACAGGGAAAATTGGATAGTCTATGACACGTTTAACTCTGAACTGCCAGATAACTATGTCCAGGTTCTTTCCGTCGATGTTCAAGGGAACCTGTGGATTGGGACTTGGACTGGTGGTTTGGCGAAGTATAACGGAGCCAACTGGACCGTATATAACACTGGTAACTCTGGATTGCCTTGGAACGATATCCGTGCTATTATGATTGACAGCCAAGGGAATATATGGATTGGGAGTTCGGGTGGTCGTGGTGGTTTGACGAGGTATGACGGGGCCAACTGGATAGTTTATAATATTGGCGCTGTCCTTGCTCTTGCCCTTGATACCCAAGGGAATATATGGATTGGGAC
>QMVG01000082.1 GCA_003660975.1 Microcaldota archaeon
AACATAGCCCGGTGAGGTTTGATCGTTTGCCTCTTGAGGAATAAATTCTCCCAATCCCTCAACATGGGCAAAGAAGTGATAATCACCGTCTGGTAATTGAATTGTATTATCATTGGAAACATCAGGAATATCTAGGGTTCTATGAACACCCAAGGGTTTTTGAGTAGTTGGATCTATTTTTTCAATATCCACAAAAGCAGATCTCCCACTATAACTTGAACCATTCGTAAATGTAATGGTCACTGTCTGAAGATCACCACTTCCAATGTTAATATTCACATTAGTCACATTGTTATTTGTTACCTGCAAAGAGGCAGGAGAATCAGGAAACTGATCGCCACCCTGAGGCAATGCTTCAACCTCGCCATATTCTGGAGTCCAAATATCAACCCTGTAATATCCCGGCGGCACAGAAATCGTATAATTGCCCTGAGAATCTGTCTGGCTGGAAAATTCCTGGCCTAAATAATTGCCGTTTGCGTCGAATTTCACCGCCCTTATTGGCTCATTTGCCCGTGGCTCTCCTCCTATACTCACACTTCCGGAAATCTGATACATCTGAATATTTGTAGAGGGAGCCAAATTCTTTGTTTCTGAACTATTGGTAATAACTATCACCTCAGGACCTATATCTCCATAACCGGGAACATGAGCCATCAATTGCCATGTTCCTGGGGTCACATAGATAATATAGTTACCGGAACTATCTGTCATAGCATCAGCATGACCCGGTCCGTCAATTCTATCTGCCCACACTGGAGTATAAGCAACCGGGTTGGTGCCATCTGTTACTTTACCAGAAATTGTATAATCTGGTCTTTGAAGTTTTAAAATCAATGGATTTGATAGAGTTACCAAGGTGCTATCAAGATAAACATCACAGGTTGAATTTCCGTCGTTAACATCGCTGTCGCTCTCCACTTTTATTGTTCTCTCAAATGTTGAGGGTAGTCCGGGCTTAAATGCTCCAATTTTATAGGTTCCCGGATCTACAAGTTTTAAGACAAAATTACCTGAACTGTCTGTAGCAGCATGGCCTCCTTTACCTGTCTCACTGCCCGGCTGATAAGCATAAACTTCTGCATTAGGAATACCGGTTACGCCATCTTCTTTTGTTACTTTTCCGTGAACCTCTAATGTTGCCTCCTCAATAGTAAAGCTTACTGTTCCGTCGCTTGTATCGCCTCCTGTAATTGTGCTTGGTCCATATTCAACTACTGTACAACTTGTCGGGCAACCTGAAACAACAATTCTTACTGGCATTGGAGGAATCCAATCAGGCATAGGAGGTGGCCCTGCCATTGGCCCTTTTGGCATTGCAGGACCCATTCCTACCATCCAATCGCCATTATCAAGGTAAAGAGTGGTTGTATCGTCAGTTACCTGACCATTTAATGTTTTTGTCTTTACCATAAAACTGCTTGGTCCGCCGGCAAAAACATCTATTTCGTCATTATTAAATGTGCCGGAGATCTGCACTGTAATTGTGGCTCGTCCTGAAGAGGTAATCTTGTTAAAGGTAAAGTTTTTGTTGCTTATGCTTTGAGTTAAGTAAATTGGTTCTGGTACAGAAATTCCTTGATAATCTTTTCCATTAAGGGTGAGAATGGGCTCAGTAAATAGGAAATAATCACCCGGAGCAAGATTTGAGAATTGATAACTTTTTTGGGTATCAGATGCCCCAAAAATAATACTCTGACACATTGGTCCCGTCATTGGAGAACCAAGACAAATTTCCATTGTGCTCTGGGCTCCGGGGGCCTCTGATAAAGTAATTGTTCCCCCTAAACTCAAACTACCTGCTTCAACAATAAAGAAGGGCATCGTATTTCCAATATCTTCAGACAAACTGCCATCTGCCTTTAATACCTTTATTCCCACAGTATATCCGGGTGTATCAAATCCTTTTGGAATTGTTGTATTAACAATTCCGTCCAGATCAATATGGATAAAGTCGGCTCCTGAAATTGCTTGGGTTGTTGTCAACCATATAGTAACAGTGTTGGCATCAGCATTAATAGTTATTCCATCATTTGCCGCTCCTCCCTGAGTAGCAGCACTTCCATCCTCTGTTACTCCTGATGTTTTAAAGGTCACTGTGCCCGGTCCGGGACCGTTCATATCAGCATTCATAGGGCTTTCTGAGTCAGGAACAACATTTGAAATATCAAACCCATCAGGGAAAGTAAGAACAATCCTTCCGCCGTTTTCCAATCCGTTTGAAATAGGCACATCAACAAAATATTTTGATACCTGTCCTGCCATCATATTTGCTGGAAACACTCCTGCCTTTGTCATACCCATCTGTCCCATATCAGGACCAACCATTCCGCCTGCCCCGGGTCCCATTGGACCAAGGAATCCCTGAGTTTGGGCGCTGTTTTCAATGGGCATTTGGAAAGTATTGGCAGTTCCTGAAATTGTATTCCCTGATAAGTCCGTCGCGCTGGAAACCTGAATCCAGTATTCCTTACCAGAGATCTGGCTTGGATCTAACCCGATTCCCTCAATAAATACAGTATTCTGAACAACATCATAATTGAAATTTTTGCCCGAAAGATCAATTTCTGTTCCGCTGGAAGCAACTGTATCCGCGTCTCCCCATTTTAGGGTATAATTTTGAGGATTTAAAACTGAGGTGTCAAAATTGCTCTCACCCGGCCTTGCAGAATTCATTGGTTCTGAAAAAGTAACCGCAACTGCCCAGTCATCACCATTAGCCGCTACTATTGTTGGCGCCTGACTGTCTGTTTGGGAAGAAGTAGTAAATGTGGCTGTAAAGTCCGAAGCCAAAGTGTTGCCTGCTAAATCTTCCACTCCGCCTGTGCTTCCTTCCACATAAATTGTGTATTGGGTCTCGGTTGCCAGAAGGCTTAATGGCACAATTATGGCGGACTTTTCTATTGGATCATATTCTACAATACTGCTGACAACATTTGAGCCCCTCTTTAACTTTACTGTGTTCGCGTTAACAGTTGAGGGGTTCATTGCCTCAGAAAATTGGATAATTACTTTTCCTTTGTTAATAGAAACATCAGTAGCCCCGTCTTGAGGTTTTGTGGCAAGAATTGTTGGGGCAGTTGTATCAGAAGTAGAACCGGTTGAAAAATGAGAGCGGAAAATTATAAAGTTGGATGTATTTTCATTGTTTGCCGGATCGCCAAGCCAAACACCATTTACGCTCTGAATTGCTCCAGAAACCCTAATTTCAT
>QMVG01000083.1 GCA_003660975.1 Microcaldota archaeon
ATGCGGATGGTTCGGGCGATTTTACGTCTTTAGAGGAAGCACTGGAGTCGGTTCCACCAGGCGCCACCGTTCGATTGGGACCTGGCACGTTTCGTCTTTTCTCTCCGTTTCGGATCTCCAAACCACTCTCGTTGATCGGAGCTGGAATGGAGAAGACCGAAATCGTTGGAACAGCCAAGCGAGGATGTTCTGTTATTGAGGTAAAGGTCGAAGGTGATTTTGTCGCCAACGGAATAACTTTCAAAAACGAAGGGCAGACTTTCTCTCATGTCGTAAAGATCTCTGCTGGGACGATAGAAATCACCGGTTGTAAGTTCTCCGGAGCTAAGTCGTCAGAGGAAGAACTTGGCTGTGGCTTGTTGATTACAGGCTCAGCCCGAGGCGCTCTCCAAGGCTGCATGTTCTTGAGTAACGGTGTGGGGATCCAGCATGAAGGGTCTACTGCAATATCTGTTGAGGATTGCATAGCAAATGCTAACATGCATGGATATGTGTTTGCCAAATACTCTTCAGGGCGACTTGTTAATTGCCAAGCAATTAACAATAACGGACATGGTATACTAATAATGCATTATGCACATCCTAGAGTGGAAAACAACCTTTGTAAGGGCAACCAATGGTGTGGTATTGCATATATAGACCACGCTCGTGGGGTAGCGAAAGGAAACACTTGTCGTGAGAATGTATATCATGGCATTTATGTCACACACAGCTCTCAACCTAACTTAGAAGAAAATAACTGTATACTAAACTCGGGTTCAGGAATATCGTACCACCGACACGGTACAGGGGTTGCCAAAGGGAACACCTGCCGCGAGAATGGAAAGCAGGGAATATATGTAGGGGAGGAAGCTAAACCAATCTTGGAGGGGAACACCTGTGAAGAGAACCTAGAAGCTGGCATAGCATACTTCGGCAGCGCCGCTGAGGTTGCCAGGGGAAATACCTGCCGCGGTAACGAAAAACATGGAATATACGTAGGGGGGGCAGCTCAACCAGCACTGGCGGGGAACAACTGCAGTGAAAACTTGTGGTGCGGAATAGCATTTACTGGCAACTCTGGCGGGCTGGCCAAGGAGAATGTCTGCCAGAGGAATGAGAGAAACGGGATTTTTATAGGGAAAGAGGCAAAACCCACGCTGGAAGGAAACACCTGTAGCGGGAACAAATGGCCAGGGATTGCTTACTCTGGCAACGCTAGTGGGTTGGCCAAAAGTAATGTCTGCCAGAGTAATGCAAGCCACGGAATTTACGTGGGCGGAGAAGCCCAGCCTACTTTAGAGGGGAACACTTGTCAGTCGAATGAGAAGTACGGGATCTACATAGCTGAGGAAGCTCAACCCTCCTTAGAAGGCAATAACTGCCAAGAAAACGGCTTGGATGGGATAGGCCTGTGTGGCACCTACCATGGGAGGGTTGTAGAGAACCGATGCGTAGGAAACAACGATGACGGGATCGGGATCTGTGAGGAAGCCCAGCCGATGCTGGAGGGTAATGCTTGTGAGGAGAACCAAGGATCCGGCATAGCGTACTTCGACAGCGCTGCCGGGGCTGCCAAGGGGAATACTTGCCGTGGGAACGGGAAGCAGGGGATCTACCTAGGAGGGGAAGCCCAGCCCACTCTGGAAGGCAATTCCTGTGAAGAGAACCAGGACTGTGGGATAGCATACTTCGGCAGCGCTGCCGGGCTGGCCAGGGGAAATACGTGTCAGTCGAATGAACATCACGGAATCTATATAGCTGAGGAGGCGCAACCCTCCTTAGAAGGGAACACGTGCCAAGGAAACGGGTGGGATGGGATAAACCTACGTGGTACCTACCAAGGGAGGGTTGTAGAGAACCGATGTGTAGGGAACAACGATGACGGGATCGAGATCTGGGAGGAAGCACAGCCGATGCTGGAGGGTAATGCTTGTGAGGAGAACCAAGGATCCGGCATAGCGTACTTCGACAACGCTGCCGGGGTTGCCAAGGGGAACAGCTGCCGAGGGAATGAGACGTACGGGATCTACGTAGAAGGAGAGGCTCAACCAACTCTGGAAGGGAACATCTGTGAAGAGAACCAAGACTCCGGCGTAGCGTACTTCGACAGTACTGCTGGAGTTGCCAAAGAAAATACCTGTCAGGAGAACGGGAAGTACGGGATCTACGTAGGAGAAGGGGCGCAACCCTCCTTAGAAGGGAACACGTGCCAAGGAAACGGGTGGGATGGGATAAACCTGCGTGGTACCTACCAAGGGAGGGTTGTAGAGAACCGATGTGTAGGGAACAACGATGACGGGATTGGGATCTGTGAGGAAGCCCAGCCCACTTTAGAGGGGAATGTGTGTTCCGAGAATGCGGGGGACGGAATAAACTACGTGGATGCCTCCGGTGGAGAGGCGAAGGGGAACACCTGCCGAGGGAATGAGTGTTATGGGATCTACGTGGGGGAAGAGGCCCAGCCGACTCTGGAAGGAAACACCTGTGAAGAGAATCAATACACAGGTATAGCGTACTCTGACAACGCAACAGGGGTCGCCAAGGGGAACACCTGCCGAGGGAATGAGACGTACGGGATCTACGTAGAAGGAGAAGCCCAGCCGACTCTGGAAGGGAACATTTGTGAAGAGAACCAAAGCTCCGGTATAGCGTACTTCGACAAAGCTGCCGGGGTCGCCAAGGGGAACACCTGCCGAGGGAATGAGACGTACGGGATCTACGTAGGGGAAGAAGCTCGACCCACCGTTGAAGCGAACACCTGCGAGAAAAACAGGGTGGGGTTATGGATTCGTGAAGGGGCAACACCTACACTTATTAACAATAAATTTGTGAACAACGCGGAGTTTGGTATCCAGTACACGGATGTGGCGGCTGGCATCGCTCGAGGTAACATTTGTTCTGAAAACGGGGACGACGGGATCAATGTGGGAGACCGAGCCCATCCTGTCCTCGAGGGAAATACCTGTGCGCGAAACGGAGGCTCGGGTATCTATTATTGGGGGAACGCTGAGGGGGTGGCAAAAGGAAATAACTGTAGTGACAACAAGGAGGACGGAATAACGGTGGGTTGGGAAGCCGCTCCTACATTGTTGGGTAACCATTGCATGCGTAACCTGCTGGCTGGGATTTGTTACTGGGGGAAAGCGGCGGGAAAGGCCGAAGGGAACGAGTGTTCGTACAACTACATCGGAATTTTTGCGGGTGTATTCGCAGAGCCTGTATTCATA
>QMVG01000084.1 GCA_003660975.1 Microcaldota archaeon
GCGCCAGTTCCGTCGCCTCAGAGAACCCTATCTTCCCAATGCTCCCACCTCCTCTGTAAAGTCTCCTAGGTCGTTCAATTGATTCTAGCAGGATAACAAGATTATGTCAAGCGTTTAACAACTAAGGTCTGGGGAAGCAGGAGCGCTATTTAAGTAATAACGAGACAATTCGTGATCATCGCTTTCAAAGGAATACATGAGTAAACCTTTTGACCGGCTAGGGGGAGGCGATGTCCGGTGCGGGTTGCCAAGTGGAGACCGAATATGGGAGATGACCAACCTACTGGTATAGCCGTTTCCGATTGTGAATTTCATGAGATGGAGTATGGACCCCCGTGTCCGGTGTGTGTACCAATAAATCGGAAAGGATCACGGTTTGTTCTTACACCTCTAGAGGACTTGACTCCGCCGTTTTTCAGTGCTAGGATGTTCAAAAGTTTTGTAGGAGAGGGAATGGAAGGCAAAGAGGAAGCAGCGAATCCCCTTAAGGCGAAACGAAAGCGGTCCATCAGACCTTATTACAGGCAGCAAGTGACTCCCCCTGCGATTCCTGCGTAGCTTCCAGGTTCCCTCGCCGAGCAGAACCAAGATGGCACCTGGCAATCCCAAGGAGGTGCAAAGATGGGAGGAGAGGCAAGAATGTGGAGATCGGCGTTGGGACTCTGCTTGGCTTTCCTGCTCCTGGCTACAGGCGTAGGCCGGGGAAGCATCTTGCCCCAAGACACCGTCGAGATTCAATTCCCGGGCCTTCTGCTGGACACGCTCCCAGAATGGGAACGGGTGGAGCAGATGCGGGATTGGGTGGTCTACGGATTTCTCACGTCACAGGATATCTCCTCGGAGATACTCACAGTCGCCCTGCATGACCGCCCTCCCATACGACAGCCTGCCCTTAGCGAGGTCCACAAGTGGCAATATGGAGTGGGACGCTGGGCGGGGCTGCCTGGCGAAGACCCCGACACGATGGACTTGTATTGCTTCCTACCCCGGGGCGCAGACGAAAGGCTATTGGGTCCTCTGGCGGACGATTTCCGCAGGCTTTCTGGGCAAATCCCGGCCAAGGTCTATTGGGTTGCGTACAGGTTGCACTCCGAGGAACTGACTGCGGAGGCTTTCCTGGTGGACTCGTTCCCGGGCACGGAGCTGTTCCAGGTCGGGGGGCGCTTCGGCTATCGCGAAAGGGAAATAGGGAGCCGCGAGGATCTGTGCCGATTCCTTCAAGAGATCGATTCCCTGACCTACGCTGAAATCAGGGAAGGAAAGCTGGTACTCGGCGGGCGGGACCTGCCCGATAAGAGCCCCCCTGTTAATTTGGAGGATATAGCAGTCTTGTATCAGGCCTATCTTACTTCCGATGAAGTCGGGTTCTCGCTGGATCCTTATTGGTTGGCTTGCGCCGATTTGCTAACCGTCCTCCCCGCCGATCCACCCCCTGGGGTTTCCGAAGAGCGGTGGGCCGGAATACTCGTCTCGGCCCTGTTTGAAGACCCGGAACCACTCTTGGAGCTTATAGAGGAGCTCCAGGGCCAGGAGACCGAGGAAGCGCAACGGGCGGCAGCAGAACTTACAGCCGTGATTGAGAAATGGGACGAGTGCTCTTACAACGATATCCTTTGTCCTATACTGCAGATTCCCCTGGACGATTGTGCAACCCTCGCGCTTGTGGAGGCGCTCCCGGAGGAGCTCCCCGGCGTTTCTCAAGCTCGGTGGGAACAAATACGGGAAAGGGTTGAAGAAAGCGGAAATCTGGTTCCCCTCCATGGGCTCATGAAGGAACTCCGCGCCCAAGGCACTCCCGAGGCCCAGGAGGCGTACGCGCAGCTAGCCACACTGCTCGGCCAGTATGTAGCCCAGTGCCCTCGGTACGACGGGGATATCGCTGGGACGGAACTGGGCATGACCCTGTTCTACTGCGACCTTCTATGCAAGCTTTGGGTGTGGAACTATGAGGGCTCTACCCCGAGGCACATCGGGCTGGTGCCGGAGCTCGAGCTCCCCATCGCTGAAGTCTATTGGCACATAATCTGGGAGCTGCCAGGGGGGAGGCTTTGGTTCGACCTGGACTACTCCAAGTTGCGCCGGTGGGGGGATTCGCTCCTCCTTCCGCCCTGGGGAGTGCGGCTGTTCGCCGCCGCCGATGACCCTGAGAACCCTGGAATGGAAGTGCCCCCTCGGGATCTACCCGAGGGGCTCCGAACCGATGTATGGCTGTGGAACGCCCGCTGGGCTGAGATCGTGGAAGAGGAACCCCAGTACTTTCGGCTGAACGAGATCCACAAGTGGTCCGCGGTGATCGCCTGGCTCAAGGGAAAGGAGCTGATGGACAAGCTGGGCTTCCTGGAAAGCGAAAGCGTAACGCGCGATAAACTGTTCCCCAACTGGCTTGAAGAGCACAGGGAAGAGCTAGCGTTCAAGGGGTGGTTGCCATTCGTCAACGGGCTTGGGCCGGAGTGTCTGAGCATCATCTGCTCCGAGTCCCGGCCCGCATTCGGATCAGAAAGCGCCTTCTTATATGGAGGGGTCTCCCTCGCCGATCCGGAACGGACGAGCAGAGCACCGGATGTCCCAGAAGAGTGGTATGAGCTGGTCCAAGAGATTCTCAGGAGCGGAACAGGCCGGCTTTCCTATCCCACCCCCTCCCTGGACGCCCCCAGGGCGTCCTATGAGTTCGACTTGGTGGAGCTCTCACAGGTGACCCCGGGTCCTGACGCCAGCTTCCGTGCCCCTCACTATCAGTTCCCACGCTTGGAGAGGAAGGCCTTCGGATGGCAGAAAACCGGAGCGAACCGCTATTCATATCGTGCAGAATGGCAACTGAGCGGAAATGTCGCCCTTCAAGAGAAGATAAACTTTGAGAAGGCCGAAGGGAACCGGGTATTGGTGGAGTACGACCCCTCCCGCTCGCCACAGCTCGTGGAGTGGCTGGTCAAGCCGCGTGAGCGATCGGTGGGACGGGCACAAGACCCGGAAGTCGATGCGATCCTGAGCGGCCGAGACCCAAACTGGAGATTGACCGAGCCCGTTCGTGAATACCTCAAAAGGACCTTCGAAGGCGTGGGCATCGAGTTCGTGGGAAATGATATCTTGATACACTGCCCAGCGGATTCATGGCCAGTGCTGCTTAATAGCCTCTCTTACGAATATGCTCTCAACATCGCGGCCCACACCAAAATGCTTCTCCTCGTGCCCACCCGCCTGGAACAC
>QMVG01000085.1 GCA_003660975.1 Microcaldota archaeon
CACGGATTCGAACAGGAGCTTGTCTTCGAGATAGGGGCAGATTCGACAATCGTTCGGGATCTGCTTGTCAAGGACTACCCAATTCTCATTCGGCTCAGCAATCCAATCATCAGCGAGAGCTATAAAGAGACTGTCGGCGACGGTTTCCATAGGTTGGGCAATGTCGATGCTGTGCCAAATACCAGCGGGGACGAATCCGATCGTGACGGCGATGGTGTGCCCGACGATCAGGATTACTGCCCGGATTGGCCGGGAAGGAAGGAATCAAATGGGTGCTGAAGGAGGGTGCGGTGGAGAGAGCCTGGATCAAGCGTGAGCGATCTAAAAGCAAGGCCGTGTTTCTAATTGTTGCCTTGCTAATCGGGATGAGCATTCCCCCGGTCTTGCTGGCCCGCGAGTTAGTTGTCACGACGATCGCGGACAGTGGTCGGGGAAGTCTCCGCTGGGCGTTGCTTATGGCGCGGCCGGGGGATGTGATAAAGTTTGATCCCACCGTTTTCCCGCCGGATGATCCTGCCACGATCCATCCGTTGACCGAGCTGCCGCCCATCACCTGTGGCGGGGTCACAATCGACGCCAGTGATGCAGGCGTGATCATCGACGGCTCCAAGGTCCCTGGGGATTGGAACAATGGCCTCCAGGTGTACTCCGGCAATAACGTTGTCATGGGCTTGCAGATCGTCAACTTTAAGGGTTCTGGCATAGCGATTTGCGGCAGGGACGCCAGAAACAACGTAATAGGAGGCGACAGATCCATCGGCGCTGGACCAATTGGGCAAGGGAACCTCGTCAGCGGCAATACAATCGGCATAGATGTCTGTGATTTCGCCACTGATACCGTGATCCAGGGAAACCTTGTGGGGACTGACGCTACTGGTGAATTCCCCTGGGGAAATAAGGAGCTTGGCATTTTTCTAGAAGACGGCGTCAAGCGAACTAGGATCGGCCCAAACAATGTCGTGGCATATAATAACGCTGGCATAGTCGTCAGTGGTTCAACAGCTCTCGCTAATACGATCACCCGAAACGCCATTTACCGAAACCTGGGGCCCGGCATTTCTTTGGAATATGGTGGAAACACGGAGCTAGCTGCCCCTGCGATTTTCGACTTTGACTTGGAAAAAGGCTCTGCCGAGGGAAAGGCATGCCCACAATGCGTGGTTGAGATCTTTTCAGGCCCCGATGAAGAAGGCATGATGTTTGAGGGATCTTCACAAGCAGACGACAAAGGGGACTTCACGCTTCAAATCGGGCACCCATTCGAGGGACCACACTTGACAGCAACGGCTACAGATCTTAGTGGCAACACCAGCTCTTTTTCTTTGGCCACCTCTGGAACGAGAGAATCTTATGTGCTTCAGCAGCATAACAAGGGTGGACGGGCTCTGGTCGAAGTAGTGAGCTCAGAAGCTCTTGCCAACAATAGAATCGGGGTACAAGTCGAGCTTCCTCATGCTGACGTGCCAGCCTATGAGGGGGTGGATTTCTCTTCGGAAGCCGACGTTGTCATCCAAATGGGATTCAAATCGGTCAGATTAGAACTTGATAAATATGCCACCTGGTGGGACGTAGATTGGGATAGTGGGACTTATGAGCTAGACCCTACCGTTGACGAAGGCATAGATAAGCTGGCTGACAGCGGAGTAAGGGTGATCGGAAGTTTCGGTCCGCAGGCTGACTGGGTTGGGAAACACACTGATTTGGGAAGGTTTCGTGTGGAGCAGGAAGTTCAACAATTCTTAGGATATGTTTCCTTTTACGTCCAGCAGTTCCGTGGCCGAATTGGATGGTGGGAAATCTGGAACGAACCCGACGTTACTGCCAACCCTGATTGGTACATTCGATTGCCTGACTATGTCCGCCTAATCCGAAGAGTGGTCCCGGTCATCAAGGGTATTGATCCAAAGGCTAGGGTTGTCATCGGCGCTGTTTCGAATCAGATGTATGAACAGCCCCACGACTACCTCCTTGGGTTACTCAAGTCCGATGTTGTACGGATCGCGGATGCGATCTCATGGCATCCTATGTACGGGACATCACCCAAGTACGAAGAGTTAAAGAGTTACTATTATGAATATCCTTCGGTCATCAGGGAGATCAAGGCAACTGCAGAAGCCAGTGGATTCATGGGGGAATTCATCGCAGATGAGTTGAACTGGAGGGTTGAAGCGACGTATCGCGAAGAAGAACCTTGGATCTATAGCGGAGTACAGGCGGCCAAGTATTATGCTCGTGGTTTAGTGACACACGTCGGTATGGATATAACCGCTGAGGTTTTTGGATGGGAGTGGGATGCCGCAATAACGGAGACAGTGCGTCGGGTTTGCACTGTTATGGAGGGTCACGAAGCGATCGACATGCCGGTTCAGGTTGATATCGACTATCCTGGCCCGGTGGCTTACTGCTCGTTCCGCTACCCGAACGGTGACCGGCTGCTCGCCATCTGGATCGACGGCATCGCTCAAGATGAGGACCCTGGCGTGCCAGCTACGATCAGATTTCCGGGACTGGTGGCTACTAGCGTGACCGGCATAGACATACTGTACGGTTTTCAGCAGGAGCTCGACTTCCAGGTGGAGGACGATGCCACCGTCGTCCGAGGGGTGCTCGTGAGGGACTATCCCACTTTAATCCGCCTCAGCGGCTTGACGTTCAGCACTGGTTACTCGGAAAGGGTAGGGGACGGTTTCCACCGGTTTGGGGATGTAGACGCGGTGTCCAGTGGGGCGAACGGTGAGTCGGATCGGGATGGGGATGGCGTGCCAGATAACAAGGATTACTGCCCGGACTGGCCGGGGAGCAAGGAATCGAATGGTTGCTAATCCTATCCCCCATGTCGTGGGAAAAATGGGTTGCCGTTGCAGGTGAGAGCACCCTTGATTAATGGCCTGGGGGGCGGTCCGTTTTCCCAGTCCCAATCTGGGGCTGTCGAACTTAGGCGTTTGGATGAACACGTACGGGCCATCGCCGGGCCGCGGATCATCGACTTCCGAGGGAAGGCCCGGTCAGGGTGCGCCCCTAGAACGGAACCAGGTACACTCCGGCGTTCAAGTTCCAGGTGGTGTTGGAGGCCTTGAAGGCCGAAGGGAAAGGGGCCGAGGCCCAGGTGGCCCGGGCCTACGGGGTACATCCGGTCACGTTGGCCAAGTGGAATCGCCACTTCCTCGAACACGGGGCCGAGGTGTTCGGGGGCAAGGAGG
>QMVG01000086.1 GCA_003660975.1 Microcaldota archaeon
CAACAAACACCCTATAGAGCCTCTGTTCATTTCTAACCGACGAAGAGCATAAATAAAAACGTTTTATCTCCCGTACATTCAGTTAACCAAGTAAACAGTTGTTGAATGGAGGGAAACGTCGGACAGTAACGCTTTTCTGTAAGCGCGTCCAACCTTAACGCTTTTTCCAAGCTTGGATCAAAACGCTTTTTGAAGCTCTCCCAAAAGCCACCATGGTCAGGTTTGACATCTATCCAATACCTGCCCGCACGGACCACTTTCACATCTGAAAGCTCCTGGCCGGTATGTCGACTAAGGAGCTCTCTTAACAATTCATGATCTACATTTTTCATATCGTTGATTTATTACCTACAAAAGAATAAATTGTAATTAAGAAAACTTAAGGAGGTAAATATGAAAAATGAAGTAAAAATTATTACCATCACTGTTGACCTTCAGACCTGGAAAGCGCTCAAACACAAGTGCATTGAGGAAAGTACTACAGTTAGCGCTCTCCTTAGACCTTTAATCAAGAAAGTCGTAGAGGACGATCAGTTCTTCCGGACGCTTAAAGAGCTGAGCAGATCGACTAACTAAATTCCGCGCTATATTCGCGCTTTCTCTTCCTGAGCAATATCTTACCATATCTGATTTTCGGTCCCGTTTTATTTCCCTAATAAAATCAACACTTTTGAAGGGAACCGAAGTTTTCTACCTCTGCGCTTAACGCTCAAAATTTTAGAACCCACCTCAAACCTTTCTGATTTCGACAAAATAATCGGTAACCAAAGTGTTACCTTCCCTCACTATGTTGTTCATCTCCTCCTTTACAACCCACCACCCTAACTCTCGTAACTTCTTAAAGAACCGAGGAAACCCTAAGGATCCTCCATATACGCGCATCCAAATCACACCATCATCCTTCATTACCCTATTCAGCTCATCAGCCAAACTGAGCTGCTGCTGTGTGTCCAACTCAATGAGCATTCCACCAATAAAAGCCTCATCCGTAACCTTGTCCTCCACAGGTAAAGGATCAGGACACTCCCACCGAATGACTCCTTCAAAAGGAACACGATCCAACCTCAGAACTGTATCTCCATCGTCCTTTGACCAGAACCAGAAATTTCCTGGTCCCGAGCCTATATCCAATTTCACTTTTCCCATCACTACTCCTTCCCAGACTTAACAAACTCCTTGGTCGTGATCAAAACACAAACCGCCTCTATAATCCCAATGGCCACCAACTTGAGCTCTTCATCTGGATACTCATCTATCCAGCTAGGGTCCTCTCCAAACAAGATGTTCAAAGAAATGTCTCTCACCGCTTCCCACAGCTCTCCTTCCAGATCAGGGCCCACAGCTTCCCTTGCTTCCTCTATCACATTCTCTGCTTTCTCTATCAACGTATCTGAGGCGAACACCACAGGTTCGAAATCACGAATACCTTCTGCGTACTTTTTTCTTAACTCGTCAACGTTCCACCTTTCCATTACACACCTCCTTCACTCAATTCTTCCTTAACCTCAACAACATTCTCTCTATTCTCTTTTGTAATCTATCCAAAGCCACTTCCACCTCCTGAATAGAACCTTTCAATAACCTCTTCAGCTCCTCTATATCATCTACTGTTTTAACCCATGCCTTCATACCCTCAATTTGACTTCTTATAACTTTCAGCTCTTCCATACATTCGCCTCCTTACCTGTCACCCGACTTACGGTTTAGTACTCGGCACCAAGTACGGCACCACATTCACTGCAAACCCACAACATCTCGTCAGTGTACTCTCGACCTCCGCCACAGAGAGGACACTGAGTCCAGTATTCACCTGTTTCGTGTACGATGCGCTCTAGAACTTCATCTCCTCCATACTTATCAAACTCCTCTGGTGGTATGTACCTGTACTCTTCCCCGGTTACCGACGGTGCCTTTTCAAGAGCTCTATAAAACCCGTCCATTCCTTCGGACGGGTCAAAAGTAACTTTGAGGATTTTTCCGCCATAACATCCTTCCCACACGTTTCCTTCAAATACATACACTGTTCTCATAGTTCACCTCCCTTTCACTGACTCACCGCTTCATCCTCTCTCTTTCTACTTCATACTGTACTACTTCAGCGAACTTCTCTAACTCCTCAATCGTCAAAACATTAAGGATCTCAACCAACATGTCATAAGCGTCAGGGCACTGCTCTGCAAACTCTTTAATTACTTGCTCTTTCTTCTCGTCAAGTAAATACATGGAACACCTCCCTTACCGTTAAGAGAGCTGAGCGAACAAATACATTTCACCGTCTATTTCAAACTCGACGAGCACTTTCTCTATGTAATGTGAAATTAATGATTGAAACTCTCTCACCTCTGGTGTTGCCTTTGCTTTACCTATAAAAAACCACCCAACTATCTCATCACCCTCAATTACCAACATTCCTTCAAGATGTTGATACTCCTGGAAAGTATCGGGAACGAACGATGCGAGACGAACTAACTGTCTTTTTCCATTACCAAAATCAACTACCGCTTCACGTGAATTTGCCTCCGGAATCGTACAAAGATAACGATCCTCAGAAAGCTTCTTAATAACCCTTGACGTAAATCTCTCGTACATAACGTAAACCTCCTTTCTTCTAGTTTTTTACTTTACCCGCCCCTGACCCACATGTCCTTTTAAGCACTAGCGAATTCGGGAACAAGCAACTGCTGCTATTCCCATCTCATTAAGTTCCTTCGTGGTTAGATCACTTTTCTCTGTGTACAACAAGAACTCCGATTCAGTCTCAGTCGCTTCAGTCTTTCCGAAGTCATGTAACTTCTCAAGTTCCTTTTCAACATCACCACCTAAAACTATTGCATAAACATACATTACTCACCTCCCTGTTTTACCACTTCAAATACTTAACATTATTGTTGTCGTCGATCTCGAACTCACTACTCCAACTCGTCAGATTCACCCTAATCTTGTTATACAGATTCCGATCCTTACCGTGCGTCTCCGGGTACTTCTCCTTCAGAACTGCACGAAGAACCTGACACCATACGCCGATTGGAGCGCCTTGTAACTTTCCACGTACACTTTCCGGGACCTCCGTAAGGATCTCTCTGATGTGCTGACGCAACCCAGACTGAGTCCTCTTACCATTACCTGCCTTAGCTGTCTCAATCAACTGATCCCAATTAGTCTTCTTAGCCTCTACCTTCTTAGCCTCTACCTTCTCCATC
>QMVG01000087.1 GCA_003660975.1 Microcaldota archaeon
GTGCACCCCCTCAACCCCGTTGTAATCAGCGTTTGCGACATCGCCATGGTGGCGATTGGCCGCGTCGGCTGAACGAAAGGGGCCGTAAATCTAGTTACAAACAGCGCTTGGGGCCCCTCTGAGACTGCCTGGCGAAAGCGCAGAGGGGCGGGGGACACATCGTGCACACCACCTTTGTTCTCAAATTTGGAGGTGATCTATGAGCAAGAAAGGAGGCCCCAAAACCTCCTGGGGCAAAAGAGTGTCTAGCCTCAATTCAAGCCGGCACTATTTCAGACGTGCGGGTATCCGCCCCTGCAGCTCAAGCTGTAGCCTTTGGAACAACTGTGAAGAGCGTCTGATAGGGCACCCATGCGCAATTGAAGCCAAGGAGTTCGCTAGCTTTGTGGACCGTCTAAGTGCAGCATTCGATCTAGCCGGTGATGTGGCAGGTTTGGCACATGTTCAAGTCCTAGCCGGCCAAATGTTGCGAATCCGCCGTGCAAATCAATATCTAGCCTCGCTCGAGCATGGCGGATGGGGTGACAAGACGAAGGAGTACATCCTACGAGAGCTTAGGAACTTGGAAGTAGCTTTCACCCAAGGTCTCGGGCAGCTTCGCAAGCACAAAGCCGCAAGCGCTCAAGCTCAAGTGATGGAGCTGCGGATCCTGGACCCGGTTGAGGACCCCGATGGTGAGCAAGGCCCAACTTAGCCGCTGGCGGCGGGATCCCGTGGCGTTCGTCACCGAGGCGGTGAGGGTGCGAGGAGAGGACGGTCGCCTTCGCCCAGTCGAGCTCTGGCCGATTCAACTTGAGGCGCTGGAGCAGCTCGGAAAGCCGGATAGGCTCGGGCGATTTAAGCCTCGCGTGGTTTGGTGGTGCTGGCCCAGGAGAACAGGTAAAAGCTCTCTCGCTCGCTACCTGGCTTTATGGTCTTTTGTCTTGTGGCCTCATCGCCAGGTGTGGTTCCTCTCGAACTCCCGCGAGCAGGTTTACAACGTCCTTTTCTCTGATCTGCGCCACGACATCCTCGCTTCCCCGGTGCTCTTGAATCTTGTGGGCGGTGAGAGCAACGTAAGAGCGCGGGAGATCATCGCCGAGCCGCTGGGCTCTAGATGCTCGCTTCTGCCTTATGACAACTCTAAAGCTGTCGGAATCAAGGTCGATGCCGGCGTGCTCTCTGAGTGCTGGGCGATGGGCGGCACCGAAGTTTTCGACGCCTTGCTTGTCGGGACTAGCACCACGAATGGCTTAATCATCCTTGACAGCACAGCCCCCGTGGCGGGTAGCGCGTGGGAGAAGCTACTCAAGGATCCGCCGTCTGGGTTCAAGGTAGACTGGCGGGGAATTGAGGCGTATGAGCTTACCCCCATTAGTCCTGATGTGATCGAGAGCCTGGAACGCACTATGTCGCCGCCGGAATTCAAGGCCAAGATTAGAAACGAAATTTTCGAGGAAGCGGTCGGGCTGGTTTTTACCCCCGAGCAGATCGCAAGTGCACAGCGCTTTTACCCTGTTCCCCCGTCAAAGCCTGAGCTTGAGCAGATATTCAAAAGAGAGTGTGGCAACCCAGATTTTAGCGTTCGGATCGGGCTCGATCGTGGCTTGGGGCGCGGCTCTCTGTCTGTGGTCTCGAGCATTGCGTACTCAACCCGTGGAGCAAGAAGGCTGGCCTTATTATGCGATCAAGTTGTAGTAGACGGTGCCAGCCAAGAGAGCGTTTTAAATGCGATCTTGGCGCAGCTTCAGCTTTATGAAGGACGCGTGAAGGCAGTCCACGTCGAGGTTTACCAAAGCGCCGATTTAGCAAGTCTTCTACGAGCCAGGGGGGCTCCGGTAGTCCTCGAGACTGCAAGCTCAAAAGCGCAAGCTGAGGCATGGCCGATCCTCTATAGCTCGCTTCTAAACGGTGAATTCGTGTTCTCCAGCGAGTTCACTGAATTTGCGGAGGAGTTGGCTCACCTTGGCCATGATCCTGTAAAGAACCGATGGGGTTCGATCACAAAGCGCCGGGTTGGGGGGCCGGGTGACGATCGCTTGTACTCCGTGTTGTGGCCCTTAGCGGCGGCCCTCAAACGTCGCGGCTTCGGCGGCGGCCATGTCGAGGTCGGCTACAGCAACCTTTATCGGCGCAGCGCTGAGGAGTTGCTCGGCCATGGGCTCGAGGAAGCCGAAGTGTGCGGAATTATTCTAGACTGGTGACCCCAACGGGTCTTTTTATCCTAAATCCACCGTCTGAGGAGGTAAAATGAATCTAGAGCATGAGTTTGTATTTTGGACTAAAAGGCATGCGTTTGACGTTTCCCGCGAAAAGCGGGACCAAGAGCGCCTGGCCGAGCATGCGAACTTCCTTGCTCGCACCCGACGGCTCTCGCTCGAGGAGGCCACGCTTTTGGCGGCGCAGGAGCTCGGTTACCGCGATCCGGAGCGGCCAAATGTGGGCCCGGGCCACGTGTTGGCCCACCTGGCCGATGCACTGGCAGACGAGGAGGCCATCCCGCTAGACGAGGCCCTCCAGGTGGTATACGAGGCCCATCCGCAGCTTGTGGAGCTGGAGGAGTTGTGGCGCGAGGAGCACGAGCTGGTTCGCGCCGCTTTGAGGCGCCTAGGCGGGACTAAGCGTCTTGAGGAAGCCGAGACGGCGGACGACCTCGCTCATGTGATCCTTGAAGAGATCGACCGGCTTCGCGCCAGGGAGGAGGTGGGGGGGTGAAGGCCTCCACGATCGAGAGGAAGCTCCGAAAGCTCGAGGAGGAGCGCGAGGCACTTCAAGAGCGGATCCAGGAGCTTGAGGCCACCGCTGCGGGCGTGATGGATCCTAAGCGACAGCGGGAACTCTTGGATCAAAAGGAAGCGGTCCAACGGGAACTTGCGGCTTTGGATCGCGCTATCGAAGCCGGCAAAGTGGCCCACAAAGGTGCCCTCGAGGCCGAGGCCCAGGCTGCCGCCCGAAAATGGCGAGAGGAACTGCTCCCCAAGGCCCAGGCCGAGATCCAAGAGGCCAGAGCCGCCGTGGTAGAAGCCCTAAAGGAAGCCCGCACCCGATGGGATCAGTTGCGAAAGGTTGAGCAGAAGTGGCGTCAAGAGTGGGAACGTTTGGGCTCGCCACCACCTCCTCCCAAGCCCCTTAGCGGCCGGAGTTTTCA
>QMVG01000088.1 GCA_003660975.1 Microcaldota archaeon
GGCAGGGCATCCTCGCCCCGGCCGACGGCGAGGACGCCGTCGGGTAGGCTGGCTTTCCGTATAGACGCTAGATTGTTACCAGGGTGGAGGATCGGCTATGAGAGACATTTCGATGTATGTTCTGGTTGGACTTCTCGCTGTGGGTGCAATTCTGCCCCTCGCTAGCTGTGGGGGCAATGCTCCTACCCCCACACCAGGCGATCCCACAGCACACCTCGAGGCAGGGCACACATACCTAGAAGCCGGCGACCTGGAGAAAGCCATCGCCGAGTTCGAAGCGGCTGTCCAGGCCGACCCGACTTCAACTGAGGCCCATTTTCGACTGGGCAATGCCTACGCACAACAAGGGGAATTGGACAAAGCGGCCGAGGAATTCAAGAGGGTCCTGGACCTGGATGCCAATAACGTTGGTGCCCACTCTAACCTCGGAGTCGTCTATTATCAAAAGGAACAGTTGAACGAAGCGGTTAAAGAGTTCCAGGCAGCGCTGAATATTGTGCCGGACGACGCTGAGGTCCATTATCTTTTGGGAGCAGCGTATGTCCAGATGGGAAGATTAGACGAAGCACTAAAGGAATTTCAAACAGCCCTGGAGTACGACCCCGATCTGCCTGAACCATACTTTGGCTTGGGGACAGTTTACAAACTCCAGGGTAACAAAGAGGAAGCTATCAAAGCCTTCGAGCGTTTTCTGGAGATAGGACCTGGGCAGGACCCACAGGCTCAGGTAGAAGCCGAACGCATGCTAAAAGAATTAAAGGGGCAATGATCTAAACCATGTATCAGAAAACCATCCTAGGCAATGGCCTGCGGATATTGACTTCGACCATACCTCACACCCGCTCTGTGAGCGTAGGGTTCTTCATTGGGGTGGGCTCACGTTACGAATCCGATGAGGAAGGTGGCGCATCTCACTTCATCGAACACATGCTCTTCAAAGGTACCGCTAAGCGGCCCACGGCCAGGGACATTGCCATGGCCATCGAAGGGGTCGGCGGGCTGTTCAATGGATCTACTGGCCAGGAATCAAGCCTCTATTGGGCCAAAGTCGCTCTCCCCCACCTGGACGTGGCCTTGGATGTGCTGGTGGACATGCTCCGGCACTCCAAGTTTGATCCAGAGGAGGTAGACAGAGAACGTCAAGTGATCATCGAGGAGATAAACTTAACCCTCGACACACCTGACAGCCTGGTCCATCAACTCATCAACGAGCTGATATGGCCCAATCACCCTCTGGGGCGCGACATTGCAGGCACTAGAGAGAGCATCAGCACCTTGACTCGAGAAGCTCTGCTGACTTACCTAAACCAGCACTATCGACCGGACAACACGGTCATCAGCGTAGCCGGCGACATCGAGCACGAAACTATAGTAGAGAAGATAGCGACCCTGCTAGGTACATGGCATACAGGCGATACTGCCTCCTTCCAGCCATTTGAGGATAACCAGTCTGAACCTCGCTTACGGATTCACTACAGAGAGACGGAGCAGGCCCATCTGTGCCTCAGCGTGCCTGGGATTCCCAGGAACCACCCAGATCGCTTCAAGCTTCGATTGTTGAACACCATACTCGGAGAAGGAATGAGTTCTCGCCTCTTCACCGAGATCAGAGAGAAGCGTAGCCTTGCTTATAGCATCTACTCTTACATCAATGCGATGCATGATACCGGAGCAGTGGGTATTTACGCCGGTGTAGATCCAAGGCGAGTCCAAAATGCAATTCAGGCTATTTTAGCGGAGTTGGACAAGTTAAAGCAAGACAGCGTGTCGGACGATGAATTGAGCAAAGCTAAAGAATTTGTAAAGGGGCGCTTGTTGCTCCAAATGGAGGACAGTTTCAGCGTGGCTGCTTGGTTTGGTCGTCAGGAAGTACTTTCACCTGAGGTTTTGACAGTGGACCAAGTGATAGAGGCTATAGATGGTGTCACCGGAGACGACATTAAGCAAGTAGCTCGGAATCTTTTTGGGGGAAATAAGCTAAATCTAGCTGTGGTAGGACCCTTCAAAAAAGAGGAGGAAAGGTTTAGGGAGTTGCTAAAATTATGATGAAACTATTGATGAGTTGGGACATCAAGCCTGGTTTAGAGGCAACATACTTTGAGTTTATCGTCAACGAGTTTTTCCCCAACCTGCTTGAGTTGGGTATTCAGCCAACGGAAGCATGGTACACGGTCTATGGCTCTGGGCCTCAGATTCTCACCGGAGCAGTAGCCAGGAATTTGGAGACGCTACTCACGCTCTTGGATAGCAAGGAGTGGCGCGAGCTTCAAAGCAAGCTACTTACCTATGTTACCAATTTCGAATACAAGATAGTGCCCGATACCGGTCGCTTTCAACTCTGATCAAGCTCCTCAGGCCCCAAAACTCTATTGTATTCTCACCACCATTGTGGCGTTGCTCCAGAGCTTCTCCAGTTCATAGTAACTACGAACGGCAGGGGCAAAGATGTGTACAATCACATCGCCGTAGTCCATGAGAACCCACCCCGAAGGCGTATTCCCTTCGATGTGCAAAGGCCTGATTCCGTCCTCTTTCGTCCTCTCGAGTATCTCGTCCACGATGGCTTGGATCTGACGCTCGCTATCTCCGCTGCAGATGACAAAGTAATCAGCCAGCAGGGAAATGGAGCTTATGTCCAACAGGACAATATCAGATCCCTTTTTGTCGGCGATGGTATTGACGATCTTCCTGGCTAGCTTTATAGATTGCAGCTTATATCCTCCCTCTAGTCAGATTGCCCTTGGTTCTGGATTTCGGACAAAGCCAGTAAGACGCTTTCCGAGTCCTTACTCCTCCTGAGAGGAGGGTATATCTTGTGGTCGAGCTTCGCTCGACCACAAGATATACGATCTCTTTCCTCTACCTTTGAGGCAAAGGGCTTTAATTAACAAATCCCCTGATTGTCCAAAGTCCAATTGGTTGGATGGTCTCGATCATTGAGAACTGTTAATAATCCGGACCAATTCATTGCGCATATTGGCCCAGTGAGTGCCTTGCCAATAGCTGCGGTCACATTGCGGACAGAGGCTGAAGTGGTTCTGCGTTCGAAAAATGAAGGGCGGGACACGTTCTTTAACCGACGATTTCTCCACCCGCTGAAGGGGCGTATTGCAAACC
>QMVG01000089.1 GCA_003660975.1 Microcaldota archaeon
AGTAAGAGGGATGCCTCCCAGAAGCAAGCAACAAAATAGCAGGGCTGGCTAACTTGACCGGCTCCTCCCAGGGCGCTAGGTTTTAGCACCTCTAGGGAGCTTAACGCCGGCAGCTTCTTGGGTTTGATAGGGCTTTCACCAGCTTGGGGAAGGAAGACGTTAAGTTCGAGGCCACCCTTTTGTTTTCTGAGGAGTTTATGTTAAATTCCGTTGTGTAACGTGCAGCGAACCTTCATGCAAAAAGATACGGCCCATCTTGGATCAACAGGAAAATTAGATCGCCTCGACGATCAAGATGCGCACAAGGGGGCAATCTGTGTCGTTAAAAGCCTTTCATGTTCGGAAAAATTGGGCCGAGTTGACCCGGCGGATGGAAGAGGATAGACGTACCATTTGGCGGGTTGTCTTTGGCATCGTGGCCCTATCGGCTATCATGACCTTGATCATCCAGCGTCTTCCGCTCTCCATGGCCTTGGAATCCACTATCATTGAGGCTATTTCCTTCTGTTTATTTTACGCCGTTGTCACATGGTACGCCTTACGTTTTAAAAAAGAAGCAAAGTGGGTGGTTTTAGGCATTTATATTTGGGTCCTTCTTAGTGCTGTCCTGTTCAACTACTTGACAAAGGCAGGGCTCCCTGGACCTCTACATGGGAACCAGCGAGTATACAGTCCCACTCTATACTTCTCCACTCTGCTAATGCTCAATTGGATCGCCTTGGGCTGGGTGATCCATCGCTATCCACGCGAGGTCAAGGCAGTAGGCCTTGACCTTTCTCGTCCAGAGTTAAAGGTGCTTTACGGCCTGTTGGCGGGAGGTATGGTAGGAGGACACTTTATCTTTACCGCCTCTTTCAGCAAAATGCTTAGCTTCAGCTTGAAGCCTTTGCCCTATCTTACCTGGCAACTCTTCTATGAGCTGGGGCTGCGATCTTTGGGCCAAGAGCTATTTTTCAGAGGCCTGGTCTTCAATTACCTATATAGGGCGCGTCAGTGGGGCTTCTGGGCGGCAGCTTTATTGGCGTCTCTTCTTAACCTCAGCATTTATTTAGGGGTCTGGGGGAGGGGCAATCCAGTCATCACGGCGGGGATGTTGTTCTACATCTTCATAATGGCCGTGATAAATGCGGCTCTCTACCGTTGGTCCGACAGCATTATATCTCCGGTTGTCAGCAGCACGGTCTTTCACATGTTGATCGTTCTCCGTTAAGCCGAAATCAGGGAAAGGGTCAAAGGAAGGAATGGACCGAAAGCGCGAGCAAAGCTTGCTATGGCAGATAGCCTTAGGGGCAGGCCTGGTCTTTATTACCCTGCTGGTATACTATACCGAATCAAGGCAAACACCCCTTTATCAGGTATATCTGTATCTCTATTTGGTGCCCATAGCCATAGCCGCTTATCGCTATGGATTCAGCGCTGGTCTTGCCATGGTCCTGTTGTGCAGCTCCCTCTTTGTGCCCATTCTGACCCGGATGGTGCTTTGGATGGGGCTATCCAGCAGAGCCATAGAGCTACTGGCTATTCTGGTCATCTTCAATGTCTTCGGTTTTATTGTAATCAGCCTAGCTGATTCCCGGAGGAGGCATGAGAAGCTTTACTTGAGCCTCAACCAGCTGGGAGAGTTGTTTGACAAAGCCCTGTCCCTAAATGAGTTGCTAGCTGTCGTCCTGGCCCATAGCGCCAGCAGTTGCCATGCGCGGGTAGGTGAGATCATTCTGCGCGATGACACATCGGGCGAACTGAAAGTGATGGTTAGCCAGGGAATGTGCGACGAGGCTATAGCTGCCTTGAATCAAGCTTCTTCGTCCCAGGAGACTTTAGCTGAGTGGTTTCTGGCCCGCAATCGGCCCATGATGATCAACGATTTCAATAAGGATCCCCGCTTCGAGAGGTGGTACGAGGGGGGAGAGATAGAGTCTTTGCTGGTAGTGCCCCTGCGACGAGGGCAGGAACCCTTTGGCTTGGTAGCCCTGATGAATAAAAGCGGTGGCCTCTTCACCTGGGAAGACTTAGATTTTTTGGAGGCCATACTCGATAAAGGACAAATAGCCATCGAAAACGCTCGGCTCTATGAGGAGGTGAAGAAGCGCTTCCAAGAGCTTGAGGTGCTCTATCGAATGGGCACGGGCCTCTCCAGTACCCTAAATTTGGAGAGGGTGTTACAATTGGTGATCGAATCGGCAATCGAGGCCATTCCTGCTGCGGAAAAGGGCGTTATCCATCTCTTGGACGAAGAAGAGGACAGGTTAGTGATCAAGGCCCAGTCAGGCTACGGCCAGGAGATTATGGAGAGGGTGGTGCTGAAAGTCGGAGAGGGATACGCGGGTTGGGTGGTCAAAGAAGATAAGCCCTTGATCCTGAAGAACATTTACGCTGACCCTCGAACCAAGTACGTGGAGCTGGAGGAGGTAAAGCGGATAAAGTCGGCCATCAGTGTCCCTCTCAAAGTCAAGGGCAGGGTCATCGGCGCCCTCTCCTTGGACAACCTCACCCGCTATGGGGCCTTCAACGAAGAGGATCTGCGTTTGCTCTCCACCTTCGCCAGCCAGGCTGCGGTGGCCATCGAGAACGCCCAGTTGTATGAGCAAACGGACGAGAAGTTGCAACGGCGGGTGAGGGAGCTTACTTCCCTCGGCGAGATCAGCAGGACCTTAAGCTCCATTCTTGACCCTGGCTCCCTCTTTTCCAAGGCTATCTCCGAGCTGAAAAGGGTCTTGGACTTCTCTTTTGCGGTCCTCTATCTCTACGACCGGGCGCGGGAAACCCTTAACGTGGTGGCAACGAGCGGCTTGACGGAAGGGGAGATCGCAGAGGTAGAGACGAAGGCCGTCACGCCTTGGACCGTGATCGAGACCAAGCGGCCTTTGTTGGTGGGCGACGTCGAAGCCAATCCGAGGATAGAGTGCTTCGCCAAAAGGTGCAAATCCCTCATGTACGCTCCCCTCGTTTATGAAAATCGGTGCTTGGGGATAATCGGTCTGGGCAGTTCGAGGGAGAACGCTTTTAGCGAAGATGAGCTGCGTTTGGTGACCGCTTTTGCCAGCCAGGCGGCCATCGCTCTAAAGCATGTGGTACTTTTCAG
>QMVG01000090.1 GCA_003660975.1 Microcaldota archaeon
GAATGGAATTGATGGCTCAATCTTCCAAATCATCGGTGCAGGGTTATTATCATCCCCTGGAAAAGGAGACTCGGTATGGTTTGATGTAATTATATCACCGAGGACTACAATTGTTACCGATTGTCTTGACACAGACCAAGTAGTATATGCCTCCATCTGCACCTTGTTAGGCAGTTGATCGTTCAAAAATAGTTGTGCCGCTGCACAGTAGTTATTATGCACGTTGTATTTCTCGGCAGCTGAGTCATAAGTTACCCTCCAAGTTCTGCTACCGCTTCCTCCACTACAGCTATAGTCGGGTGGAATATCCATACCATAAATCGTGACGTCACTATGCATACCATTATCGGTATGTGCTTGTATCCAAACAAACGATTCGCCAACATCTTGATACGCGATATCGAAACTTCTCGACAGATATCTGTTCTGATTTGGATTGTTCGCGATAGGCGACCATTTTGCGTTTCTAGCTTCTTCTATTGGTCTATATTTTTGATTATACCAGCTATAATCAAACTGTTGATGGTACATAAACGATCTTGTCACCGTTAATGGGAGGTCAAAGCGGTTTTCTAAAGAATACTCGCAATTATAAAGTTCGTAGTAATCTTTTGGACCAGATATTATGTACTCATTGACGTAGAGATTCTTGTAAAGGTCGCCAAAGATATACGCTAATAAATTCTGCCTTGCATCTAAATCTAAGTAAACATCATGTGGCTCACCATACCGCGATTTATCAAGTAAATTGCCACTGAAATCATAATAATTCGTAAGTCCACGATTTTGTGAAAATATCAACAAATTGTCCTTTGCAGTTCCATTGAAAGTACCTAAATAGAAAGTTCCATCCTCGCTAACTGCTATTTTGATAATCAGAGGACTTTTGCTGTAACCGGCAACGCCATGATATGTGTCTCCCTTGTAAATATAATCGTCTAATTTTTCTTCCCAGACAGCATAATCTCCTTGTAGGGTGGCATTGAAATCACTATCGTCAACAATAGCAGTGAGGTTTACTGTTGAGTTCGTTTGAACCTTCTCTATCAGCTTTGCATCCGACATTATTTGATCTATGGTTGTCGGTATTGGAGCATACACTTTTATAAAATCATGGTAAGATTTCCCCGCTGAACCAGAAGAACGTTCTCCCAGATATATTTTCTTTTCCCGCAAGATATTTTCGTTAATCCTCTTCATGGATTTGTAGATTAATTTGTCATCACAATAGAAACTGACAAACCTATCTTCTCCGACGACTATCTTGAGGTTATGCCATCCATTTATGTAATCGTCTGCATTTATCGCGTAGCTTCCAGGACCTTCTCCTGTCCCATCTTCAGTATATAGACCAATTCTAAAGTAAGCGTGTTGTCTCTTTTCTGGAGGAGCTGCCCAGCAGGCATCCCCAACATAAACAATGCTAAAAGCGAGTCCCGTGTAGTAACCTTCACCTGGACAAAGAGGGTGATCCCAATAAGGCGTGTTTTCCTTGGTTAAACCGATAACTGCCGCATCCCAGCATCCCGCTTTGTTAGTAACGCTGACGTAAACGTCAGACTCCATTGTAAAGCCGTTTGGGAATGAGAAGTTCTTTTTTGAGACAACACCGCTGTTGCACCAGCTATCTCCATTGTTATCGAAAACTCCATTCCTTCCTTCTACAGATGCCAGAGCACGTGGGGAAGGAGAACCAAATGGAATCCAGTTATCCAATCCGTTATCAAAAGTATCTTCAAATAATAGCCCTGTGATGTCTACTGAAATGTTTTGCGTGGCTGTATCTTTTGTTCCATTATTGTCGGTTACTGTTAAGGTTACTTTATAAGCCCCCTTTGCGGAATAAGAATGAGTTACTATTTTGCCTGTTGCGTTTGTTCCATCACCAAAGTCCCATTTGTAATTTGTGATGAATCCATCTGGGTCGTATGAAGGAGATGCGTTGAAGGTTATTGTTTGATTTACAATTGGATTTTCTGGTGAATATGTGAATGATGCGATTGGTGGCAATGTCGAAGGAACAACAGTCCAAATCCAAGAATGCGAATCTGTCCCCTTCTCATTTTCAGCAATAGCCGTAACATTATACACCCCTAAAATAGCAGTATCATTAGTGTAACTTGCATCAGTTGTTGATATGTTTGTTTGTACAACACTATTGTTAATCAACCAAGTGATGTTGCAGCTCTGGTTAGTCAGGATAGTGAATGTCTGACTAATATTTTGAATTGAAGTTGGATCGCTATCAGGCTGGTAATGTATAATCGTTAGAACTCCTGCTTTAGTCACGGTCACTTGAATTTTTTCCTCGGTATAAGTGCCAGCGATGTCTTTCGCTCTTACTTTAATTTTATTTATACCCTCTGAGATATTCAATGGCAAATACCACGAACTCAATCCATAAGCAATTCTCCAGTAATCATCATTCACACTAATTTCCACCCTTTCGAGTCCCATATTATCATTGGATGTTCCGTTAATAATGATTTTATTGTTTTCAAAGACAGAATTATTCGGCGGATAAGTTATTTCCATGACTGGAGGAGTTCCATCTATAACTATTGATCGTATTTCACTTGTTATAGTCGCAGAATCATTTGTATAAACCATGAAAGAATGAATCCCATTTTCTAACCCTGTCATATTATAATAATTATTACCATTTTTAAGCATTTGATAACTGCTTCCATTCCAATTCAAAAATGCATTTACCACCGGTTTAGAAATAGATACATTAACCTCGACATAGTTCTTGCCAATGATGGAACCATCTTCTGGTGTTGGGTCTTTGAAGATTATAGTGAGGGAAGGATTCCACCAGCCGTTTGGGTCTTGGAATGGATAGTTATCAATTCCGCCAATTAAAATATAGGGTTGGCTTCCATCACTTGGGTTCCCTGTACAGGCGTGATCGCTCCAATAATTACCCCCTTCTATCGGACCATTATCCCAGGAAGCTCCACCATCACTTTTGGCTTGAATATGGTTATTTATCAGATTATTATGATAGACAAGAGTTGTGCTTCCATAGGCATAGATTCCTATACCTTGACTCGATCCTTCGATTGTATTTTCC
>QMVG01000091.1 GCA_003660975.1 Microcaldota archaeon
ATTAATACCAAACGCAACTGTTAGTATAGAACTAGGTTCACCTCTTGATCAATGGGAAACATGCGAACCAGTTTACAATGAAACAGGTGCTTACGCAGGTTACTACAACTGTACTTGGGACTCGACGTTGAAAACACCAGGATGGTGGGACATTCGTTTGAACTCATCAAAAGACGCTTATAATATAAACTCAACAATTCTAGATAATTGGTTCTACTTACAAAATACTCCACCAAGTTACGAAAACGTAAGTGTTAATCCACCGGTAAGTGGTTGGGGAACATCCTACAACTATTCTGTCAATGTTAGTGATGTAGATAATGACGATGTTACCTGTACGCTTTACGTCTCCACGGACGGTGGTAGCTTCTTCGAATCTAAAGACAGTATGCAGATAACCAACGGTTATGGACTTTGTTCATTCTTAATAAACTTCACTTGTGGTGATATAGGAAACGATAATTACTTCTACTTTAGGCTTGATGACGGATACAATACTGTTCAAACTCCAACTTATCAAGGCCCGAATATAACAAAAGATACGTTACAAATAACGCATGTTAGTGGTGATAATGAAACGGTAAACAGGAACACAGGTGTGTTGACATTAAAAGTTTATGTTTACGATACTAACAAAGGAGAGGCAGTTGAAGATAATGTGTTAGTTAGGTTTAACGTTACTCACGATGGGACAAACTATACAACAGTTGGTGAGGACAATACGACACTTGGCTACGCTCAGTATGACTTCACACCTGACTGCTCCTTCGATGTAGGAGATCAAAACTGGACAACTTACATAAGTGGAGAGACGTGTTATTTCGATTCATATTCAGATACGTATAATTTAACAGTTATAGGGACTTTAAGTAATAAGGTTGTACAACCACTGAATGCTGAAGAATTCTACAGAGGAGAAATTGTAAATATAAGGGCTAACGTCACAGAGGATTGTGGAAATCTTATAGAGCCAGATTATATTAATATTTCAACGATAAGTACATACACTAATAAAGTTACATACTGTGATGTAGTACAAGAATCAACTGGATACTATAACTGTACTTTCAATTCAACTGGTAAGTCACCACGGTACTACGATATTAGAGTTTACACTAAAAAACAATACTATAATCCAAGCAACTATACCGAATCGAACGCTTTCTGGATCGAAACAAAACCAAAAATAGAGTTGATATCAACTAGCATAACACCAACTATTGGTGGTTGGGGTGAAACATTTACATTTAGAGTGAATGTGACGGATGAAGATCTGGATGAGGTCAAGGTCTATCTATATGAAAGACCCGGAAGTGGAGAATGGCGATTACTACCACCGGTTACAGGAAAGACAAAGTCGGCAGGTACGGAGTCACAAATAATAGAATTCACGTATAATGGATTTACCTGTAACGACTTGCTGATAAATAGTAGTAGGGAATTCTTCTTTAACGGAACAGATGATACAACACCTATACCTTCAAGTTCGGTTAAGGATTACAATGAATCTCAAATAGAAACATTCAGCCTAGAAAGAGATGACATTTCAATAAGTCTTGTTAGTGGCGACAATTATGTATTAAATAGAAGTAACGTAACTAATGGCGAAAGAGCGGTATTAAAAGTCAGAATATATGACTCTGATAGGAGCGATTACGTATCTGCAAACGATCTTGGCCAATTCTGGGTGACTTATGATGGAGTAAACTTCAGAAAAGATTTAGAACTAAACACAATAGAACCAGGAGGTTACATCACAGACGAATTTCCATCAAGCGATAGATGCTTTTATGATATTGGTCCACAGAAATGGAAAGTATACTTTGGTCAAAATTGTTATAAGCCGATATGGAGTCAAGAATGGAGTATAAACATAACAACAACACCTTTGGAGGTTGACTTAATTATACCACATGGTGAACCTTATAGGAAAGGTGAAGATCCTATAACGTTTGTAGGACAAGTAACAGACGATTGTGGTGGAGTATCAAATGCTAACGTTGAATTCAAAGCGATAATGGGAACTACAGAATACGTTGGTTACACAACATCGAATGCTACTGGATATGCTACTTATACATTTAGTGATACGAGTGCATGGACTCTTGGTTATTATAACGGAAGTATGTACGCATATAAACAATATTATAACGATTCAGATGTGCTGTTAGAAGAAAATGCTTTCGTTCTAGTCACAGACCCAGTTATATCAGCATTCGGTATAACAACAAGTGACTCAACAAATCCGTATGGTTGGGGTGAAACATGGACATTTGATATAGATGTTAGTGACGAAGATCAGAACGTATTTGACTTTGAAGCTATGAACATTAGCCTTTGGATAAATACAACAAATGGATGGGAATTACTTAACTCTTCGATATGTTCTGCACCAAACTGTAAAGTGACGACAACAATAACTTATCACAATACCTTCACTTGTGAAGATATTGGTCAAAGAATCTTTAACGTTACAGTTAATGATTATTGGAATTACACAGTTGAAACGACACAACAATTACCTATTATCAGAGACGATGTTCAATTGTATGTAACTCAATCTCCTTCCAGCGTAGATAGAGAAGATGAAACTGTTTTACTGCAATCAAGAGTTTACGACAAAGATAAGGGTGAATACGTTGGAAACAATGTAAACGGTACAGTAAAGGTAACGTATGACGGAGCTAACTATGGAACAGCTGTGGATATCTCGACTGATGCAGATGGATACTTAAATTACAACTTTAACCCCGGTTGTAGCTATGAGGTTGGTCCTCAAACTTGGAGAATGGACGTAAGTGATAGCTGTTATAGTTCGGCAGCAATAAGTGGTTACGTAACATCTCCAATCACAATCAAGGGTCAATTAAAGAACAATCTTTTGATTCCGATTAATGGAAGTGTATTCAATGTAACAGATCAAATATTGGTACGTCTTAACACAACAAGTGATTGTAGTAACGAAGGATTAATACCAAACGCAACTGTTAGTATAGAACTAGGTTCACCTCTTGATCAATGGGAAACATGCGAACCAGTTTACAATGAAACAGGTGCTTACGCAGG
>QMVG01000092.1 GCA_003660975.1 Microcaldota archaeon
GGAGAACCGTCTAAAACAGGCAATGTCTTCTTTTATAGTGCTATTCGCAAATAACGAGAAGTTATACAACGAATTTACGACATTTCTTATCAATTACAACCGCGAGCTGGTGGAACAGAGATCGGAGACTTACGAAGGTGCAATAGTGGGGGTTATTTTTGACCTGGTGACGGAGTACAAAGAAAACGTACCAGACGTCCAGAATGTCCAAAACGTGCAATTCAAAAATGAAGACCTTGCAAAACTGAAAATCACGGCAGCGGATATAGCAGACCGGCTACGGGAAAAATACGGCATGCAAGAGGTCACGGCAAGAAGTGTAGGGCGACGTATCAGGACCTTAGGGATGACCACGAAGCTGGAGAGAAAAGACGGAGAACGGAAGCGATATCTGAATTTGGACGCTGCACAACTGACGAAATTGATAAAGAAATACATACCTGACGCATTTGAGGAAAAGAAGCAAGAGGACAATAAGGACAATAAGGACATTAATACGGGACTCAATGCAGGAAATGTCCAGTTCATGGACAACCCGGTAAAGGCTGAATGCGAGCGCTGTGGAAAGGACACGTGGCTTGATCATGAGTGGGAACATGACGGCAAGAAGACTTTGATATGCACAGCGTGCGCGGCAGAATTGAAAGGAGAATTGCAAGAAAATGACTAAGCAAGACGGCTATATCCTGGAACAGCCGGAATATCCTGAGCGCGGCAAACGTGTGCAAAATCTTATCGGTGTGATGGAACGCGATCATGAGGGCTGGCTGTGGTATGAGCTGCAAAAGGAGGAGGAGAGTGTGACAAATAGAAACACACACACTTTATCGAAATAGCATGACGCACATAAGATCCGGAAGTATGGCGTGATCGAGTTCCTCGAGGTGCTGCTCTTCGGACTGATCCTGATCCTGCTGGCTCGAGTCTTCTGAGTGTCTTCATATTCGACCGTGATGCGAATTTTCGAGGCAAGCATGATGCATATGTCCTGACAGTGGCGGCAATTAGCGGGCTGGACGCAATTTTACGATGGGCACCACCGTTACGGCATCGTAACAGTGCCTCCGCGCTCATTGCGGTAAGCCCTGCTATTGAGTGCCATGGCCCATGGATATCGAAAGCAAAGGCAAAAGGCAAAGGCGGCGCCGGCGTCAAAATCAAAAGCAGACGTAAGACAAAGGGCAAAGCGCGCCGACCAAACGGTTTGAGGATCGTTGTTGCCCGCCGACTCAGAACAAAGAAAGAAGATGTCAGGGATGTCACCGGTTCTAATAATTTAAGCAAATTTCAGGAAAGGCAGAGGCAATGCCCACGGGTTCCAGGGGCAGAACCCAGCGCCGCCGGAGCGGAATAACCCGGAGCGAAACGGAATGGAACGGAATGCCCCGGAGCGGAACGGAAGATGTCAAGCGTGCAGCCCCGTCTTATACTGGATCATTTAAGAGAAAAATCTGGAATGGAGCGGAGATTTAAGGCGTTTGAACCCGGAGGGCTTGGTTTCGCGAAGCGAAACTTCAAACGCTTTAAATCGGAGCGGAATGGAAGATTTTTCGGGGGCTGCTAAGCGTTATAATCTTGGTTTTACGACGCTCGGAGCGTCAGGACTTAGCAACGGTTAGAGAACTTCTCAACGGAAGCGGAGAGTGTCTGTAAGACCTCAGATTATATGACATCTGGAGTGTAGCGGAGGGGCATGGAGTGGAATGGAGTGTAGCGGAGGGTTATGGAGTGGAGGCGGCGCTATCTTGAGCCCTGAACGCCTTCATACACCTGTCATTTAAGCCGTATTATATGACGATACCGAAGAAAAAATTCGGTGTGCCTAATTTGGTTACCCCCCAGAATGTAAAATGTTTCTTTGAGTTCATATCCACCAGAAAGGTGTCCAAAAACCTTATATACCCACGAGGGATAAGGATATGACAAATGCAAGGTAAGTTGGATGTCCATGCCCACCTTCCGGAGGGCCTGGTCGATAAGGTTGACAGTTACGTCGTGCGGGGATATTATTCCAGCCGCACAGAGTTCATCGCCGATTCTTTGCGGAGACGGCTTGAAGAGCTGGGAGGTGGGCAGGAATCTGAAGAAAGGCCGTCTCCAGTAGAGTTGGGGAAAAAGAAAGAAAAGGGCGCGGAGCACCCCCAAAACTCCAGCCGCCCCCCTTCCGCGAACAGCAACCACAGAGGTGATTGCCAATGAGAGGTAGAACTTCAGGGGATAAAAGTTTTTTGGTTTTGAAAAGTGAATTATCAGAGGTAGCAGAGGCATACGGGGCGACCGCAGAAGAGCTTGTCGAAATTCACAAGCAATGTTGGGAACATGACGAAGAATATCAGTGGGAGCGGATATGTTTAGCAAATCCAGAGTTCAGGGACGTCAAGCAGTACGACAAAGAACGAATCCTAGAGTTACTCTCCAGGATTCGCGGCGGACAGAAAAAGAGCAAGGAGGAGGTTGTCAGGACTTCCAAGGTGGAGACGGATGGCAAGTTATATGAAGAGATATACAGGGACGGGCAGGCGCTGTTCATTGATCCCGAAGGCAACACTTATGAGGAGCTGGAGATTGGCGGGCTGAAGTATGCGCCAATTTTCGGTGACGAGTTAACAGAAGGTGCGGTACTGCTGCCGTCAGGAATGGAATCCTACGAAGACGAGAAGACATTGATAGCTGAGATTCAGGCGCACATCCATAAATATGTGGACGTGTCGCCATTCTTTGAGACAATCGGTGCATATTACGTTCTCCTGACATGGCTATATGATGAACTGAACACACTACCATATCTGAGAGTACTCGGGGATACCGGGACTGGCAAGTCAAGATTCCTGGACACGGTCGGACGGCTTTGCTACAAAGCCACAATTGTAAGCGGCGCCATAACACCGGCGCCGATCTACCGACTGATCCGCAAGTGGGGGGGAACTATCATAATTGACGAGGGGGATTTCAGAGCCAGTGACGAGAAGAACGAGGTAGTCAAGATTTTGAACTGCGGGTTCGAGCGGGGACGACCAGTGGTGAGAAGCCAAAAGGATCATCCCGAC
>QMVG01000093.1 GCA_003660975.1 Microcaldota archaeon
CTATAAATGATCTTACTGATAATAATCTTAATTTAGCTAATTTGGATACAGAATCTATTGTTATACAAGCAGGTGACAATATTACATTTGCTGATACCAGTGATACCATCACTACCGCAGGTGGTGATATCCATTTAGAGGCTGATTCTCCTCATGCCACTGGTGGTGCAGATGGAGCGGGAACCTTAACATTGGGAAATTTGGATTCAGAGGGCGGAGATATTACTCTAATTGGTGCAGATATGGTATTTAATGGTACGATAGATGCTACTTCAGCCACAGCTTCAGGAAATGTATATATTTCTCATTCTGGAGGAGGATCGAATCCCAATATTCTGTTAGGAAGTCCAACCAGTGCTGCTACTGATGATATAGAATTGACCGATGCGGAGATTGATAATATTACCTGTACAGGAACAGTTACCATTGGAGAAGCGACAACTGCAGGGTCCGATGGAGCAGGAACAGGCGCTCAAACTTTAACGGCAGGTAATATAACCGTAGATGATTTGACCCCGGCTAATTTCTCTAACCTTGTTTTGAAATCCAGCGGGACAATAAATGATTCGGATGATGCGGGAGATGCCATAGCTATAGGAACTTTAAGCTTAATCGGAGCGACTGGAATTGGGACTACTTCTACCTTTAATATAGATGCTGATACATTGAGTGCCAGCACCACCAATTCTGCTATAGATATTACTGATTCTGATGGGGTAATTATTTCCTCCTTAAACTCCGGTACAGCCAACGCTTCACTTACCGCTGGCGGAGATGTAACCGATTCGGGCCAAATTATTGCTGCGACTTTAACTGTAAACACCACTGGAGCTGCAGCAGGTGGGGCGATAACTTTAGATACAGCGAGCAATGATGTGGATACGTTAAATCTTCAATCTGGAAATAACTCTAATATCACCTTTACTGATGCAGATGATGTAGATATTGCTTTACTTAATGCTGGCACAGGAACAATTACTCTTAATGCTGGTGGAAATGTTACTCAAAGCGGAGCAATTACAGCAGGAACATTTTCCGCATCAGTAAGTGGTGGAGGCTCGATAGATTTCAGCACTCAAACAAATAATATTACAAACCTTGGTGCTGTTACAGCTCCTGGCGGGTTTGCTTTAGATAATGGGAATAATAGTTTAACTATAAATGGTTCTCTTTCTACAACCAATAATAACATCTCAATTGATGTGGGAACAGGAACTTTGACCACTAATGCAACTATATCTTCGGGGACAGGGGACATTACTTTAACTGCTGATGGTATCGCCTTAGGTGCGAATATCAGTGGGAGCGGTGATTTGCTTCTCCAGCCTAGCACTACAACTACAAGTATTGGTATTGGTGGTGGAGCAGGAACGTTTAATTTAGATGATACGGAGATAGGTTATCTTCAGGATGGATTTTCCTCTATTACTATAGGGCGGTCAGATGGTCAGCATGCGATAGATATAAGTACCGTTACATTTAATGACCCGGTAACAATTCAAACCCCTTCTGGAGGTTCAATCACAGTTAATGGCCAAATTACAGGTTCTGGGGATGCATCAGTGACTTTAGATGGTCCAGGAGCCACTACTACATTAAATGCCGATATAATTACTGCCGGGCAGGATATTACTATAGATGATAATGTAGTAATTGGGGAAGGGTGGACCATCACTTTATCCACTGGAGCAACTTCTGCAGGAGATATCCACATCACTGGAACCACAAGTGGAACAGCAGGTGGGGTAAAAGAGAATTTGACTTTGGTTTCGGGTTCGGGTACCACTACTTTAGATGGAGCGGTAGGTGCAGGTGGTAATATAGGGACTTTAACTATTCAGGCTAATAATGCAAATTGTACAGGAGCTGTAACTTTTAATGGCGATGTTACAGTTGATACTATAACTACTTATAGCCAGGCTTATTCTATAACCTTTAATGAAGATGTATCAGTTACAAATGATACTACTTTCCTAAATACCAATGGGATAACTTTAGGAAATGGTGACGATGATGTTCTACTGTTTACTGGTGGCTTAGATACTACTGCTTGTGGAACTACCACAGCTCGAGGGACTATAAGGACAGTTTCTCAACAGATGGATATAGGTAATTTAACTATTTCTGGCGGTTCGTTAACTTTAGACACTACGAATAACTGGGCAGGTACTGGAGCTGCTTTAAATATTACTGGAACAGTTACGGGTGGAGGTAATAATTTAACTCTCATTTCCGGCACATCTGCTACTACTGTAAGTGGAGCCGTGAATAATGTAGGAACTTTAGCCCTTCAGGCTGACAACGCCAACGCTACTGGAGCTTTAACATTCAATGGAGATGTAACAACCACTACTTTGACTACCTATGCACGGGCATATTCTGTAGCCTTCAATGAAGACCTGACCGTTACCAATGCCTGCACATTCAATAACACTAATGGTGTAACTTTAGGAAATGGTGATGATGATATTTTAACCTTCAATGGTGGTTTAACTTCTACAGCGAGCACCACCACCGTTCATGGGACAATCCAGACAAGCAACGATGCACTGACCTTAGGTGCGGTAACAGTTGGTGGAACTACAGAACTTAATGCTGGCACTGCTACCCTTACCACTGGGGCTATTACTGCAGGAGCAAATGATATTACATTAACAGCCGATGAAATTGACTTTACAGGAGGAAATGATTCTAACACCGGAACTGGAAATATAGTTCTTCAACCTGCTACAGCTGGACAGGATATAGAAATTACAGGAGGAGGTGGAACAGCAGCCTTAGATTTAACTGCTACAGACTTGGCAACTCTGGCTGATGGGTTTAACTCGATTACGATTGGTAGATCTGACGGTACAGGGACTATTACGGTTGCTGCTGCTACTACCTTCAATGACCCAGTTACCCTTCGAGCACCACAAGCTGGAGGCTCTATCGTAGTAAATGGTCAAATTACAGGTTCTGGGGATGCATCAGTGACTTTAGATGGCTCAGGTGCAACTACCACTCTAAATGCAAATATAGTTACTGCAGGCAATCCCATTAC
>QMVG01000094.1 GCA_003660975.1 Microcaldota archaeon
CGAAAAAAGCCGACGCCTTGCGCAGGATCTCATTCGCCCGCCGAAGCTCGCGGTTCTCCCGCTCCAGCTCCTTCATCCGGGCCCGCTGGTCGCTCGTCAGGCCCCCGCGTCGGCCGGTGTCGACCTCCTCCCGGCGCACCCACTTCCGCAGCGTCTCCGGGGTGCACCCGATCTTGCCTGCGATCGACACGATCGCCGCCCACTGCGAACTGTGCTCACGCTCGTGCTCTAGCACCATCCGCACCGCCCGTTCCCTCACCTCTGGAGAGTACCTGCCTGCTGTCGCCATAACCCCATCCTCTCAAGAAGCTAAGCCTCCGGCAATCCCGGGGCGGTTCACTTTAACATCTTTCTAAACGTCTCTACGATTTCCTTATGGGTGCTGTCCCGCTGGTGACTTTCCCCGTCAAGGGTTTGATTTATTTTTGGAAATCTCCCTATGGGTACGAGACAAACACACTATGGGGAATATCACCAGAATGGTTGTTACCATAATGAAATGCGGCTTGAGATTGCTTTGACTAAAGGTAGAGTAGTCTACGGGGGGTGCACTATGGGCACTAGAGCCATGTTATTCGGAAGAGCGTACATGTATGAAGGTTTTGATCCTTGGACATATCCTTTCAATAGGGGGCGCTTCGTTGAAGCCCTCTTTCTTGCTGACGAGGTTGTGATACACACGGACGGCATCACTGAGATTGTCGCTTTAGTAAAGGAGCTTGGTGCAAGCACAATTCAGAGGCTCATTCGGTGTGAAAGGATCAGATTCTTTTTACATCCAGAAGTTTTTTGCTTCCTCCGAGTAAGGGGGCGCTTGAGAGACATTGGGAGCATGACTACAGAACCTTTCATGCTATATTCAGAAGGGACCATTAGCCTTGCAGAGGCTATCCACCAAAGTCTAGTTGACTGGCCATATGATGTGCCTGACCTTGGTCCGGAACTTCTTCAAGCGATTGAGGAAACAACTGTCACGGCCCCAGCGGATCTAAGCAAGGTAATCCGGCAGGAGGTTGCTCGAGACCTTACTAACCCACAAACAGCGCTTTTATACGAGCACATCCTGGAGAGCGAGTTCCATGAGCCCTGCCCCCTTCGTGAGGTTTTCATTGTGGAGGAAAACAATGGGGGCATATCTCTCCGGCTGCGTGAGAACAACGGTAAGGATGAAGATCTGAGAAACCAAGAAAGACATATCTCGAAAGCCCTTTGGCTCTTTGAAGCGAACAGGCAGCTTGCCCTATCAGCGCTTGCTGCGGCTGATTTCATTGTTACTAACCCCTTCTTCGTGCGCCTCATTCAGTCCAAGACTGTTGATAGCCGGGACGCACTCCCGAGTCTTGAAGAAACTAACGACGCTAAGAAGCTAAGGGCGACCTTCTCGGTACTACATCTGCCCGATCTTGCATTTTTGGTGAACCGGGATCTAATTCCCTTAACCGAGGCTATTACATTTGTGGAGTCCCCACATGGGAAAAGGTTGCGGGAATTTCTCGCACACATGCCTAGCGGTACAGATAGCCAACGCGAGGACGTGGAAAGAGAGGTTCTTCAAGCATACCTCGACAACTTAATGGTGCAATCGGTGTGGGAAAGACTTCTTACAAGAAAGGAAGTTGCACTTGCTGAATATGTACTAGGAGCTACGCTGAGCTTCGTTAACCCCTTTGCTGGCTTGATAGTGTCATTGGCTGACCTCGGTGTCAGGGTGGCCATACCCCGGACGTGGCATCCACTCCTAGTAATAAAAAACCGCTTAGTTAGATCAGTTGATCCACGAGAACTGGGAAAGGAAAGAGAATTGCAACGAAGGTATCCCAGTCTGGAGACACTGACTAGTCAAGGCTACGAAGTCACCCTAGTTAAACGGTATCCCTCCGAAGAAAGTGAACTCGGAGGGGCTGTACTGCTAGACCGAGCAGGTGGCAAGATGCAATGGAAAGTGCAAGTTGGTCGCGATCCAGAGAGTCTAACCTACCTCGATCGCGCTGAGCAACTCCTGCCCGAAGCCAATACTGTTGCTGGGCGTCTTTCCAGGCTTCTAGCGATTGGTGAACTGGTCGAGGTTCAGTTAGAGCAAACACCCGGAGGAGGCAAGCTTTACCGCTTCAGGATACAAGTCGGGGAATCGATTGAGGAAATTAGTGGAGAAGAAACCGTCTTTGGTGATTATTTAAAGAAGCGACCTTACCTGACGAATTTGGCCGAGGCCAAAGAGAAACTATCTCTTCAGTAACTTGTGATCTTTAGTGAGGGGACAGCTTGAGCCCCATCGCCTTGCTCCGAGCGAGGTAATAAACTGGGGCCTTCTTAAATCACAGTGTGGGCTTTTTGCCCCGCCGGCCGCGATGGTGGGGTGGCGAAGAATTAGAGTAAGGGGCGAGAATTGATCGCTGAGCAAAGACTAAAGGTCAAGCTCATACTAGAAAATGAACCGCCCCGGCTTTTCCGGAGGGTTTTTCACGTGAGTCCGGCCACCAAGGCCGGAGCCTCCTGTCTTTGATAGTGTAGCTCCTCGAACTCCGGGGGTGGAACATACCCGATCGGCTCAAGTAGCCGCTCGTTGTTGAACCAGTCCACCCAAACGAGTGTTTCGAACTCCACATCCTCCACGTTACGCCACGGTCCCAGCCAGCGGATCACCTCCGTCTTGTACAGTCCAATGATCGTCTCGGCGAGCGCGTTATCGTACGAGTCCCCTATGCTGCCCACCGAGGGCTCGATCCCTGCTTCCCTGAGACGATCCGTGTACCGGATCGACAGGTACTGTACACCCCGGCCGCTGTGGTGCACGAGCCCGTGGGTGTCGGGACGCGCGTACAACGCTTGCTCCAAGGCATCAAGTGCCAGATCGCTTCGCAGCGATTGCGACACCCGCCAGCCCACGATCCTCTGGGAGAACGCGTCGATGACGAACGCCACGTACACAAAGCCAGCCCAGGTGGCTACGTAGGTCAGATCCGCCACCCACAGCTGGTTGGGCCGCGTGGCGGTGAAGTCGCGCTCCACC
>QMVG01000095.1 GCA_003660975.1 Microcaldota archaeon
CGTTGAGGCAGGCACAACTGTCGCGCATCCAAAGCAACCGCCATCGCCACCCCCACTACTGGGCCCCCTTCGTCCTCTACGGCGTGTGGAAGTGAAGACTAGGAATGAAAAACAGTATGTCTAAGGCATCTCTTTTCGCAACACTACTCTTAACAGGGTTGTGCTTTATTTGCCAGACAACCCAAGCTGCTCAAACGACTCTGCAACCCTTGCAGGTAGCACAGGTGCTGGATGATTTTTCCTCACAGAGGAACGGGACGTGGTGGGATGTTGACGGGACGGTGGTATATCAGAGGGAGCTTGTGCCTACTGACGATCCTCATCACTTCTCTACCATGCGAGTCTCTTTTAAAAAGGGCAACTACCCTTGGTCTTTTTTTGCTTTCGCCCCCCACCCGCACATCTTCGAAGGGCACAGAACTGTATTTACCGATTTGGTTCTCTGGATTAGGTCAGCAGGCAGGCTTCGCATATTGATTAAGGTAGAGGGAGAAACTTCTCAATCCTGCGAGAAGGCGTTTTCCATCTTACCAGATGAGTGGGTGATCTTATCTTTACGATTTACCAGCGCTGGCATGAGCTGTGCATCGATCAAAAACATCTTGTTCTTCGCTGAGCCTGGCCAGAGGTACAAAACGGGGGAGTTTCTGATCGCAAATCTCATGCTCGCATCCCGGGACTTTTTTGCATATATCCCCCCTCACCGTCTATGGATCCCAGTGCCTCAATCAGTGTTGAGGTGGGATGAGGAGAAATTTGAGCTTCTTTGGGGTGGGGCGCCGGAGGAGCCTTGGCCGGGCCTTTTTGAGGTTGGGATTTGGGACTCCCAGGAACGAACTTGCCTGCGACGGTACTGGACTGCCCGTCAGCAGCTCACTGTGGAGGGCTTAGGTGTAGGAGTTTATAGGTGGCGAGTACGTTGTTGGACTCACTTGCCCCGTGAATGGGGATTTTCTGGGATTGCAGGTGAATGGAGCAGGAGTGCAGAGTTAACTATTACCTCACCTCCCAATTGCGATGATGATTTGAAAGCTATAATCAATTATTACTCTGATATTATCAGAGCTTGCCATATCCTATCGAAACCATTAGCAGAAGCTTGCGCTTTTTTAGACCTAGCACGTTGTGAAGAAAACCACGGTGTTTACTCTCAAGCGATTGAAAACTATTCCCAAGCGCTCCACCTGTTCCGCTCGATACCAGATCGGGCTGGAGAAGCTGATGCTTTATTGGGGATTGGCAGTTGCCACCGCTCACAGGGGGATCATACTCAGGCTATCTCCTTTTACAACCAAGCGTTGGAAATCTATCGGGATTTGACCAACTACCCTGGACAAGCTGGCGCCTTGCTAGGTCTAGGTATTTGCTACTTATATGTTGGGAACTGCACTTTGGGGAGAACCATGATTACCGAGGCCCGAGGAATATACAGGGATCGGCTACACGATTCTGTAGGAGAGGCTAATGCTATATTGGCACTGGGAGATTCATACAAAATGAGCGGAGATTTCCAGCGCGCTATCGCTCTCTACACTGAATCATTGCCTTTGTATGTCGCCGCTCAAGAGGTAGCTGGTGAGGCCAATGCTCATATGGCCATTGCCACTTGCGAGTATTTTCTGGGCAACTACCGAAACGCGCTCGATGCTTACGAGTATGCTCGAGCATTGAAACATCGTTTAGAAGACCATCAGGGAGAAGCGAATTGCCTGTTAGGGCAGGGGGTTTGTTATGAAAGCCTCAGGCAGTTTCGGCGAACGATTTCCTGCTATGAACAAGCCCTTTCATTATACCGATCGGTTACTGACATGGCGGGCATTGCCAACAGCCTAATGGGTCTCGCTACTTGTCGCCTGTTGCAAAGAGATTTCCATCAGGCATTGGACACTTATCTCCAGGCTTTAGCCATTTACAAAAACAGGTTGAATAACCCAGGGGGGCAAGCCAACGCATTTCTAGGAATAGCAGATTGTTACTTCAGCTTGGAAGCGTATGATCTAGCCTTGGAGAATTATCATTACGCACTAACCCTTTTCATTGAAACAGGTAACCATCAAGGTGTGGTGAGGTCTTTAAGCGATATTGGCCGCACACTTCTAGCCCGAGGTTTACCCGAAGAGGCCATTACTACCCTCAACGAGTGCCTCACGATGATTTGGAACATGTCATTGCCCGAAGGCTACAAGTATCCGGCTCCAGAGATACTTTGGCGAGCTTCCTATAACCTGGGACAAGCCTTGGCTCTCAGAGGCGATGTAAATTCAGCAATTGCAGCTTGGACCCAGGCCGTAGAAGTCGTTGAGGCCTTGAGAGCCTACATTGGTAGAGCCACTTGGATCCCCATTTATATGGAAGAGAGACTCTCCTTGTTCCACACCTTGTGCAGCGCTCTCCTGGCACTGGGAGATGCGAACAATGCGTTATCCTACGCTGAACGAGCAAAGGCCAGGACCTTGGTAGACATGATGGAAACTGCGATGACCCTGACACCAACAATGGTACCTGCAGACCTCCAAACCGTTGGCGCTCTGATTCGCCAACTGAGTGTAATGCCAGAATCGCTCTTAGAAGGAAGTCGTGGGGGCCGACCTGCTGATGAAAGGCCCGGCTTTCAAGAAGTTGCTCGGATGGCACATCATCAGTACCAAGCACTCCTCACTGAATTGGAGGAAACCAATCCAGTACTTAGTTCCACCATGGCTTTAGAGCCTACCCAAGTTACTTTCTACCTCCAGCAGGTCAGACGGTCACTAGGCAAACGGGTGGTGGCCCTGGAGTACTTCGTGGCCGGGGAGGAGACCCTTCTGTGGGTGATCACTGAGGAAGGGATCCAGACCGCCAGCCGGCTAGGGGTATCCAGAGAAGAACTCGTCCAGAGGGTCCAGGGCTTCCACCGTCAGTTGGTGGAACGGGTGCCCCAGGGAGAGGAAGCCCTGCGGTACGTGGAGGCATTGAGGCTGGGGAGGGGGCTTTACGACCTGC
>QMVG01000096.1 GCA_003660975.1 Microcaldota archaeon
GGATCTGGGAAACTGTCTTAGCCCCCTGGCCTCCACGCCCATGCCAACGGATCTCCTTCATATCACCCTCCTTGCAGAATTCGCGGGCATTATAGACGTGCCCGGAGTCAAAACTCAAACCGGTCCCGCGGCGCTTTGCCCGGGCCCCTTAGGGGGACAGGGTTGGCGGGAAACACAGGTGTAGACTGATATCTTTTTGCTGGGGCGTAGCTCGGCTTGGAAGAGCGTCAGCTTTGCAAGCGAGAGGCCGGCGGTTCGAGTCCGCTCGCCTTGATCTGAACTGCATTTTTGGCGTTGTTCCCGTAGGCCCACTACAGGAGCCCCGGCTAAATCAGGCGTAAGCTCGCAGACCCAGCCGCTCGAAGGTAGCTGTTAAGCACCAAAGCCTGTGGGCAAACAAACCTCTCCTCCCCGCCCGCAGAACTGATGGGGTTACGCGCCGTGTATCCCCCTCACTCCCCAAACAACGCTCGGATGCTCCACATAAGCAGCGCCAGTAGCCCCGCAATCCCACACGCACAACCAATGAATATCGCCGCCGCCAACCAGATCGCCACAACCTCATTGCCGCTCATGTACCCTCCCTCGCACAATTCAACATCACAGAAAAATCCACATCTTAACCGGCCCCACAGAACACGAGTAAGATGGAAAAAAGTGAGTAAGAAACCGAGCTCGTTTTGCACGACCTCTGCTACGATCTTGCTCCCCGCAGGGTAGTATTAGGCTTGGGGTTTTTCCGCGTCTGTGAGGATGCTTTTAAGGAGGTCGGGCCATGTTGACTCGTCCATTCTGGTGAAAGTCGATGCAAAGACTTCGGCTAGGTAGGCAATAGCCTCTCCTCTTTCTTCACTAATCTTTCCATCGCGTACCAGGCGCATTGTTTCGCCCAAGAAGGGGCGCAGTTCTTGTAATGTGTCTATTTGTTCTCACCTCCCTCCCTCATTGCCCGGCGCCGTTCACGGTATTCCTCGTGGAGTTTCTCGGGGGGCAGTGTCTAAAACCTGGCCCAGTTTTTGGGCCATGCGCTCCGAGAGTCCCCGCGGCCCGCCGGTTTCGAGGAGGGCTAAGGTGCTCCTGCCGATGTGGGCCAAGATCGCGAGCTTTGTCTGGCTCGACCCTTTTGCCTCCCGATAGCGTCGGATCGGGTTTGTGCTAGTGTTACTATACACCGTCAGCGGCGCGGGTGGGCGTGGTGGCTAATTAGTCGGAAGCGCTAGGCGGCTTTTTAGTCCGCCGGTATTCCCGCCAAGAGATCCGAAAAATACGATCTGGTGCTCTCCGTCTCCAAGTTCGATAAACGCCATAGGGGACAAGTTGCGGCGAACTGGAAGGGGTAATTGTACGTAAAGGGTCTTTGGCTACTTGAATGCCTTTGGTACATTTGACAGGTACGGGCGGGCCGTATTTCCACCGCCGGCGAATCTCTGGTTTTTGGAGCCATCCCCAAAAACCCTTAGCTGTCCATCCCAGAAAAAACGCTAAAAGGGTGGCTATAACTTGGTACCACACAACCCCTCCTCACCCCTTGATGATCTTTAGGTCCCGTATCACATTGATGGCCGTGTCTTTGTTGTGGCCGCGCACTATGCCGGGGCCCCTGCCGGGCCTATGGTCAGCCCGACAGGGGCAGCGATGTAGCTACATTCACCGGCTTATCCCAAGAACTCCTTCAGACTCCCTCTCAAACAGCTGAAGATGGGCTAGGAAATAGGAGCCTCCTAAGACGATTCTCCAAATCGGTGGGGTCAGTTGTAGCATTGGTAAGTTCCTCGAAACTAAACTTCTGTTCAAGTGTTTTCCCTTCCGTCAAAAGGAACGTTACCGCGGCGACGTCTCTATCGAAGTTTTCTCTGACTTCGAATTTTTCCACGACTGTACTCGCGTCGATCGCATCAAGGGCTTGTTGGATAACTTCCTGAGCTAATTCGTTCAACGGTCTGCCTAGAGCACACATTTTCTATAATCACCCCCCTTCCTCTTGTCATAAGGATTCCTCAAAAACATCTTCAAGGATCCGCCACAGCCGCCCACAATAGCAGGTCTGCATCGGATAGGCTAATTCACACCACTTTGTCCTCGGAGCCCGAGGACTGTGCCCCGGACCCTGGAGGTTCTGAGGAAGCACGTGGACAAGCAACTCGCCGGCGAGCGGACAGGAAAGCCCACGCCGGTGCGTAGAAGGAGGGGGCCTCAGCTGGGTGCGTCAGGTGCATGGCGTAGGAGGGAGGTTTCCCCGCCTTGCGGCGGGCCCGTTTCCTTGCAGGAGCTTTCCGCGTCCCTCTCATGGAGAGGGACATTTACCAAATAAGCTGAGGGCTATCCAGGCTTAGCAGCAGGCGGGGGTTGAGGGCGAAGAACACCGTTGGCATTGCTTCCCCTATTCCTTTACGCTTCTTTTTGGGAGGTGATAAGTGATGTCTGGAAACGAAATTGACACAAGTGGATTCGACAAGCAGATACGAAAAGCGAAAAACCTTCCCGACAAAGAGCAAGTTCCCCTGGACGAACTCTTCGACAGGCGCTTTATGATACGCTATACAGACTTCACAGCGATCGATGAATTTTTTAGCGCCTCTCCAATTGCAGAGCAGATGCCCACTGACATTGGCAAGTTGCCGGAAGAGGATGCAAAGAAGTTCGATCAATTCGTCAACGAAAGAACTCGCTTTTCAAATTGGGAAGAAATGATGACCAAGGCCGTAAAAGAGCGGATACGGATACGGGCACAGAACAACTTAAATCTCTAGCAGGCCCCCATACTCTTACAAAACCCGATCTTTCTGCTGACCACCGAACACCTCCTCCCGCTTGGTTGCTCGGCGGCCTTGTACCTGAGTGGGTCGTTCGCTATGATTCCGTTGGCCAGGGCTTTTCACCGATTTCCTGGCCAATAGTGCTGGGGGCGTAGCTCAGTTTGGGAGAGCGCCGGCTTTGCAAGCCGGAGGTCGGCGGTTCGAGCC
>QMVG01000097.1 GCA_003660975.1 Microcaldota archaeon
CAGGACGATGCCCACAGAGTAAAGCGAGAATTCCGAGATGTGGCACCTTTCCCTGGGAACGGATCGCAAAAGCTTCTCGACATCGTCCGCCCTTTCTTGATCGAGGAGGAGTTTCAGAAAGATGTTGGTGTCAAGCAGATACATCAGTCCCCCCACCACTCAAGGACCTTGTGTTGGAGCTCAACGGAGGTGTATTTACCCCGCAAATCGCGCAGTGCTCCTCTCCAATCGAGTTTCAACTCTCCCCTCTTCTCCGCTTTGAGCTTAGCCGCCCGCCTCTCCAGCAAAAATTCTACAAAGTCCCGCACCTCCTGCTGGAGTTCAGGAGGTAATTGCTCGATCAATTCCTTCAGTGTCTGCATGGTTCACCCTCCTCCCCCTTGGGGTAACGACATACGGCCTTCGGGGGCAGATCTTCATTCTTGGTGTTTCGACTCCCATTCCTAGGCGGCCCTCCCAACTTGGTGACCAGGCCTTGAACCGGCCGTTGAGCATACATTTCGGCGGGCCCATTTTCCATAGTCACCGCCCCTTCCTTTTGCCCTTCAATCGAGCGCATTGCAAACCGCCTTGGTCTAAATCCCAAATGACCTTCGATCTCAGCCCAAAAGCCAGGCGAGGAGAAGCCCAAGCCCTAAGGGCAGGTCCCCACGGTCCCCCGCACTATATGGCCTTGAGGGTCCCTTGCCCTTCCTTCCCCAAAAGAATCCCTGTGATCTCTTTAAGGAGGTTTGTCATCGGCTTAGATCATCCATCCAGCTCGCTTGGATGCCAAGTATATCCGCCCTAGGAGAGAAGCGCTCCTGTCAGCGATGATGGCAACCTTTTGCGGATGAGACCTTCCTCACCCCTTCGCCTTTTGGTTTATGGTACCTTGTAGATCTCCCTTCGATGACCAATCCCCTGTATCACCATGATATCGCCTTCAACTGTGTAAATGACCCGCCAATCACCTACCCGCAGTTTGTAGGTACCCTTGAACTCGCCGCCCAACGGCTCGGGAACAATCCTTTCGAAGTTTTTGGAAAACCATTCGAGCTTCCTCAGAATCCTTTCTGCCACTTGTCTATCAAGCTTTTCCAGATCTCTTACCGCTTCTTCTGCCCACTCGATCTTAACCAAATCTCTCCAGCACCTCTTTATGGGAGATCCTCTTGGAGGGTTTCCTCAAGCGTTCCCTCAGCTTCTTCTTGAACTCATTCCTTAATTCCAATCCGGAATCCGGGTCTCCCAGTATTTCCAAGATCTTCTGCTCTATTAAGTGTTCCAAGTCCTCCATGCTTAGGTCCTTTACCTTGGACATCTATTCACCCCCTTTTCAAGGTTTCAATCACTGAAATACTGCCCACCTATAGCGCTTGGGGGCAGAGTCTCGCCTTTTGAGCTTCCTTATGGCATCAAAGAAATCCCTGTCATTTGGAAGTTGTTTGGCACTTTCTCCCCGTCGAATCGACACCCTCCCATGGATCGCTCCTCCGGTCCATGTCCATACAGGCAAGCCGATGCCCTGGGTAAGACAATAGCCTATACCGACGATGGCCACCTTCAACGGCTGAAAATCCCTCTCGCTCATCCCACCTTGATCACAGTGTAAACCTCACCCCTACACAAGCCCAAATGCCCCGGGATTCCGGCCCAAAAGTCGGACATGGTGAAGCCCCCCTCCCGGCCTGAGAAGATCGTCCATGTGCTTGATGGCGAAGACCTCCACGGTTCCCCATACCTATCTAGATCCTACGGCCCTCTGGCCCAAAAACTCGGCAGGATTTCCGCGATCTCCTCGATCGTGTGGGTTTTGACGTTTCATCTCAGCCGATCTAAGAGTTCAAGATACCTCTCACGTGATATCCCGGCTGTGCGGAGGTTGGTCAGGATGTGGGTTACCGGCACCTCGCGGGAGCTCGTCTTTATCACCACCGGCCTCTTCACGCCGGGCTTCGTCATGATCAGGTGGTCTCCCTTCCGCCGCACTATTCGAAAACCTTCGTGTTCAAAGATCTTCACAAGAGTTCTATAATCGACCGGCGTTATCTTTTTTGCACCCACTCCCGTTCCTCATTGGCCCACGGTCAAAAGTTCCGCGGCCACGGGTTGACGGGGAAGCCAAGTGTCGCCTCGGCGCACGAACCCGGCTTCCTCCATGACTTCTTCCAGGGTGCCCATGCGCTCACACTCCTCCAGGAAAGCCTCCACAGCTTCTTGCAGGGAAGCCCGGGCCTCATCCAGCGATTCCCCGTAGCTAGAGACATCAAGCTCGGGAACAATGCCCACGTAAAGATCCCCTTCCCGGAAGAACTCTGCGCGGTAGATCACCTTCCATTTCATCTTTATCGCCTCCAAGATTATCGTCCTACCCAAGGCATGTAAAGCCGTACGCCGGGTGGAGGTCAAGATATGGGCATCGGCTCTAGAACATGGTACAAGGGTGCCTCCACGTCCGGCTCATGGATCGGACTTTTCCGTCACTGTAGCAACTCGAGCTTCGCGGGATCTATGTCCACACAGGTGACCCGATGTCCGACGTGAGCCAGAGATTCCTAGACTCCCTGGGATTTCCGGCCCTCACTTCTTGCCCTGAACCACAATCGGGCGGGTCACCAGAAGATCCTGCAAGGGTAGGGGTCAATAGTTCCAACCGTTCAAGCTCCACTTTCCGGCTGGCATCCTCGATCTCTATCCCCACAACGTTTCCCTCGGTGTCAAAATCCTGAACAAACCCACGGGCGATCTCCTCCGATTCTACGCTGGGCCCACCCCTGAGGCCGATGTAGAGCATGTCAGTCTCCGGATCGTGATTGAGGAGCATTCTCTCACCTCCCTTCCCGGCTTGAACCTCTGATCGAAAAAAGCATTATGCACTGTTTCGCCGTCCGGCTCGGTCACCACCCGGAGATATTTCCCGGCCTCTGGAATAGACACCCAATATCGGACGTGGCCATTCTCCTGGACCTCCCGGCGGA
>QMVG01000098.1 GCA_003660975.1 Microcaldota archaeon
AAGCAGCATTCGTCCACCCACCACCCTGGGATAACCCTCTCGCCGCACCTTGTCGTCAAACGCCCGCCACCACAGCCGATCCGCTTCTAACCTGTCTCCTCATCGCCTAACCTGGCGAGGCAGGTATCATGCGTAAAAGTGATAGTTGTCACTCCGCTACAAATTCGATTAAAATAACGGCAGGAAGCTTTGAGGATTCTAGACATGGCAGCATCGTTTGCTTTATAAGGAGGTTAGACAATGCTCAACCGATTTAGCATATCTTTTTCCTTTATCTCTTTCTTTCTTTTGCTTTCCTTAATCCAAAATGGCTGTGGCTCTAATCAGGGAGAATTCCCTTTTATACAAGATGGGAAGTGGGGCTATATTGACAAAACAGGCAAGATAGCTATCAATCCGCAGTTTGATGAGGCCGGTTTCTTTTCCGAGGGATTAGCAGTTGTAAAGGTTGGGGATGTTTATGGTTACATCAATAGGATAGGAAAGTATGAGATTAATCCGCAGTTTGATGAGGCTTCTCCCTTTTCTGATGGTATAGCATGGGTGAAAATTGATGACAAATGGGGATGTATAGATAGAGCTGGAAAGTTCATAGTTGATCCGCGATTTTCAGATGCCTATCCCTTTTCGGAAGGGCTAGCTCCTGTAAAGCTCAATTCCAAGTATGGCTATATTAATAGGAAGGGTAAGATAGTTATCAATCCTCAATTTGGAGATGCTTCCCTTTTTTCTGAGGGGTTAGCTCCGGTAGAAATTCAGTATTCCAGATGGGGTTATATCAACAAGAGAGGAAAAATAGTCATTAATCCTTTGTTTCGGTATGCCGGCTCTTTTTCTGAAGGATTAGCTCCGGTAGGAATCGAAAGCTCCTCTCAGCCTATCCCTTCTAAATATGGCTATATCGATAGAACGGGTAAGATAGTGATCAAACCTCAATTTGAATATGCCTCCCTTTTTTCTGAAGGTTTGGCAGCAGTGATCTCCGAGAAGAAATGGGGCTATATCAACAAAAAAGGGAAATTAGTAATCAAACCACAATTTGAGCATGCTTTTCCTTTTTCCGAAGGGTTAGCAGCGGTAAAGATTGATGGGAAGTGGGGTTATATTGATAAGACAGGAAAGATAATAATCGCTCCTCAGTTTGAGGTAACAGCCGGCTTTCTAGGCGAGCTGGCGTACGTAGAGACTAACAATAAGTGGGGCTATATTGACAGAACAGGCAAGTTTGTTTGGAATACCACGGAAAAAAAACCTTTTTGGCATCATGTTATTCTTTTTCTATTTCCGTCTCCGCCGTGACCGTGAGAGAAAAAAGGAACCACCCTTTGGAAGCTTCCAAAGGAGACCGCACAACCACGCGGGCTCCTACCATCATCTTATATCCCTACAGCCCAAAATCCGACCGTGTGGGTATTTTCAACGAGAGTTATAGTGGAGGGTCTTATGCAGTGGCTGGCAGATAGTCTCAGCTTCTCCTGAAGATCCTCCTAACTCTCTCTCGCAGGGAGGGCCTGGGTAGAGCTTTAGGCGTGAGCGATTCAAGGAGACGCTCCAATGTGATGATCCTCTCCTGAAGATAAGCTTTATCACGCTCCAGATCCCGAACACGCTCCTGAAGAACCTCCCTGTCCCGTTCAAGCTCTCTAATACGGTCCTCAAGCTCAGCAAGTCTACCGCCCTGTTGGGACAGGACAGCTGTCCCGTCCCTGTCCTGGACATTGTCCCGTTTTGTCCTGGACACGTCCGGCAGACTGTCCCGCTCGATCAGCCAACGCCCTTCGACCTTGCGAGCCCTTATCTTACCTCGCTTTATCCACTTGCGGACGGTGTCAGAGGACACGCCAAGAAGACGCGATGCCTCCTTCGTGTCCAGCCACTTGTCCCGTTTCTGTCCCGTCATCTATCCCGCCCTTGTCCTGTGGTTGTCCTGTCTCTGTCCTGCACTAATTCTACCACAAGACCAAAGCCACAGGAAGCCCTCTGACGCTCTCAAAAGGCCAAGGATGACCGATAAGCCACACCGAGCGAGAAAAAGCCGTTATCCGCCCGATATGAAGGCTAACGGATTCAGCAATCATGCGGATCTTTTAGAATCCGCCTTTCATCATCTTGATATCAAGTTGCCTGAAGAGGTGAGAAGATGAAAACGGCAGGTTTCTACTGCGGTTTCAATCCCACCATGGTTCGATTGAAACTCTACCGTCTCACTTACTTTCAAGATAGAACGCTAGGAAGAACAGTAACCAACCGATTCCGATCGGCATTAATAAGACAGCTAAAACGTAAAGGAAAATAATCAGACCTGGATGGCTAGGTTTAGGTAATTCACGCTGGGCATAAGAGCCGGGATTCATATGAGGATGATATTTAGCATGGCATTCTTCACAAAGTGTTATCAAGTTGTCTAGAGTATTGGTTCCACCCTGAGATAACGGGATAATATGATGGGCATGCAGTCGCACATTCGTCGCGCCACACTGTTGACAGCGGTATCCATCCCTTGCATAACATGCACGTCTTAATTCATCCCAGTTATCAGGGTATAGTACCCGTGACATTTTACTCCCATTTTTTCTGAAGAAGGTATTCTCAAACTCCTCCCGTTTTATTGCGGAGGTGTTATAGTGAGGCTTTTACTGATTATACGCCGAAAATAGTTGATCATGCAAGTTTTAGTTAACATAACCTTCGTTACCGGCAAATTCCCATGTTGTATGTTGCATACATCCCATCTCCGTGGTATAATTCACCTAACGAAAAGAAAAGGAGGAGGCACCTTAAGATGACCGAAGCACTCAAACCCAGAAAGTTTCAGCGCGGAGGCAACTTCTACCGCATCATGGTCAATCTCCCTCCCGACCTGGCCGCAAGAGTTAAGGAAGCAGCCAACACGCAAAACATGAGCCTTTCCTACTTTTGCCGCACCTTGATCGAAGAGGCAATGCAGAGGTG
>QMVG01000099.1 GCA_003660975.1 Microcaldota archaeon
GACCGGGGAAGGGGCTCTGGGAAGCTCCGAGCCGTGCCCTGCGGGGGTGAGTCGGAGTCCTCGTCCTGCGTGTGTCACAGTTCGCGGTCATGCGGTGGTGAGATTGCTGCGGATGCCCCTTGACAATATCGTGGGGCTGTGGTACAATTACAGTACAGTTTGACTATCAGAACGTACATGAAAAATTGGGAGGGGTCGCGGTGTCTGTTAGAAGTAAGACTGAACAGGTGCGCATTACGGTTCGTGAGGGGATTGTGGAGCGGGCGGAGCTGGCTGCTGAGGTTCTGGGCGTTCCGTCGTCTACTACGCTCTTGGGTATGGCTGCTGGTCTTGGTCTGCGGTTTATAGAGTTGGCGGCGATTAGGCCGGTGGCCATGGCTACCCAGGTTCAAGATGCGGCTTCGGCTGTGGCCAGTGTTGCCGTTGCTGAGGAGGTTGACGATGTGTGACAAAAAAAGTGCCGACTGCTGCCAACAGTCGGCGGGGGTGGCTGGTGATTCCCTGTGCTTGGGGGGTTCTACCATGCCTACTGCTATTATACCACAAGGTGATGGTGATTTCAAGTCCTTATCCTCCCCCTTTCTGACTGGGGCCGGGGCTGTTCCTGGCGGGGTAGCCCGTAGGGTGCGCCAGGCAGGCCCGGCCTCTTTGTCTGACGGGTCACTGTTGGTTGACAACCGTCGTTCCTCACCCCCGTGCGGTAATACGGGGGTGCAAAGTGCGTGTGTTGTTGACTGGCTGCATGGGACATTCCTTGATCCGGATACCTCGATTGACCAGGCCCTTGATTATGTGCGGTTTTTGTTTGGTGAGATTGTGCCGCTGGATCGGGGTTTTCGTGGCTACGCGAATAGCGGCGTTATCCTGGGTACGGGCCGTGTTGCCTGGGACTACAACCGGCCGGATATGGGCGTTCACGTGGTGTTGCCTTCGTCTGCTCTGGGTGAGCTTTCTCGCACGGTTGGGGATATGCAGGGGTTGGGTGCGTTTCTGCTTAGCGTGGGTTTCAAGGTGGGTCGTTTCGATGTGGCGATTGATGACCGCGACGGATACCTTGACCTGGACCGGATTCGTCAGGCTGTTGATGACCGGTGCTATACGTCACGCTGGCGGCGTTACCAGGAGCGGCGTAGTCGTGTTGGTGATGGGCCGTTCGCTGTTACCCTGGAGTTTGGCAGTCGGACGAGTGAGAGCTTCTTGAGGATTTACGATAAGGCCGCTGAGCAGTCTCAGAAGGGCGTTGAGGGTCTTGAGGGTGTCCACTGGCTGCGTGTCGAGTTGGAGTTGAAGGGTCGCCGGGCCCATGCCGCGTTTGAGAAGTGGGTTGCTGAGGGCTTCGGATTTGTGCCTGGTCTGATTCGGAGTTATCTGGAGTTCAAGGTTTCTGGACAGGCGGAACAACGTACACGCTGGCCTATTGCGAGTTGGTGGGCGCGTTTTCTCGGGTACGCTGGGAAGCTGCGCTTGTCGTTGCCTTCACCTGTGCGTACCCTGGAGACTGTGAGGGCGTGGGTTGAGCATCAAGTTGCTCCCTCTCTGGCTCTACTCGTGCGGGCTGAGGGTGGAGCGGTTGATTGGCTGTACCTGTTGCTGCAAAAAGGTGCTGCCCGTCTAACGCCTGCACAACTGGCCTTGTTGTCTGGGGGTGCATGATGGCCGTCTATATTACTGAGCGGGGTTTCTCGTTTACGGGTGAGGATGCTGGTCGGGCTGTTCGTGTGCTTCTCAATCGCCTGGCTAGGGGTCAGTCTGGTAGTCGTGAAAGTCGGCGTGAACGTCGGTCGCGTGGGCGTCGGTCGCGTAGGATTAGGAAGGGGGGTTCTCGATGAACAATAATCCGTGGGGACAACAAGCGGCGATGCGTGCTGCGTCTGTGGAGCAACCGGTGGAGCGGCTTAGTACTCTTGAGAGCGATGTTTACGTGCCAGCACTACAGGCCCTTCTTTTGGCGGTAGTCTGGGGTCTGGCTGCCGTCGTCGTGGCTGCCGTCGTCGTGATTATCTCCGGTCTGGCTTGGTGGTTTGCTGCTGCGGTGTTCGTTGTCGTTGTCGTCGTCGTCTTGGCATGGCAGGCCACGGCTGGCGTTCAGCTACGTCGTGAGTTGCTGTGGCGTCAAGAGGTTCTTGAGGGTGTTGACCTTGACGGCGATGGCGTTGTGGGCTCTCCGGCGTTGCAGGTTGAGGTTAAAGAGGGTAATAGGGTGCGTTTCGTCGATTTCGGCGTCGACGAGGAGCGGGTTGCTCAGTTGGCGCGTGGGGTGCTGGCTGGTCGTCCTCTCTCTGAGGCTGAGTGGTCTGGGCGCGGTGCTCCCTTTTCTCTGCGGGAGTTCCGTCGTCTACGCGGCGAGTTGATTGAGCGTGGTTTGGCGGCGTGGGTGAATGAGCGGGCGCATTCCCAGGGCGTTGTGTTAACGGCTGCCGGCCGTGCTGTTTTTCGTCGTATTGCTAACTCCCCCAGTGGGTAGGTCTGGCGCAAACCTGGGGGCGTGTCGTGCGTGCGCGTGCGTGCGTGAAAGGGGTAAGCATGGGTTTGGATATTTGGCTTAGAGACGATATTGAGCGGGCGCTTGAGGCTGCTGAGCTGGCGTCCTCCGCGACTGTTGCGGTGTTGGAGACTGCCGATCCTGCGGCGTTGCGGATGTTCAGGCGGGGTTACAGGGCTGCGTTGACTGTTGTTGCTCTCAACTTTGGCCTTGGTGGTGATGACGGTGGTGATCATGGCCTCCAGCGGGAGCGGTTACACCGAGGGTCTGATCCTGTTCCCCATGGTCTGCTTGGCTGACGGCGGGCTGTGCTCTGTCGAGGGGGCGAGTACCGCTGACCGGGGAAGGGGCTCTGGGAAGCTCCGAGCCGTGCCCTGCGGGGGTGAGTCGGAGTCCTCGTCCTGCGTGTGTCACAGTTCGCGGTCATGCGGTGGTGAGATTGCTGCGGATGCCCCTTGA
>QMVG01000100.1 GCA_003660975.1 Microcaldota archaeon
GCAAGCACACCCATCCCCACGGCTTCGGCAAAGGTATCGTTAGGCTCTGGGTCTTGGCATACGTAATCTACGGTAAGCGTATAAGACTCGATCACGTCGCTCTCACCATATTCCACAACTCGGACTACATATACTCCAGGTTCTGGGTCCAGCGTGATCCCGCTCCAATAGTCGATGTAATCGTCGTTAGAGGCGATCGGGATGTACTGCCTCGGGTCCTCCTCGTCGACCCGATACAAGACCATTATCGTGTCATCGTCCCCCGGGCCGCTTGTGGTAATCCTAAGCCGTGCCTCTCCACAGGCCTCAGGCATTAATTCGAATCGGAAACAGTCCAGGTCCCCCACTGGAGAGATGGCGGCGTAGATCCGCAAGGGTTGACCAGTAAAGCTGCCCAGGGGATTGGCCATCCTTAGTCCGTCGTTTGGTTCCGCCTCAACGCTGTTGGATACAGCAATCACATAGCCGCCCACTTCCAAATCGGGGGAGTCCACGCGCAGGTAGTAATCCCCTGCTTCCAGGGTCAGGAAAACCTCCCCCTTTCCATCGGCTAGGTAGCCAAGAGCGGAATCGAATAGTACGAACCGAAGCGCAGCCTCGCTTTCAGAGTAGATTACTACCGGCCCGGAGGCCTCCAGTCCAAAAGTAAACCAATCGATATCCCCCGGGTAGTCCATAGAACTGGTTACAGTTAAGGTTGTCGGCGGTGCCGCAGGCAAGGTGCCGATGGCCAGTGCCTGAGCGGGGGACTCATTCCCATCCCCTGCTATCTGCGCCCAACTGATCCCACCAAGCGCGATCAAAATTACAGCAGAAACCATCATTCGCATTTGTCCTCCTTTCTATTCTCCTCGAGTAGTTGCATCAGTCAGCTGCTTCTGCTTTTTATTGATTTGTCTTATCTATCTATCACCCCCCTTCGGTTGAGTTAAGGAGGACAGATATGACCTCCGAATTTACCTCGACAGCTAGCACTGTAAGCGTCTTGGTGAACTTGGCTATGAGGATCCCTACCAGCCTGCCTTCCTCATTGAGCACGGCAGAACCACTCATCCCCTCGGGTACGGGCTCATATGGATGTATCCACAGCTCCCCTCGCCTTTTCTTGGCCACTACGCCTTCCAGCAGGGCGATCCTGTGGTGCCAAAAACCTGCTATCCACACGTGTTCTCCCACGTTGATGGGAGCAGAACACACCTCCACTCCGCCTGGGACGGAGCTGTCGAGCTTGAAAGCTGCTAAGTCCAATGTGGGATGGCAAATCGGCGTGGAAGTTAGAGGAGCCTCTTTCCCGTCCAGCTGGAGCGTCAAATCCCGAACGAACTCCCCGTCGCACTGGAAAACATGGCAAGCAGTGAGCCACCAACCAGAGGAGAGCAGAACAGCGGTCCCTTCGAAACCAACTTCACCCTCATCACATCGGCCAACCGCCACAATTTGCCTTACCCAACCGGCTTCCACGACTAGGTCTACAAGAGATGTATTGGTTCCCAAAGTAGTAGTGGCGATCGTACTCGCGATCAGAAAAATCACTGCCACTCTCATCTGATCAACCCCCTTTTATAGAACATTATACTCCAGTTGACTTTCAATGTCAAGCCCCAAAAGGCAACTATTCAAAACCTATGTGGCTAAGGCTACAAGCATAAAGATGATTCCAATACTGGCGATCCTAAACTGTCAGTCAAGTATCAATCGTTGTCCCGGCGACCACTTACCCCAAACGGCGCGGTGGCCCACCACCCTTTCGTGGGAAAGGGCGGCTACGACCACGGCGACGCGACGTTAGCGCGCGGCATGGGAGCGAGCCCGGCCCGCCACAAACCATTAACCCGCCGGGCAGGGGCACCACCGCCCGCAATGGTGCCAACTCCGGGTTGGCGAAGCCGACGCAGTTACCCTTCAATAGCTCCACGTGAACGGGGAAGCGGTGTGGGGGACAGGATCGCATAACTCCTTAGCACACGCCTATTCCACATTACTACGCACCAAGTTTACCAGCCGCAGTACGGCCTCCAGCTCGGTCAGGCATCCATCCGTGAGGGAGCTGGCCAGTTTCACGATCTAGGTTATTTGATTAAACCTCAGGGGAAGGCCACAACCACTCGCTCACCTCCCACGGCAGTTCCCACTCTTCTAAAGGGAATGGACTGCTGGTAAATATACGGCTGTAACCGGTTTCAGGGAGGGCGAGACGCGGCGGGGGACGGTGACATCCCTTTGGGGGCCTAACGCAAGGTCCTCTACACATTCCCCCAAGTGTTAGTACGGTCCGAAGGAATAAACGGGTTCAGGCCTCGCCTCCGCTTCCAAAGAGAGGATCGCTTCCCGATGCTCCGACTGCTCCAACCCTCAGGAAGGGGAAGGGCAACCGCCAGGAGGCCCATTCCTTCCGCGAACGCGGGCACTCTCCTAGCGTACTCCGTACCTTGGCCGAAGGTACCAGCCAAGGAGAAGAGCTGGGGCGAGGAAGCCTCGACCACGAAAGCCCCTCCCACTGGGAGCAGGAACAGCAGCGATGCGATATCTACCCCAGCACTGGAGAGGGGATGCCATAGATACTGGTGGAACGTGCCGCCAAGGACCCAGCCCAAGAAACAGTTGGAAGCTAACCGGGGATGAGTTCCAGCTTCCCAGACTTTAGCAAGGAGATGAGATCGTCCGCGGCCTTCTTCACCTTCGGGCTAAGTCCCTCCTCCGGGGAGAGGTCGGCGGGCTGCACCCCGATCAATACCACTTCCCGGGCCGCCCGCTGGATCATCCCGGCCAGAAACCCCAGGGGCAGGGCGTGGGAGGAGCCCAACATCTCCTCCGCCCTCTCCAGCGGCAGCCGGCGGAAGCTCCCCGGGGGAAGCCCCATGTCAGCTGCGTCCACGATCACCAGAAGCTCAGGCCGCTCCCGCTCCACCAGCCCCAGGGCGTTCTCCAGCGCCA
>QMVG01000101.1 GCA_003660975.1 Microcaldota archaeon
CGACGTCCAGATGCCCAGCACGCTGCTGCGCTGGGGCCTGCTTTTCATAAGCGGCGTCTTCATTCCGCTTGAGGAGATGGCCCCGGCGGCGCGGGCGGTGGCCTACCTTTCGCCGCTCACCTACGCTCAGGACCTGATGAACCACGCCGTGCCGGGCAAGGGCCTCCTCAACCCGTGGTTGGACTTGACCGTCCTCCTGGTAGTGGGCGTCCTGTTTTTGGTCCCTTCGCTGGCGCTGCACCGCCGGGCGAGGAGGTTGGGCCGCTAGATCCGTCTTCCTGAAGGGCTCACCGGAAGAACCGGGAGTGAAGCGGGAGAACGGCCATACCTCGACGCCCGCCAACGAAATCACCTACCGACATGACCGCCGATATGGGAATCGTGGCGTTCATGGTGTTGATGCGAAGGTAACCCCCTACCCCTGTTGGGAAGTGTCCCGGAAAGTGTGTCTTTCCCCAAAAACGGGAGCTGTAGGTTCTCTGTTGAAACCCGATACTCCTACTTACCCACGCGGAATAGCGAGGAACCTTGTATAATGACTTGGTTTTGGAATTTTGGAGTAGAGAGTTGTTCAATAGATTCGGACGAGAAGCCAGTGCACAGTGCATTTCCAGCTCTTCAAGGAGGTGGACAGTGTATAGGTTCTCCAGATTCCTCGGGTTAGGCGTGGCGTTGGTTTTTCTGACCTTGGCTGCAGGGGGGTTGGGGCAAGTTAGTTGGGCCCAAGGGCAGCTACCGGCCGTGCGCACCTTGGGCCTCAGCGAGGTACAGTCTGTGGCCTTCACGCCCGATGGGCGCTACTTGGCCGCCGGCGGTCTTAGCAGTGCAGTCTATCTCATTGACACCGACAGCTGGACTGTGATCAGGACATTTGAGGGCCACACAGAGTGTGTCCCGTCAGTGTCCTTCTCCCCCGATGGACGGCTCCTGGCCTCCGGTTCAGGTGACCGCACGATCAAGCTGTGGGATGTGGCCACCGGCCAAGAGGTGCGCACCCTCGAAGGCCACACTGACTGGGTCAATTCTGTAGTGTTCTCCCCCGACGGACGGCTCCTGGCCTCCGGTTCAAGTGACGGGACAATCAAGCTGTGGGACGTGGCCACCGGCCAAGAGGTGCGCACTCTCGGAGGTCACGGATATGCCTCTTCGGTGTCCTTCTCCCCCGACGGGCGGCTCCTGGCCTCCGGCTTAACTGACGGAACAATCGAGCTGTGGGATGTGCCCACTGGCCAGGAGGTGCGCACCCTCGAAGGTCACACCCGCCAGTTCAATCCTGTAGCGTTCTCCCCCGACGGGCGGCTCCTGGCCTCCGGTTCAAGTAACGGAACAATCGAGCTGTGGGATGTGACGACCGGCCAAGAGGTGCGCACCCTCAAAGGCCATACCTACCCGGTCTTGTCGGTGGCCTTCTCCCCTGATGGACGGCTCCTGGCCTCCGGTTCATGTGACTTCACAGTCAAGCTATGGGATGTGGCCACCGGCCAGGAGGTGCGCGCCCTCAAAGGCCACACTAACTGGGTCAATTCTGTAGTGTTCTCTCCCGACGGGCGGCTCCTGGCCTCCGGTTCAGGTGACGGAACAATCAAGCTGTGGGATGTGACCACCGGCCAAGAGGTGCGCACTCTCGGAGGTCACATCGGATATGCCTCTTCGGTGTCCTTCTCCCCCGACGGGCGGCTCCTGGCCTCCGGCTTCTTAACTGACGGAACAATCGAGCTGTGGGATGTGACCACTGGCCAAGAGGTGCGCACCCTCGAAGGCCACACCCACCAGGTCAATTCTGTAGTGTTCTCTCCCGACGGGCGGCTCCTGGCCTCCGGTTCAAGTGACGAAACAATCAAGCTGTGGGACGTGGCCACCGGCCAAGAGGTGCGCACGCTTGAAGGCCACACTTTCCTGGTCACTTCCGTAGCGTTCTCTCCCGACGGGCGGCTCCTGGCCTCCGGTTCATGTGACTTTACAGTCAAGCTATGGGATGTGGCCACTGGCCAAGAGGTGCGCACCCTCAAAGGCCACACCGGGCATGTCAATTCGGTGGCCTTCTCCCCTGATGGACGGCTCCTGGCCTCCGGCTCAGGTGACCACACGATCAAGCTATGGGATGTGACCACCGGCCAAGAGGTGCGCACCCTCGAAGGCCACACCCGCCAGGTCAATTCTGTAGCGTTCTCTCCCGACGGGCGGCTCCTGGCCTCCGGTTCATGTGACTTTACAGTCAAGCTATGGGATGTGGCCACCGGCCAAGAGGTGCGCACCCTTGAAGGTCACACCTTGAGTGCTTATTCGGTAGCCTTTTCTCCCGACGGGCGGCTCCTGGCCTCCGGCTCACGCCAACCAGACGGTACGGTCAAGCTATGGGATGTGAACACTGGCCAAGAGGTGCGCACCCTCAAAGTAGGTTTCACCGTCAATTGGGTAGTGAACTACTTTCCAGGTTATTCTGTAGCCTTTTCCCCTGATGGGCGACTCCTAGCCTCCAGTTCACACGACTTTACGATCAAGCTATGGGATATGAGCGATCTGCTACGTTCGCCAGAGTGAAATGGGCGGGCATTTTGTCCAATTCGACCGGTCCACTCAGACGGCCATAAATCGCTTCCAGCCCCTGAGGGTTACAAGTTAATACGTCCCTCCCGGGCTACAGAGCAAAAACCGGGTTTCAGCTAGACTGAACCGCCCCGGAGTTGCCGGAGGCTTAGGTTCTTGAGAGGATGGGGTTATGGCGACAGCAGGCAGGTACTCTCCAGAGGTAAGGGAACGGGCGGTGCGGATGGTGCTGGAGCACGAGCGTGAGCACAGTTCGCAGTGGGCAGCGATCGTGTCGATCGCCGGCAAGATCGGGTGCACCCCGGAGACGCTGCGGAAGTGGGTGCGCCGGGAGGAAATCGACACCGGCCGACGC
>QMVG01000102.1 GCA_003660975.1 Microcaldota archaeon
AGGGGATGATAATAACCCTGCACCGATGATTTGGAAGATTGAGCCATCAATTCCATTCCCACCAGAAACAAAGCCGATCCATAACATTGACACAGGAGAAAATTTTGAAACAATTCAGGCTGCGATAGACGATGCTAACACAACACATGGGCATACGATAACGGTTGATGCTGGGACGTATAATGAGAACGTGGATGTGAGCAAATCATTAACAATTAGATCAACCTCTGGAAATCCTGCGGATACGATTATAAATGCATCGAATCCAAACGACCATGTCTTTGATGTAACAGCCGACTATGTGAATATAAGTGGATTCACAATTAAAGGAGCAACAGGGGGAGGTAAGGCGGGAATATATCTCGCAAGCGGCACAGATCACTGTAACATATCAAATAACAATGCTTCGAACAACAAGTACGGAATCTATCTCGCCGATTCTTCCAACAACCTTATCTACAACAATTACTTCAATAACACGAACAACGCTTATGATACCGGAAGCAACATCTGGAACATCACAAAGACATCTGGAACAAACATCATAGGAGGACTTTATCTTGGTGGTAACTATTGGTCAGATTATGCGGGTGTTGATACCGATGGAGATGGACTTGGAGATACGTTGCTTCCGTATAATTCTTCTGGAAATATAACGAATGGAGGGGATTATTTACCTTTAGTTTCAATTATAGGCAACATCGTCTATGTATCAGACGAAAGTGGTAACGATGACATTTGGATAATGAATGCAGATGGCAGTAATCCAACACAAGTTACTACTGATACAGCTCGGGACGGTTCCCCTTCAGTTTCACCCGATGGGACCAAAATTTGTTTTTCATCAAAGAAAGATGTTTCTGCTTCTTACCTTTACAACCTGTGGAATATAGACATCAATGGTACAAATCGTGTTCGACTAACTTCAGGCAATCAAGGAGATACAGACCCAGACTGGTCGCCGGATGGAACTAAAATTGTATTTACAAGTTACAGACCCTGGGGTAGAGGCGGTGCGATTTGGATGATGGATGTAGATGGTAGTAACCAGACAGAGATGGCATACACAAGTGGATATGACTGCTGGCACCCCTCATGGAGTCCTGACGGCAGTAGGATTGTCTATTGTAAAGGAATTCGATATGGTGGAGGGGATTATGGGATTTGGATTATGGACGCAGATGGCACTAACCAAACCCGCTTAACTGATTTTGGCAATGTCAATCCAGGTGGACCCGTTTTCTCACCAGATGGTTCGAAAATCGCTTATTATTCAGATGCCAGTGGAAATTGGGACATCTGGGTGATGGATGCAGATGGCAGCAACCAAGTTCAATTAACTACCAATACAAGTAGTGATACCGCGCCGACATGGTCGCCAGACGGAACCAAGATCGCTTTTGCATCAGACAGAAGCGGCAATTGGGACATCTGGGTAATGAACGCGGATGGAAGTAACTTGATTCAAACTACCACTGATACAAATAACGAGAGAGAACCAGAATATTTTATACCTTCAAAACCACTAGAAGATATAATACCGCCTTCTATAACATTCATCCTACCGACACCTGGTAACGATTCAGAGGTAAGTGTGGACTATGTTTTTGTCAATGTAACAACAAATGAACCTTGCAACACCGCCCTTTTGAACTGGAACGGAGTAAATGAAACGATGCTTGGTGTAGGAACGAACTTCTATCAGAACAAAACAGGTCTATCAAATGGAATCTATACCTACAAAGTGTATGCTAACGATACTGCTGGGAACTGGAATGTGAGCGAGACAAGAATAGTTACCGTGAATGTAACTGGAGTTAAAACGTGGTATGTTAATGATGACGGAGGTGCAGATTTCACTTCTATACAAGATGCTATTGACAATGCAAGTAATGGCGATTTTATCGAAGTCTGGAACGGGACTTACAGTGAAAATATAGATGTGAATAAGCGATTGACGATATATTCAAGAGATGGTGCTTATGTTACGATTGTGAAAGCCTCTAATCCGAATGATCATGTTTTTGAGGTGACATCTGATTACATAAACATAAGTGGATTCACGATTGAAAATGCGATTGGAAGGCGAAAGGCGGGGGTATATCTTAATAGTGTGGACCACTGCAATATTTCGAACAATAATGCATCGAACAACTATGTTGGCATATGGTTAGATTCTTCGAGCATCAACATGATCACTAGCAATAGCATGAAATTCAATAGTTGGCACGGCATCTATTTATTCAATTCCACTAATAATAATCTTGCAAACAATGAGGCGAGTTTTAACGAAAATTATGGTATTTTTTTGACTTCTTCAAGCAATCGAAACAGACTATCAAAAAATAATGTATCTGGAAATAAATACGAAGTTTATCCTAATGCCGGAATATTTCTCGATAACGTATTTAAAAATACAATTGTGAACAATAATGTATCTCATAATGATGGTTTTGGAATCTTTGTGATGTGGGGAAATGATAATAACTTATCAAATAATTTAATTACATTTAACAATATGAGTGGGATAAGAATAGATGTTTCAAGGAATATAGTGATACACAATACCTTGAGTTATAATAATGAAGATGGTATATTCCTATACGGCGCTTACGACTGTCTTATTGAAAATAACACAGCTTCTTACAACAATAAAAGTGGTATAGCTCCTGAAGGTGGTAGCAGAAATATTACTATCAGAAATAACACGGCTAAAAATAATTCGTGGAATGGCATTTTCCATTATGGCACTCACACGAGTCTGATGGAATTAAATAAATTGGTGGTGTTTCATCATCAGTTAAAATTCACCTCCAGCAGATATAATTTCAACCTCTCCCTTTATAAATCTTAAGTTATCACTTTTCATCATCCTGTGCTTAAACACCAGGTA
>QMVG01000103.1 GCA_003660975.1 Microcaldota archaeon
TCGCTCCTCCCTCGAAAGTGTCACAACATATTTCCTCATCACCAATCCACCAAACAACATTATGGCAGACATACGTTTTATACTTTGCGACACTACATAATTGACATGACACTAGAACATTTGGTATCATAGTCTGCGAATGTGTTTGCTGAGAAATCATCAAAGAATTCAAATACTACGCTTCCATTGCTCATTGCTATTGCACCCGGATTACCCCAATACATCTGCAATGTTATTGTATCATTCGCAGGTATCTCAGGAACTTTTACCCAAATCCTTGCCTTCTTTGCATGGTAATTGTATTCTTCTAACCAATAATTCAGTATATTTCCATATTCATCCACAAATCTTATATCTGCACCGCTTTCATTTGCTTCTACCGGGAAAATATTTCCAGACGAATTAATAAGAACCGGATAGTCGGTTAAATTATTACCAGAGTTCTCTTTCAAGTATATATTGCGATTATATTGCCAATCAGACATCTGTTCCAAAGAATACACCTCACTCCTCGCATCAGGATAATTCCCCACGATGAAATACTCAGTCGCCTCCTCAACCGTCCCCGGCTCGATGGCAAACTCATCCACAGTAGCCAGATAACCCGGCTGCGTATTAATATCAAACCGATTCGCAGCCCATTTCGTGGTATGGTCTTTGCTATAAAGCGTCAGTCCAAAATTCTCATCGTTAACAAACGAAGCCCAGTATTCCGTGGGATAAAAATACGTATTCGCCGACCCCGGCGACTGTTGGGGTATGCTGAGTTCAACAACGGTATCGTTCGCCCACGGCTTGCTGCCATTATACGTAATGCACCTGTACAAACTCTTATTAACGTATGCGCAAGGAAACTCCTGGTCGTGGAACGTATGAGCATCAGTTCCCCAATGAGTCATCTTATAATTCACTTTTACAGCTTCGCCTTCAAGCGAGACCCATTGCTCCACATACACGTCTGCAAGCTCACCGGTATGCCAATCGCGTGGCTGTGTCTTCGTATAAATCAGATTCGGCTGAACCGTATAATCCAGAACAGAACTACCTTTATCGTATTTATCTCCACCCTGAACCGGATTCCACGCACTGCTATTGTCATAGAATGCAACCTGAGCAAGCCTGCCTGCATCGTGGTCATCTATCAGATTGAACCCCTGATGGCTGATTTCACTTATTGCACCGCCCCAATCCAGATTGACGCCAACTTTGATTATGCCGTTATCCAAATATTTCAGAGTTGGCGGGATATTATAAGCGAAGAAGAATTTTTGCGTGCCAGGTCGGTAAACGCCAATGTTGGAGTCGCCATCTCCGTTCCAGCTACCGGTGATTGGGATATCGCCGTTATTTCCATAAGGATAAGGAGTAATATCCGCCTGGCCGCCGGTAAGATTCAAATCGAAATAAAAAGTCGGGTTGTTGCTGTAATCCGCGCCAAATGCACGATAAACACCGACATCGTCATCGCCGTCCCAATCCCAGTCTCCTGTAATTGGAGTATCGCCAGACAGCCCAAAAGGGACGTCTTTGAACGAAGTTGCAGTAGAACTGCCCAGATTGAGCAGATATAAGTAAAATGTGCTGTTGAGAGGACAGTAACCGCCGATGTCATCATCGTCGTCACCGTCCCAATCGCCTGCAACCGGTATATCGTCTGGATAGTAGCCGAACGGAATTGTTTTGTCCGCTGCACCAACTTCATAAGGCAGGTCTGCCCAGTTTCTCGTGACTAAGTAAAATGTTGATTGGTCAAAGCCTTCTACTTTCGGACGGAACACGCCTATCTCGTCATAGCCGTCACTGTCCCAATCGCCTATAATTGGTATGTCGGTTGTCAGACCGAATCTGACGGTTTTTCCGTCAAACGTGAATTCCGCGGTGCTGGTGTTGTAAATGCCAGGTGTGTCTGTGCCGTTTGCGTTTAGATCTGCGGTGAGTGGGATTAGAACATTTTCTGCTGTTTTAATATGAATAAACCGATGATGAGTAGTACCTAATTGCCAGTCGGCATTCCATACGCAGGTTGTATGAGCTGCTACCTTGCCACTGCCAAGATAGAGCGCCACATGGTCCCACCATCCATCTCCGTTCCAATCGTAGTTGATAACATCACCTTTCTCTAATTGATCAATTGAAGTTTTTTGTTCAGCAAAATCATTGTTAAGTAACCAATCGCCGAGGGCATCTGCACCTGCAATACCATATGGTCCGGTTGGAAAATCTCTACGCACCTCCAATCCGCCACCTTGCTCATTTGGTTCGCTACCGATGCAACACGATACAAAATGAGCACAATCATAGCCTGTCCAACCCACAATATTCGTTCCCGGTGAAAGTGTAATATATTTTGAGGACGTATTCCAAAAATAACCATCACTACAAACTTCATCCCAGTATTTTTGGGCATAATTATACGCTGATTGGCGGCTATATGATGAACTCACAGGTCCAAGTGGCAAAGACTGGTCAGCGAAGGATACATGTACAAGCCTGCAATCACTCCATCCAGAAGAGCTAACCCCAAATAAGTACTCCGCTACCGGAGATGAAACATCGATTATCGATCTTCCACCATCGCCACATTTCGCTCTGGCATTATCAATTACCCATTGCGCTGGTCCCCAATCCTCGATTGACGCGACAATCGCCTTATTATTTGCCTCTATTAAAACCTTCTTCTTATACCACCATGCCTTACCACCAGGTTGCGAATAGTCCCACCTCATAGCAACATAATACTCTGATACCCTTCCGCCATACGCACTAAATGCACCTTCGCCCGGGGGCAATAGAATGTAGTCAGGTAATTCCATTCAGCAGGCAGTGTATGTCCTTCAAGCTCAGTCGCCACTTGCGCTGAGGATACAAGCTCGCCACTTGAAAGAA
>QMVG01000104.1 GCA_003660975.1 Microcaldota archaeon
GCGCCTCATCTATGGAGGGGAAAAGAGGTTCCTCAATAGCGGGAATACCGTTCCCACCGGGGTTTCGAACCTCACATCCATAAGCCTCCGCCTCCAGGTTATAGATATCAATGCCTATCACCACGGGGAAATGTCTGTATAGCCTATAAGCCTCACGATGGGCCCGCCAGATGAGATTCGCGTCGCGGGAAACCTCCCACGGGCTCCTGTTGACGAAGCGGGCGGCATGTTCATAAACTGATAGGGAAAGCTGTATCTTCAACGCTTTAGCATCGCCCACGTTGCGGCTAATTTGCCGGCGGGTTCGATGGCGAAGGCGTTCTTGCCGTTGATTTTAATATCAGTAACCGTTGCCGTACCTGTTGTCTGACCGCTGTTATGCCCGTTGATGGCGATACCTAGAATAACGGGATCTTTTAGCTCAAGCGTAACGTGGTCTTCCTTACCATCCGCGGGGTCCGCAATCGACTGGTATGTCCTGCCTCTGTCAAAGGAAACTGACGCCGTAAACAGGTCTTTCTCACGAACCAGCTTGTAAGTCACAGGCCATTTCAGCGGGGTCCACCCGTTGCTGCTTGGTCCAGCAGGACCTCCCCGTTGGGAGCGGCTGATAAGCTTGGTTCCCTTATCGTTGACGGCGGTGGGATCATTACTGCAAGTTGATTGGAGGAACACGTAAGGCGTGTCTGGCTCGATATCCTGTGCGACCATGGCGCCGCATTTGCTCCAAGTCGTGGGCGGATCGGTGGTGTGTTCCTCTATGGTATACTCGATCGTGAAATCCCCCACCACTCCATCGAGATACACCAGAGTGCATCCTAACTTGTTGCTCCAGATATCTCCACCCGTTGCGCTGATGATGAAACCGTTTTTCAGAAACTTAACATCTCCTCCTCGATATGGACCTTGTTCGCTATCTGGACCACCGATATAAGCGACCTTCCAGTCTTTCTGACTATAGGCCCATGCAGATGCAACTATCATCGCTATAAGGATAATTGCTAACGAATAACGCATCGTTTCCACTCCTTTCTCGTTTAGCGATGTGGGTGCAGATCACCCACATCGCTATGGAAAGTTAGAGTTTTATCCTCGCCCATGTTGTACTTAGCTTTTCAGTGGGCTCGACGGATGTGACCCCACCGCCTATAATCTTGATGTTAGTAACCTTGGCTTTTCCCGTCGATTGACCGTTATTGTGCCCGTTGATCGCAATTCCCAATATTACAGGGTCTTTGAACGCAACGGTCTGGTTATCCGTTTTGTCGTGTTCAGGAGCGGCGATGGATTGCCATGTTGCTCCCCTATCAAATGAGACGGAGGCGGTGAATAAATCGCCTTCACGGACCAATTTGTAAGTTACCGGCCATTTCAGAGGGGCGAAACCATCGCTTCCAGGCCCGGCATCGCCGCCTCGCTCAGGACGTGAGATGATCTTACATCCTTTATCGTTGAGGGCAGTGGGGTCGTTGCTGGGCATCGAAGCTAAAAACACATATGGCGTGTCCGGCTCGATATCCTGAGCGACCATCGCTCCGCATTTGCTCCAAGTCGTAGGCGGATCGGCGGTGTGTTCCTCTATGGTATACTCGATCGTGAAATCCCCCACCACTCCATCGAGATACACGAGGGTACACCCCAGCTTATTACCCCAGATGTCACCGCCTTTTGCCGTGATGACGAAGGCGTCAGGTCCCAGGAAATCAACCGTTCCCCCTTCATAAGGGCCCTGTTCGTTGTCAGGTCCGCCGATATAGGCGACCTTCCAGTCGTAGGCTGAAACAGCCCCTGCTAACATCACAGCCGTCATAACCGCTACGGCCACCGATATACAGCGCATGATATCCTCCTTATTAGAGTCTTCGATAATTATACTGAGATCAGGGGAGATGTCAAGTCGAATTGAGCCAGATATGCTATCCTTGAATATGCCCCTTCACCCTCAGCCGGAAATATGGTAAAATCTCTTTGAGAGAACTGATTTGGAGGGATTGATATGTATCAGAACCCCGAGGAGTCAATGATCTCCGGAAACGCCATAACTGTGTTAAACGCCTCAGAGGTGCTTTCGATGGAGCTTCCCGCTCAGGCGACTTTGATGCCGATGGCTAACGGGTGGAACATGGTCGTTCAACAGGATTGCAGGATTACGGTGACCTTCAGGACAGGGGCTAGGAGGTTGGAGATACAGCTCGTCAGAGGGGATGAGATCTACAGGGATCACCAGGACATCATCATAAGCCGCAAATCCCCCGTTCAAACCGAAAGGAGATATAGAACCACCGTTGGAACGGGGAGATATCTGACGGAAACGACTAGGACCACCGCCACGTCGGCTCAATCCGAATCCTCATATACGCCTCCGGACTACTCAGAGCTTATCCAGCAGGTGAGGGAGTATGTCATGCAGGATCTGGAGAATATGATGAGACAGGCCCAGCGGCCGCCGGAACAACCCTCTGAGCCACCTCCTGAGGAAGGGGAACCGCAGGAAAGCTGATATGCTTATACCGCTTCAAAGCGCAAGGCCGACGCTAAAGGCGCCGCTTATAACCTCATTTCTGATATTGACCAACGTCGTCATCTTCCTTTATCAATTCATGCACGATCGGTATGGGCCATATCCGATCTCCTATGCCTATGGGGCGAGACCTTACGAGCTGACGAGGTTGAGGGATCTGCCGCCGAAACTTCCTTATCCCGTTCCCATAACCCTCATAACCTCTCTCTTTCTTCACGGCGGTATACTTCATCTCGCAGGCAACATGCTATATCTATATGCCTTCGGCTCGAATGTCGAAAACGCCTTCGGCCATCTTAAATTTCTGATCTTCTACCTGCTATGTGGCGTATTGGCGACCTTGAGCTATGTGA
>QMVG01000105.1 GCA_003660975.1 Microcaldota archaeon
ATTGAGGATTTCCCGGTCAGTCAAGGTGACAAAGGTTCCTTTTGATTCCCTGACAGCCTTCAGTGCCTTTACCTGATCCCTGGGAAGAGCGACCTTGATGCTATCAGCTATCGTGTCAACTTTTTCTGCCTTTGCTTCATTTTCACCCTTAAAAAAGGCCTCGGCAAGGGGAGAACTGCCCTCGGCCTGAACGCCAATCATCTGGGGAAGGGAGTCTATAAATCCGAGCCTATATAAGTCTTGAAATCCCTTCCAGAGCCCCCCGATTATACATCCGTCACCAACGGGTACAATCACATAATCAGGAACTTCCCAATTCAGTTGTTCCATTATCTCAAGGGCTGCCGTCTTTTTGCCTTCGCCGAGAAAGGGATTATGGGCTGTATTGCGACTGTAAATGTTCCTTTTAAGTGCCAGTTCAAGGGATAGATCATAGGCATCATCGTAAGTCCCCCGAACTTCAAACACAACTGCACCATAAACAAGAAGCTGCGCGATCTTCGCTTTAGGGGCCCCTTTCGGAACGAAGATCAGAGATTTTACTCCCATGGATGCTGATATCGCTGCAAGGGAAGATGCAGCATTTCCCGTTGAGGCTGCAGTTATTACTCTTTCCCCTCTCTCTATGGCATCCACAACTGCCACCGAAGAAGCTCTGTCCTTCAATGAGCCCGATGGATTTCCGCCCTCGTCCTTTATCCATATCTCGCCACCGAATTCTTTTTCGAGTATTTTCGCCTTTAAAAGGGGTGTCCACCCAATTTTGAGCGGTGGAAGCACGTTTCCTTTCACAGGGAGTATCGGCAGATATCTCCAGAGGGAATAAGGCCCCCTTTCCGGGTCCGGTCTTTGCCAGCTCTTCTTGATTTTATCATAGTCGTAAAGAACCTCCAGAGTGCCTTTCAAGGGGCCACACTCAGGACAGGTGTAGCGCACTTCCTCAGGTGAATAGGTTCTTCCGCAGGTTGAACATCTCAAAGCCATCACTTCGCCCATTACAACTTCTCCCAGATCTTTTGCGCCCTCGTCATCGTCTTCCTGAGGATTTCATCTTCGTCCACCTTGAGGAATCTTCCCTTTTCGTAAATCACTTCGCCCCCCACAACCACTGTATCGGGAATCAGTAAAGAGAGTCCAAAGAAAAGGTGGGGAAAAACTGTCTTCTCATTGAGAGGTGTGGGTGGTTTGTAATCGTAAAGTACGACATCCCCCAAAGCTCCCTTTTCTATTCTCCCGAGCGTCTTTCCAAAGTGAAGACTTGCCAGTCTTGAGTTATTTTTGAGAAAACCAAAGGCTTCCACGCCGATGTTGGGGTCTTTCTCCCCGTGCTTTAATAGCAAAAAGGCGTTTTTCATCTCTCCCAGAATATCCTCGCCAAAGCCATCGGTTCCAAGCCCGATCACGATAGAGTTTTTGAGCATTTGAGTGAGAGGAGCCATCCCCACGGCGTTGTTCAAGTTCGAAGATGGGTTGTGAATGAGCGGGGTTTTTGTATCCCGAAGAATCTCGATTTCTCTCCTATCGAGATGGACTCCATGAATTAGAAGGGATTTTTCACCAAGAATTCCCCATCTTGAGAGTCTTTCTACAACCCTTTCATTGTATTTTCTGATGCTATCCTCTTCATCCTCAGGACCTTCTGCAACGTGGATATGAAATCCAACGTTGAGACTCCCTTTTTTCTCCACACAGATTTCGAGTGTTTCTTCGGAAAGAGTGAAGGACGCATGGAGCCCAAAGGTTGATTTTACCCGGGAATCTCCTTTTACCTTTTCTATAAACCTGACGTTTTCCTCGATGGCCTCGTCCCTCTTTTTCCTGCCGTTTCTATCGGTTACTTCGTATGAAAGAGATGCCCTAACGCCAACATCCCTCACCGCTTTTTCAATTATGTCGAGGCTGCCTCTTGTAAAGTTGGGGCTTGAATGGTGATCAAATAGCGTGGTCACACCCCTTCTCACCGAATCCATTAGACCAAGAAGTGCGCTCAAATAGATATCCTCCTCATCGAGTGCCTTGTCCAGTTTCCACCAAATCCTCTCCAAGATATCATAAAAAGAATTAACCTGTGGGAAAGGCATTCCCCTTGCAAGAGAGCTGTAAAGATGGGTATGCATGTTGATAAGACCTGGAAGTAAAACTCTTCCTTTTACATCTATCAGGTTAACGCCTTTTTCTACTTTAAAAGCTTCCTCTCCAACCTCGGCAATTATGCCGTTTCTTATGAGTACATAACCATTCTGGATGACCCTATCCTCTTCATCAAAGGTCAGAATAAGGGCATCTTTGATCAACAGATCCAATTTACTCGATCACCTCCATCCTTATGCAATCTTCCACAGGACAAACCTGTTGACATAACGCACATCCCACACACTTTTCCTCTATTACCCTCGGTAGTCTGTCGTCTCCGAAGAGAATTGCCATATGACCACCATCGTTGCAGGCAGTGTAACATGCACCACACTTGATGCACTTTCCGAGATCAATCCTTGATTTAACCTTTCTCTTCGGGAGTTTATCGTAATCTGATACAATGTAAGGTAAAGATTTGCCAATAATCTCCCTGACTGAAGTGAATCCTTTTCTCTCGAGATAAGAAGCGAGACCCTTCTTTAGGTGGTTGATAATCTTGAAACCCTCAAACATCACAGCAGTGCAGTACTGGACCGTTTCCGCTCCGAGGAGCATGAATTCCACCGCATCTCTCCAGGTCCATGCGCCACCTATTCCTGAGATAGGCATCCCGGTGTGTCTTTTTATCTCCGCTATCACCCGCAAAGTAATCGGTTTGATCGCAGGACCTGAAAGACCACTATAGGTGGATTTACTATTTACCGGGGGGTAAGG
>QMVG01000106.1 GCA_003660975.1 Microcaldota archaeon
GCGGGTCTTGTCCCGCATGGTGGCCTTCCCCTCCTTTCCAAAGTTAGGTTTTGTGGGAAGGCTACCATGCCTCTAGACCAGACACACTTCCCGGGACACTACCACCCCCTTGGTGCCCCTATACTGAAATGAGGTGGTTGAGAATGAATATAGTCGAATGGGGTTTGCAAGAGGTGCGTACCTGGGTTGTTGAGAAGTGCTGGGAAGAACACAAAAAGAATCCTGGGGGGGTTGGCATATTGGTCGTTCCCGATACGTTGCAAGCGGGCGATCCCCCATTTCGACAGATTTGCGAGGTCGTTGTAGGCCTTCTAGGTCAAGATATGGTTGTGGCCGAATTTGGCAGGGCCTTTGGCCATGAAGGGCCTATTTACATAGGGAACCTGAAGCTAACCCCCAAAGCAGTCGCCACCATCCAGAATCAGCCGAAAAAGCGCCCAGGCACTCAAATTGGCTTCGTGCAGGGATAGTTTTTATAAAACTACTCTCAGCCAGCAAGCGCCAACCCGCTTTGACAGACAGGACCTATGAAGCGCTCCTCGATAGGGCCTGGGAAACCCGATTGATAGTATTGGCGTATTTAACAAGCACAGATTCCAACTCCTCGAGGGGTTGGTGGTCTTTTGCAAGACTTCCCGGAGGAAGTGCCTGCCTCACAATTTCGTAGGCTAACTCGAGAGCTCTGGTCAGACGGTCTGGAGAACGAACTTGCAGATTCCCACTTACTTGTACCTGATCTGTCAAACCTACCTCCTTTCTGTACTCCAGTTCTTTTACCAACTAATATATCATATTTCGAAGAAAACATCATGAAACCTTTGAGTTGGCGGAAGCTTTGGGCTGTCCTTCGCTGGTTATGGCGACACCCGCCCCGATGTAACGAATGTAGGCCACAGAACCTCCAGGCAAATCGCTTAAGCAATTGCCGGGTACAAGTTTAAAACTATGCCGAACGTGTCCCTACTCCTCTTGATAGCGTGACGTGGCATTCCGCGTGTGGATTGCCACGTCACGCTGTAACGCAGTAGATTATTTGCCTCCACGATTTCGTAAGAAAAATTCAAATAATTTTAGAAAAAAGGGAGCGAGATACGGAATAATCCGATCGAGTAACCTTCTCCAAAGGCCGGAAGCGTCCCCCTCAGCTGCAGAGGCTGTAGACAGAGCTTGCCTTCTTCTGATTCGTACCTTAATTCGCCTCTTGACCGTGGCCTCGACCTCGATTTTTTGATCATCAGCTACCAAGTGGCCTATAAGCGATAGTTCTTTAGCGTCCGTGAAAACGGCTATTTCAGAAGTTTTCTTCTTCCTCATCCCGCCCTCCTACACCGAATGTAGTTAGGGTGGGACTGAACGCACCACGCTAACATAACTGTCCACCCCCTTTCTAGTCCTGTGCGTATTGCTAATACGCATTCCTCGGTAGGAACAGAGAGAGTCTGCTGTCGAAAGCACAGACAGCGTGGGAATGCTAGAGTAGTTCCCACCGCCAAACAGCTCCCCTAGAAACATGGCCCCCCCACAGTGAATGCAAGCCCAGATATCACGGTGCTAGTCACCATCTGGGGGCTTGTAACAGTGTCGGCATGAGGTGCTCCAGTCGAGTCAAGAGACGAGCCTTCCGCGTGTTTCTTCTCAACTTTGATTTGATACCCGTTTTCCAGCACGTCAATAAAGTAATAATAGATTCCCAGCGCGTCTCGTACAACCTCGCTATAAGAGCGCGCGCCGCTTGCAGCCTTAAGCCTGTCTAGAGCCGCTAGGTCCTCGGCGCTAATCCTAACGGTGATGACCTTCTCAAGCTTTGGCTTGACGAAGAACCTCACGCCTAGCACTCCTCGCCGGATCGCACCTATATCCGTAGCCGCCAGGATCCGGTCCAAACCAGATTTCATGTTCCGCCTCCTTAGTTCTACCATTTGAGTTAGCCTAAAAATCTAGTAGAGGCCTTTAACCACCTCCTCGTAAGAGAGTTTGTCATTCATATTGTAATACAAAATGCCTGACTGACAACTCCCACGTAAAGGACATTTGTCACCTCTGTGGTATCAAATGGATTCGGAGCTTTTATAATTCTGTGGCCAATGGTTCCTGCTTGGTTGTCGCTCTTAGCCAGCGCAATAGGAGGAGGACTTGCAAGCGGCGTAGGGGCTATACTTTTAGATCATCTCTGGCTAGAACCACGGCGTCGGGCTCAAGAGATACGCGAAAAGAAGATTACAGACCTCCATTCCTACCTAGATGAATTCGCAATCCTGTACGCTCTCTATGCCCTTCGTCTTCGTGGTAAGGCAGAGATAATAAGAAACCAAGATGGATCGTTTGTGAAAGATGCGTCTGGAAAACCTGTCTATAAGGAAACGCTCCTCCCCCCTGATCCATCTGTTGATCAAGCAATGATGGAACTGGAAGGAGTTGACTTATCCACTGCCATTACTATCCAGCATATTATTATAAGGAAAACCGCGGCTAGGACGTTACATTCCGCTGATGATTTAGACTCTACGGGAGGCCTTCACCGTGCATTCCAAGAATTATACGCCAAGATGAGAGAAATAGATTTGACCTTGAAGATGGGGGGAGTCCTCGCCGCAACCAAGCTTCTTACCGAGTTTTATGAATTGCAGAAAGAATTGCGCCATAAATTAAATCGTTTTATTTCTCCCACATAACGCAATGTAGTTAACCGCATCATCTCTGAAGGCACGTGGTGGACAGGCTAACTTGTTGCTACAATAGTAGCGCTATGATTTTTGTTAACGTACGCGATTTACATAATCGAACTTCCGAAATACTTCGAGAGGCCGCCTCGGGTAAACCCATTTTCATTACCCGCTACGGGAAACC
>QMVG01000107.1 GCA_003660975.1 Microcaldota archaeon
CCTGGGGAGGATGTGGTTTTCACAGTGCCTGGAGCTGGCTTGCTTCAGATAGTTAAGCCCAGTGGAAATACAGAGGAGGTGGTCTGCAAAGGAGGAAGCTGTGTTTATGAGAACAAGGAAGGCATTGAGATAGGAGATTATAAGGCTTTTTATTATACAGCTGAGAGGAAATATGAGTTGAATTTTTCTGTCTCGCTGCTTGGCACTGCATTAGAGCTTTCACTGGACAAAGAGAAGTATGCAATTGGAGAGGCAGTCAGGGCATTTGTAAAGCCATACCTGGGAATTGAACTCGCAGGTGTTCTCATAGACCCTGTTGGGAATGAGATGCCTTTTAAGTTTAAGAGCAGGGAAGATGGCTATGAGGCTGTGCTAAATGTCAGCACTGCCATAGTGCTTGACAGCCCTTACCTGGTGAGGGTCAGTTATGGAGGAGAGACAGTTGAGAAGAGCCTTGAGTTTACATTGAGAAGAGAAGAACATGTTAAGAACGTTTCTGGAAGGATTGCCTTGAGAGAGAATTTGGAAACTGCTTTTGCTAAGCTGTCCAAGCTGGCTGAGAAGGTTGGCAAGGCAAAATTGGGCAGGAGAGGCATTCTGAAGCTTGGTACTGAGAGCTTTGCTCCTCTGAAGGGAGCTGTCTCAAGGATAATACCATTCAAAAGCCTTGGAGAGAGCTTTGAAGTGATTGTAGAAAAGCAGAACAAAAGCAGGAAGAGCATATTGTTTGGTGAAAGAGGTCCTATCAGGGAAGTGGAGAATGGAAGCCTTTACTTGCCTGCAGGCAATTATTACCTATACAGCATTGAGAAGATAGGCACTGAGCCAGGGAATGACAGGGTTGCTGTGAAGAAAGGGAGGAAGATATTAAGAGTATCTGAGTATGGGGCTTTGAGGTGGAATGCCTGGGACATTGACTATGACGGAAGGAAAACAGTAATACACAGCAATGGACCTGATTTCGTAATATCTGGAGAGAGCATAGAGGTTACGAAAGGAGACTTTTGGGCTGACCTGGGCTTTTACCTTGGCGTGGATGGTGAGAGAGTAAATTTGATGAAGTTAGAGCACATAGAATATCCTGAATCAGACGGCTTGTTTGAGAGATATGTGAGGAAATTTGAGGGAAGCTTTGGAGACGTTTTGATAAAAGGTAGCTTTGAATTCTTTGAATTGGGAAAGATGAAGTTTTCAGTGACTGCAGAGGGAGAGATGGAACACAACTATTCACTGGTAGTTAAGCCTCTCTCGAATAAGAGGATAAGTTTTGAGGGGGATTACGTAAGGAGCATAGGCATAGGGAACTATTCAATTAACTTTGACAGGGCATTGTTTGAAAATGATGGAGAGGACTTGAGGATATTGCATAAAAGGGCTTTGTCTTCCAGAGAGGAGAACGGATCCCTTGTGATAAGGTATCCGAGAATGAGAAAGCTTGTGATAGACCCTCTGTTTTCTACTTCTGCGATGCAGGATGAAGTTGCGGAGACCTCGCAGAGCTATTGTGCTAATAACACTGGTGCTTCTAACAGCCTGATAGTTGGCTATTACTCTTCCACTTATTCTAATATGGTAAGCTATGTCTGGTTTGACCTGTCTTACTTGCCGAGATATGTGGTTGTTGAGCATGCTAATTTGAGCTTGTATTGCAGGTATGTGAACAGCCCTGTTGACATAGAAGTATACCACATGGAAGCAAGAGACACAAATACAGGACCTACAAATGTCTGCAACCCGACTTCTCCCTCAAGTGTTGGAGGGGCAAATGACTACGGAAGCTACCGCGACCATGAAGCCTGCACAGGCACAAATCCAAAGACGTTAACTGTGAGCAATTCGAATTACCAGTGGATAAACATAAGCATAGACCCAAAGCATGTTGAATGGGAGAACAACGACAGTGGAGCAGGGGGAGGAGGGTCCAATGACAAGATACTGTTTAAGATAAATTACTCTGGCACTGGAACTGGATATGTGGAATGCGACAGTGCAGAAGCTACGAATGTGCCTGTGTTATATGTAGAGTACAGGGATAGGAAAACGGTTAACATATGGAATGGAATGTTGAACTTTACATTTAACAGCAGCATTGGAGGCTTCCCTGGTCTGACTGTTTACAATTACAGTGGGCTTAGGTATGACTTCAGTCCTGATAGGGGTTCATGGGACTATTTAGGAAGCCATACATACCTGACGTCTACTGGTTACTGGTATGGTTCTGCTAACTACCCAGACCCTGTTATGGAGCTAATTGAAAGAGGTCCTGTGAGGTGGCAGTATCACCATAAGGGGAATGAGTCCTCAGACGATGGCTTGTACTCTAAGAATGAGTATGAAATAACGTGGACTTTTCACAGAAAAAGCCCTGTTGTCTATACAAATGCCTCTATCATTTGGAACACTGCCACCACAATAGACACTACGAGGCTGTCAGACTACCACCACTTGGAAACTGCTGAGCTGAACATGTCAAAATTCTGCTTCCACAACTCAACAGGAGTAATGACTGTTAAAGAGAAAAGAGGCTATGATCCGTTTACAGAGAGGGGCATAGGACTGTCAAGCATGGCAGACGACTGGATAGATGACTTCAACAACAGTTTGGGGGTTGCTGGGATAATATATGAATTTAGGAAGAAGCCATGGGCAAACCAGACAATGGGAGACAAAGTATCTGGAAAAAGGACATTTAGAGGAAAGTTTGACCTAATGCATGGAGCAATATCAGCAGGCACAAGATGGGACTATACTATGTTGTTCTATATACACAGGAGCAACTGTACGGATAAAAAATACGGGGATGACATTCCTGAAATGTTGTTTAACATTAC
>QMVG01000108.1 GCA_003660975.1 Microcaldota archaeon
CTTCGGGGTTCGAATCCCCGTCCCTCCGCCAGGTGTATTCCAAGATGCGCCCGTAGCTCAGGGGACAGAGCGCTGCCCTGCGGAGGCAGAGGTCGCAGGTTCAAATCCTGCCGGGCGTACCAGCTGCCGGTTTCCTGTCCCGCGGCCATAAGGTCGAAGGGTTTCTTGTAGTTGGGTTCAATCTTTTTGCCTGTGATCACGCAGTTCCCAAACCAGCGTCTTGAGGAGACGCGCCCTTTCCTCGTCCGATTGCCGCATATACGGTTCTGGTGCGCGTTCCAGGAGTTACAAAGTTCTCTCGATGTCGCCCAATGGCAACTCGCGGGGGTTCTCAAGCTACCTGATTTCTTCTGCAATGGCGAGGGCGCTCTCGGACTAATCACGCTCAAGCTCAAGCTACCGGGCTTCGGTGATCTTCCCATCGAGCTTGTCGATGTACGCCACGAAACTGGCGCAGAGGGCAAACCGAGGCGGGGCTACTTGTGCGAACGCTTCACCGGCGCTCTGAGCTTGGGATACAGAAGTTGCCGATAACTCCCCCTGCGAAAAGCGGCGCGTGCAACCTCCATGCATCACTTTATGCATCGGTTTCTTGCTTCGCTTTCAGCGAGCGCCGGCTGCCTTTGGCCGTGGACTTTTAAGTCGGGGTCGTAAGGGGGCTATCCCGGTAGTCAAAAGACAAGCCGCTCACCATTCGCGACGAGGCGCACCTCGATGGGCTCCCCCTTTAGGTGCTCGCGGTAGAACTCCGGTCGCTCGGTGTGGACAGGGATCAAGGCCCTGGGGGCGATCTCTCGGGCGATGAACAGGAGATCCTCTGGGCTCGCGTGACCCGAGGCGTGCAAGCCACCACCGAACCGTGGCTGACCATCCCCACCCACCTCGAACCCATGGACTTCCATCCCAAAGAACTTGAGCCACTCCCACAGCCGCCGCATGTCGACCTCCTGCTCCTCGCCGTGAGCCTCGCTTGAGGAGTAGATGTAGACGCCCCCCTCAGGTTCGATGTCAAGGAGGTTCTTCAGGTCCCAGAAGCTGAAGGCGAGGATGAAGTTCCCAGGGTCCTCCTTCACGTCCTTTGGCTCGACAAGCCGCTCCCGGTGCCGCTCGCGAAGCTCTCTCTGCCAAACTTTCAAATCCGCTACCACCTCGTCGTAGATCCCGAGGAACGGCGAGTTCGCCACACCGTCAAGCCATCCACACGCCTCCAAGGCCTCCAGGAGGTACATGTCCTTGGACAGCACCACCAGCTTCCGGCCAGTGGCCTGGGCGATCTCAAGGAACCCCTTCAGACGCTCGATTTGCCTGGGACTGAAGTCGGCGATCACCAGCTTCCCTGGGCTCCCCTCGACGATCCCGTGCGCCCGGGCCCGGACGTCCTCTTCCGTGGGGTTCTCCTTTCCCAGAGGGCCGGCCCTCTGGGAAAGGAGAACCCCACGGAAGAGGACGTCCGGGCCCGGGCGCACGGGATCGTCGAGGGGAGCCCAGGGAAGCTGGTGATCGCCGACTTCAGTCCCAGGCAAATCGAGCGTCTGAAGGGGTTCCTTGAGATCGCCCAGGCCACTGGCCGGAAGCTGGTGGTGCTGTCCAAGGACATGTACCTCCTGGAGGCCTTGGAGGCGTGTGGATGGCTTGACGGTGTGGCGAACTCGCCGTTCCTCGGGATCTACGACGAGGTGGTAGCGGATTTGAAAGTTTGGCAGAGAGAGCTTCGCGAGCGGCACCGGGAGCGGCTTGTCGAGCCAAAGGACGTGAAGGAGGACCCTGGGAACTTCATCCTCGCCTTCAGCTTCTGGGACCTGAAGAACCTCCTTGACATCGAACCTGAGGGGGGCGTCTACATCTACTCCTCAAGCGAGGCTCACGGCGAGGAGCAGGAGGTCGACATGCGGCGGCTGTGGGAGTGGCTCAAGTTCTTTGGGATGGAAGTCCATGGGTTCGAGGTGGGTGGGGATGGTCAGCCACGGTTCGGTGGTGGCTTGCACGCCTCGGGTCACGCGAGCCCAGAGGATCTCCTGTTCATCGCCCGAGAGATCGCCCCCAGGGCCTTGATCCCTGTCCACACCGAGCGACCGGAGTTCTACCGCGAGCACCTAAAGGGGGAGCCCATCGAGGTGCGCCTCGTCGCGAATGGTGAGCGGCTTGTCTTTTGACTACCGGGATAGCCCCCTTACGACCCCGACTTAAAAGTCCACGGCCAAAGGCAGCCGGCGCTCGCTGAAAGCGAAGCAAGAAACCGATGCATAAAGTGATGCATGGAGGTTGCACGCGCCGCTTTTCGCAGGGGGAGTTATCGGCAACTTCTGTATCCCAAGCTCAGAGCGCCGGTGAAGCGTTCGCACAAGTAGCCCCGCCTCGGTTTGCCCTCTGCGCCAGTTTCGTGGCGTACATCGACAAGCTCGATGGGAAGATCACCGAAGCCCGGTAGCTTGAGCTTGAGCGTGATTAGTCCGAGAGCGCCCTCGCCATTGCAGAAGAAATCAGGTAGCTTGAGAACCCCCGCGAGTTGCCATTGGGCGACATCGAGAGAACTTTGTAACTCCTGGAACGCGCACCAGAACCGTATATGCGGCAATCGGACGAGGAAAGGGCGCGTCTCCTCAAGACGCTGGTTTGGGAACTGCGTGATCACAGGCAAAAAGATTGAACCCAACTACAAGAAACCCTTCGACCTTATGGCCGCGGGACAGGAAACCGGCAGCTGGTACGCCCGGCAGGATTTGAACCTGCGACCTCTGCCTCCGCAGGGCAGCGCTCTGTCCCCTGAGCTACGGGCGCATCTTGGAATACACCTGGCGGAGGGACGGGGATTCGAACCCCGAAG
>QMVG01000109.1 GCA_003660975.1 Microcaldota archaeon
GACATCGTTCCTCAGGCGCCGGTTCTGTGAGGGCATCGAGTGGCTCGACTTCACGAATCGCTCCCTTTACAAGACCCTCCAGGAGGAGTACGGCCTGCGCTTCGGCCGGGCCGAACAGACGGTCGAGGCCAAGGTGGCCGACGAGTTTGAGGCCAAGCTCCTTGGGGTGAAGCCCGGCACCCCCATGCTTGCCATGGAGCGGATCACCTATCTCGACGACGGCCAGACGGTGATCGAATACGCCCGCTCCACCTACCGCGGTGATCGGTACAAGCTGTTCGTGGAATTAAAAAAACGGTGACTCTTTTCTGCCTCTTCGGGGGCCTGCGAGGAGGTGAGCGGGAATAGCGGACCGTCATGAACGCGAGGAGCAACCTCTATCCAACCTTGGGGAAGGAGAAGGCGAAGATCGTGTGGCGAAGTCTCCTTAGCCCAGTCACCCCTGAGGTTTCAGCTTCTGTGCTCCAGCTCCCCCCTGATGTGGCTGTACTCCTCGATCAAGAAGTCGCCAAAGAACTTACGCAACAAAAACCGGATTCGGCCTGGGTATTGAATCCCTCCCCTCCGAAGAGAAACGCTATCCGATTAAAGGAGTCGTCCGCGTAGTAGGTAGCTGATGGCCTCTTACTGAACACGTAGACCAGCTTTTAAAGCTTAAGCGAGTCGCCGACCCCCTATGTAAACACGTTCCACTGAGAGGTCTTCGTTCAGCACCACGAAGTCCGCCGGACACCCGGGCCGGAGCAGCCCCAGGGTCGGCTCCCCGCAGGCCCTCGCCGGGGCGAGGGAGGCCATGATGAGGGCCTCACGGAGCGGGATGCCGATATCCACGGCGTTGCGCACCGCCTGGTCCATGGTGAGGGTGCTCCCCGCCAACGCCCCGTCCTCCAGGCGGGGGACGCCATCTTTCACCTCCACGGCCAGGCCCCCCAGGGTGTAGGTGCCGTCCGAGAGCCCCCCGGCCGCGATGGCGTCGGTGATGAGGGCCGTGCGGAGGCTGCCGGCCAAGCGCCAGGCCAGCCGCAGCATGGGCGGGGCCACGTGGACGAGATCCCAGATGAGCTCCACCACCACCTGGGGCGATTCGAGGCAGGCCGCCACCACGCCGGGGGCCCGGTGGTGCCACGGGGGCATGGCGTTGTAGAGGTGCGTGGCCCGGCTCGCACCGGCGGCGATGGCCGCCTTCGCCTCCTCGTAGGAGGCGTTCGTGTGGCCCAGGCTCACCACCACCCCCAGGGCCACGGCCCGTTCGATGAAGGAGATCGCCCCGGGGAGCTCCGGGGCCACCGTCACCGTCTTGATGTGGCCACGGGAGGCGTCCCAGTAGGCGCGGAACTCCTCCCAGTCAGGGGGGCGGATGAAATCGTGGTTCTGGGCCCCCCGGCGCCCGGGGCTTATGTACGGCCCCTCCAGGTGCAGGCCCAAGATCCTGGCCCCCTCCGGGGGGTCCCCTTGGGCGGCCATGGCCTCGGCCGTGGCCTTCGCGGCCGCGAGCAACGTCTCGTGGGGCGCGGTGACGGTGGTGGGGACGAAGGCGGTGACCCCATGGCGGGCCAACGAGCGGGCCAGGGAGAGGAGCGGTTCCACCTCGCCCGAGGTGGCATCGTGCCCTTCATAGCCGTGGACGTGCACGTCCACGAAACCCGGCGCCACGATGCACTCCCCAAGGTCCTCCCCCAGGGCTTCCCTCCCCTCCCTGATGCTCAGAATCCGCCCGTCCTCGATACGAATGGTGGCCGGTCGGATGACCTCCAGGGGCGTGTACAGCTCGGCACACGTGAGGACCAGTCCCCTCATAGCGACCCAATCCTAGCCCAATAGAACGCGATATGCTCGGCGTTGTGCCATTTCGCTCCAGGGGGTGGGAACTGGTCAAACACCTGGACAACTTTCGTACCGCCCCGCTGGCGCTCGTACAGCTCGGTGACGCCACCTTTCTGTTCTCCTGTTTGAGATCTTCTACGAGACGGGGCAACGCCTCATGGAAATCATGCGGCCGAGCTTCCAGGGCCTTCATCGCGAGATACGCCATAGACAACTGTCCCTACGTCGTCCCCAGGGGACGCGAGGGCACGTACAAGTGGTCCGCCTCGGCGTACGCGGAAGAAGCCGAAGAGGTTCTGACCAAAGAACTGACCAAGCTAGTACGATCCGCTGCACGGAATGGCAGCACCCGTTGAGACGAAGGACACTTTTGGTGGAGATGAGCGGATTCGAACCGCCGACCTCCGCGTTGCGAACGCGGCGCTCTCCCAGCTGAGCTACATCCCCACTCTTTGCGAAAAGCCCCGCTGAGCGGGGCCCCTGGTGGCGGAGCAGGGAGTCGAACCCTGAACCTCGCGGTTATGGGCCGCGCGCTCTCGCCGGTTGAGCTACTCCGCCCTGTAAACCCCAGGGGGATGCCTGCCCCCTGGGGCCCCTCTCGGGAAAGCTCTGGTTGCGGGGGCTGGACTCGAACCAGCAACCTCCGGGTTATGAGCCCGGCGAGCTGCCTAATTGCTCCACCCCGCTTCTGCCGGGGGCGGGAATCGAACCCGCACGAGCCCTGTGGCTCAGAGGATTTTAAGTCCCCTGCGTCTACCGGTTCCGCCACCCCGGCACCTTGCGCTCTGAGCGGGAAACGGGATTCGAACCCGCGACCTCCACCTCGGCAAGGTGGCGCTCTACCAGCTGAGCTATTCCCGCTAGCTAGCGCTGAGCATTATACGAAGGGCAAGACCCCTTCTTCAAGGCTGGTGCGAAGGGCGGGATTCGAACCCGCACGCCCGAAGGCACTGGCTCCTAAGGCCAGCGCGTCTGCCAATTCCGCCACCTTCGCACCTC
>QMVG01000110.1 GCA_003660975.1 Microcaldota archaeon
CCAGGAACTCCCGCAGTGCCCCAGGTGCATGCTCGATCCTCTCCTCCACCAAAATTTGCCCCTGTTCGTCCTCCACTACCGCCCAGGTGTACCGCTTGTGGCAGTCAAAAGCGATATACTCCATGTCGCGCCCCTCCTTCCGTTTTGGGGCAGGTTATCCCCTGCCCGGGGCGCGCGCTTTCATAACATCACAATTGGTCGCTGCCTGCATGTACCTCACTCTGCGTACTCACTAAAGCGGAGGGGGTCGTCTCTCCTTCCGGCTGGATCTCCTCTTCAATTATCGTAAGCTCAAAAGGCAGCGGTCCCCAGTTTAGTACCAAGGATAGTAGGTTAGCTTCTTCACAGGAGGGCATTGCCTCGATCCTCAGAATATGCTGTACACTCGTCCATCCAAGCTCCTCGGCCGCTTTCTTGATCTCTGGTGAGACAGTGAACACGGAGTACACAACGCCGTCGATGACAATCGCAAGTTGGTCTCCGGGCTCGAGCTGCTGCAGCCAATCCGCAAAAAAGTCCGCCCCCGCACGGGTAAGTGTAAGAGCTACGCAGAACCTTTCATCGGCGCAGGTACATACCTCAGCCTTGTCCACCACAGCTCCTGTCAAGAAGAAACGCGCTCCCGGCAAAGCCTCCACTGAGAAGTACTGCCTCCCGCCATAACCGGGAAGAACCTCCTGTTGTGACATATCTTTGCCGATCAGTTGACTTGGGTCTGGTGCAGCGGCGAGTACCTTACGGACCTCCAGAAGTCCAGTCTGGGTGACCAAGGCTTTGAGTTCCATGGGTCTAGTGGCAAGAGCATCGATCTCGATTTGATCCGTGCCTACCAAGGAGATCGCTGCCCTGGCGAGCCTGTACCCATCCAAACGGAAACGGAGGACTGTGGCGGCCGCATTCATCCGATCTTGCCGCTGTTCCGGCTTCATCGTTGCCACACCTTGAGCCTGCAGCACCAAACGCACTCTTTGCAGCGTGAGTCCAGCCCAGCTTCCACCCGTCGTGCTTACAAGGAACCCAAGCTCAGGCGGAAAGACAGCACACATCCCGTTCCCCTCAGTTTCGCCTGGTTCAGGGATGAGGTTATCCTTTCCAGAAATGCGGCCTCCGAACGTGTCCAGTGCGTCCAAGCAGGAGATGCTAGTAGTAATCGCGACACCACAGGTTTCGTTGCTGGTCACCCGGCAACCTTTGAGGTCTATCTCCGCCAGGTCCATAACCAACACGCCGGCGCTGTTGTTGGCGATATTCGAGTGAGAAACCTCCGCTCGCGCAGAGCCTTCAACCCTAATCCCTGACCCGCGGTTGGCTAGTACTTGGCAGTCCACTACTGACGCCATGGCTGATGATCTGATTTGAAGACCGTCGGTTTCGTTCTCGGAGATTGTGCTGTTGGTGCATGTGAAAGTACTCTCATCTCTGAGGCGTATTCCACACACATTGGCGGAGACACTGCATCCGTCGATCTGCACATGGGCAGCCTGGCCTAGCAGCACTCCGACCCCAAGGCTCTGCGTTACCTCGGAGTTGGAGATCTCCATCCGGGCATAATCAAAGAGCACGACTCCCAATGCGTTTTCTACGATTGAACACATGGTGATCACTGCCCGAGCCTCACCCGCAAGGGCTAGCCCGTACCCGTTTCGCGCCACTGTACACCGGTCAAGACAAACCACTCCTGAACTGCCGTGTGCCACCCCATGGTCCGTATTGTCGGAAACGACGCAGTCTACGAGCACGGCCTGGGATGACTCTTCCAGCCAGATGCCCCGGTCGCCTCCTTCGATGGCACATCCGACAAGCTCTGCTTGAGCTGAACCCTGCAGAACGACGTTGAGTTTGTTTCCTCGGAGGCCACAATCCACCATCCTTGCTTGGGCGAGTCTTATCAAAAGAACCCCGTACTCACGGTTGTCAGAGAAGCTGCATCCGAGGATCTCAACCGAGGCCAAACCGCTTGCCCCTATGCCGCCCTCGTTTCCGGAAACAGTGCAATTGACAAGCTTTGCAGTTCCTCCCAGGGTAAGACCTTCGCGCCTGTTCTCCGTGATTGAAGACCTAAGAATGACGATCTCTCCATCGCTCAGAACACCAACTGCTGAGCCATTCCTGGAGATGGTACATTCGTCCACCTCTACTCGGGCTGACGGCCCCACTGTGATTCCGGCTAGCAGACAGTCGGTGATAGTAGAATGGGCTATCCTGACTCGTGATTGACCAGCAACCTTGACCCCGGTCCCGCTCAAGGGCCCTCCGATGGCCAGCCCGTCAAGGGTTACTTGCTCGGCATCCTCCACCTCTACAGCCCCAACAGTCAGATGAGACACGGTCACGCCAGATGTGTCGCTGATCGAGACGATGGAGACGAACACCCGTTCCGCATCTTCACCCGAAAGAGTGAGGGATTTCCAGATAGCAAGCTGCTCTAGGTACTCCCCTGGCGCGAGCAGGACCGTGTCACCCTCGGCTGCGGCCTCTACAGCAGCCTGAATTGTCGGGAAATCTCCTGGTACTCTGACAATACTCCCGGCCAATCCCGAAACATCCAGAAGCAGCAAACTGAACAGAAGGGCGCCCAGCCTGGATGAGACGGAAAACAACCTTGGTTCTGCACGGTTCATGGTAATCACCTCTCATTGTTTATGTTATAACCCAGGCAGTCTTGGCAAACCACATCCCTGGATCCTCACCTGACTGGGGGAAGAGCCACTACTTCCCTCCGTGGATCCGCGCTCGGATCCGCTGCATGTTCTTCTCCACTTCCACGGCGAGGTCCTGGTAAAGGGAGCGGCCGTGGGCGTCCATGGCCACCACCAGGGGGC
>QMVG01000111.1 GCA_003660975.1 Microcaldota archaeon
ACTGCACCCATTCTGTAGAGGACGTGAAGGATCTCCCCGTCCACCGTTCCCCTCTCCCTTCTGAATCTCTGGGAGCCTTCAAAGAGAGAACCGTCGTAGGCATACTTCAAAGCGTAGCGCATGAAATTCCATTAACATGAGGGGGTTAAATATTCTTCCCTGAGACAATAATAAAACGCCCATGCAACAGATAATATTAAAAGGATGATGGGCAGCCGTTTATCAGATACTCTTCAGGGATTAGAGAAAGCAGTGAGCCGTACTTTGTTCTTAAGAAGATGTCTAATAGGGGTTCCCGCTCTTTCGAATTACTAATCAAAACAAGTCCGTATATCAACTGATCCATGTCTAAATGAGTGGGAGATGTTGAGCGATTCGCTCTGCTCAATCCTGCTAGGATAGTTCTTTTGTATGCTTCCCACTGTAATTTCTCCTTGTAATAGTGGCCCTTCCATTGTACGTATATTTTCGACTTTTCAATCTCCCAGTAACCAAACCAGGTTATAACAGCGTAAAGAATACAGTAAAGAAAATATCGCCCCAAAATGTAATGAGAGGGTGTGGTATAATAGGCAACAGTAAAACCGAGAAACGGAAGGAAGATGCTCAGCATGCAAGATGTAATAATGAAGTTGGGGACCCATGTGTAAAACTTCTCAAAATAATCTCTACATATCCTCTTGGTATCTTCATCCGCATTCAGAAGTTCTCTTATTTCATTAATGTACCGATATCTAAGTTTTGTCCTTCTTATCGCTTCTCGAAAGTTTGGCGTGTGTCCCATAATTTCTTTTATTTTTTTGAGATCTACAAGGTTATTATCTGATTGATTTTTAAGAAAGTTCACTACTTTTTTCTCAAAAGGGTCTTTAACATCCTCGGATAAAATGCGGATTCTCTTTTCATCTTCTATTTTGATGATGCCCCTGCGATGAAGGTCTAGTAATGTAGCGATAAATGCCCAGAAACTTATGTTACTGGAGCAGTATTTGACAAAGATATAGGAGACAATCCAGGGTGGCCTACGAAAAGGCGGAGCGTACCTAACCATTTCTTCCTTTTCGGAGCCCCATCTTCCGCCGAAGGAAATGAAGAGTGCGAACAGTGTGATGACCCAAGTGAGCGGTAAACCTATGTTCACATAGTACAACGATTTAACAATCCGGTAATCTCTGTTCACTTTAGAAATAGAATTCTCAGCTAATGAAAATACATCCTCCACGTCTATGATCTCATTCCACGTCATATTTTCCGGAATGGAATTCATGATAATGGCCGTGAGAAGCGGACCGTCATAGTCCTCCTTCAGCGTCACGACCACCGTATCTGAAAAGGCACTCTCCACCTTCATATAAACTGGTGTGTATACATGGGCGAGATCGAAACCCGTGATGGAAATTCTTACATTATCAAAGGTTTTTCTGTAGTCTCTGAACGAGAATAAGAAAAGATATTTTGTCCCATCAAAATAGACATTGTAATAGAGCCTGACAACATAGCTTACGACATACACACCGCCTTTTAAACCGTATCTGCTGTAGACCCCCATCTCGTTCTTTTCTATATTGCCGCTGGAGTATATGCTTGAATCTTTCCCGTGATAAATCTCTATCTGACCAAAAGAACTGGATGCATAACACACGCATTCCTCTGAGGGTTTAACCGAAACATCTACCGGGATGACCCGCTCACCGCTCCCTCTGGCAAACCTTACTTCCTTCTTCCACGGCCTGTAAAGTTCATGGTAATATGTGCCCGAACTTGGCAATTTATAGGTAAAGGTCTCCTGGAGGGTGCCATTGTGATGGAGGGTGGCGTTATAGTACAATATTCTCGGTTCAAATGCCAGATCCCACCTCTTGGTGGAAGGGTGAAATTCAAGAAAAAGAACCCCTCCGGCCAAAACTAGAAAGGAGATGAAGAGGAGGTAGAATCTTACCGCACGCCGCATGTGGTTAAATACTCCGTCGCATATATAAGTTCATCTAGCACCAGCTACACCACCACCGAAGCCTCCTCCTGCCACGCCCCCTCCCCCCGGGGCGCCTCCGCTGATATATTTCAGGGAGGGGAGGGTGGAGAAGGTTCCACTCAAGGAGGGGTATCCGAGAAGCAGAACCCCGGCGGACCCTGAGTATGTGAGGAGCTTATCGTAGACCTCATTACCCACTCCCAGGGCGGTACCGTATATGATCCAGTCCTCCACCAGCAGGTCTTCAACAGTCTCGGGGTCTATCTTCTTTTCTTTTACAGTCTTTCTGAAGGCGTCCCACTGAAGTTTCTCCCTGTAGTAATCGTTCTTCCAGCGGGTGACGAAAGACCTCCTTATAGGGTTGTCAGTGAGAAGTGGAAAGAGCCCCAGTGCGGAGTACACAAGGGCCGACTCGATGTAGCCCCGGAAGCTGGACATAAAAAACACCAGAATGAAAAGAATCATAAGAATGGTAGGGGAAGGCACGATGTAGGAGTACTGGGCCCAGGGCACGTAATCCTCAAGGAACTCCTCTTTGTACTCCAATATCTCCCCATCCGCTTTAAGAAGTCTTAGAAGGTCTTCCTTCAGCTCCGCATCCGCCCCGGTGGTGAGGGCGCCTTTTATCTTGGTCAGCTCCAGCCCGTCCTTCCCGGAGTGTCTCCTCAGAAAGTCTAGAACCCTTCTCTCGAAGGGGTCGGTTGTGTAATCCGACAGAACGTAGATCTTTCCCCCCTCGATACGTATTAACCCCTTCCTCTTCATGTCCAGCAGTGTAGCCAGAAGCCCCTCGGAGCATATCTTCTTGCCCCCGTATCCGCCGAATATGTAGCTCACGATCCACGGCG
>QMVG01000112.1 GCA_003660975.1 Microcaldota archaeon
CTTTATCCCCTCAGGTAGATCGGCTATCCTTAAAAGTTTTGCGTAGACTCTCTTATGGGGCTGGAGGCCCAGGACAGGGAGCCATTGGGAGACGATCTCCTCTTCCATTAGGCCACAAGCCTTGAGCTTCGTCACCGCTTGAGCCTTCTCCACCAGGTTCATTCCCCATGGGATGTTGTGAGCTATAGCCCTGACGATCCCCTCCTGATCGGAGAGCTCCTCAGGGGAGTAAATCAGGGCCCAGACCCTCTCCTGCCCGAGGTGCCTTAAGGCCTCAAGCCTCCTGAAGCCGCAGATGACCTGATACCCTCCCTCCTTTTCCCTCAGGATAAGGGGGGCGAGGAGCCCTGAGAGGGCAAGGGAGGTCTTGAGAGAGGAGAGGTCCCTTCCAAAGGAGATCCGGAAGAAGCTATCCCTTTCGTCTATTTCCCCTATGGGGAGATTACGGCGCTCCTTCATGGTGGATCCATTTGACCACACCTTTTGCCTCCGCGTCAACTTGCTGTCCGGGTTCCATACATATGAGATAAGGTTGGGGTTAAAGGAAACCGCCTCGGGGCGATGCTCCTTGAGGTACTCTTAGGCGACTGGAGAGCAGGCTTCGATCAGATGCCATAGTAGTAGGGGAGAGCTTTAAGGAACTCTTAGTCTTTCGAATATCGGAACCTATGTGAAGCTGAGAGCCTGGTGAAGCTTAGAAGGAAGGCCTTTTGTCCTCTGACCGCGATTGTGAATAAGACCTACCGAAATCTTAACAAAAACAGAGGGATACATTATATTACGTTTTTAACGTACCAAAGCGAAGGAGGAAGTCATGTCGAAGCTTGCAGGCATAATAAAGGTTTTGGAAAATTTCAAATTTGAGGATTTCCGAGGAGAAAGGGGAATAGAAAAGTGGAATGAAGAAGTGAGGGATAAAACGAGGCCCTTCTTAGAGAAAATTTGCGAAGAGGCAAAGAGGGATTTGGATATAGAAGGCTGTGATTACTACGAGCTTAAAAGATCGGTAAAGAAGGCGATAGATAGCTTTGATTTGCTCAGACTTAAGATCCAGGTAGGGGGAAAAGAAGTGAAATGGCCGGAGGTCAAAATAGGCTTTTACCACCTTGAGCCATCTAACGCCGTTTATGTAGGTTTCCATTTCTGGGGCTCAAACGAAAAGATAAAGAGAGTTAAGGACATAGTGGATAAGACATTGAAAAGGAAAGGAGAATTAGGCCAGCCCAAGACCTTCGGAGGTATTTACCTAATTTACCGATATATGACTTTATCCATTGAAGACATCAAGGCGAAGAAAGATGATGAAGTTGTAAAGGATATCGTCACCCAGTTGAGCAAAATTATCGACGACATAAGGGATAATGAGGAAATTTTTGAGCAAGTTAAGGACATCCTAAATAATGTCTCGAAGGAGGAAAAGATGATTTTCCCCTTGACCGAGGTCGCTCTCTTGGTTAGAGCCGTAAACACGAAGCCGTTTATCATCCTCGCCGGAATTTCCGGCACTGGGAAGACTCAATTGGCGAGGCTCGTTGCCCAGAGATGGACGACGAAAGAGAAGGTATCTTCAGCGGAGGACCTGTTTGGTAAGCCTAACGGAGATTGTTATTCTCTCCCTGAGCCCGAACTTCAACCTGGCGACCGGAAGCGCTACGCCTTCATGCCCGTCCGGCCAGACTGGAACGAGGCTCAGAAGGTCTTCGGTTTTTACAACCCCCTTACAGGGCTGTTCTACCCCTCAGATGCGCTGAGGGTCGTTCTGAACGCATATAAGGAATATGTGGAAGCCGGGAAAGGAGGCCGTGACCCCAAGAAGCACTTCATAATCCTCGATGAAATGAACCTGGCTCGTGTGGAGTACTATTTCAGTGATATCCTGAGCGCAATCGAAAATACCTGCAAGCTCAGAGATGGCAAACTCTACCTTGGGGAGCCCTTCCCGATACATTTTCTCTCCCGATGTGTGCTCTCTGAGGTTTCCGAGCCAGAAGGGGCATACCAGAAGGAGATGTTATGCGCTAAAGCCGAATGTGAGGGATGCATCTATATGCCTTTATGTAAGGGCAAAGAGGGGGTTGAAGTAAGTGAGCTGAATCTTGAGCCTCCAGAAGGGGATCCAATCCCTCCTCGCATAGCCATTCCCCCGAATCTCGTAATCATAGGCACCGTCAACATAGACGAGACGACCTTTTCCTTTTCTCCTAAGGTCTTGGACAGGGCTTTTGTATTGGAGTTTACGGAGATTGAGCCTAAGTTGTTGCTGAAGGATGAGAAGGTTTTCAATTTTGTTGAAAAATTAATCGAAATGTTGAGACCTGTGAACCTTCATTTCGGTTACCGAGTTATGAAAGAGATGGAAGAATTCTTCAGATCTGGGAAGGAGAAAAACGAAATTGAGAGGTTGGACTTTCTTATGAAGTCCAAGGTCCTTACGAAGATTCACGGTGGAAGGGAGAAGGTAGAACGTATTCTCTGGCAGTTGTTGGCGTATTGCAAGGAGGGAGATGTTGATATGCATAAAGAGCTACCTGAGTTGCAGAAAGAGATTTTGGGGGAGAGCGGGAAGGTCGGAACTATTGAGGTTGACGGCTGGCGATATCCCCGTTCTGCCCGTAAGATCAAACAGATGCTCATGATGTTGGAGGAGAGGGGATATGTGACCTACTTTGAGTAGGACTGGGGAGATGGGGGAGAATAAGGCTATCAAATTGCCCTTTCTTTACATGGTCATTCAGTTAGGTCGTCAGGATGCTGATGACCTCTATTTACTTATAGCGTCAACTAAGGAGTGTTA
>QMVG01000113.1 GCA_003660975.1 Microcaldota archaeon
ACGCCCTCTGGTAACCCCCATCGTTGCGGGTCGAATACAGATTCATGATTCTTTAGTGCACATACCTTTTGCAATAGAGGTATTGGTTATATAAATTTTATTAAATGTGACATTGTCAAATTAATCTAGAAAACTTAGACGATAGCAGAATGAAATTTTATTCGGGATTAAGTAACGTTTTAAATTTTATCAATAATTTAAAATTAAAAGTGATTAGAAGAAAAATATTCGATGAATGGAAGATTACTAGATCTACTGTTGCAGAGACAAGAAGAGCGGCAAACGATGTCACTTTATGGGATCATTCTTATGCAACAGCAGCTATAATGAAAGCTCTTTTGGTTCAAGATGTGTTAAGTAATTTTACCATATCGTTTTTAGAGGGAGAAAGAGTAAAACAACATTTTAGTTTTAGATTAAATATTTTAGGTGTGGGTTGGGATGCTTCAAGAATTTTAGGAGAAGCACAAGACCTATTAGGGATATCAGGTAGGGAGCGGTTAATTGAAAAGGTAAAAGAAAAGGTAAAAGATATTTTAGAATTTGAAATTCCTGTCGGAAATTGCGTATATGAGGACAATAACAGTGTTTGCTTCTTAGTTCCAGAAAATATAGACTTAGTTTTGGCGGAGATTAAAAGAAAAGTCGTTTCTGAAGTAGCCGAGCTTTCAGATGGTGTTATTATCCCTGCTATATGCATTAATAAGAAAGCTAATCCCTATCCAAGTGAGTTGATAACCGAAGTGCTTGAAGAATTGAATAAGAGAGCAAAAGCGCCAATATCTCAGGAAAAAATAGAAATAAGGGACATAAAGTGGATTAAAGAATGGAATGGAATTAAAGAGGGGGAGGTATGTGTTGAGTGTGGTAAAAGACCAAGAATGAAGGATAGAGATATATGCTGGCGCTGTCAGGAATTTAGAATAGAAGGACTCAATGAAATTAAAGGTGCGTTTGCAGAGGTTCAAGATGAAACAGTTTGGCTGGATGAAATAGCCGATAAGAATGGAAACATTGCCTTGATTTGTGGCTCTATACCGTTAGAAAAGTGGCTAAATGGGGAGATGTTGAAGACAATTTTTGTTAAAACATTGAATGATGTTTTAAATCCAGAAAGAGTAATTGATGGAAGAAATCCATGGAAAATCTGGGAAAATAAGAATTATAGTCAGATAAGGAGTGTTCTTGAGAAAAAGAGATATGAAGGAATAGTAGATGTAGTTAGAACGTTTATACAGGAGTCCGAAATACAGGAGTCCGAACATCAAAAGCAGGCAGATAAAAGGAATATACAAGTCTTTAGCAATTTTAATGTTCCTAAAAACCCACTTCCAGTTTATCTTTCGATTAAATCGAGAACAGGTTTAGATCCAAAAAGATTTGCCGAAGTTTTATTCACAAAGCCACCTTCCCCTTCTCGCTTACTTAGGATTTGGACAGAAATACAGGAATTCTTAGAAGAGTTGTTCAACTCTACCCAAACATTTACAAAAGAGAAGGTTGGGGGGCATTGCCTGAGATTGAAGATCAAGCCAAGATTTGAAGCCAGAGATGAAGAATTTTTTGGGAGAGGGGAAAATAAGTATCAAACTTACGATTTAGAGGAAATAGAGTTTGATTCCAGAATAAAACTCCCTAAAACCGACCTATGGTGGGATGGAGAATATTTCTACACGACAACAAGACTGGAAAATTATACTGAGGGAGAGACATTGGAGAAGAAACAAAGGATAATTGAAGAAAATGTAGAGAATCTCAAAATAAAAGATTTCCCAATTGTTTTAAGGGTAAAGAAAAGTATTAAGGGAAAGAAAGAAGAAGTAAAAGTTAAGGTAAGGGTAGAGGATGTAAAAGAGGAGAAGTATCTGCCGATAAGGAAAATAGTGATCTCTCCCACCACCTATCAAGTATTAGTTCCGGCAGATTTAGCTTTTGATTTGGTTACCGAGTATGTCAAAATTTATGAAAATGAGTTTAGTAAAGTTAGGGGGAGATTATCACTAAATTTGGGATGCTTGTTCTTCAAAAGAAAGACGCCCATATTTGCGGTTTTAGATGCTGCGGGGAGATTAGTTAACGGTATGAAAAATAAATCTTCAGATGAAATATCGCTAAAAGTAAAGAGAGATGGTGAAAAGTTAGAAATTACTTCTAAAAGTATCGGAATTTATCAGCCAACCTGGAAAGTTAGCACGAAGTTAGGCGATGGAAAAGAAGATTTTTATTATCCTAACCTTTTTGTAAGAGATAAAGATGGCGAGAAAGAAACCTATTTTGAAGTTTATGTTGATGAGCATAATGATGAGCCTGTAGAAGCCATAATTAACTTCTCAGAACTGGACGAAGATGAAATTTTAATCTATCCATCCTTATTTGATTACCAGTTCTTGAAAAGCGGTATAGACAGATTTAGCTTATTATTCGTAAATCAGAGGAAGCACGACATTATTGGCAATAAAGGACCAAGACCCTATCTTTTGGAGGATGTGGATAAATTTGAAAGATTGAAAGAAATTTTTGAAACAATTGGTTCGTGGACACCTATCAGGGATATAGAAGCTTTAGCGGCGTCAAAGAGGCAGGAGTGGAGCGAAAAAGGAGAACTGGGCGATAGAAAAGCCATCTATGAAGAACTTATAGATTCTGCACTTGAAAACAAGCTACGAAGATTCTTTGACGGTAAAAACTGGGGAAACAATGTAAAACCTTTCTTATTAAGTTGTATCATGGAGGGTTCCTTTTTTGATGC
>QMVG01000114.1 GCA_003660975.1 Microcaldota archaeon
GCTTATGATCGGTTTTACATTAGTTTCCATAGGCACAGACTTACCAGAAATCGTCAATTCAATAGTATCTTGTGCATTGGGGCATGGAGATATTAATGCTGGAGATTCCATTGGTTCGGTCCTAACGCAGCTAACTTTAATCTTTGAAGTTCTAACATTCTTTGGCACCTCATTTAGAGTTAAAAGAAAAGAGATTGCAGAAGCAAGCATTCGGGAGAAGAAAGAGATTTCGAGATGCTACTTCCTAATCGTACATAGATTAAAGATAAGGATGCCGACTGCTGACCCTGTAAACCACATTTCGAGAATCGCTGAGAAGGTCGGCATCTCAGGGGGATCTCAAGGTCTCGCCGTGAAGATCCTTCGGGAAGCTAAACGTAAGCGGATAATCATAGGTAAAGACCCGTTGGAAATAGCTGCCACGGTACTGTACATTGCGTGCCATGACCCAGATGGATATTGCAGACGTAGCAGGCGTAACAGAGGTAACCATAAGGAACCGGAAGAAAGATCTAATGGAAAAACTCGATTTCGAGGGGGTTCCTTAATAGAAAGGCGATTATGATGAGACCAAATATAACGCGGATACCGCTTGAAAGAGTAGACGATTACACTTGGAGAATACCGAAAAGTTACAGGCCTGGTATGCGAGTCCCGGGAATAGTGCTTGCTGATGCGGATCTCCTTGAAAAGATGAAGAGGGATCGGACGCTTAGACAGCTCTGTAACATAACTCATCTGCCAGGAATCTATAAACATGCAATAGTACTGCCTGATGGGCATGAAGGCTATGGATTTCCCATCGGAGGAGTCGCAGCAACCGACCGTGAGGATGGCGTCATCAGTCCAGGTGGCGTCGGATACGACATAAACTGTGGCGTCCGTCTCTTGACTACTAAACAATCTGAGGAGGATATTCGACCTAAGCTCTCCGAGCTCATTAGCACAATCTTCAAGAATGTTCCCTGCGGGCTTGGCAGCCGCCGCAAAGACTTCCGCTTGTCCTCCCATCAGCTTGATAGACTCATGACTGAAGGTGTACGGTGGGTTGTAGATCAGGGATTCGGCTGGCCTGATGATGTTAAGCACTGTGAGGAGGGAGGCTGCATGGAAGCTGCTAATCCCGACAAGGTTTCAGCCAGAGCGAAGGAACGTGGATTACGCCAATGCGGCACCCTAGGATCGGGAAATCATTTTATTGAGGTTCAAATGGTGGATAAGATCTGGAACCCCGAAGTTGCTAAGGCCTTCGGTGTCAATCATGAGGGGCAGATTACTGTCATGATCCACTGCGGTAGCCGTGGGTTCGGGCATCAAGTCTGCTCTGATTATCTACGTATCATGGAGCAAGCCGTCCGGAAGTATGGAATATCCCTGCCTGATCGGCAGCTCGCATGCGCTCCTGGAAACAGCAGTGAGGCGGATGACTACTATCAAGCCATGGCTTGCGCCGTGAATTATGCCTTCTCTAACCGTCAGATGATTACTCATTGGGTACGTCGAAGCTTCGAGCAAACATTCAAGAGGCCAGCTGATGAGTTTGGCCTCGATCTGGTTTATGACGTAGCCCACAACATTGCAAAGATCGAAGAGCATAAGGTAAATGGGCAACGAAAGATGGTTTGGCTTCACAGGAAGGGTGCTACCCGAGCCTTTCCGCCGGGACATAAAGAAGTAGTAGCCGATTATCGGTTAACCGGCCAGCCTGTAATTATACCCGGCTCAATGGGGACTCATTCCTGGCTGTTGGTGGGCGCGTCGAAGTCCATGGAAGTCTCGTTCGGTTCAACCGCTCATGGAGCGGGCCGCACGATGAGCCGCTCCGCCGCGAAGAGGAAATTCTGGGGAGAAGACGTGAGGGAAGATTTAAGGGAACGAAGCATAATTGTTAGATCAGCCTCTAAATCGCTTCTAGCTGAGGAGGCGGATCCGGCATACAAAGACGTTGATCGGATAGTTGAGATCAGCGACAGAATCGGGATAGCAACGAGGGTAGCTCGTTTGGCTCCGATGGCGGTTGTGAAGGGCTAAAAGAATCGTTGTAAGGGCGGAAGACATGGATTATTGTAGATTAGCAAACATTTATGAAAGCTTAAGCAAGGTCTCATCGAAGCTTGAGAAGACCCGAATCTTAGCCGGGTTTTTTAGAGAAACTCTACCTCTCGGTCTAGAGAAGGTTGTTTTGCTTGTTCAGGGCAGAGTCTTTCCTAAGTTCGTCGGTTATGAGTCGGGAATAGCCGCCCGGATGATGATCAAGGCAATCTCAAAATTCACAGGTTTCTCTCCCATGGAGATTGAAAATCGGCTCAGAGAGAAGGGGGATTTAGGGCTGGTTGCTGAGGAATATGTGGAAAAGAGGAAACAAGCCGTCCCATCCGCCGAGAGGCTTACAGTTGACAAGGTCTTAGAAGATTTACGGAAATTGGCTTTTATCAGCGGCATAGGTTCTCAGAATAGAAAGTTTGTTTTGATAGGGGATCTTTTAGCCTCAGCGAAGCCGAGGGAGGCAAGATATATCGTAAAAACGATTCTAGGAGAGTTAAGAGTGGGCGTCGCTGAGGGAATAATCAGAGACGCGATAGTGGAGGCCTTTCTGCTCAGAAAGGACATGAGCAAGAAGGAGAGGGGGAAGCTGAGAGATCTGGTTGATTATGCTTGGAACATTACTTCAGACTATGGTGAAGTTGCAAGAATAGTTAAGATGGAAGGGACAGATGGGCTTAGGA
>QMVG01000115.1 GCA_003660975.1 Microcaldota archaeon
CCTGTAGTGGGTACGTGTGCTTGATAGCCCCCGAAACTCCCTTCCCAAGCCAAATCTCTATCTTGCAGTGTCAAACTTGGGTAATACTCTTTCCTGTGTGGAAATGGCGGGGATCAATATCGAGCTATGAATTACACTAAGTTCCTTCCCTATTAAATCTGGTGCCATTTTTTCATATTCCCCTGCGAGCAAAAAGCGTATCGATTGGTTGGTAATTTCATTTCCCTCTCGCAAAGGAACAAGTTGTAGCTCTATGTTTCTTATCAAACGGGCTTTTCTTCCTGTGTTAGACCAAACTAAAGGCATAAACAAATGGTCCGATGGGATAGTTTCTATGCCGCGAATGACGCCGCACCCTGAAGGCGGGGACACATCTACATGGCCTTTCCAGTAATGCTGCAATGCCACATTGACCGCCGACAAAACAAGCCCGGCTAGCGCTACCAAAAAAGTCGCGATTAAAAACCACGAGGTTTTTTCAGAACGCTTACTCATCCATGCCTGCCTTTCCACCACCCCCACCACCATCGCCGGCGGCGGGGGGCGGGGAAAGCAACCCGGTACTGGTCTCGTAAAACCACATGTACCCCTATTAACTTGCCTTTTGTACTAATTCAACGTGCAAAGAGTCTACTTCGGGAACAGTCACTTGCAATCCAAATATAGAAGTGTACGTTTTCAACCCCTTCACCCGGCTATAAACATCCACAATATCTCCCTCAAGGAAGCGCGGCCCATTATAGTTAACCCAGATAACATCGTCTATATAGCCAAAGTATTCGCTCGCGCGCGTGGCCACCCTCCAAACAAATCCCCACCATGTATCTACAACTTGAATAATCTCTCCCCTGAAAAAGATGATGTAATCAATGTAGTCCTCGTTATGTCGCATAAGGGCATCGTAAGGGACCGAGACGGCAGCCACAATGTCGTTAGAAGTCGTATCACTGTACCCCCCGTCATCCCTAACCGTCAGCTCAACCGAATACACGCCCATGGCCCCAAACGTATGCGAAACCGAGACCCCCGAACCGGTATTCCCATCGCCAAACTCCCAGTGATAGCTGGCAATCTGTCCATCTGGGTCAGAAGAGGGCGATGCATCGAAGCTCACTGTAAGGGGAATTAACCCCGCTGGGGGCGTGGCTGTGAATTCAGCTACAGGAGGCTCATTTAAGAGAAAACATCCTGACAGCCCAAGAAACGCCAAGCCCACAATGGAAAGTACGCAAATTCTTCTCTTCACTTTTGACCTCCAAGTAGTAGCTCTTATTGAACACTACAAAATGAGGGGTCAGCGCTTCAAAAGTAGACACTTACACCAATATACGGAATGATGTAAATTAGACCTAGATCGAAAACTATGTACTGATCCCCCCTTCCTACCGGAATCGGATAAGCCGTTCCAAACTCGATGTAGGGAAGGATCAAAGCTATAGTTCCCCAACCCCAGTAACCATTGAAGCGATTGGGCTGGAGGCCATCCTCGGCATAGAAGTATCTAGCGCTATATCCCAGCCCGATGTTGAACCCAGTGACGCTTGTTATCTGTTCCGCCTCGTTGTAGTGAACAACCCCAATGGTAGGCAGGCTGAATCCTATGACTGTATGAGGTCCCTCAGCCGCTGCCCCCACCAAGCCAATAGAAACCGCGGCTCCCACCAATAACACACTCCTAAACAGCCTGTTCACAAAGCAACCCTCCTTTCATCGCATTTTAGCACTTACAGGAGTTAGAAGACAAAACGGCTTAAACAAGCCCGGCTTCCGATAAAAGTCAACTCCCTGAGTATGTATGCCGCAGCATTACTTGGCCCAATCTTCTAGGGCTGGCTTCGGACGGGAGCATTGGGGATATTTGTTGCTTGAACTTTCGTTGACCAGGACGTTGACCGGGGCCAGTTTTGCGCCACACTGTTGCCAGCTTGGTGCCAGCCTATTGTTGCCGTGCCCCGAAAGCCACATGGCGTCGCAGCTCTCCCCATCTCTCGGCATGACAGTCTGGCGCAAAAATATGCGAATACCCCGATTTGACATATAAGCTGGCGCGTCGTAAATAGAGGGTGAGAAACGGGGGCACACGGCAAAGGAGGTGTCGCATGACTTTGGAAGCGTGGGGCAGATGGGCGGCGCTAGCCGCAGCAGCAGAGGGGCTGTTGGGGAGCGCAGACTTAAGCGATCGCGAAGTGTTTCGGCTGCAAAAGCTCGCCCACGAGCTTGGCCCGGTGAAAGGGTTGCAGGCGGTCACCTTTCTGCTGGCGTTTGTTCTCGAGGAAGCCCTCGTAGAAGTTGGAAATCACGGCTCGGTCTTGGATCTTCCTCTGCGAACCCTGGCATTGTGGGAAGGGTGATGTAAGGGCCCCATAGGGTGATGCCGCCGCGAGTAACTTTTTTCAAAAAATTGCTGCACGGAGGGGGCGTCTACCCCTTGGGAGCGGCCTCCTTGGGGCAATACGGCCGGCTGAGCAGGGCTGAAGGGCAATCCTGGGCACCACCTGACCGCCGGACTCGCCTTGGTTCCGCAGGCCAATGTTTCCGGCTTGTCTCCACTCGGGGACGAGCTGTAGCATTGGCGGCAAACAAAACCGGGGCGGTTCGGCGGTCTTTGACAGGGGGCGGAGCCCGCAAACGGCGACTAGGACGGCAAAACCCACGGAGCCTTTCGGCTCACCGGTTTTCAAGACCGGCGGTTTCGGCCGCTCACCCACCCCTCCGAGCGTAAGGA
>QMVG01000116.1 GCA_003660975.1 Microcaldota archaeon
CCATCCCGATCTTGTGACGCAGGAAGACATCAACAGCTATCTGCGCAGGGCCCGCCGGGCCACGGACAAGCGGATTCGGGCAAGGTGAAGATGTTCCGGCTCACCCACCTTTTAGATAGCGACGTCATCATCTGGGTGCTACGAGGCCGTAAGGAGACCGTAAGGCTTGTAGAGGAGATCGCCAAGATCGGGGTGCCAGCCTGTTCCCCCCTATCGCTTATCGAGGTTCTGATGGGGGCCAAGCCCGAGGAGGAGGAGCGGACGCGGAAGTTCTTCTCCGCCCTCGAGCTCTTGCCCGTGGACAGGGCGATCGCCGAGAAGGCGACCGAGTACATCAAAGCCTATCAGGATGTAAAGAACCCCGACTTCGTCGATGCCATCATCGCCGCCACCGCGGTGGTCCATGACTTGGCCTTGGTGACCTACAACCGCCGACACTACCCTATGCCCGGAATCAGGTTCTATCCGCCAACGAGCGGGGAGTGAGATGCGTTATTGACATCGTCCGCCCGCTTCTATTTTCCAACCCGTGGCCACTGGCCAGGAATTCCGCCGGGGTTTCTCCGCCGTAGCCAGTGATTGGCCGGCGGTTGCCGGATGGCCAAACCAGCCCCCCTTGACCCCGAGACGCACGAAGCAAGGCTGACCCCGTCTGTGCGAACTTGACCCCGCCTGTGCGAAGCCTGAACCCCGTGGAGGCTAGGCTTGACATCAAAATTCGATGGTAGACCCCGTGTCTCGGTAAAATTGGTGTGCCAGTTTCACCGGCCAAATTCCCACCGAGCTAATTCGTTGTTCTTAGTGTTGGCCTTCTTTAATGCCAGGCGGATCAAGATAGGGCGCTCAGCGTCGACCGGGTGCAATCGAACATCTACTTGTACCTCTGTGTCGAAACTCGTTGCCATCCTCGGCGTTTCAGCCTCTCCACGTAATATCGCTCTCCCAGGCCCCGTAATGAATACCTCATGTAAAGTGTTCTCAATAGTTAGCGAATCAATAAAGCCAGCGAGTCTACCACTGCTGCTCAACCTAATGCCCGTGGGAGGTTCGATGACGATTCTTGACAATGCTATTTCGTGGGGAGCGTGCGGCCACCTTACGACTCCGCGGCAGCGATGGAAGGGGATTACCATACGCCCCTCCGCTCGTGGGATTAAATAAAGATCCAGGTAAAGCTCCCAGTTGTATTTCTGCGAAGCTTCCGGAGTTAGAAACTCACGATCAGGTCCGGAGGCTCGCTCAGGATAGACAACCAAGTGTCCATCGAAAACCTCGATATCCGGCAGTCGCTGTAATGGGGAAAGGATTCTTAGGAGATCCCTGCGGCGCGCAGTTCGCGTTGAATTTCCCTCGCGCCATGGTACCTCAAACTGAACCGGACCACTTGATGGCTTGCCAAACGCAGGATTTCGCACAACGAAAGGAGCCCTTTCGGTACCAAAAAGCAAAGCAACGACCGATTTGCCGTTTATGGGTATGCTCAAGTTCTGAAGGAGGTCAGGAGCAAGCTCATCGAACTTTGACCTCACCTCCGACCACCATTCCGCAAGTTCCTCACTTCTAGCGCCTACAACCCCCCGTTCTTCGTCAAGGCCAACCACCCAAAGCAAAGTATCGCCATGCGCAGCATTAGCATGGCCTGCGAGTTGGCGCGCTGCTTTAGCAGGATCTATCCAATCAGATTTTAGTTCTATTCGGGAATCCTCTATTGGCTGTTCTGACTCAACTCGCTCCACGATTTGCAACACCCAAGTCTCTATCTCATGAATTCTCATTCTTTTGCCTCCCTTCCAAACCTTTCAACTGTTTTAATTCCCTTATTCGACAGTCCGTAGAGTTCATACACAAGCTGGTCTATCTGCCGATCGGTGACGGCGATTTGGCGTTGGAGGACGGTTTTCTCATGTTCGGTCTCGGCGGCGGCGAGTTGCTTGTGTAGGTCGAGCATTCGCTGCACCAATTCCACCATCTTGTCATGGTGGGCCTTGTCGCTGGGATCAGAGAAGTCGATGGCACGAATGGGAAGCTTTTCAATGGTTTCTATGTCTGTCTGGGCCATTGCCCTGCCCAATTCCAGGCTTATCAGGTGGTAGTAATGATTCAGTAGCTTCGAGTTGAGCACACCAAGCACGTACCTCAAGTTATAGGCATTATCCCTAAGCACAATGGAATGCAGGTTGTTGAGGTGATAATAGCCATTGCTATCGAAAGCAACGATCAAGCTGTCTCCTGTTTGACGCATAAGCAACTTTTCCCGCTTGACTATCTCTTTATCCCAGCCGCCGCTCCATAGCAATTTGGGATCTATATTTATGTAATGCCCTGTGTAATTCAAAAAGTATCGGTTTATTTCCTTTCCCGAGATAAGTCCTTGTTGCCAGGTCGGACCCTCCGGTCTCTCGCTCACAATCTTCCGTTGACCTATCTTTGAACGGACGCCGGTATAGATACTAACGATCTCCTTGGCTGCAACCCCTTTTCTTTCCAGCTTTTCCACAAGCTCTTTAGACGATTCGTCGAAGAATAGTCTAAATCTATTGTACGCTACTGTCTCGAAGTAACTTTGTTTATAAGAATACGATTTCTCAAAGTCACCTTTAATAATCTCATGTGGACTTTGACAAAGCCTTGCGGTAAGAAAGTTTTCTTCTCTATAGTCCTCATCACTGGCTTTCTGAAGAACAAGAATGACGGGTAGTCCTACAGTTCCGCTAGGCCAAAAA
>QMVG01000117.1 GCA_003660975.1 Microcaldota archaeon
CTGCCGCTCCAACAAAGCCTCCAACAGCAGGTCCAGAATCTGCTCCGCAGTGGAACGCTCCGGGTTCGCCGATTCGCTCATTCGCTGATTCACCGATTCCCTCATCTCTGCCTCCTATTTCACCACCACAAAACCCAGAATCTCGCCGATGCTGGCCAGAATATTGGCATAGAAATTGCCACCTAGTTGGCGGAACAACTCGAACCTCATGGACGGAGCGCCGATGAAGGGCCGCAGCGTCCAGGCCATCTGGCTGCCCACGAAACCGTAGATCAAAATCCAGAGGCGGAGCACCCAGCGACGCGCGTAGGCCCCCTCGTTGCCCGAAGCCGAGACCACCCGCATTCCCTGGCTGAGGAACAGCACCCCCATACTGCCGGCGATGGTGAAGATGGCCACGTTCAGCAGCTTGAAGAACTGGTAGTGGCTGGTAGTCAGCAGGAAGAAGAGGGTGATGGGAGCGAAGCTCAACAGCAGCACTGCCGTGACGGTGATGGCCGTCAGTATGAGGGCGATGTTCTGGGTCAGGCTCTGTTTGGAGCCGAAGAGGACGTTGAAGAAGTACAGGGTGGGGGAGCAGACGATGAGGGTGGCCAGGAAGAGGATGGGCAGCTTGATGGCGGAGCTGAGGGCCTGCCACAGGCTATGGGTGGAGCCCATCACTGCCCCGTAGAGGGCCAGGAAAGCAATGCTGGAGACCAACATGGCCCGCATTTTCTCGGGCAGGCCGATGCCTTCGCGTATCTCGTCGAAAAAGTGATAGCGGTTGCGGAGAATGGTTTCGATAATGGCCAGGTCTTTCATGGCATTTGTTGCCTCCTTCCTGCTGAATCTATGCGATGGCCGAAGGTCTCCGACTGAGCCCATTCCGCCCTTCGACAAGCTCAGTACATCGCCTCGGTTAGAGGCCTTCGGCGATCAATGGGGAACATTTATCGGTCCGAACTCTCTACGGCAGACGACCATTCACGGCATCCAAGAACAATGCCTCCAATCGCTCCCGGTCAGCTGTCATCGCCACTCGAATGATGAATCCCCTCTCACTCTCTAGCGTTCGTCCGCTTTCTGGCCCCTCTTCTTCAACGACCACCAGGGACATCTCCTGAAAGGTAGCCAGCCCTTCTTCGGTTGCAATAGCTGCCGCAAGCGGGTCCCAGAAATAATACGACTCCGAACGAATGTATTCTTCCTGCGCTGCCAGCACACGGTACACAAACTCTGCTACAGACGTTGTTCGATCCTTCTCCAGACGTCTATAGAACTCCATCGTTACGGGCACATAATTGGTCGCGTCCAGCGGCACCAGTGTAATCGGTGCTCCTGAACCAAGAACCTCCGCTGCTGCCCGGGGGTCCACATAGAAATTCCAATCTGCCACTTCATTCTCGCTATTTGAAGGTGGTCCGACATTACCTGCTACCTCTACCGCTCCTCCCATCACTGTGATCATCTCCAAATTCATCACCAACCCAGGCTCAGCCTCCAACAACTCCCCCACATTCGTTAGCGGCCCCAATGTAATGAGATGCACCTTTTGTGGTGATCCCTGTATGATGCGAGTCAACAATTCGACTGCCGACTCGCTAGAAGCTTCTCTGCTATTCTCAGGAAGCGTCAGACCAAGTAGATTATCAACCCGTTCCCTCCACTCCGTTGGGAAAGCATGATCTCCTTCCAGCGGCGTCTCGCGCCCACAAGCAACAGGTATTTCAGGTCGGCCTGCCAACGCTACCAGGTTGAGTGCATTTCGTGTCCCTGCAGAGCAATGTGCCTCACCTGCCCCTGTGACAGTAATAGCCTGGACATCTACATCAGACCGTCCCAGAAGATAAAGGATTGCCAACCAATCATCCGCTGCCATGTCCGTATCAATCACAACTGGTTGCGCATCCGCCGCTACCGCATGTGGCGTAATCGGTTCTAACGAAGGAGACGCCGTTCTGACACGTCCAAGTAACAATGCAAGCATCAAACCGCTTGAAATGACCATGATTAGTAATATTGGAGTCTGTTTTCCTTGGTTCACAGGGGTTCGACATACTGCACCGACTAATGCCAGCAAACCGCCGATGAATGTCACATAGATACCTACATCCGTGGCTCTAAGAAAACCGCCATTAGGATCGATCTCGAGAATTCTATAAAAACATCCGACAACCACTAAGACCGCCAATGTGGCCAAGATCGCGCTTGGAATCGAGTATCTTTTACCTGTTCTTCCCTTCTCAAATATCCCAGTAAGAAGGAGGATAAAACCAATACCACCAGTTATATAGCCACTACCTTCCCAGCCTATTTCAATGGCTTCGGAAGCGGGTCCTTCAACGCCATAGAGAACAGGCGCAGATATCCATGGTAAACGTGATCCAATGATAAGAATCAACCCACCAGTAATGATCAGTACCCGACGCACTTGCACATGAGGCTCCTTATCATAAATGAATGATAGCACATCTGATGCCATGGAGCAGCCTAACTTGCTGTGGAGGGGCGTCTCTTCGACGAGGCCTCGCCAAGCTCAGCCAAGCGGCTCAGGACAGGCCTCGCTCGATTTCGCAGCCACACATCCGTTAAACAGGGCGAGGGCGCCCTTTGGCAGCAATTTCAACGATGAGAGTGCGTAGAGCTCTTGCGCGGTCACTTTACCAACGCAGGGCAGGCCAGGTGGAGAAGACGACGGTGATGGCCCAGAAGAAAACCCAGGCCAGCAA
>QMVG01000118.1 GCA_003660975.1 Microcaldota archaeon
AATATAATGGACATGAGTAATAAAACAGAAGGTACAATTGCCATCTTAGCAGCTTTCTTCGTGTTGCTTTCAGCAATGCTTGATCCAAAAATTTCTGCGGGATTGGCTATTGTTTTTCTTATCATATTAGCTGCATACAAATTATATCAAAGTAAAACAAAATGAGGTAACAAAATGGAGAAGGATAAACTGCGAAAAATCGTTGTTGCCATGGTCTCGGTAATAGTAACAATAAGTGTGATAACATATCTCAATACGCTACCGAAACCAGTTCTTGAGAAACCATACTGGATTAGCATTGTTGCATTATTATTCCTGTATTGGATAATTTTCATCAACTGGTATTCTAAACGTAAAAGAAAATAAGCATGACATCCCCTTGCCGACTATTCGGATTGCTTCGCATTCCCCATCCCTATCGGGAGCGTATAACAGCGGATATACGGTTATGCTTTACTCCACTCAAATTGGCTCGCTTCGTTTGCCAACTTCGTATGTCCGCAAACCGTTCTATGAAATTGCCCTTTGCCCTCTAGAAGTAATAAAACAGAAAAGGAGATGATAAATGATGAAGAACTTTCTAAAAGAAATATCCTCAGGCACAGAATTAGTTGGTACAATTAATTTGATTTCAGGGATAATTATGGTTCTCCTATGGTCGTATTTTTCCTCGCAATGGTGGTCTGTCGCTTTCGGATTTCTTGCAGTATTTTTCTTGGTAGAAGCAGTTTGGCACTATATACTTACTGATTATTTACGACATATTCATAAAGATCATCAGGAAAAAGGGAGGTTTTAATATGCAAACTACAGAAACATTTTGGAATCAAATGGGAGCATACAACGAGGCGACTTTCCCAGTACAAATAGCCCTGATAGTTTTAGCAATGGTTTTGACATACTTTGTGTTTACCAACACCAGCACCAAGGCAAATAACCTTATGAAAGCATTTTTATCGTTTGTTTTCGCTTGGAACAGCATAGTATTTTTTCTGATTTACGCTGAGGGTCCAATATCTACTTTTCTTGGAGCACCCCTATTTATCATCGTGGCGATTCTGTTTGCTGTGGATATATTCACGAAGAAAATTGAGTTTAGACTTCCTGATGTAACATGGCAAAAGTATCTCATGATTTTTTGGATTCTGCTCGTGTTCTTATATCCTATAATTGGATTTGCTTTAGGTCATTCTTATCCAAAAACTTGTATGCCTATGGCGCCTTGCCCATTGACTGTATTTGCCGTTGCATTGGTTACAGCAGCAATACCAAGAGTTGACAAGAAAGTTTATGTGGCATTATTACCATGGGCTTTGATGGGTCTGCCTAAATGTCTTGGGGCGTTAGAATGTTATGAGGATTGTATTCTTTTTGGAGCGGGAGTATACAGTTTAATCATGCTAATCAAAAATTGGAAAGCGATTGGAAAAAATCAAAGAGGGGGGATGCCAAGTATGAAACAATGGAAAATGTATATCTTATCATGCATCTGGGGTCCTTTGTTGGTAGTACAAATCATATTGGTTTTTATATTTGGGATATTCAATGAAGCTGGATTTGATGAGGTAATGTATGTTGGATGGGTGATTTGGGCGATTTCTGTTATTTTTGGATTTCTTCCAATCTTCATTTTTAAAAGAAAAGGAGATGTAGCAAAAGGAAAAAGCTATGTCCATACAAAAACCCTTGTTGTTACAGGCATCTACTCCATCGTTCGGCATCCGCAATATACTGCCGGTATATTGTTCAGCCTTGCTTTAATCCTAATGGCACAAAACTGGTTAGTTTTGTCTCTTGGGGTTATTTTAATACCATTATTGTATATAGATATAGCCAATGGCAGATAAGCATGAAGTAGAGAAGTTTGGCGATGATTACAAACGCTATATAGAAAGAGTTCCAAGAACGAATTTCATACTGGGAATTATTAGACTATTAATACGTAGAAAGGGAGAAAGAAAATGACAAGTAACACACTTCAGAACATATCCAGAATTTTAATTTTAGGGACTGGGCGAAGGGCAACTCTGTGGCACTTTGTGTCTCGTCTCGCTTCGCTTAATCATATAACAGGGGATAAACGGTTCGCTTACGCTCACCCAAATTCCTCCTTCAGAGGAACTTCCTTTATCCCGAAACCGTTAGGCGAAATGGCGATTTAATAGTAGGGGGCACTGAAAAATGAAAAATCTCATAAAAAACTTAGGTCACGAAAGTCTTTGGGTAAGAACAGGGTATGCTTTCATGTTTTTCTTTACCTTCCTGGCTCTTGCCTATGCTTTCGGCTTTCTTTTCCTGCCAGAAGGCATTATGAAGGAGCTACCCTTGCCCTCGCTTATGGTATTCGAAGAGAAAGAATCTTTCCTTTCTTCCTTCACTAAGACCTTAGTTTACAATCTATTTGTGCTAGGTCTCATAGTGGGAGTGAATCATTACAGAGTGCGATCATTCACCTTTGGTTACCTTCCACTCTATGCTAATACCGTTATGATGGGGCTTTTTGCTGGAACAAACTCTTTTAGTGGAGGTATATCAGCTTACACCTTGGAAGGGTGGCTATTGTTCCTGCAAATTGGATTCCTGGAGTTTTCAGCTTACATTTTTGCATGTGTTGCCACGGTAAATTTAGCCATGTTTCATGCTGAGAGATGGCGTGGTGAAAAGTTCAGGAAAATACGGAGATTTAAGGAAGTCAAATTGTCGAAATATGA
>QMVG01000119.1 GCA_003660975.1 Microcaldota archaeon
TAGAGCCGTCATGATGCCATGCATATACCTTATCATCCCAAGAACCTACCACTATTTCCAAATCACCATCTCCATCTATATCGCCTAACACCGGAGAAGACACTACACCATCCCCCGTAGTCCTTGGCCATCCCTTAACGGTAGAGCCGTCATGATGCCATGCATATACCTTATTGTCGTATGAGCCCACTACCACTTCCATATCGCCGTCCCCATCTATATCACCAAGCGCTGGAGAAGAAGAAACACCATCACCCGTGTACTTTGGCCATCCTTTAACAGTAGAACCATCATGATGCCACGCATATACCTTACCCTGTTCTGAACTAATATGGTATAAACCAACGACTATTTCCAAGTCACCATCTCCGTCTATATCGCCCAATGCTGGAGTAGAAAAACCATCATAGGAGCCCGCTTTCTTCGGCCATCCTTTAACGATAGAGCCGTTGTGATGCCACACATATATTTTACCTCTTTTCCCTCCATCCCATGAGGAACCAACAACAACTTCTATGTCACCGTCACCGTCTATATCGCCCAACGCTGGAGAAGAATGTATCTCACCACCTGTATACCTTGGCCATCCTTTAACAGTAGAGCCATTATGGTGCCATGCATAGACTTTTCCTTTATAAGAGCCTACTACTACCTCTATATCGCCATCACCATCTATATCACCTAACGCTGGAGAAGATGTCACCTTATCATCCCATATTCTCCTTGGCCATCCTTGCTGATGAGGTATATCTATATCCGCTCTTGTGGTGAGCAGAATATTGAAATCCAATATATCATTCCCTTTGTTATCAATGGTTAAAGCATAATTCAAAACATCCTCAGGTTGCAGTCCTACATCAAACGAAACTGGACTAACCCAAATGGCTGGTGCTTCACATAGCCGTGTCTCTGTTAGGCAGTTGTTTGTTTCATTGTATTCTTCCACATCGTCCTCATAATCAGCACAAACTTTTATCACATCATTTTCGTCTGTGCAATTCCATGTATAATTAAAGCTCTCTATTTTCTCCTCTCCGGGCTCTAACGGAACAACATAATCAGATACTTTGAAAACGCCGTCAATAGTTAGTGATGCGTTACTTGCTCCTGCTTTTTCATCTCCTGTGTTCTTTATCTTGTAATAAATCGTGTTGTTGTCAATCCAAATATCTGTTATATTTAGATCAGGGGGTTGCGGAACTGTTAGCTGCACAGGAATACCCAATACACTCTTATCAGGGTCGTTACTGGTAATCGTGATGTTTACATGATATTTGCCCGGAGGGATACCTGTCGTGTTAAAAGTTACAGTGATATTTGTCTGATTACCCGGCTCTAATGTGCCACTTGTCGGGTATACTGATAACCAAAATCCTCCAGAAGGTTTTGGCTCATACAACCCAGTTCGCATGACATCGTGATGGAAAGTCCCCCATTCTATATTATTCGGATTATATATCCCAGAACAGTCCCATGCACACACCTTACTATAAGAACCAACAACCACCTCTATGTCTCCGTCTCCATCTATATCGCCAAGTGCTGGAGAAGATTTTACCCATCTATAAGTAGCTTCCTTCGGCCATCCTTCAACGAGAGAGCCATCATGATGCCACGCATATACTTTTCCATCTCCTGAACCAACAATTACTTCAACGTCACCATCTCCATCTATATCGCCTAACGCTGGAGATGATTCCACATAATCACCTGTTTTTACTGGCCATCCAGTTACATTAGAACCATTATGATGCCATGCATATACCTTATCATCACCAGAACCAACAACTATCTCTATATCGCCATCTCCATCTATATCTCCCAACGCTGGAGATGATTCCACCCACTTAGTTTTCTTTGGCCATCCGGTTACATTAGAACCGTCATGATGCCATGCATATATCTTACAATCGGAACCTATAACAACCTCTATATCTCCATCACCATCTATATCACCAAGTGCTGGAGAAGACTTTATCCTACAACCAGTTTTCTTTGGCCATCCAGTTACATTGGAGCCATTGTGGTGCCACACATACACATTACCATCCAGTGAACCAACAACTATTTCTATATCGCCGTCTCCATCTATATCTCCCAACGCTGGAGAAGAATACACATTAACATAGTCGCCAATTATTACTGGCCATCCTTCAACGATAGAGCCGTCATGATGCCACGCATATATCCGACTTATTCCTGAACCAATGCTGTTTTCTCCGACTACTATTTCCAAATCGCCATCTCTGTCTATATCGCCCAATGCTGGAGTAGAAAAACCATCATAGGAACCCGCTTTCTTCGGCCACCCTTCAACGATAGAGCCGTTGTGATGCCACACATATAATTTACCCCCTATCTTTCCATCTTTCCATGAGGAACCAACAACTATTTCCAAATCACCATCTCCATCTATATCTCCCAACGCTGGAGAAGATATCGCCTCAGTCCACGTGCTCCTTGGCCATCCTTTAACGGTAGAACCATCATGATGCCACGCATATACCTTCTCATCTCGTGAACCAACAACTATTTCTATATCGCCATCACCATCTATATCTCCCAACGCTGGAGAAGAATCTACAACACCTGCGTACCTCGGCCATCCTTGCTGATCAGGTATATCTATATCCGCTCTTGTGGTGAGCAGAACATTGA
>QMVG01000120.1 GCA_003660975.1 Microcaldota archaeon
AACAGGTATCATTCCCATCTCCCACATATGCTTTAAAACTATTAGGGCTGCTACCTTTCTCTCAGAATTCTATACCTGGACAACTTCTATGCTTCATCCGTGTCTACTCTGCTCGGATCTGTGCAGGAGAAGACGAAGATGCACTATTAAAAAAATAATCCCAACAGTGCCCCGCAGCACGTTGGGACTAGATGATTTGGTTCTTCGGCTAATAATGGAGTGGAAGAAAGACTTTTACATACCTCTGTCGGATGCAGAGGGGCTTCCATACAGGTGAGTATAAATTTACGGAAAAATAAATCTTTCTCAAGATAGGGGTGATTGAGAAAGGGGCTCATATGTAGAACATGAGAAAACACGTGAATAGACAAAAGAAGCTACGTTAATGTGATGGGGGAGAAGTCATTTATGCAAGAAACCCCAACATATTCATGGGAGTGAGCCGTTGGGAGATTATAAAGATTCTCGCCCGCCCCCCATAAGACTAATCTTTTATAACTACTTAACCTCTCTTTTACTTACAGCTTTTTGTTTTGCACTTTCCTTTTCATGTACCAACCAATCTGTTATCGTCATTGTCTCATTCTCTATAAGTTTTCCAGTTTTTCTAAGCGCCTCTTTAAATTCTTCTTCATCATCTATTATTGTCTTCCACATCATTTCATGCTTATGTTTGACTTCCTTCTTGAAAAAGCGCACACCTTTTGATGCATTAATGCCCTCATTACTTTTTATTATAAGAATATAATCCTTACCCGGATTCCAATAGATTCTTTCAATATATTTCCATGGATAAAATTTTGTAGTTTCAGGCTTAATAGTGTCCCAGTCAGGCATAATAATTCCATCCTCTTTCACAATAACATCTAAGAGATTATATTTTAGAATCGGCTGGAGCATTCCCCTATCTCGTGTTATATAGGGGGTAAGTAGCCCTAATACCAAACACAATATTACTATAATTATATCATGTATGTGATAAGAACCTCCGGATATATCACCGGAAATTCGTCCTAGCATATACGTAACTAGGCCAAATATAGCGAGTCCCATATATACTAAGTATTCTTTAGGTCTAGCTTTTCTATATTCTCTAATAGCTTTTTCCTTTCTTTTTTGCGCTTTATTACTCTTTGAATAATCATATAATATCTTTGCACTCACCGTATCACCCAGTCTGTGGAATCAATGGGAGTAACTTCTTTAATTCTTGTTTAAACTGCTTATCTGCTTCATAATATTTAGCGAGAGCATATCCTACTAAGCCTGCATCAATTATTTCATCAATCTTTCCGCCAATCCCTGGTATGCTGTCACTCCAACCAGTATTTGTTATGGCGATGAATGCCCCAATGAAGCTTATAATGAAACCAAAGGTCGCTATTAGAAGATTCAAGAACAATTGGGTTATATAGGTTATCTGAATATTTAAATTCGAAAGAAATAATGGTAGAAAGGCACCTATGGAACCAATGAAAAAGCCTACTAAGGCTAGTTTTAGGCCAAGAATGTCTGCATCCTTCACATTTTTTGGAACGGGTATTTTATAGTATTTCGCTAGAAATACCTGCAGATAGTAGGTAATAAAGAATATCCCAATTGTTGTAAAAAGATTTTCACCAAAAGAACCCCATGTGCTTTCAGGTTTGATAACCTCCCCCAGAATAAAACCGATAGTTAATGATGCTCCATACATTAACACTGACTTAATAGCTCCTTCGATAACTGTCTTAAATACCAACTCTCCTATAAGATTTATTACCACTCCGCCACCGACTATACCAAAAAATCCCGAGATCGCAATTTGTATTGCAGCAATGGCCGTAGCTAAAACACTCAATATGATAACAAAACTAGCCGCAGTAGTTACACAAACAAATTCTGAAGCAATACTCTCTATTTTCCTGTCAGTATCAATTCTATCTTCTCTAGAAAGTCCTGAGTTTCTAACTAGTTTGGCTATCTCTGCCAATAACAAACATATATGCTCTCTCCAGGCATTATATGCTTTCTCAATAGGCTTCAAAATTGGTTTCAAAATCTTTTTTATTATCTGCCCCACGATATCCATCAACATACTAGCAACTTTTGCAATTACTTTCAACGCTGCTACTATCATGTCCAGTAATGCTGATAATCCTTTCTTTAATGTCTGTAATGCACTGTCTATGTGTGTCTTCCCCGTTGCCCAGTTTCTATTTGTGAATGCGAGATTTACCCTTATATCCAACTTTATCGTCACTTTTCCTGTGCCATTGTCTAAGAATTGGAATCAAGTGGGCGGGAAAAGGAAGAAGGGAGATGGGGATCCTGTAGTTATAACACAAGCAGGCTCCGTCTATGCAATGGCTAAATTCGGGGCCTTGTGAAACAGGCCCCGTTTATGGGACAGAAGTAGAACGATTGTATTGGATGACTGGATAAGCACACAGGACTCGTTAATGGGATGGAACTGAAGGGGTGGAGTTTATAAATGGTTTCCGACCCCCCACCCATACCGCTCCTACGCTGGCTTCTGCCTCCCCTAGAAGCCTGCTCGGAGCGGTTTTTTGTATGTCTACCTAAACATTCTCCCCTCTTCTGAGCATGGTCTCTCCTCTCTATTTTTACTTGCTGGAATGATTCATCTTCTTCTTCATTTCCGAGAAT
>QMVG01000121.1 GCA_003660975.1 Microcaldota archaeon
ACTTCGATGCCCGCTTCGCGACCCCAGCTCGCGCGACCATTGATTGCAAGCGCACCTCCCATCCCGCGGCCACATGCCCTCGGAAGTACGGATTAGCGTTGCTCCCCGACACACTCCTCGTTCAGGAACTGCCTGATTCGCACTTGCCTTCCAGCTTCTGTCTTTCTGATAGCCCTGGTCACTTGGTTTAGCCTGTCAATGTCTTCGTTTCTTTTCTTGGGGCTATCGTTGACAGTACACTGAATCAAATCAAGAATGGGCTTGCGCCCTTTCAAGAGATATATAGCAATACCATCAACACTACTTTCATGGTCACCAACCTTAAACTCCACCTCAGGGAATGTCCACTGCGAAATCACTGTAACCTTATTGAGCTGGGGTGGTGGCTCTGTCTGGCGCTGCAACCATATATACAGTTCTTTACGAAGGCCAGGGTTCACTCCCCTTGCAGCTTGAAGATTCGAAAAAATTCTGTCCCTGAGTTTCTTTGGCCACTCCTTGAAACTCACCATAAAAGTTATGACTAAGCGGCGAGTTAAATATTCCGATTCTGACTTAAGATTGGAACTTAGAAATTCTATGATAGCTGTCAGCCATAGCGATTTAGATGTCTCCAATTTTCTGCTAGTTTCTTCAAACATCTTCTGAGTTAGACTGTATATATTCCTTATCTCCAGGATCCGAATAAGAGAGCGTTCAAAGATTGAAACATATTTGTCATACCGAACTGCGAAGTTTGAGAAAAAGCATGACAGCACTTGTTCATCCACAGTCTCGATGCGTCTCAAATAAGTTCCATCGCTAAGTACAGGGTCTTTCGCTTGGCGACGTAGGTATGATGCTGCTCTTAGTGCTGGCACAAGGGAGAAAGGCCTCAAGCCCCAGACTTGACACTCTAGATCTGCCTGTTCTGTCACGGTGGAAAATCTTGCTATCCTCCGCTTCACAGTTGCTACGGGGAAGACTTGTGCCTGTAGTTGCTTCTGGAACACCCTGGGCTTTAGGCCCGTGCTTTTGTAAATACGCAAGACCCCTTTTGGCCAATCCAGGCGGCGAACGTCTAGCCGTGACTTGCAAAGACACCTAGCCCCTTCCTCCCGAATCTCGCGTACCAGGTTCTCAGAGTTCCAGTCGTATATTCCCTCCAATCGCTGGAAGAGTTCAGCATCCCTCATTTCCAAAAGGTCCTCAAGAGTCAATTTCCCCGCCTCAATTGCGCTGAGCAAGTAGCCCTGGAAAATTGCCCGCAGAGCAACTGCGTCCTGATGTTCATAAACGTGTCTCCGCAAAACCTCCTCTGTACCGCGGATTGCCTCAAGAAAGGGCATTCGAAAGTCCTGGGGAGCAAATCTTCGACTCGAGATATATCTAAGCTTCGCTAGCAATAATTCAAGATTAACCTTAACGGTTACAAGTCCGGTGTGCCAACTGTCTCTTTGGACGTAGTCGAATCGATCTAAGTCATCTAGAAAAGTGGCTAAGGGCCATTCTTTATCAAGCAGCAGACGCAGCGTCACGTTCAATTCTGCTCCATCCATCTTATCCGGTAGGTCATCCTCATTTCGAAGTAGCTTAAGAGCTGTAAACCATCTATAGAGGCGCCATGGCAATTCGTTGGTATAGCTGTTTCTGCCTAAGCGTCCACCCGCGGCCCGAACCCTCTCAATAATCTTGTCAAGCTCTTGTCGGATGCTGTACCACAGATGTGGATAGGCTTTCAGTGACACAGCCACGGCAGCCTCAGTATCGAGCCCGACTGGCAGGTGGCCAATCCCATGGAATACTGCGGCAAACCGCATGTTCTCACCTTTACCGTTTAGCCTAGATCCTGTGAGGACTTCAGTTGCCCGACGAACGAGATAGCCTAGGCCTTCGTGATGCTCTAGGCGTGTGTGGCGAGCGAGCGGATGCAATAGTCCCGGTAGTCCAAGCTGTTGCATTTTGTCGAGCCTTTGGAGCTCTCTCTTCAAAAAGTCGGATGCTTGCACCCATGACTCTCGTTTTTCATCCTTGGGCAGGTAACCATAAACATGATCTGTCCTTCCTAGGGCAGTGTTCATGCTGATCACTTCCTTCCCATCCCACGAACCTTATCAGACAGTGTTTTCGCAATTGCACGTGCTCTGTGTCTCCGCTTGTAAAAGGTGGAATTAGCCTGTGGACACCAAGTTCGCCCATCCAAGAGGCTGAACAAGTCGTTTCTCATAGCCATACCATATCTTACCATGTCAGTCCTCATTATGCGGAGTTGAAGAGGAGAAGGGTTTGAAAGAAAGTTGCTCGGTTCCGTCGAACTGCACTTGTGGCTCGCTTGCTTCCCTGAGCCTGCACATATCCCCAAAACAAATTTTGGCGGATGTGAATGCTGGAAGCAACTGAGCAAATCCAGTGTGAGTGGGGACATCTCACAGCCAAATACCTCACAAATCCTTAGCCTCTTGTCTCACTTAGGTTGTAGTCGGAGTGCTCAGCCACAATTCCAATTCGGCGTCCATGTCAATCAACTTAAATCTGCAAGGTGAGAACCTGGGCCAAGGGGGCAAACTCCTATCCCATCGACGATACTTCACCGGGACCATTTCCTGTTTCCTTACTGTCACCAACAAGCTTGCCAATCCAGAGAGGGTCACAACTAAACTTTGTGGC
>QMVG01000122.1 GCA_003660975.1 Microcaldota archaeon
CAAGTACTTTACCAAAGCTTTACTTGTAACGATATAGGAACAAACTATTTCAAATGGGAAATAAAGAATGGTGAAAAAGCCAACTACTATAACACAACAGAATCTAAAATCAAATTAAGAGAAGCAGAAGTTACGATAGTTTTTGTAGAAGGTAACGGTACGATACACAGAAACTCAGAAACAAAGAAGCTAGTAGTTAACGTATTTGATGTAGAAAACAACACTTATGCACCAAATGTTAACGTAAGCTTCTACGTAACTCACGATGGTTCAACGTACCAATTAGACTTGGTAAATAAGACGGATGAATTTGGAAACTCTACTTATAACTTTGCTCCAGATTGTAACTATAACGTTGGAATACAATATTGGTTAGCTGGTGTTACTGATATCTGTTACTCGGATTTGAACATAAGTGAAAATCACACGTTGACTATTAAAGGAGACCTTATTAATACGATAGTAACTCCAAACGGTGAAGAGTACTTACGTGGAACAAACATAACGATAAGGGCAAATGTGAGCGATGAATGTGGTAATTTAATATCTGACGCTCAAGTAAACTTCACATCAATAAGAAACAACCAATTCTTTGAATGTACACCAGTATTAAATGAAGGAACTGGCTACTACAACTGTACGTTTAACACTTCTTCACCAACTGTAATGCCAGCGCGCTGGTACAACATCTCCATGGGTTCATCAAAACCATACCATTATGATGAGATAACACTCAAGCAAAATGCCTTCTTCATAGAGACAGAACCGATACTTACTTTGAGTATGGTTAATACAAGCACTTACGATGGTGATGCTGGTAGTACTGGTGGTTACTCAGAAGTGTTCAATTTCACAGTCAGAGTTACGGATGAGGATGGAGATATAGTTACAGCATACGTCTACTTGAGAAAATGGAATGAGACTGCAAATGACTGGGGAGAATGGACACAACTAGGCTTTGCCTCTTGTGTAGACTGTAATAACACTGTGTTATGGAAGACAAAATCCAACTTTGATTGTACTGATATGGGCGAATGGCAATTTAAATGGAACGCAACTGATGATCCCGACACGCCAATTGTTGGAGGAACACAGTATAAGGATGAAACAACACCTGAGAACTTTACAGTTGAACAGGATGACATAGAGTTGCAATACGTTGCGGGAAGTAATAGAACGATATGGCGTAATGGAACGGAGTCCATTGTTCTCTCTGTTAAAGTTTATGATGTAGATGATCAGCGTTACCTAGCGACTGGAGAAGCTCAAGGTAAGATATGGATAACTTACGATCATGTTCACTACGATTCTGGACACGATGTAAGTGTTACTGGTGGTTTCTTCAACTATACATTCGATCCAGACAATTCGTGCTACTATGATGTAGGTATTCAATACTGGAACGCAACCACTATTGGAAACACTTGCTTTAAAGATGTAAGTTCAGAAGTTTTCAACGTAACATTGCGTTCATACCTTTCAGCGACTTTGAATACACCAAGTGGAGAGCCTTACAAGCAAGGTGATGTGGTACCGATAAACTTCTTTGTCTTCGATGAGTGCAACGGAGGAGTAAGTGAAGTGACAAGGAGGCTCTATTTGGTAACTAGTGGAAACACCTATACAGTAGAATCTGCGTCGATAACAGACTACAATAATGGGACTTATACTTACAATTGGGATTCGACCGCCAAAGCAATAGGATGGTATAACATTACAGTAGAAGCTCAAAAAGATTACTATGTGTTGGTTAATAGTACTATAGAATATGCATTCTATTTGGGTAATCCACCAGAACTGCAGTTGGAAAGTGTTGATAAAACCACTGGTGGTTGGGGTGAAACATGGACATTTGAAGTCCAGTGTAGAGATTTGGAAGGAGACGAAGATAACGTTACGCTTTGGATGAAGAAGAGTTCAACGGATCCATGGGTCCCAGTTAGAACTAAACAATGTCAGTCAACTTCATGGACAACCCTAACATTTACTGAAACGTTTACATGTGAGAATATAACACCAGCTGGGGAAACAACTTACTGGAAGTTCAATGCTTCAGATCAATGGAACTTTACTGATGAAACTAGCACTCATGGTATAACAATAGAAAAGGACGACGTGAACATTGGTCTAATTTCTGGAAATGGGGAAGAGGTAAATAGAGAGGGTGATGACACAGAACAACTTGCTGTACAGATTTATGATATTGATAAGAACGAATATGTTGGTTCTGGCGTGCAGGGAATATTCTATATAACATATGATGGGATTACCTGGGATAGTGGTACAATCAATACTACAGATTCTAGCGGAATTCTCTACTATACATTCAATCCAAACTGTAGCTATGGTGTTGGTGTACAAAGGTGGAACGCGGGAACCTACGGAGATTCCTGTTACAAAGACAAACTTTACACATCTAATTTCACTATTGAGATACACGGCCAACTTTATAACAACATAGTCACACCATATCAAGGTCAAACGTTCCACACGACAGAGTTAGTACCAATACGATTCAACGTAACAAGTGATTGTAGTAACGAAGGATTAATACCAAACGCAACTGTTAGTATAGAACTAGGTTCACCTCTTGATCAATGGGAAACATGCGAACCAGTTTACAATGAAACAGGTGCTTACGCAGG
>QMVG01000123.1 GCA_003660975.1 Microcaldota archaeon
AACACGGTCTCTAACGCAGGAGCCCCGGCTAACGCGAGGCCGAACGATAGACCTATTAAGGTGACTATGGGGGATATGGCGTTTCTTAAAGCATGTTTGTAAAGTATCGACCTTTCGCTTAATCCGCTCGCCCTAGCCGCCAATATATAATCCTGCCTTAGAACCTCGAGCATGTTCCCCCTAACCAACCTGACTATCGTGGCTAGGCTTATGTAGGTCAGCACGCCCACAGGTAAAATGAGATGGGCTATATGGTCGAGAACCGGGGAGCCCCACCAGGGCGTCCCTATGCTGGAATAGCCGCTCGGAGGGAACCAACCGAGGTAAAAGGAAAATATTATGATCGCCATGACGCCGAGCCAAAATGAAGGCATAGAATATCCGAAGATCGCGAACGTCGTTATGAAGTAATCCATCTTTGAGTACTGGTGCTTTGCTGAATATACCCCTATAGGAATTCCTATGATTAGGGCTAGGAAAAGCGATAGGAGCTGCAGCTCGAGCGTCGGCCACACCCAAGGTAGCATCTGGTCTATGACCTTTCTACCAGTATACGAAATTCCGAAATCCCCATGTAACATGTTCCATAGCCATATGAAGTATCTCTCGTGGATCGGCTTGTCGAGATGGTAGTACGATATAAGTGCCTGTTCTACTACGGGATTATAGTTTCTAAGGCTTATCCTGTATAGGGCTATTGGATTTCCGGCTAAATTTCCAACAACGAAAGTAAGTATGGAAACACCTAGAAGTACTGGTATCATAAACAAAAGTCTCCTTATTATGTACTTTGTCAGGTTGGACAAGATTTTATCAACCGCTTTCGAAGAGCTGTATTTAAACTTTTGGTGAATCGAGGAACGTTGATAAACGTCTCCCATTGTAAAGGGAAGAAACGTTTTATTACGTTTCAACCCGATAATCCAGGCATGGCGATCGAAGAAGTCAGGGAGTTCGTCGAGAAAGAAGTAGGAAGATGGTCTAACGAAATAGACCGAAGGAACCTGATTCCAGAGCAGCTTCTTAGGGAAATGGCTTCGCTGGGCCTCTTCGGCCTGACGATCCCTAAGGAGTATGGAGGGAAGGGCATATCGGTGAACGGATTTTTAGAAGTATTAGAATTGGTGAGTAAGGAATGTCCGAGTATAGCCCACGTTATCTTTCTGCACAGTATGGCCTATGATATTTTGCTCAAATTCGGTAGCGATGGTTTGAAGGAACGTTACCTTCCGGAAATAGCTACAGGAAGGAGGATCCTCGCCCTCCCATTTACCGAGCCTAAATCCGGAACCGATCTGGCCGCCGTGGAGCTGAAAGCCACCAGAGAAGGGGATTTCTATGTATTGAATGGAGTTAAAACCCTAGCCACCAACGGAATCTACGCCGGGCTATTCGTAGTGCTTGCCCGTACTAGGGAGCAGGAAGGGCATAAGGGGCTAACCCTATTTTTGGTTGAAAAGGAGGACGGGGTCGCATCGACGGAGCCCTTGGATTTGATGAGCTCTAGGGGAGCTGGGGTATCCATTTTAAAGTTCGAGAACGTAAGGGTCCATAAGAACCGAATTATCGGATCTGAAGGGAAGGGGTTCATCCTAGCCGTTAAGGGACTGGCCCTGGGAAGGGTACCATTTTCATCCATCGCCATCGGCATCGCAAAATGCGCCCTAGAGGAAGCAGTGAAATGGTCCTTAAAGAGGAAGTCGTTCGGTAGGCCTATCTTCGAAAACCAGGCAATTAGCTTCCCCTTGGCCGAAATAGCGGCGGAGCTCGAGGCTGTAAGGGCCCTCAGAGATGAGCTGGGCACTAGGATAGAAAGGGGGGATATCCCCGTAGCCGAGGCGTCGATGGTCAAGCTATTGTCCTCCGAACTGGCAGTCAAAGCAACTAGGTTAGCCATCCAGGTGATGGGAGGGTGGGGCTTATCGAGCAGCGTCAAGGTATCGAGGCTTTATAGGGATGCAAAGGCGTTAGAGATAGCCGAGGGGACGAGCGAGGCGCAGAAGATGATAATAGCTAGACAGCTGCTAAAAAAATACAAGAGGTAGGTTGACTTCGTACCGAACTACCAGAACCCGACCGTTTTATCGGATCCCTTAAGCAACGAAATGAGCCCCTCCGGGCTTTGTGGTCTGAAGGAAGGCCACGTCCCGATTTCGGCTTTCAGGAGCGACAGCGGCTCGGCGTCTTCTTTCTTGAACCCCACAATTTTTCCGGTCTCAAGGGCAGGGATACCAGACCCGTCCTATAATGTATCGAAAAGGGAGCCCTGTAATCGCCCATAGGTTTCATCGAGCTCCAGTCGACCAGGATTAGGTTGGACCTCGCCCTACGGTCCTTTACCTGGCTCGTGGTATATGGTGGAGGCCTGGGCATGTCCTCTTGCTTGAGTTTCTCCTCCAACCTTACCTGAAAGGCCCTTATCATCCTGCGGTAAAGGTCGAAGATGTCCCCCTTCAGCCCGGAATTGTCCAAGGAGCAAACCAGCTGGAAGCCCCTGCTTCCGCTGAATTTGACCATGGGCTCGATCCCCAGCTCTTTAAGAAGCTCGTACGATGCCAGGGCCACCTTCTTCGTCAACATGAAGCCCTTTTCGTCCTTTAGGGAATCGCCCGGGTCTAGGTCGATCAAAAATATGT
>QMVG01000124.1 GCA_003660975.1 Microcaldota archaeon
AGCTATGATGCTGCATTTAACAATTCTCCAACTAATCCCTGCATTTATTTTAATATTGTTTGGACTTGTCAAACAAAGGAAATTTCAACCATACTTGGACGTGTTATTGATGATACTTCCCGCAACTTTTTTCTATGGAATTATCACAAGTAATCTACCAGAGGGAAGTTTTCAATGGTATTTTTATTTTCTTGCAAAAACAATCTTATTTGTCTTACCAGGACTTGTAGTCATAAAATTGAGAAAGTATAGATTAAGTGACTTTGGTATAACCATAAACGGATTAAAATTAAGCCTTCTCCTTGGTTTTGGTATTCTACTAATTACATCGATCACCAATGCAATAATATTTTCACTCACAGGATCAATTTTCTTGCCCCCATTCCTAACATGGAGTATTCCTTTATTTTTCGATGCTTTTAATGAGGAATTCATGTTTAGAGGAATTTTTTTCTTTTTTGCATTGAAAAACACTAAAAATTTGGCACTCTCATACATCGTTTCAATGATTCTTGCATTTTCATGGCATCCAGAATTTACTATGTTCAGAATGATTCCTGTATTTGTTCAAGGTACGTTACTATGCTATCTTTTGTATAAATCAAAAAATATCTTTGGTGCTTGGATTAGCCATGGTATTAATAGAACCTTAGCTTCTGTTCTGGCACAATTATTAACAAAGTTTTAAACAAGGGTGGAGGATGACTCTTGACGGATTCAATCTTCTTCGAAGATAAACACATCTTCTATATTCGATTTTAGAACTTTTGCGATATTATAAAATATAAAATAATTTTAAAGTGGATTGTATTTCCTTTCCAAAGAAATACCAGTCTCTCTTCTAACCCCACCTTTTTGGCAAGTTCTTCTTGGGTTAAATCATATCTGGCCCGGAATTCTTTGATCCTAGTTTTCATTCCGCATAACCTTAAAAACACATTGATACCGAGCATCATCACATACATAACAAAGAACAACAGCCCAAGAATCTGTGAAAACAGTTATTGTTAATCGACTGAAGTAATCCGTAGGAGTAATACGTTTACAAGTTAATAATTGAAAAACATTCTAAATCAGTCTCTTTGTGGGTAACTTATTACAACTTACTGTATTTTAGTAAACCAGGGCCAGCTATTCCTGCGAGCAATCGGAAAGCTCTAAAGATTTTAAAGATACCTTCTGCCATTGGAAAAGATCTACTAGGTAGAAGTAAAACTTCACCGCCCGCGTTTAAGCTGCATGACCATCTTCATGATCTCTGGGTTCTTCCTCATCTCTTCAACGAAGGCAATCATTTCTTCAAGCTTCTCAAAGAAATCTTCCCTTGCCATAGCCTTGGAAAGCAAATTCATAGCATTCTTTCCTTCCAGCATCTCCATTTTTAATCTCTCACTCTCGTCAAGGATTAGGGCACATCTGCTGCAGTATTTATCTGTGGGAGCATTAATGTGGCCGCATCTCGGGCATTCGACTGGCTTGATAACCTCCTCTTCCTCACTTTTGATTCCGTACATAGCATACACTGCTTTCTCGAGATCTTTTGCGGAGAGATGGTGGTATATTCTGGGCATGTCGCTTCCCTGCACCCAGCCGAAGTACTGGTTTTGGATGGCTTCTGGGAAGATCGTGGCGAGTTTGGTAGCTCTCGAATGCCGAAGCATGTGGGGATGCACTTTTTTCTTTATTCCTGCCTTTTTTGCTGCCTCGATTATTATCTTTCTCAGAGTTTGATAGCTTAAGGGTTGCTTGAAGTTCCTCTGGCTTATGCTGCAGAAGACCAGCTCTCCACCCGGATGAACCTCCAACCATCTCCTGAGATAGGATGCTCCTATGACAATGGGGATTATTCTCTCTCCCGTCTTGCCCCTCACCCTGATTAAAGCACCCTTATCGTTCCATGTAACATCCTCCAGCCTTAGGCTTGCTATCTCTCCTATTCTCAGCCCGGCTTCATACAGAACTGCTATGAAGGCCTTATCGCGGGGGTGCTCTGCCGCTTCAATCATCCTCTTGATTTCCTCTTCATGCAGGATCTGCGGTTTTCTGTCGTCCTTCTTGTCTCCCTTCAATACTTTCAAAGGCCTCCAGTCCTCTCCTTTCAGCCACCTGAAGAACTTCCTCATTCCCTTCCTGAACTCGTTTTTTGTCTGGGTTGTGTAGTCTCCTGGATTCGATCTCGTTCAGAACCTCGATAATCTCATCTCTTCCACTCTTCAAAAGGTTTGTTAACTATTTGAGAAGTATCTTGCAATTCTAGCTATACTAATCCCCTGCGCTCTGAGCTCTTTCTTGAATTTCAGAATCAGCTTTTTGTTTTTCTCGTTGATTCTGGATCTTCTAAGCAGATCCTCTTCTCTTGCAAGCCGGTAGCGATAGTTGTGGATGTCGATGTCCATGGTCTTACCTTGCCTGCATTCTATTTATAATTTTTTTGTGATCTTATAATTCGATTATAAGTGCCCAGCCCCGGCGTCTTGGTTTTAATATAATAACCCTTAAAGTGAAAATTTAGAGCCTGTGAGAAATCAAAACCTCTCGAAATCTGGAATCAGCAGTCCGGTTTATATTATGAATTTTCATGCTTTAATTTAATCATCACCCTAAAGA
>QMVG01000125.1 GCA_003660975.1 Microcaldota archaeon
TCCCGGCACATGTTCTTCCTGGAGGGCCTGCCGGAGCTGGTTCAGGCGCAGACCGGCCTTGAGCTTTCCGCCGGGGAGCTCCTAACGGTGGGGGAGCGGGTGTACAACCTGGCGCGGGCGTTCAACGTGCGGGAGGGCTTTTCCCGGGACGATGATCATCTTCCCAAGCGGGTTATGGAGGAGCCGATCCCGGAGGGGCCATCCGCCGGCGACCGGGTCTCCTATGAGGAGCTTCAGGCCATGTTGGACGACTACTACGAGGCCCGCGGCTGGAACAAGCAGGGCGTTCCCCTCAAGGCCAAACTGGTCTCGCTCGATTTGGAAAAGCTCGCCGAGGAGGTGGGAGCTGGAAACATAGGTGATTAAAAACTGTCTAAATAAAATGAACGCATCCAACTGTATACGGAGGTGGTGCGCGTGACCATTGAGGATCTGTTAATTGTAGTTCTTATAGGAGTTCTTATATTTGGATTGACGTCTCTAATACCACGCCAACCAAAATCCTATCCAGAAATCTACAACACAATGCCCTCTTGGGGCATCGAGGAACGGCCAGATGGAACTTTAGAAGAATGGATCTATTTTGTTTCAAATAGAGACACATTCCGATCCTCGAATACAGCCGAGCTTTACCGTGTGCCTCCTGAAGAGTTTGCTGAAGAAATGGTGACCAGACTAACCACCGATACTTTCCAGGACGTTTATCCAAGCTGTTCACCTGACGGTAGAAAGTTGGCATATATTTCTAATCGCCACGGGCAATCCACCGGAGATCTATACATCTTTGATGTGTACAGCAAAACCCACACGAGAATAACATATCGCCCTAACGGTAGGAATCTCCATCCCTGTTGGGTGCCGGTATCGGACGAAGCCGGCAATTACGATGTACTGCTTTCATCAGATGCCTATGTAAAGGTTTTACAATTATACCGAATCAAAGTACCGACTAAAACCTGGACACAGCTAACGTATAGTCAGTATCCTATATTTAGCCCTGCGGTCTCGCCGGATGGCCAGCACATCGCTTTCACTGTAGATGTAAGTGGTGACACAGATATCTATCTGATGAAGATCGACGGGACAGAAATACAGCAGATAACTGCACATCCCGGGAGAGACGAACGTCCTTCGTGGTCTCCGGATGGTCAGTGGATCGCCTTTCAAACCGACCGGGACGGCAATTGGGACATATACATCGTCAACCCTTGGACCCGCGAGGAGAAACCTTTGACCCGCCACACTGCGGATGATATTTGGCCTACGTGGAGGCCAAAAGTACACGAGGATGGCAAGCTGTCTATAGCGTTCCAATCCATGCGAGAAGGGAGGTGGGATATCTACGTCATTTACGACGTCTGGGGCGAGATAGAGCCGGTCACCGGAGAACCCTCTGTGAAAAAGGTAACAGGTACAAAGGCGGGATCTTAGGGAGGTGAAAAAGGTGAAGAAAATGCGGGCTCTAGCGTTGGTTGGCGGGCTTTTAATTCTCAGCGGCTGTTGCCTCTATAACAGACCCCCCGTCGCAAGTTTCGTCTTCTCCCCAGTCTCTCCCACAGTAGGCGACACCATCAATTTCACTGACCAATCCTTCGATGACGACGGGCGTATCACCTCATGGCAATGGACTTTCGGAGACGGAGCGGCTTCCAATCAGAGAAACCCAACGCATCTCTACAACGCCCCAGGGACATACACAGTAACCCTCACTGTAACAGATAACTGTGGTGCCACCAGTAGTTCTACCGCGACTATAACGGTAAGCAGTGGAGGAGGTGGTGGCGGCTGTTACCCCGAGCTCCAAATATCCGTATGGACTGATAAAACCACATATGCTGAGGGTGAAATCGTTACTGTGTTCGTTAGATTCAATAAATACGTCCAGGCAACCTTAACACTTAGGCTCCCCACAGGAGCAACCCAGACTCTGTTTAGTAATCAGCTTTTCAGTCCTGGAACCTATCAATACACTGGAACAGCAGGTAAACCTTTGGGAGATCGAATCCTTACTTTAACAGCGACCGACAACTGTGGCATTACCAAAACAGCTACAGCGACCTATGAAGTGGGGTCCGGCGTGTTACTCCCTCCCTAGCCCACGGTAGGTATAGGGGTCTTCATCGGATTTATGGACCCGCCGCTCGGCTAGGGACACGGCAATAGGGAGTTGAGGCGGGGGTGGCTCTTGGGATCCGAGGCCTCGACCACCGGCCCGGGAGGCTGCCCCTGTTTATTTCCTCAGCTAGCCCGTTCTCCAAGTTGGGTAACCATACGTCGTATCACTCCCTCTTCACCTCCAAGGCCCGCCAAGCTCCGCTGACTAGCCGCACGAGCAGTACGGTCACACTGCCCTCCCCGATGGTGAACCCCACCTCGACAACAGGGGGCAGAGGGGGTCTACCATTGGATTTTGTGGTACTATGGGTTTGAGGCGGGGGTGTAGCTCTTGGGGTCTGTGACTTAGTCCGCTCGACATGAAATGCTGCCCCCGCCTCTTTCCTTATACCATGCTTTCCGTGATCGCAGGCTTTGACTAAATCCTTCCGGGGCTGTAAATTAGTCTCGATGCCCGTTAAAAGGAAATACGGTACCAAAGCA
>QMVG01000126.1 GCA_003660975.1 Microcaldota archaeon
TCCACCCACAGTACGAAATCCTGCACCACCGCCCCGTGTGGCAGCGGGAACAGGTACGTCCCCTCCACCGGGAACGGGGGGTCGTTGCGGAACTCCTGATCCACATGGGTGACGACCACCCCGCCCTCGATCCGGACCGTCACGTGGTGGTAGAGGATGGTGAGCCATGGCGTCTCCACCGGTGACGGGACCCCGGGCGGCGGGACCGGGATTATGATCCCGTCAGAGAAGGCCGCGAGGCCGAAGAGCAAAACCACACCAATGCCGAAAAGCACGGGCAAGGATCTCATCACACTCACCCCCATTTTTTTACACTTGGGGGGCCTGTCAGGTTCCGGATCGGCTGAGAGCTCGTCCCGCAAGAGTCCCGCTGTCCTGGACAGGTCTATCCCCCGCCGCACCAAGCGGGCTCGGCGCTTACGGATCCAAGGAGATTAGGATTCCCCCCTTGTTGTTTCGCGTGAGCCAGGGCACCGAGATTAAAAAGTGAAGACCCAACACCATTCCTCTCCCTTGCCTCCGCTATTAGAGAACATCGATTTGACCCGCTTCGTTACTCAGATAAAATTATTTGGTAGCTATGCGGCCTTTGGAAACTTACTATCGGGGATACAAGTTCCGATCACGCCTTGAAGCCCGCTGGGCTGTATTTTTGATGTGCTGGGCATCAAATACCGCTACGAAGCGGAGGGATTTAGACTCCCACACGGCCCATTTCTACCAGATTTTCTACTCTATTTGCTCGGCAAAGTGAAGATTTGGGTTGAAGTCAAACCGCCTGATTTTCCTGAAGAGAGACTAAATAGGCTGGAGCAGCTTGTGGACGATTTGTATGAAGAAACGGGGATAATGGTCCTTTGCATATTTGGGGAACCGTGGCCGGGAGAATACACTGTAGCTATGGTCCCTTTCCCTTTCGATGGTCTTGTTCATAGAGGCTTGAAAGACCAAGAATATGTTTTGCATTGGGGAGAAAACATGAAGGAGAACTTTGGTTGGTTGATTGGAATGTAGGTGGAGTGTGTCTAAATGCACTTGTTGACGACAAAGGTAAGTACCCTTTGGATGAGCATCCCAAGCTTTTGAAAGCCTACGGAAAAGCCCGAAGTTCCCGGTTCGAGTATGGTGAGCATCCGACTCATAACGTCAATTTGCTGGAAGTATCCCTCCATGTAAAAACTGTACACAAAAGCGGGAAATCTGGAAGGTTGAGAAGGGAGGTAAATTGTTGCGAAAAAGGAAGGTTGAAAGAGGCAAATTGTTGCGAAAAAGCTGGGGGGGGTAAGGCTAATAAGCAGGCTGAGATGCGGAATCTATTGTCATCTTTCTTTATCACATTGCTTATAGGAATCGCTTATCAAGAGATGGTATCTTCTGCAATACACACTTTTCAGTCCGACCCTATGAGCTCAAAAGTCTACATTGGGGTAGCGATAGGGATTTTCTTTCTAACAAGCATGCGATTTTTCATAGGCAATCAATTACACCTGATAAGCAAATCGCTACTTTATATGCCAGGACTCGTTTGGTTTTATGATTTGTTTGTAATCATACTTCAATCACTTATTTTGATAGGCTTGGGTTATACGTGCCGTTATTTCTCTCCCTCATCTGGGAATGTTTTTCCATGGATTACTATCGCTTTATACGGATGTGACATTATTTGGATATTGTCACAATGGGCCATAGGTAAAATTTGGACTATATGTGAAAGAGAGCTTATTCCATGGCCCTGGGCGGTTCTAAATTTCATGCTTGTAATAAGCATAGTGGCCCTTCTCTCGCACTTTCCCGGGACAACCTTTTTCACTCCAGTACCACTGGCAATCTTTGCTTTCTCAAACTTTATTGCATTCGTGATTGACGTTCTACTAGTCGACTATTATGATGTGATTTGAGGTGTCATCCATGGACAGGTTTATGGCAATTGCCTTGGAAGAAGCCAGGTTGTCCTGGGCAGAGGGGGGGATACCCATAGGCTCAGTATTAGTGATCGATGGCGCTGTAGTAGGTCGAGGACATAACCAGCGTATTCAAAGAAACAGTGCTATTCTGCATGCTGAAATGGACTGCATTGAAAATGCCGGTAGGCTCAAGCCCCATGAGTACCGGAAGGCTACTCTTTATACAACCTTATCACCATGTGAAATGTGCAGTGGAGCGATTCTGTTATATCGAATACCAAAAGTGGTCATCGGCGACAACATAAACTTCAAAGGTCCTGAAGAATATTTACAAAAACGCGGTGTGCAGATAAAAGTTTTAAATATACCTGAATGTATAGATATGATGGCCAGCTTCATTGAACACCACCCTGACATTTGGGCGGAGGACATCGGTGATCAATATCATCTTAATGGAAGCAATATTCCCTTCTAATCGAGCGAACGTGCAACGTGGGACAACGTGGGGTCTACCATTGGATTTTGTGGTACTATGGATTGGAGGCGGGGGTGTAGCTCTTGGAGTCTGCGGCTTTGTCCGCTCGACCCGAAATGCTGCCCTCGCCTCTTTCCTCATCCCAGCGGTGTCCACCGGGATGGTGCCGCCCTTCGGGGTGTGGCCCTGCGCTGTAGACGAGACACGCTGGATGAGA
>QMVG01000127.1 GCA_003660975.1 Microcaldota archaeon
AGCGCTCCGGCCTGGCCTCGATGCGGATGGACCGGTTGAAGGTGGGACAAAACAAGGTAAGCTTTTCACCCACAGCGTGCCTCCTTTTTGTGGTGTTTCAGGCATGATAACCCATACCTGAACGGAGGCACGCTGTCCTTCTTTCTCTACCCCCGTGAATAAGACGGGCTTATTTTTAACGCAGCTGTTGTTCTTGCGGCATTTGGAGGACTGGCTCTAGGGATAGCCCAGCTTACATGGAAGGGGCATGTAGAGGTTTTGCCTCCCACGGGAGTCGGCCTTATCCGAGGGCTGGAACCATTTCCATCTGATCACCTGTTTATTCCGCTGGTATGGACAAATACAGGCAGGCACTCTAGACTGGTGCGGGATATTCAGTTACTGCTTGTTCCTCTACGGGAGGGACAGCGATCAGAAGCAGTTTTTGGAATATCCTTTTTACTCGCGGGGGAATATACAGAGATGAGTCCCTCTCTTATAGGAGGAGAGCTGTCTGCCTTGCGTAGCTCTATTTTACTACGCCCGGTTTCTACACAAGAGCGGATTTTGGTCTTCCATGTAGCCGGATGGTGGAACTCCGAAGGGGATACCTATGAGTTCAGGTTTCAGGCTGGCCAGAGCTACGAAGTATTCCTATTGTATAGGCTCGACAGAGAGACCAGGTGGCACCAGATATCCATATTCACTTTCCCTGGAGACTGGGATGCTATAACTACACTTCCGATCCCCGGTCCAGGAGGTGGAATCCTAAGCCCAGGCTTAGGTGAAAATTGGGACTACTACGATTTCTCAAAACCCAAATCAAGAACTGACTAATCCTTGAGAGTATGGTCGAACCGAAGAAGCTCACGGGTGATCTATAAATCGCCCCTTCCCACTAGCTGCCCGTTATCCGTGGTGGGCTCGACTTGCCCACTAGCGGCACAAACGCCACAATAGCCGGGCCGGGCACCCCTAAGCCGCTGCACTGGCCTGGGGGTCACCTCCCAAGCCCGGCCCTACACCTGCAGAGAGCCTCCCTTGGCTCCAGATGACTTTCCCTTGCGCTAAAGTGAGCTCAAGGAGGTTGTATGCACAGATTGGAGCTGGTGGTTCTGCATGTCAGTGCATTGGCAGGGCTGAGCTTCGCGTTGCCTCCCTACCCTCTTCCGGCCATCGAGGCTGTAGTAATCAATGTGGGGGACGGCGATACCATTGATGTCCTCATCGAATCCATGCCCGATGATTTGGCGGCCGAGCTTGCTGTAGGAAGCGAAGTGCGGGTTCGTTATGTTGGAGTGGATGTTCCCGAACCAGACACTGCGGAAGGTAGGTTGGTTACCGAACTAAATGCCATGCTGGTTGTGGCGGCAAGCCTGGGCTGGAGTCTTGGCGTCGGAAAGCAGCTCCAGGACTACCTTGGCCTTGAACTGCGCCGTGAACTTCCGTCTCTCTAAAGGGGGTGTCCAAATTCAGGGGTCCACTGCAGAGGCCACTTAAACGCTACATCCCCGGCCCTCTCTACCAATTACAATCAATACGTGTTTTGCTCGGGCACATTCCAAATAGATCTCATCCACGGGGCCGTAATGGGAGAGAAACCGGTGTCGGGTTCCCCATAAGTGGTGGGAAGCGCAACGTCTCCTGATACAGGAACAACTCGCCTGTAGAGTAAAGTATACCCGGCAGCTTCTATCACGGAAATTGGTGCTAGGGTTTCCCCTTCAAAAGCTCTTTCAATCTCTCGACCAAGGAAGGTATAATAATGATTATGCAGTATTTCTTCCCAGGTTGTAAATTTATCTCCCGACCACAATGGATGAGGACAGTGAGCATACATAGCGTGACTCCCAGCATCTGCAAATGCTGTTGGATGCGTAGAACTGCTAACCGTTTTTTCCACTGAACTCCAAAGCTCCTTGTGTAGAAAACCGTGCCAACCAAACCATACTTCTAAGGGAGTTTCATTGCGATCTAGGATAACAACCAGCAACTCCCAATCATCATTATGGCTCCCGGTGAAGTAAAAGTTGTAAACGTAATAAAACCAATATTGTATATAAATCTTGCCACTGCTCGTGTCTCTTAATATGTGAATATATACCCATGGCTTATTCCACTGTCCGCTATGTCCGTCGTAAAAGGCGCGGTTATTGCTTGCCAGGTAGTCTTCGTCAAAGCAGACGTTAACCGGGAAAAATGTGGTGCCAACCTGATGGAACAGTGTTGGCACATGTTTTAGTGCCAAAAGTTGGTAATGTCTGTCAAGTGAGATATCCTCAGACTCGGCATAGAAAGTGCAACTCAAAAGTAAAAAGCTTACGCAACCTACGGGGATAGATCGCCACACCTTCGCCTCCTTATCCTGCCCATCGTAGATGTACCTGTTGCAGCATAACTATATTTTGTGCTCTCTTCAATTGACAGGAAGAGATCTAGACTCTCCCGCTGCCCTAGGCTGTCGCAGAAGTAGCAGCTCTTAGTGAAACACCGGTTATGCCCCAGGAAGTGGTGTAAATTGGGGCCCCTTCCAGGAATAGCCTACCCGATCGCCACCTCCTGCGCTAGTTCCTCTGCTTGAGGCGTCTCCCCTTTACCACTCCTTCCCTCAAT
>QMVG01000128.1 GCA_003660975.1 Microcaldota archaeon
AACGAGACCGGGGGCGTCGAGTGGCAGGCAACCCTTCCCTCCGGCGCTTGGAGCTCGCCCATAATGGGGGACTTCGACGCCGATGGGCTAGTCGAAGTCGTCGTCGTGACAAGCGACGGTCGGGTCTGCTACCTTTCTGGGGACGACGGAACGTCAAAGAAGGTCGTCGCTACCGGCTTGAACGTGAAGGCCTCACCGGTGGCAGCCGATCTCAACGGCGACGGATACCTCGAGATAATCGTCGCAGGCCTCGGTACGGCCGTCGATGCCATTGACTGGAGGGGAAACGTACACACCTGGACGAACAACCCCGGTTGGCAGCTGACAGCCACGCCTGCCATCGCCGACATAGATGCCGATGGCGTCCCCGAGGTCATCGTCTGCGACGACCAGCTCAGGGTCTTCAAGTGGAGCGGGCTGTACTACCACCGGTCGGTCGGCTCCGGCTGGAAGAACACGGGGCAGGCTCCACTGGTCTTCGACTCCGACGGCGACGGCTTGAACGACATCGTCTTCTTCATGACTGCGACCACCCAGACGGGTCTCTTCAAGTCGACCACCACCACATCCTCCTCCCAGAGAGGGTGGCCTACTTTCAAGAACGACTTCAGACGCTCAGGGGTCTATGGATCGGACACCTACGGGTTGGATCCCGATCTCATCATTAGCAACCACAACTGGAGCTACGGCAACATAACGAAGGGCAGCATACAGTACAAGGACTTCAAGATCACGAACGTGGGTCCAGTTCCACTAACCGGGACCTGTGTCGGACAGGGAAAGATCTCGATCAACGACACCTCGCCCTTCACCTTGACACAGGGCTCTTCGAAGGGCTTTCGAGCCACTTTTGACACCTCCGAGCAGGGAATCCAGACCGGATTCATTGTCATCACGACAAACGATCCTGACGAGCCCAAGCTTAACATAACCGCCACGGCCAACATAACCCAGCCGGAGCACGACATAGCCGTGGAGGCCATACATGTAGCCGACGAGCTAAACCCAAACTACGTGAACGTGCCTCCGCTAAAGGTCGAGTACCGAAATCTCGGTTCCTTCGTGGAGTACAACATCTCGGCTAATCTCACGGTGAACAACGTTCTCTGCCCAAACCTGTCCCGAGCGACGTTCGACCTCCTGCCCGGCGAGTCGGTCAACGTAACCTTCCTCTGGAACAGGAGCATACCCTCTATTTCTGGGCAGGGAACCTTCACCCTGAGAGCAGCGGTCCAGAACGCCAACTTTAGCTTGGAGGCCGATACTGCCAACAACGTGAAGACGAAGACCGTGGAGGTATCCTACCCGATCCTAGTCGAGTCGGTCAGCAGCTGGCTGAGGGTGAACATGACGAATCTAACCTACTACTCTGCGAGCAACAACTTCACGGAGGGAGACGTCATGAACCTTAGGATAGTGCTTTCGAACCAGTGGAGCACTCCTATCACACTTATACCGGTGGTCAACGTCGAAGATGCCACCGGAGCCCCGGTTCAAGCATACAGCTACATCGGCTACCAGCTCGTCTTGCCTCCAGGGGACGAGGTCACTATATGGCCAGGATGGTACCTTGGCCTTGAGATAGATAGCCCGACTATGTATAACGCGACGGTCTATGCCTTCGACAGTCTGGGCGGAGGGGTCAAGGTTCTTGCAGACCCATTCGTCCACACCTTCTGGGTAGAGCCGGCCCCTTGATCAGGAGGTAGGGTGTGGACCTTGGGTGAAGCGACACGTCTCCTTCTGGCAGGTGCGGGGGTACTCCTCCTAGCCGTCATCCTCGCGCCGGCATCATGCCAGTCACTAGTACTGCAGCTAACATCTCCATCCGGCGGGACGGTCTACAGAACCGACCCGGTGACCATTGCAGGGACGCTCACCTACGGCGGGACGGGCATCGGCGGCCAGATGGTCACCTTGACGATCCTGAATCCACACGGGTCGCTGTTTCTCCAGAGGCTCGTATCCACCGATCCGTCGGGGCAGTTCTCCCTGACCATAACAGTGCCTTCCAACGCCCAGACGGGCAACTACTCTGTCTCAGCCTTCTACCTCTCAGCGAGGGACGACTCCTGGTTTCTGGTGGCAGACACATCTCTAAACATCACCCCCACCAGCTGGACGATTGGCGACTATGGCTACATTGAAACTGGAGACCCCGTTCCGGATAAGGTATTCTATCTCCACAACTCAGGGGCCTCCGGCAGGACGGCAACCATTACCTATCCTTCATTTCTCTCGTTCGGATCTAACGCATCAACAGGCTTCAACGTCGACATTCCAGCCGGCCAGACCGTCAGACTCATCGTAGATGACGTCAACACTTCCACTCCAGGCGACTTCGCCGGCGACATTGTGGTGAACTCTTCGGGCGAGGCGCTTTACGTGAGGGTGACCATGCGCGTACGGGACACCCTGAGTCCCCAGATATCCGTCCAGCCAAGCAGCTGGAGCACCACGACAACCAAACGCTCCAATGCCTCTCAGTCATTCCAGATCAGGAACAGCGGCACGGCCCTGGCAACGATCGATGTGCAGGGCTTTACAA
>QMVG01000129.1 GCA_003660975.1 Microcaldota archaeon
GTAGGCTAGCATTTCCAGCAGGCCTGCGCCCTTGCAGCGGAACCACTTTTGGCTCCAGTTTCGGCTAACGTTCCTGGCTTGCCCCCGAACATCTCTGCCCCGTGTTCCAGCTAGTGGCGCTTCCACTTGGCCAGGGTGACGGGGTGCACCCGTAGGTCTGGGCCACCTGGGCCTCAGCCTCCTTCCCCCTCGGCCTTTTAGTGCCTCCAATACCACCTGGAGCTCGAACGCCGGCCTGTACCTGGTTCCGTTGGTCTTCACCGCGCACCTCCTTCTGTGGCGCCACGTCCGATGCCTGCTTCGACTCTTAGCACTCCGGGTGGTTCCATTCTAGGGGCGCACCTGAGGATTACAATTGGTCCCCGTGCGACCAGCGACAATCGCATCTAGTTTTTGAAATAACTCCTTATTGGCGGTGTATAGAGAAACATAGATCTCATGCATAGCTGAATAAACACGGTGAGCATTGAGATCCGGTTCCCGCCGATCCACAATGGTTACGAGCCTCTCTGTGGCTTCCTGAATCGTCGCGAAAAGCCCAACGCCAACCGCTGCCAACACTGCGGCTCCAAAAGCGCTTCCTTCGAGAGCGTCTGGATATAGTACAGGTATCCCGGTTACATCGGCTTGGATTTGGCGCCATATTGTGCTTTTGTTACCTCCACCGAGCGCACGAATTTCATTAACAGGGATCCCCATTTGTCTCATAATTCCACTAAGATGCGAAATCCCGTACGCTACGCCCTCGTAGACAGCACGGATGACATGAGGCTTGCGATGATAGAGTCTTAACCCAAAAAGGACACCTCTCGCTTTGGGATCCCAATACGGCGACCTTTCCCCCATTAGATAAGGCAAGAAAATGAGCCCGCCAGCTCCAGGGGGCACTTGCTCTACAATTAAATCGTATTTGGCGTAGTCATCGTTTTCACCGAAGGCGTCGCGGAACCACTTTAAAGCAGCTGCGGCTGTTTGCATGACCCCTAAAATCTGCCACAGCTTTGGAACCGCATGGGCCCAGCACAACATGCGTAACTCTGGATCGGCTTGAGGCCGTCTAGAACATACAGCCACAACACCGGCCGTGCCTATCAAGGAACTTACCCGGCCTTCTTCGACAGCTCCCCCTCCAATAGCTCCCGCTGCTTGGTCGGCACTTCCTGCTACGACTGGGGTCCCCTCAGGTATACCCGTAACACGGGCTGCTTCCGGCGTAACTTTGCCGATAACCGTTGTGGACTCTGAGAGGGAGGGAAGCGAATCAATATGAAGGCCGAGGTATTGGACGAGATCATGAGCCCATCTAAGGTTGATAACGTCGAAGAGATACGTACCGCTTGCTTCTGAGGGGTCAGTTGAGAATTCCCCAGTCAGCAGGAATTTGATGTAGTCTTTCGCGACTAAAACTTTGCGTATCCTTCTATAGACATCTGGCTCGTGTTCTTTGATCCACAACAGATGCGATGCAGTGTACATAGGTGCGGGAAAATTCGCAGTCATCCTCAGAAGTTCCTTAATCCCAAACTCTTGCTTCAGCCGCTCGACTTCTTGAACGCTGCGTTGGTCCATCCACGTGATGCTTGGGCGTAAAACCTCGTTGTGCTTATCTAGTAGCACACTTGTGTGCATTTGCCCAGAAAGACCCACTCCGACTATTCTTTCCCGGCGTACTCGGGGTGAAGCCAACACCTCCTTGACCGTGGAAACAACCGCTTCCCACCACAGGTTCGGGTCTTGCTCTGCATAAGCGGGGTAAGGGATATCTACAGAATATTCACGTGTAGCGCTGGCTAAAGGATTCCCCCTGCCATCAAAAACGACACTTTTCGTCCCTGTCGTGCCGATATCGATGGCCAAAATTTGCGCTCGCTCCATGTGGTAACCCCTTTCACGTGTAGAGTCACTTCGCAAATTTGACTCCGCGAGCAAGCGACATAGCGGCTAATGCCAGCACTAACCCTCTTACGATGTATTGATAAAATGGTGAGATCCGAAGGATGTTCATCACGTTGCCCCAAACCGTCATAATCAGTGCACCCATAAAAGTCCCCGCTGTCGATCCCACACCGCCTGTGAAGCTAACTCCGCCGAGAACGCAAGCCGCGATTGCGTCAAGTTCATAGCCCTCGCCAGCCACGGGATACGCTGCGTCAAGCCGCGCGTCCATCATAACACCGCCCAGAGCTGCACAGAGTCCGGAAAGAGCGAAAACGATAAGCTTCACGCGATCTACTTGAACTCCAGAATAGCGGGTAGCCTCCTCATTGCCCCCGATTGCGTAGACTCTCCTCCCGAAAATTGTGAAAGAGAGAAGAATCTGGGCGAATCCAAAAAAGACGAACATTATTATAGTCAAGACACTGATTGGACCTAAATACTGGGCTATGAACCGAAAACTTGTTGGAAATGACGAAATTGGTATTCCTTTTGTGATGAGCAAGGCTCCCCCCCTCGCAATGCTCATCATTGCCAATGTCGCAATGAACGAAGGTATCTTAAACCTTGTTACCA
>QMVG01000130.1 GCA_003660975.1 Microcaldota archaeon
ATACAGCTCCCCGGCCCTCTTCACAAGGTCCTTCAGGGTCATCTCCTCCTGCGGTGGCGCTCCCGTCTCTTCTCTTGTTTCTCCTGAAAATACCGCCTTCAGTGCCTCCTCAAATGTCGGTTTCATGGCAACCCTGTTCCCGAACACCACTATAACCCTTTTCATCTCCGGGAGAGAGCCGTCCTGGGATGCCTGGAGAAATAGTGGCTCCACATAAAGAATCGAATCCTCTATCGGTATCACGAAGAGGTTTCCTCTTATCACCTCAGACCCTATCTGGCTCCAGAGAGTGATTCTTTCCGATATCTCCGGGTCCTGGTCTATTCTCGCCTCCACCTGTAGAGGTCCGTAAACCAGCTTCTGCTTCGGGAAGAGGAATGTGACCAGCTCTCCGTAATTCGGTTCATCGGGCCTAGCAGCCATCCAGCCGATCATGTTCTGTTTCCCTTTTGGCACAAACGGTACCAGCTCTATGAATTCTTCCTTCTCCCCATTAGGTATCTGCATTATGATGTAGTAGGGTTCCATCTTTTGCCTCCCACCTCTGTAAATCTCATCAGGTATGACCCAGACATCCTCTTTGTTGTAGAAGACCCTCGGGTCCTTCATATGATATACCGAGTATATGTGCGCCTGGACAAGGAACATATCCTCAGGATACCTTACATGGCTTCTGAGTGATTCCGGCATCTCATCTCTTGAAAGGAAGAGTGATGGGAATATTCTTCTCCAGGTATTCAGAACCGGGTCCGAGTCATCGTATACGTAAAACCTCATATTACCGTTGTAAGCATCCATAATGATCTTCACACTGTTCCTTATGTAATTCAGGGTCCTTCCATTCACCCTCACCGGTTCTGAATAGGGATAAAGGTCAGTGGTTGTGTATGCATCATAAATCCAGTAGAGCTTCCCATCAGACAGAACCATGTACGGATCGTTATCATACATCAGGAATGGTGCAACTGTTCTGACCCTCTCCCTGATGTTTCGGTTGAAGAGTATTCTGCTTTCGGGTTTGACCGAATCAGAGACGAGAATCTGGACCGCGCCGAACTTCAGAGCGTATATCAATCTTCTGAAGGGACTGCTCAGCTCAACACCACCCTTCCCCTCGTAAGTTGTATAAACGTTCTTCTCACCGCTCGGGTAGTCCAACTCCTTCGTGCCGCTCCTGACTATCACGTATTCATCGGTCTGCTCACCGTAGTATATTCGCGGCTCCTCCACCTTCAGGTCATCCGAGATGCTCACCGGTGGTATGTCCTTTATGTATAGCTCGGGCAATCCCTCTTCTGTCACATCTCTTGCAGGAGACATCACCAGTCCATAACCATGTGTGTAAACAAGATGTTTGTTCACCCATGTACGGGACCTTGCCGGTAACTTATCAGTGTCCATCTCTCTTGGGGAGAGCATCACCTGTTTGTAAACCCCATTAATGTGGTACCTGTCTATGTCCACATCACTGAATTGATAGTAGGTTCTGAATATCTGGAGCTGGTTGTATGTTTTCAGGAGCGGTCTCCAGTCCCAGAGTCGTATGTTGTCTATTGTCGCGGAGTTCTCTTTGATGTCTTCCATAGTGAGGTTATAATTACCCGGGTGCTGTTTCTCCATCATTCTATCCAGCCCGTAAGCTCTTATTGTATAATCAATACTCCTCTCTATGAAGGGCCTCTCCTTGTTGAACTCGTCAGGTTTCACTATCAGGGACTGGGTCACAGAAGTGGCAATACCTCCAAGCACCACTATCCCAAGTATCAATACCGGCAGATACTTGAGATACTTCTCATCCCATTTCCTGAAGAGAAGGGTTATACCGGAAACCATCAGAATTATTGAGAGCAATGTCAGGTATGGAAGTTTCACGGTCACATCGGTGTAACCGGCACCGAAGGCCGCACCGCTCACAGAGAACAGAAGGTCAAATCTTGATAGATAAATCCAAGAACCCAAGAGAAGGAGAAACATGGAGCCGACTATTGTAAAGTGTTCCACAGAAACCCTTCTCAGTTTTTTCATGACCCTTTCAGAAACCTCTTCACCGATCTGTGAATAGGAGAAGAAATAGACGAAGCCCGTGAAGAGGGACGTCACAACCAGTGATGAGAAAAACATGATTAGGATGTACTTGTAGAAAGGCACTGAGAACACATAGAAACTGATGTCATTTCCGAAGACCGGGTCCTGCAAACCGAACGGCACCTGATTGAGGTACATCAGAGGTGTCTCCCAGAAGGAAGCAAAACCGTATGCGACTATCAGTGAAATGCCCAGTATCAGATACGGGAATATCCACGAAGAGCTCTCCGTGCCGAAGATCTTATCCACGTTCCTCACGGCTTTTTTGAAACTCAGAAATGCTGGGAAAAATACCAGAGCCGTTCCAATGGATGTTATCAAAAGTTTCGTGAAAAGAATTTTCAGAAAGACGTCTTCAAAACCCAGAGAGAGAAACCAGAGGTAATCACCGTATAGGTCCAATATCTTAGGCAGTGCCAGA